>OMVJ01000016.1 GCA_900314495.1 uncultured Olsenella sp.
CCGTGAACTTCCCGTCCCTCAAGGCCTCTCCTTTCCTCGGGAGAAGCCGGCTGTTGTTAAGCGGGGGTCGAGTGTCTACCTTCTGGGGTCCACATCACGCCGCGTTGTGGTGCCCGTCGCCTCGGCCATGATCGCACTCGCCGCCACCGGTACCCCGGCCCTGGCCGAAGAGGTTGCCACCGACACCACCAATGCGGACGCCCAGGCGAGCACCACCGCTGAGGCTCCGTCCACGCAGCAGGCCACGACCGTCACGGAGACGGTTAAGGAGGACTCCGGCACCTTCGACACGCAAGCGGACGCGCAGAAGTTCCTGGACGACGCCAAGGCAGACGCAGCCGCGAAGGACGCCGCGGACCCTGCCGCCACGTATGACGTGACGACCTCCGGACCGGAGAAGGTCCAGACCGGCTCCCACGAGGAGACCACCACGGTCGCGACTAAGGAGGGCACCGAGAGGACCTTCGATACCGAGGCTGAGGCCCAGAAATACCTGGATGACGCGAAGGCGACGGCTGAGAAGGCTGGAAACAAGTTCGAGGGCAATGGCCCCACGGAGGTTCCCGCTACGACCAAGCACGACGGCGAGTCTACTACTAAGGAACCAGTCAGCAAGGACGGGTTTGCTACCAGGGGAGAAGCCGAGAAGTGGGCGGCCGAGGAGAAAGCCAAGTATCAGAACACCGATGATGTCAAATACACCGTGTCTGTTTCGGATGCCGTCAACAACCCAAAGCAGGTAGCGGATGGTGACCCTGTGGCTGACGGAGATCCCGTGACCACTACGTCTGACCAGTACGATACCTTGGCTGCAGCTGAGGCGGCGCTTGATCAGGCCAAGAAGGACTATCCTTCGACCGATTTGCATAAGGTGGAGTTCTCTGACATTGTCAAGAACGGTGGCGGCTACATCATGGAGCCCGTGGATGACCGACTTGTGAAGATTGACCACTCACAGACCGAGTACAGCATTCCCGCTGGTAGCTTCATCGTGGTGAAGCAGTCTACCTGGTATGCGGTTTGGACGCCCGAGCCTGCGGATGCTAGCAAGTTCGCCTCCCTGTCCGGCGATTCGTCGCTTGATGGCAAGTCTTTTGCAGGAATGAACTCTGGGTTCAACAAGGACTTCGATAGGGTTGGGTCGCCCGCCGGTCGCTATTGGGTGACGGATGAGGGCACCAGTTATGTGCTTCACGTATCTAGCGCGGACAAGATTTCACATGCAGACTATGGCAAGCTGAAGACTGCTCCTGCAACGTACTACTTCACAAAAACGGTCCAGAACTACAAGCAGAACTACAAGGACGTGGACAACTGGTCCATCTCTTACGCGGTGACCGAGACTCCTCAGGTGCTGGATGCTCCCACCTGGAAGGCTTTCTACACCGAGACGAGCACCAAGACGGTGCCCGACTACAAGTGGCAGGCCTCCTACAAGATGACCAAGACCACGACGTACGAGGTCCCCGAGACCCCGGCCACGCCGGCGAAGCCCACCACCCCGAAGCACCTCTCGGTTGCCAAGACACCCGCTGCCGTGCCTCAGACGGGCGACAGCACCAACCCCGCGATTCCCGCCGCGATGGCAATCGCCGGCGCGGGCCTTCTCGCGGCGTCTCGTCGCAAGCGCAGCGAGTAGTTGCTGACCCAACGGGTCGACGGACCAACAGCGTGACTTAGCTGGGCGGCCTCACCTTGTGGTGGGGCCGCCCTACTTGTGCAGACTGCCGCGTCGCCTGCCGGTGTGCACGGGTGCCGTGTCGTGTACAAGTTTTCATGCGTGCACCAAAAGAACCGCAGGTCGAAGCCTTGCGGGGTTTCGTGGCTTTCAGCTTTTCTAACACGTGTGCCCCACCGTGTGCTGCTAGGGTTGTAGCGCCGCCCTTACCCCAGCGTCCCTGCAACAACCCGCAGGTCAAGCTCGTGCAGGAGCTCGTGCCAGCCGACGGCGGGCAGGCCCCCGCCCATGTTGGTGCGCATGGCATCATCCAGCCCGCGGAGCGTCCCGCCGAAGTCACGAAGGAATTCCTTGCCGTCGCGCCACTGGTCCGTGCGGCCCGCACAGATGTCGGCGTAGGCCATCACGGCATAGCGCACTTCTGGGAGGTGGGAGAGCTCCTGCAGCGTCATGTCCGCTAGGTTGGAATCTAGCGCCGCGCCGTCAGTGCTCTGCGCCCTTCCCGCCAGTTCGCGCGCCCAGCCGCGCAGGTCGGCGCGGACTTCCATCAGGGTCCAACCAAGGAGATTGGTTCCGAGCCAATTGCTGGGGTCCGCTATGCGCCGGTCGTCCAGCGCGAGCCCCACGCCCCAATTTGCGTCGCGCGGTGCTGCTTCCGCCAGCACGAGGCTGCCCGTCGCGAGCAATTGCCGCCGAAGGCCGTCATTCTGCAGGAACTTCTCGCGCAGGATGGGCCGCATGAGCTGGCGACGAACCCTACACCAGAGTTCGTCATCGTACCTTGGTACACCGTTGCGTCCTAGCCGCTTGATGGTACCTTGGTCGGCGATCCGCAAGATCCTGTCCGCGGTGTCATATGCGCCGAAGACTCGCGCCTTAGTCCACATCATGGCCTGCTCAGTACAGCAGAACTCTATGCCGAGGTAGGTGAACGTTGAGGCGTACCAGTTGCTGAGATATCCGTCCTCGTCGTACTCGTGGTAGAAGGCGAGGATGTTGCTGTTGTTTATGCGGGGCATGTGATGGCTCCTTTCTGTTTGTGTTGTGCTGGGCGTGGCGAGAGCGTCCACTGACGATCTCCTTGATTGCAATCGGCTCGGGCGGGTAGAATACGACCGACGGTCGCCTGCGTCTGAGCTGCTCAGGCAGCACCGTTTTCAGTTCGTAGCCGCCGGTCTACTAAACCGGCGGCCTACTTGCCTAGATGACTGGGAGCTTTGGTCCGGCCCGGGGCTCCCCGTTGTCATCGCGACTCTCCTTTCGTGCGTCGATGAGCTTCAAGACCTTTCCGGCCAGCTCTAGCAGGGCTGTCGCTAACCTTACGAGGAGAATCAGCAGATCCATGGGCATCACCTCTCTTGTGGAAAGGCACTGCCTGCGCACGCGGTGTGGCCGCCGGCCGTGGGGCGATTCTACTACGTGTGGCGCGAACGCGCTATGGGAGAATCACACGTATTATGGCCTTGACCTGCGGTTTATTGCACGAAACTTGCAGCTTGTGAGGCGGTCGGGTGCTTGTGTGTCAGAAGGGGACGTTTCCCTTTTGTCACGTTCGTCGCGGTTGACAGCGGCAGAATATTGCCGTTGTCGATGGTGGGATGTCTCTTGGATGCGACCTTACTTGTACGGCAGATTGGCGCGAAGGTTCGTGAGCGGAGACTTGCGCACGGGCTGACCCAGCGCGAGCTGGCCAAACGGGCGCGCGTTTCGGAGAGGCTGGTGCGCGACCTTGAGACTGGCGTCGCAATGGGCATTGGGATCGAGAAGCTCGTGGGCATACTCGACGTCCTGGATATCGGCCTTGTGCTTGAGGGCGAGGATGGCTTCGGTGCCTCGCCGGTGGATGACGGCTCGGCCTACACCGCCTTGCTCGAGCAGGCCATGAGTTCGTGGGATGGCATTGATGGGGGTGTGTGATGAGTGCGGAACTTGCGGTTGCGATAGCTGGGAAGCTCGTGTGACAAAAGGGAAACGTCCCCCTTTGTCACGTTTGGCGCGGCTGGACCTTTTTTCCGCGCGAGGGCCGCGGTGCCAGCCCTTCCGCGTACCTCCCGACCAGCCGTTCCGCCCGCGCGGTAAGACCACCAGCCCGCAAGCTATCTTCATGCCAACAAGAAACCGCGAAGGCGGAGACCCCAAACCGGGGACCTCAACCAGGGGAGGAAGCATGAAGCTTGCAGTCGTAGGAACGGGAATGATCGTCGACCTTCTGGGTGCGCACCTCAACGAGTGGGGCGCCACGGTGGCGGCCATCGTCGGCACGCCCAACACCATGGACCGCGTGAACGAGCTGGTGGAAGCCATAGGTGCGCCGGGCTGCCAGGGCTTCGCCGCCTACGCCGACATGCTGGCCCAAACCACGGCTGAGCAGATCGACACCGTCTACATTGCCGTGCCCAACTTCCTGCACTTCTCCTTCGCCAAGCAGGCGCTGGAGGCCGGCCGCAGCGTAATCGTGGAGAAGCCCATGTGCTCCAACTCCCGCGAGGCCGAGGAGCTCTCCATCCTGGCGCGCGACCGCAAGCTCTTCTTCTTTGAGGCAATCTCCACCCTCTACCAGCCCACCTACCTCAAGATTCGCGAGCTGGTGGCGCGCGTGGGCGACGTCAAGCTGGTCTCCGTCAACTACTCCCAGTACAGCCACCGCTACGACGCCTTCCGCGAGGGCACGGTGCTGCCCGCCTTTGACCCGGCCAAGTCCGGCGGCGCCCTCATGGACCTGGGCCTTTACTGCCTGCAGTGGATTACCGGCATCTTTGGCGAGCCCAAGGACGTGCGCTACGTGGCCAACGTGGAGCGCGGAATTGACACCTCGGGCGTGACCACGCTGGACTACGGCAGCTTCAAGGCCGTGAGCGTGGCGGCCAAGGACTGCGCCGCCCCCTGCCAGACCCTCATCGAGGGCACCGCGGGCTACATCCTGCAGACCACGCCGCCCAACAACTGCGGCCCCGTTGAGCTGCACCTTCTTGACGGAACCGTGGAGAGCTACGACCTGAATCCGGCCCTGCAGTGGGAGAGCGAGTTCCGCGCCTTCGCGCGCATGATGGAAGCCGGCGACCTCGAGGGCTGCTACAAGATGCTGGACCAGAGCCTGCTGGTCTCCCGCGTGCAGACCCAGGCCCGCCTGGGCGCCGGCGTGGTCTTCCCTGCGGACAAGGCGTAAGCCACAGCGAGCCACGGCGCAACCTGCGGCGAGCTGCGACACAGCCCGCGGCGTGGCTCGGGGCGTAACCCGGACGCGTTCCGGGGCGTAACCCGAGCCGTAAGTATCACCCGCCGAGGTCACCTTTGGCCCCCTTCTCTGGCCCCGCTACACTCGTGGCGGGGCTTTTTGTGTCGCGAGGGGGAGAAGACCATGGCGGTTCTTGAGGTGTTGGAGCGCGAGGATGGGTTTACGGACATAGAGGCGGACCTGGCTCGCTACATCTGCGCGAACGCTGACGAGGTCTGTCGCATGACCATTTCGGACCTGGCAAAGGCGTCCTTCACCTCCAACGCCACGATCGTGCGCCTGTGCCGCAAGGTGGGCGTCAAGGGTTACCGCGACCTTCGCGTGGAGCTGGCGGCAGACCTGGAGAAGCGTCGCTCGCAGCGGGCGAATGTGGACGCGGATCACCCCTTCGTGGCCGGCCAAAGCGTGGACGACGTGATTTCCAGCGTGCTGACGCTCAAGCGCGAGGCCCTAGACACCTGCTACGCGTCCATCCACTCCGGCGAGGTGGAGCGTGTGGCCCGCGCCATACGCGACGCCAGCCAGGTCTACCTGTATGGCAACGGGGACTCCGAGATTACCGCCATGGCCTTCGCAAACCTGCTGATAAAGGTGGGTGTGCGTGCCGTGGTGGCCAACCAGTTTGGGGAGAGCAGCTCCATGGCGCGCACCGCCCGCCGCGGCGACGTGGTGATTGCCGTGAGCTACTCCGGGCAGATTCTGGATGCCATGGCCAACGTCATCCCCATCTACCAGGAGCGCAAGTGCAAGCTGGTGCTGCTCTCCGCCGCCAAGGCGCCCATGGGCTTCAACTACAGCTTCCGCATTCCCGCCAAGGAGAGTGGTATGGGAAAGGTGGCCACGTTCTACTCCCAGACCTGTTTCCGCTTCATTCTGGAGTGCATCTACAGCGAGGTCTTCGAGCTGGATTACGAGGCCAACCAGACGCGCAAGGATGCGGGCGAGAAGTTCAACCCCAACATCGAGCTGCGCGCGTGACGTGACAGGGGGACGTTTCCCTTTTGTCATATGACAAAAGGGAAACGTCCCCCTGTCACGTACAAAAAGTTCACGGCAATTGCCCCACCGCCGCGTGCCTCGGGACCTCGTTTCCCGGGTGTCTCGCGAGGCCCAGAACGCCCCTCTCCACCCTGTATTGTCTGCCTTGTCAAGAAGGAGCGCGCACCCAACGAAGGGGCGCTCTAAGAGAAGGGGAACAACATGGCAGACAACAAGCAAATCGCCACCGACGTGCTTGCGGCGGTTGGCGGCAAGGAGAACGTGAAGGCGGTCACCCACTGCATGACCCGCCTGCGCTTCAACCTCAAGGACGAGTCCATCGTGGACGACGAGAAGGTCAAGGCCGTTGACGGTGCCCTCGGCGTGGTGCGTCAGGGTGGCCAGTACCAGGTTATCATTGGCCAGAAGGTCCCGCACGTCTACAAGGAGCTCTGCGCCATCGGTGGCTTCGGCGAGCAGCCCGCCGTGGACGAGAACCTCGACGAAGCCACCGAGAAGAAGTCCTTCTCCTGGAAGGGTGTGGGCAAGGCCATTCTGGACTACCTCTCCGGTTCCATGGTGCCCATCGTCCCCATCATCACCGTGGCCGGCCTCTTCAAGGTCATCCAGGTCATCTTCGGGCCCACTATGCTGGGTATGATCGACGAGACCTCCGACATCTACTTCGTCACCAACATGGTGTACAACGCAGGCTTCTACTTCCTGCCCCTCTTCCTGGGCTACACCTCCGCCAAGAAGCTTGGTGTGCGCCCGGTGCTGGGTCTGATGCTTGCGGCAGTGCTGATCGAGCCCAGCCTGGTTGCGCTGGCAGGCTCCGAGAACCTCGCCCTCACGGTCTTTGGCATCCCTGCGCCGGTCGTGAATTACTCTCAGTCCGTCATGCCCATCCTGCTGTCCGTCTGGGTCATGAAGTACGTCGAGCGCTTCTTTGACAAGCACATCCCCGAAGCCCTCGTGACCGTCTTCGTGCCCTTCCTCACCATGCTCGTGATGGTTCCCGTCTCCCTCTGCGCCGTGGCCCCCATCGGCTACGAGCTCGGCAACATCCTCGGCAACACCCTCTACGCCCTCGGCAACTCTGGTGGCATCGTCTCTGTGCTCGCCGTCATCGCGCTCATGATCCTGCAGCCCTTCCTGGTCATCACCGGCATGCACATGGCCCTTGTGACCCTTGCTCTTGCTGCGTTCGCCCAGAACGGCGTCGAGACCTATGCCCTCGTCTGCAACATCATCTCCAACTTCGCCGTGTGGGCCATGGCCCTCGCCGTTGCCCTGCGCGTCAAGGATCCCAACCAGAAGGGCGTGGCGCTTGGTGCCTTCATCTCCGGCATTATTGGCGGCGTGTCCGAGCCTACACTGTTCGGCGTCGGCTTCAAGTACAACCGCTGCCTCAAGTGGGTGGCAGTCGCCAACGCCGTCGTGGGTGTCTTTGTCGGTGTCACCCATGTCTACCTGTACAACCTGGGCGCAACTTCCATCCTGTCCCTGCTCAGCTTCATCTCGCCCGACAGGCCCACTAACGTGATCTTTGCCGCAATTGCTGGTGCCATCGGCTTTGGCCTCTCCCTGGTCCTCAACTACCTCTTCGGCCTGACCAAGGAGCAGATCGAGGAGGGCGCCCCCGCAGAGGCGTAAGCGCCAAAACGCGGCAGCACCGACCGCTGCAACAGTCACGATCCACCTTCCTGAGGCCCGCCAGGACGCGAACCCTGGCGGGCCTCGTCGTGTCACTTGGGGACGTTTCCCGATTGTCATTCGTGTTTGCCTAGAACGGGATGACAAACGGGAAACGTCCCGTTTTGTACGTCTGTCGCGCGTGAACAAAAGGTTCAGCGCGGCGCGGTACGTGCGGCCAGGTGCGGAACTAGACTTCCCGCCTGCCCACGCACGCCTCTTCTTGCGCTCCCGCCCCATACAATGACACCAACAAGCGAAAAGGGGCCTGCGGACCGCACCTGGCGACCGGGACCCGCGGGCCGCGCCCACGGCCCACGTCAGCAAGGGAGAGCACACCATGTCCGACCGCATTCTCAACATTGCCTACATCGGCAACGGCAAGTCCGCCAACCGCTACCACATGCCCTACGTCCTGGCCCGCCCGGAGGAGTTCCGCATCAAGACCATCCAGGCCCGCCACATCAACCACGACGCGTGGGCGGCCGTCCCCGGCGCCGAGTACGTGACGGACATGGACGCCATGCTCGCCGACCCGGAGATCGACATCGTGGAGATCACCACCCCCTCCGCCCTGCACTACTCCATGGCCAAGCGCGCGCTGGAAGCCGGCAAGCACGTGACCGTTGACAAGCCCTTCTCTGCCACCTACGACGAGGCCGCGGAGCTCTTTGACCTGGCTGCCAAGAACGGCGTCACCGTCCAGTGCTACCAGAACCGCCGCTTTGACTCCGACTTCCTGACTGCCAAGAAGGTTCTGGAGTCTGGCAAGCTTGGCAACGTGTTCGAGGTCGTGACCAGCTACGACTACTACCGTCCCGGCATGATGGGCGGCTGGAAGGCCAACCCCGTGGACAACGCCCCCTACGGCCACGGCACGCACTGCCTGGACCAGATCATCAGTTGGTTCGGCACGCCCGACCGCGTGCACTCCGACCTGCGCCAGCTGCAGGGCCAGGGCATGGTCTGCGACTACTTTGACTACGACATGTACTACGACGAGCTGGGCCTGAAGGCCACCGTGCACTCCAACTACCGCATGGCCTTCCAGCGTCCAAGCTTCGAGATTTATGGCGACAAGGGTGCCTACATCAAGTACGAGAAGGACCAGCAGGAGCGCGACCTGAAGAAGTTCTACCTGCCTGCCGGTCACCCCGACTTTGGCCTGGACACGCCCGAGCAGTGGGGCACCCTGCGCTACTACGACGAGGACGGCATGCACGAGGAGCGCGTGCCCAGCGTGCGCAGCACCTACTCCCAGTGGTACGACGCCCTGTACCAGACGGTCGCCAACGGCGCGCCGCAGCTGGTGAAGCCGGAGGAGACCCTGGCGCAGATGCGCATTCTGGAGGACGGGATGAAGCAGCTGGCGTAAGCGGCCGCGCCCGTCGTCCCGCGCGCATCGTACCCGGAAGGAGCTTCCCATGCCCATCCACATTACCGAAGAGGCCAACCGCTGCCTCAACTGCAAGGTTCCCCAGTGCCAGAAGGCCTGCCCCGTGCACACGCCCATCCCCAAGGTCATCCAGATGTTCAAGCAGCACCAGGTGGCCGAGGCGGGCCAAATGCTGTTCGACAACAACCCCATGAGCGCCATGTGCTCCATCGTCTGCAACCACGAGGCCCAGTGCCAGGGCCACTGCGTGCTGGGCCGCAAGGGAAGTCCCGTGCACTTCTCTGCCATCGAGAACTACGTGTCTGGCACCTATCTTGACCGCATGAAGGTGCAGAAGGCTGAGCCCAACGGCAAGAAGGTCGCAGTTGTGGGCTCCGGCCCCGCGGGCCTGACGGCGGCCATTAAGCTGGCCGAGGCCGGCTGCGACGTTACCATCTTCGAGCGGTCTCAGTGCATCGGCGGCGTGATGGAGTACGGCATCCCCGACTTCCGCCTGCCGCGCAGCTACGTTGACCGCCTGCACCACCACATGGACGAGATGGGCATCCACGTGCGCGCCAACACCGACGTGGGCGACTCCATTCGCCTGCAGGACATGCTGAGCGACGGCTACGACGCCGTCTTCGTGGGCACTGGCGCCGGCCGCGCCCGCAAGCTGGGCACCCCCGGCGAGACCCGCGCCGACGTGCAGTTTGGCATCGACTACCTGGTGCACCCCACGTCCACGCAGGTGGGCAAGACCGTCGCCGTGATTGGCGCGGGCAACGTGGCCATGGATGTGGCGCGCACCGTGCTGCGCCACGGCGCCGAGCAGGTCACGCTGTACGCGCGCAGCAACCACATCTCCGCCAACTCGGACGAGGTGGAGTACACCGAGCTGGACGGCGCGGAGATCCTGTGCGGCTATGCCATTGCCGGCATCAACGACGAGGGACCCTACTTCCACGTGGCCGAGTTCGATGAGGAAGGGAACGTCACGGGCTACTCCGAGGACGTGGAGCAGCGCCAGGCCGACACCACCATGATCTGCGTCTCTCAGATGCCAAAGAACCGCCTGGTCATAACCACGCCCGGCCTCGAGGCCGACGATCGCGGCCGTCTGGTGGTGGACGAGAACCTCATGACCACCATGCCCGGCATCTTTGCCGCTGGCGACGTGATCAGCGGGCCCAAGACCGTGGTGCACGCGGTGGACGGCGCCAAGCAGGCCGTGGCGGGCATGCTGCGCTACCTGGGCGTGGCGGAAGAGGCTGCAGTGGAGGCGTAGGCCGCGACGGCGATATAGGCCCGCGGGGTGATCAGACGAACCGCGCCTGCTGCGCACGGGTAGGCTACCGTGCGCAGCAGGCGATTCTTCTTGTTCAGAAAGCCGCAGGTAAACGTCCCTGTCGTGCTTCTCGGCTTTCAGGTTGTCTTACACGGCAGGGCACCCGTGCGCAGCAGGTCGCTATCGCGTGGCTTCTTCGAGAACTTTATGTTGACTGCTTGGGCATTCGCAAAATGGGGTATACCAGAATTGCCGAAGCAAACAGCAGAGGCTCCAAGAGCCGGGGGCGTTCCCCCGGCGTTTTTTGTATAAGGAGGAAATTTGGGTAAGGTGCTCTCTGTGTTCTTCGACGAGGCGGGCCAACAGGACATGTCCGAGGGGTATTACCTGCTGACGTTAGTGCTACACGACCAGTCAACAAGTCTCATCCCGTACATCGAGGACTATGAAGAGAGTCTTTCTATAGGGGGCTTATCTGACGTTCCATTCCACATGGTCGATCTGCTTCATGGCCATGGCGACTATGAGGGTATGGATACTCACGAAAGGAAGAGTCTCCTTGCTCGATTCAATGCATTCGTGCGTGTGCTGCCGATTCAGTACCACACCTTTAAGTACTCTTCATTTGACGTTGCAACCAAGGATGATCTCTCGACACGGATGCGCCGGGATATCGTTGACTTCATTTATGCGAATCTTGAATCATTCTTGTCGTGCGATACCATCGCCGTCTACTACGATGATGGCCAGCAGGCTGTAACGCGAGCGGTGCATGATGCCTTTGGCTACATGCTGGGTGGGGTAGTCGTTAGGTACAAGCAATACGGATATCAGGACCGCCGACTTTCACAGGTTGCCGACTATCTGTGTTCGATTGAGCTGGCCTCGATTCGCTACGTGCGAGGTGAAGAGTCATCCACGTATCATAAGTTTTTCGGAATGCGCGGAGACTTCAAACGCAACTACCTCAAACAGGCTCATCGCAAGCTGATGTAGTGCGAGGTATGCGGTCGATTGGGATATGGGTCCGTCGATTGGTCCCCTACAGCTCCGTGTACTTCTTCGAGCTGCCGCGTGCCTTCTCCACGGGGTACTTCGCCGCGTTCTGGTCGATCTTCGCGCTCATGGCGTCTGGGATGCTGATGCTCAACTCCTCAGCCATGTACACGCTGTAGATGAGCACGTCGGCGAGCTCGTCCTGCATCTGGCAGCGGCGTTCCGGCACGTCGGTGCGGTCACCGGACCACTGGAAGCACTCCAGCAGCTCCGCCGCCTCCAGGCTGATGGAGATCGCCAGGTCCTTGGGGTTGTGGAACTGCTCCCAGTCGCGCTCGCGCCTGAACTGCAGTGCCTTCTGGCGCGCGTCCTCAAAGTCCATTGGGTACCTCCTCGTGTTGGCTGCCGCGCGTGGGACGTGCGGCATACCGTACATAACAGTGCATAAGAGTACATAACGGTGTATAAGAGTGTATTTTGGTGCACTAGGTGGTCTTTGGTGCGTTAGACGGCGGCCCCGTGCACCGCTGCCCAGTCCCCAGGTTCGGGGGTGGGGACTGGCGCCTTGGGGTAGCAATTCATAAAAGTGCAGGTCATAGGCCTGTAACGGATAGAGTCCGGGAGAAAACGAGTCCCCAGCCCCCTAGGTGGGGACTGGGGTCCATAGTTTGATTCGTGCCGCGCGGGGGTCAAGCCCCAGCGGCCACCTCGCTACTCTTCGCGCGTGATGGCGTAGAGCCGCGGCGCATTGGCGAGGACTGCCCCGCACTGCGTGTACTCCTCGCTCTCGGCGTCGTCCTCATGGCCGCTGGCACGAAGCTGCACCTCGGCGTCAGTGCAATCGGCCAGGTACGTGCCGTAGACGGCGGCCAGGTCGTCGATGGGGGCGATGCGGTAGCGCTGCTCCTGCGTGGTTCCGTCGTCAAACGTGACCGTGACGACGAGGGTGGTCTGCGAGACGGCCTCCGCGTACAGGGTCTCTGCCGTCAGCGTTACGCGATTCCCAGTCTCAAGGTACGTGCGATAGTTGTCGATGTCGTTGTAGTCGTTGCTGAGAACATTGCCTTTCTCTAACACTTCCTTGAGCGCCGCGCTGAGGTCGGCTGGAGCAAACAGGTTTACGATCAGCACCGCCATAGCTGTGACCTGGGCGTCCACGGCATCGACTGAGTTGCCAGCACTGCCGATGAAGCCGCTGTCGGGCTCGGCCTCAAAGCTCGTGACGCTGCCCCTATGGGTCCTGCCCTGATCGTCGGAATCGTCCCGGATCACGGCGTCAGGCTCGAAGAACACGCAGGCCGTTGAGATGCCGGTGGAGGTGTCGCTCGCATGAAACTCCCTGCCAACACGGGCGAAGTCACCTTCGAGCGAATAGACCACGGACTTGATGCCGTTGCCCGTGCAACTGAGGTTGAAGGTGTGCCCCGTTTGGAAGATACCGTTTTCGCCTTCCGACCAGCCGCTGCCAAGAATTACAAAGTCATCGGCGGAGAGGAGCGTGGCGTCTCCCTCGGGGACAGCGTCGGCGTACGCGGTGAGCACGAATGAATTGCTATTCAGAGGGGTTGCCAGTTGGTTTTGCCCTGCTGGCTGGTCTTTTCCCGCCGGCTGCCCAAGGATCGAGAGTCCCAGGAAGGCGGCCCCGGCTGCCGCGGCGACTGCGCCAACTCGGACGAACGTGCGGCGAGAGAGGGGCCTCGGGGCGGGAGCGGTGTCGAAGAGTGGAGGTTCCACGTCATCATGTGGTGCCGCGTCAGCGCGGCAACGGCTGCGGCTTCCACCGGGGACTCGGGCGTGGGTCGGTACGCTTCCGAAGAGCCAGGAGGCTCGTCGGAAGAGGTATCCGCTACGTTGTCTACCTGCGACGCATTGCTCGTGACGTTCTGCGACCACCACGAGCGCCTCAGCTCGTGGCACCGGTTGACGGCGCAGCGTATGAGCCACGCCATGAGGTGTTCGGAGCTTGTGAAACACATCTTGCTGGTGAGCAGGCGCATGAACACATCCTGTGCGACATCTTGTGCGTCGTGGTATGAGTGGGTGTAAGAGAGGGCTATGCGGACCACCATGTCGCCATAGGCGTCCATGGCTTGCCGCATGAAGTCGGGCGTGCGGGTGGGTTGTTCGGGACTTGACGTTGCCATGCGATCACCTCCTTACCCATAACATGCGGCGGGGCGGGCGAACGTTCCCGAATGCGGGAAAATCCCTTGGATGGAGGCCCGAATAGGGCGAAATGGGCCCACACGTAACGCGATTATCGATGAGAAAAGTTCGGTAGTAAATCGGTTTATGTGTGGACTGATTTTGGTACCGATATCGTTGAGAAGCGTCCTCGCGGGCGTCAGGAGGGACGAAAGGCATTCGGCGAGCTTACAACCACTCGGCAAACTCGACATGCGCGCCGAGAAAACGTCGAGAACTCGACGTCGCGTCGTCCGTTGGCTACAGCAGTGGGGCCGTGTATCCTCTTGGATTGGTTGATACGCCGCGTGAAGCAAGGGAATCACATGATCGTCACGGTGCCAGTTCAAAGCCAGTTTGCTGAGAACTGCTATTGCTATATAGATGATGCGACTGGCCACGGGTTTCTCATTGACCCTGGCGCGGAAGCAGGGAAGATTGCGGCGGTTGTGGAGAGCCACGGCTGGATTGTCGAGAAGATTCTGCTCACGCATGGGCACTTCGACCACTTTGGTGCGGCGGACGAGCTGCGCACGCGGCTTGGCGCGCCTGTCTACGGCTTCGTGCGCACGGACGAGGTGCTGCTGAACCCGGAGCTCAACCTGTCTGCCCTCTTCAACCTGCGCGCGACGTTGCACCGCGTGCGCCACCTGTGGGACGGCGACCTTGTGACCCTTGAGGCAAATACGGCCTTTGACCTGCGGGTTATTCACACACCGGGCCACAGCACGGACTCCGTCACGTACTACAGCGAGCGTGACCACGCGGCCTTTGTGGGTGACCTCATTATGAAGGGGGACCTGGGTTCGCCCAAGTACCCCGGCGGAGACGAGTTTGCGTTGGAAGAGAGCGTGTACGAGCGCGTACTGACACTGCCAGCAGAAACTGTGCTCTACCCAGGCCATTCCGAGCCGACCACCGTTGCGGCAGAGCGTGCCCGATTGGGCGTCGAGTGAGGGGATGCGCATGAAGAAGATGAAGTTGCTCGCCCCAGCTGGCGGCATGGAACAGCTGCAGATGGCGCTGCATTTTGGTGCAGACGAGGTCTACCTCGCGGGTCACGAGTGGGGCATGCGTGCACGCAGCAAGAACTTCTCTCGCACGGAACTGCAGCAGGCGGTGGAGTTGGCCCACGCGATGGGCGCGGCGGTTCACCTGACGCTCAACACGCTGATGCTGGATTCCGACCTCGCGCGCATGGCCGATTACCTGCGGTTTGTTGACTCCATTGGCGTGGACGCGGCCATTGTGGCGGACTTGGGCGCGATGGCCATGCTGCGTGAGAATGCCCCGCACGTGCAGCTGCACGTCTCCACGCAGGCATCGGTCATGAATGCACGCGCGGCGGAAGAGTATGCGCGCTTGGGGGCCACGCGCGTGGTTCTGGCGCGGGAGCTCACGCTGCAGCAGATTGCGGGCGTGCGGCGCCAGCTGGACGCGGACGGGTTTGCCAGCCTTGAGCTTGAGGTCTTTGCCCACGGCTCCATGTGCATGGCGGTGTCTGGCCGCTGCCTGCTCTCGTCCGAGCTGGTGGGGCTGGACCGTGCGGCCAACTTCGGCGCGTGCACGCAGCCGTGCCGCTGGAACTGGACCCTGGTGGAGGAGGAGAAGCCCCAGGCTCGCCGCATGCCCGTGGAGCAGGATGGCCGCTTCAGCTACATTCTGAGCAGCAACGACCTGGAGATGCTGGATCACCTGGACGACCTTGCGGCCGCGGGCGTGGACGCCATCAAGCTTGAGGGCCGCGCCAAGGGCGCCTTCTACACGGCCATGGTCACCAACGCGTACCGCCACGTGCTGGATGGCGAGCCTGCGGACGCGTGGATGGGCGAGCTGGAGACCACGAGCCACCGGCCCTTCTCCAACGGATTCTTCTATGGCAACCCCACGCAGAACCCCGGCAACGTGGATTATCTGCGCGAACGCCTGATGGTGGCGACTGTGGAGAGGTGCCGTCCGGCGTCGGAGGTGTACGGCGCGGGAGCCGCGGGTACCGGCAAGCCCGCCCCCGGCTACGTGGCTGAGGTCCTCTGCCGCAACAAGGCTGAGGTTGGGGATGAGCTTGAAGCCGTTTGCCCCGATCAGCCCGTGCGCAAGCTGACGCTTGAGGGCTTGGAGCACTGGGATGCGCTGGCTGGCTGGGAGCCCGTGCGGACCATCTCCCGCGCGATGGAGCGCTACCGGCTGCGCGTGCCGTTTCCCATGCAGAGGCTGGACATCCTGCGGAAGTGAATTGGGACGCGCGTAAACAAGAAGCGACCCCCGCGGCCGATGGTGACCACGGGGGTCGTGCGCGTTCGCGAGTGCGTCGGCAGGCGTTAGCTCAGCAGCATGCGGTCGTTGGCAAGCTCGCCGCCAGAGACCTCCTCGAACTTCTTCAGCAGGTCAGGCACGGTGAGTTTTGCCTTCTCCTCGCCGCGCACGTCGTAGATGATGTTGCCCTCGTGCATCATGATCAGGCGGTTGCCCAGTCGGATGGCGTCGTGCATGTTGTGCGTGACCATGATGGTGGTGAGCTGGCGCTCGTTCACAATCTTCTCCGTCAGGTAGAGCACCTTGGCGGCCGTCTTGGGGTCAAGCGCGGCGGTGTGCTCGTCTAGCAGCAGCAGCTTGGGGTTGGTCAGCGTGGCCATGAGCAGGGTCAGGGCCTGGCGCTGGCCGCCGGAAAGCAGGCCCACCTTGGACTCCATGCGGGTCTCGAGCCCCAGGTCCAGCTCCTTCAGCAGGGTGGGGTACTCGGCCTTCTCCTGCTTGCTGATGCCCCAGGCCAGCGTGCGGCGCTGGCCGCGACGACGGGCAAGGGCGAGGTTCTCGTCAATCTGCATGTCCGGCGCGGTGCCGCGCATGGGGTCCTGGAAGACGCGGCCCAGGTACTTGGCGCGAGCGGGCTCGCTGAGACGGGACACGTCCTCCCCGTCCAGCGTGATGGTGCCGGAGTCCAGCGGGAAGACGCCGGCGATCATGTTGAGCAGCGTGGACTTGCCGGCTCCGTTGCCGCCGATGACGGTGACGAAGTCACCGGGCGCGAGCTCCAGGTTGACGCCGGTGAGGGCGCGCTTCTCCGTGACGGTGCCCTTGTTGAAGGTCTTGGTCACGCCGCGCATGGAAAGCATTGCTTCTGCCACTACTGCTCGCCCCCCTTGTTGTAGGCGCGGCGGCGTTGCACGCGCTCCGTCACGACCGGCACGCTGAGTGCCAGCGCAACGATGATGGCCGAGAGCAGCTTCATGTCGTTGGCGTCCATGCCCATCTGCAGAACGATGGCGCGAATCAGGAAGTAAACTATGGAGCCCACGACTGCGCTGATCAGGCGGGACGAGAAGCTGGACAGCTTGCCAGGGGTCATGCGGCCCAGAACCTCGCCGATGACGATGGCGGCAAGGCCGATGACGATGGCGCCCGTGCCCATGCCGATGTCCGCGTACTTCTGGCTCTCGCAGATGAGGCCGCCGGAAAGGCCCACCAGCGCGTTGGAGATGGTCAGGGCAATCATCTTGGTGACGTTGGTGTTGACGCCCAGGGCGCGGATCATGTGCTCGTTGTTGCCGGTGGCGCGCAGGGCGGATCCGATCTCCGTACCGAAGAACCAGTACATGATGGCGATTGTCAGCACGGCCACGATGACGCCCACGATGATGGCGCTCGCGTTGGACTGCAGCCCCGTGAGGTCGCTGATCTTGGAGAAGACCGTGTCGGACGTGAGCAGGGGCGTGTTGGACTTGCCCATGATTCGCAGGTTGATGGACCAGAGGCTGATCTGTGTGAGGATGCCGGCGAGAATGGCCGGAATCTCCAGCACGGTGGTGAGGAAGCCGGTCACGGCGCCGCAGACGGCACCCGCCAGCATGGCAACCAGGATTGCCACGGCCGGGTCCACGCCAGCCACCACCAGGACGGCGCAGACCGCGCCGCCCGTGGCGAAGCTTCCGTCCACCGTCAGGTCGGGAATGTCGAGCAGCTTGTAGGTGATGAATACGCCAAGCACCATGATGCCCCAGAGAATGCCCTGGGAAATGGCGCCCAGCAGTGCGTTGAGCATGCTGTGGTACCTCCAGATGACGGGTGATTACGCGTCCAGGACGGAGAGGTCGATGCCCAGGGCCTCGGCCATGTCCTCGTTCTTGACCACGGTGAGCTGGGCGGTCTCCTCGTGCTCGATGGCCATCTCGGCGGGTTTCTTGCCCTCGGTCAGGATCTCCACACCCATCTGGCCGGCCATCTTGCCCAGCTCCTTGTAGTCGATGGAGAGGGTGCAGATGCCGCACTGCATGCACATGTTCTCCTCGCCGGCGATGATGGGGAGCTTGCCCTCCTTGGCGATCTGGCCAACCTGCGCGGCACCGGCGGCGATGGTGTTGTCGGTGGGGGCGTAGACGGCGTCCACCTTGCCGACCATGGACTCGACCACGGACTGGATTTCGTTGGAGCTGGAGACGGTGTAGCGGTCGTGGGTGAGGCCCGCGGCGTCGCAGGCGGCCTCGGCCATCTCCACCTGGATCACGGAGTTGGCCTCGGCGGTGCAATAGAGCATGCCTACGTGCTTGGCCTCGGGCAGGACCTTCTGCAGCATGGCGATCTGCTCGTCCACGGGGTTCATGTCGGAGGAGCCGGTAAGGTTGCCGCCGGGGGCGTCGTTGTCGGCCACCAGGCCGGAGGCTGCGTAGTCGGTGATGGCGGTGCCCACGATGGGGATGTCCTGTGTGGCGGCGGCCACGGCCTGGGCAGCCGGCGTGGCAATGACGAAGATGAGGTCGTCGCCGTCACCGACCAGCTTGGAGGCGATGGTGGCGCAGGCGGACTGGTCGTTCTGGGCGTTCTGCTGGTCAATCTCGTACTTGATGCCAGAGTCATCCAGCGCAGCCACGATGCCCTCGTTGGCGGCATCGAGCGCGGGGTGCTCGGTCAGCTGGAGGACGCCGATCTTGTAGGTCTTGTCGCTGCTTGCGGCGGAACCGGATTCAGAGCTAGCGCTCTGCGAGCCGCTGCAGCCTGCGAGTGCCATGAGGCCAAGGGTGCCACCAGCGATGAAAGAACGCCTAGAGATGTTGCTCATGATTGCCTCCCAAACATCACAACTGGGGCAGATACGCCCCAGTCTCATTAGTGTGGGAATGATTTTATCTGCCCTTCGGCGAGTCTGTTCAGTTTTGATTTATGTGGGAACACGTGTGTCACGAGTTCGAAACTTTTGGACGGCCCGCGTCGCGTTGCTCGTGCCGCGCAGCGCGGGGATTGCCGCGGTTTGTAAGCTGTCAGCTAACCACGAGACGGCCTTGGAAGGGTATTCTTCCCGGACAACTTTGGTTTCAGAGCCTTGCGTCGCAGTTGGGCTCGCTGAGTTCGGAGGAGATGGTTCCATGAAGGTCTGGAAGCTTGTGTCGGGCATTCTCTCTATCGTTCTGACTTTGATCGTGATGATGCAGTCGTGCGCCGCCGGCGCCTACAATGCCCTGGAAGAGAACGGCGAGGTCAGCGGTAGTGCGGGCTTCGTTGTTGCGATCATGCTGCTGGCGGGCGGCATCGTCTCAATCGTGACCAGGGAAAGCGCCGGCAAGGGCGGCAACATTGCGATGATCGTGCTGTTCGGCCTTGGCGCGCTGCTTGGCTTCACGATGGCGGGCTCCTACTCAGACCTGAACATCTGGGCCGGTTGGTGCCTGATCTGCGTGGTCATTGGCGTGGTGTCCCTGGTCAAGGGCGGAAAGGCCGAGAAGCCCAAGACGGAGTAACGGCTAAACTTGAGCGAGCAAGTCTTGGTGTGAACGAAGGCGGCTCCGCAAACGCGGGTCGTCTTCGCTGTGCGCAATTCGATCAGCTGGATGCTGGCATACCGAGGTGATAGAGGTGCCAACAGAAGAGCTCGAGAAGCTCATTGCAGGCCTGAGCGAGGAGAACTATGCGGCGGTCGTTAAGTTTGCGCAGTATCTCTCCAGTCAGCAGCAAGAGGATTCGTTACATTCGCAAGATCCGCAAGATGTATCAAAGCGGATTGGTGCTGGAAAGGGTCTGTTCACGGCGCCCGAAGACTTCGACGCATGTAACGATGAAGTGGCCACTCTGTTTGGTGCCGTGTAGGCCCTGTTATTAGTACTCCAACTCCGGGTAGCTTCCTGGATCTAGTGCCGCGCTGTCCATGGGCACGCTGGGTGCGTCCGGCCAACTGAGCACGCGGTCCAGCATGCCCGGCACATCCAGGACCGCGTAGGCAAAGCCCTTGCGAATGAGCTCCTCCGGCACGAACTCGTCGTACTTGTCGAAGTAGGGGACCTCCTGCGGGTAGAGCAGGTCCAGCGGGTCGAAGGGTGTGGCAGCTTCCTCCTTCAACACGCGGTAGAACGTCTCCGCATCGGCACGCATGGTGAACTGCATGAAGTAGGGGCGTGACGAGTCTAAGCCCTTAAGGCCCAGTCTGTCGGCGCACTTGATTTTGAGAAAGCGCTCCAGAGCGAGGAAGGCATAGCTGCCCAGCCACGGGAAGAGGCACCAGGAAGTCCCGCCCAGGCGGATGAGGGGCTCGGTCGCCACGTGCGCGTTGGCCGCCACGTGGCGGGCCTGCCGGATGCGTGCCACCGCGTTGTGCTTGAGGTAGGGGTAACCGCGTTCCTCCTGCAACGCGGTGCGCATGCGCTCCAGGATCTTGGTGTTGATGTCACCGGCGACCATGCCAAAGAACGCGGGCACCTTGCCCTTGACCTTGGTGCACTCGATGAGGTGGCGCTTGTAATCAATCTCCTCGATGACCCAGACGGCGCCAGCGATGGCGATGCGCTCACCCACGGGTGGCGGTTGCACGATGGTGCCCAGTTCCTCGGATTCGCTACGGACCGTGAACTCCTCGTCTTCAGAGAAGACCGCATAGAACTTGAAGTTGTTCGTCACGCGCTCACCCGCGAGGCCCACGATGAGGCCGCCCTCGTCTGTGCGCTGGATGTGGTCAATCTCCAGCAGGTGTTGCAGCAGGGTACGGAAGTCATCGGTGGTAACGCGGTGGAAGGGCGTGAGCGTGAGCACGCGCCGGGCAAGCTCGGCGGGGGTCAGTTCGCCGGAGCTTGCCAGCGTGGCCATGGTCTGATGGTAGAGGAGGCTGTAGGGAAGGCCGTCCAGCCTCGGGGGTTCCACCCAGCGCTCCTCCAGGTACAGCTGAACCAGGGCGATTCCCTGCAGCAACTTCCAGGGGATGGTCTCCGGCATGAGGGCACGGGCCTCTGGCTCCTCCTCGCGCATCAGAAACCACATCTCCGGCGGCTGGCCGCGACGTCCGGTGCGGCCCATGCGCTGCAGGAACGAGCTTACCGTGAAGGGGGCGTCAATCTGGAAGGCGCGCTCAAGGCGGCCGATGTCTATGCCCAGCTCAAGCGTGGCGGTGGTGACGGTGGTGAGGTTCATGTCCTCGTCACGCATGAGCTCCTCGGCAGACTCGCGCAAGCTTGCGGAGAGGTTGCCGTGGTGAATGAGGAAGCGGTCGGGCTCACCCTCTGCCTCGCAGTACTGGCGCAGCGTGGTGGTAACGGATTCCGCCTCCTCACGCGAGTTGGCAAACACCAGGCATTTGCGTCCACGCGTGTGTTCGTAGACGTAGGCCAGGCCTGGGTCGGCAAAGACGGGCGCCTGGTCCGTTGGTGCCTCTGGGGCAGGCTGTTCTGGGTCTGGCATGGGGTCTGCGTCCGTCGCGTTGAGGTCTCGCGGCGGAACCCTCTCCTCCTGGGGCGATGCGTTGGGCGTGGGTGCCTCGTACGTGGGCTCGTCGGGCGCGGGCCCACGGCTGATGCCATCCTCGCCGCGTTCGGGGGCCTGCGGTCCCGTGATGTAAAAGTGCTCCATGGAGAGGCGCCAGCGCTCCTTGGGCGCATCCATGCGCGGAATGATGCAGGAGCGTCCCGTGCCCATGCTGAGATATGCGCCCGTTGCCTCTGGGTTGCCGATGGTGGCCGAAAGGCCGATGCGCCGGGGGTTCACGCCCGCAAGGCGCGAGAGCCTCTCGATGCAGCAGAGCGTCTGGTCGCCTCGGTCCCCGCGCAGCAGCGAGTGCACCTCGTCGATGACAACGAAGCGTAGGTCACCGAATATGCGCCCGATGGCGGAGTGACGGTGCAGGAGCATGGACTCAAGCGATTCCGGCGTGATCTGCAGGACGCCGGAGGGATGCTTGAGCATCTTCGCCTTATGCGACTGGGAGACGTCACCGTGCCAGTGCCACACAGGAATGTCCCCCATGGCGCAAAGGTCTTCTAGGCGAAGGAACTGGTCGTTGATGAGGGCCTTCAGCGGGCCGATGTAGATGACCCCCACCGACGAGGGTGGGTCCTCCCAAAGCTCAGTGAGGATGGGGAAGAAGGCTGCCTCCGTCTTGCCGGAGGCAGTGGATGCCGTGAGGAGCACGTTGTCATCTGTGTTGAAGATGGCGTCCGCGGCTGCGACCTGCACGGAGCGCAGGTTCTCCCAGTCGTGCTCGTAAATGAAGTCCTGTATGAAGGGCGCGTAGCGGTCGAACACTCCCATGGTGGATCACCTGCGACTATATCTCGAACTCGGTGAAGTCGTCGTCACGTGGGGCCGTGCCTGCGGCGCGGGTGGTTGCCGCGGCATGCGCCGTCGCGGCAGTTTCACGTGCTGCGACGGGCGACTCCACCGGCTGCGAGAACTTGTCCGAGCCGAGTAGGTCCGACAGCTTTAGCTGCGGATTCTGCGCCAGGATGTCCAGCATCTCCACGAAGTCACGAATGACCTCACGTGGGGTGAGGTGCGTGTCGGCCCCCACACGGCCGTACTCCACCTGCAGGAAGGTGACGAGGTCGTCCTGCGTGATGGTGCGCTCGTAGCCAAAGAGTCCGGCATGGATGTTGGCGAGCTTTTCTATGAGCACCAGCAGCTCCTCATGCGTGAGCGGCTGCAAGCGAATGACGGGGGCCAGCATGTCCACGAGCCCCTCCTGTGCAAAACGGCCCTGTGTCAGGCGAGAGCGCAGCGCCTCGTAGGAGTAGAGCCCGCGCCGGCGGTCCTCAATGGACTGCGGTGTGCCGCCCATGATGATGCCCAGGTAGTGCGCCTTGCCCTGCAGGGTGTCGTTGTACATGGTGAGGATCTTCTCGTAGTTGTACTGGCGGCTGATGGCGTTGGGAATCTTGTACAGGTTCACCAGCTCGTCCACAAGGACGATGAGGCCCGCGTAGCCAGCCCCCTTGAGGAAGGTGGCAAAGAGCTTGAGATAGTCATACCAGTCGTCGTCTCCGATGGCGATGTTCACGCCAAGCTCCTGACGCGCCTCCGTCTTGTTGCGGTACTCGCCGCGGAACCACTTGGTGACGCTTGCCATGGTCTCGTCGTCGCCCTCCAAGTGGGCGCGCCAGTACAGCGTGAGCAGGCGGGCGAAGTCGTAGCCATGCACCAGCTCCTGCAGCGAGCGGATGGTCTGGAGGATGCGCCGTTCTACGGCATCGGCGAATCCGGGGTCGTCGCGCGTGATGCCTTCATCCAGCGTGACCTCTGACTCGACGTTGGAGATCCAGCGGTCGAGAATGAGGTTGAGCGCGCCGCCCTCCGGACGCGTCTTGGTGGAAAGGTTGCGGATGAGCTCGCGGTAGGTGGCCAGGCCCTGACCGTTACCACCCTGGAAGCGGCGTTCGGGCGAGAGGTCTGCGTCGCACACAACGAAGTTGTTGCCCATGGCGTGATTGCGGATGGTCTGCAGCAGGAAGCTCTTGCCGCTGCCGTAGCGGCCCACCACAAAGCGGAAGCTGGCTCCGCCGTCCGCCACGAGTTCCAGATCGTGCAGGAGGGCGGCAATCTCCTTCTCGCGCCCGACGGTGATGTACGGCAGGCCGATGCGCGGCACGACGCCACCCTTGAGCGAGTTGATGATGACCGACGCGATGCGCTTGGGTACGCGCGGGCTGTCCTGCTTCGCCATGGTCTGACCGTCCTTCCTGTGAGTGCGTGCGGGCACCAGGTGGGATGCCGCACCGAAGCTCCTAAGTCTCTTGGAGCACATATGGTACACCCTTGCGGATGTGGGAACAAGTGTTCTATACTAATTCGCGGAACTCAGAGTTGTTGCAAGTGAGGACTGGGTTGCGCGCAGAGGTTCGGCGCGTCAGCTGCCGTAGTACCATTGCGTAACGTTTCTATCGCTCATTATGCATAGAGGGGGTCCCATGACTTCAGGCCCACATTCCTCCTCGCGTATGCGGGGAGGGGTCCCGCGCACAGCATCAAATGGAGGCCGGCCCACTGGGTCTGGCAAGCGCTACGTAGCCTCGCTCGACGGGTTGCGCGCCATTTGCTGCATTGGCGTGGTGCTGTACCACATTGGCCTGAGCCATTGCCAAGGCGGGCTGCTGGGCGTGACCGTCCTCTTTGTGCTTTCGGGGTATCTGGCAACCGCTGGCCTTTTGCGCGAGCTCGCCACCACCCGCACCATCAAGGTCTGGAGCTACTGGAAGCGCCGCCTGTGGCGTCTCATGCCGCAGGTCATAGCCTTCCTGGTGGTCACGGCCTGCCTCACCGCCACCCTGAACCAAGTATTGTTCACCAAGCTGCGGCAGGATTTCTTGCCCGCCCTCCTGGGCTACCTCAACTGGGCCAAGATCTTTGGGAATGAGTCCTATTTTGCCGCCGCTGAGGCCCCGTCGCCCGTCACTCACTTCTGGTCTTTGGCCATAGAGGCCCAGTTCTTCCTGGTTTGGCCACTCGTCCTTCTGCTCTTGCGGCGTCTTCGCGTGCGCATGAAGTGGACCAAAATCGGGACCTTGGCGGCGGTCGTCGTGTCTACCGGCCTCATGGCGGTGCTCTACACCCCTGGTACCGACCCCTCACGTGCCTACTACGGCACCGACACTCGTGCCCAGAGCCTGCTCTTGGGAGCCTTTGTTGCCATGGTGTGGCCAATGCGGAAGCGCTCCAGCAAACCGATGGCTGCCTATCGCAACCCGCGAGATCGCGCCCTGCTCAATGCGGGGAGCGTCGTCGCACCCCTGGCAATAGTTGTTTTGATGGTCGCCACCAACGGCTACTCCAGCTTCTCGTACTGGGGCGGAACGCTGCTCGTCTCCGTTGTTGCCGCCGTCGCCCTTGAGTCCTTGCTGGTGCCGGGCACCGTGGGCAACAGGGTCCTGTCCCTTGGGCCGCTGGCATGGGTTGGCAAGCGCTCCTACGCCATCTACCTCTGGCACTTTCCTATAGTCGAGCTGCTGAACCCGCGCAACGCCACCGTGCCCCTGGCCTGGTGGCAGGTCTTGCTGCAGCTGCTGCTGGTGATCGCGGTGGCGGAGCTTTCGTACGTGCTGGTGGAGCAGCCCTTCTCGCACGGGCACAGGCAGGTTGTGGACTGGTTCCGGCAGGCGGGAGGCGTAGGCCACGGTTCTGGCCAGCACGATGAGCCGTCTGGTTTGCTTCGCTCGTCCCGGGTTCCGCGCGTTGCGGCCGCCGTTGCATGCTGCGTCCTTGTTGCCTGGGCTGGCGTTGCCATGGCGGTGGTTCCCGATGCGGGTGCCGCCGCTGAAGCCGACCAACCCAAGGTGATGCGCGCCAACCTTAAGAAGCCCCTCGTGGATGGGGTGTACGACGTGGTGCTCATCGGTGACTCGGTCTCGCTGGGGGCACACGACAACTTGTCGGCAGAGTTCCCGCATGGCCTCATGGATACCGAGGGTAATCGCGAGATTGACGCTGGCATGCAGAACTTGCAGAGCTACCTCGACGAGGGCGTGGTGGGCGACACCGTCGTCATCTCGCTGGGCACCAACGGCGTTCTGTCTGAAGAGGACCTGGAGAAGATTCACCAGATGGTGGGGAACGATCGGCAGCTGTACTTCGTGAACCTGCGTTCCCCCAATGCCAAGGACATAGACAACAACGAGCTCATAAACAGCTTTGTTGCCAAGTATGACAACGTTCACCTCATCGACTGGCATGGGGCAACGGAGGGTCACAGCGAGTACCTCATAGAGGATGGCATCCACCTGACCGAGGAGGGGCGCGACGCCTACGCCACGTTGGTAAGGGACACCATTGGCTATGAGGAGCCCAATGAGGAGAACACCCATTACAGCCTGGCCTTCGTCGGCGATGACGTGGCCTTGGATGCGGCCAGCCAGCTTGCGGCAGCCTACCCCATGGGTGCAATCGACACGGCAGACCGTACCCCGGACGAGATTCTAGAGGCACTCAAGTCCTACACCGACGGTGATTTGATAGGCAGCAACGTTGCCGTGTCGGTGGGCTGCAAGCAACCTTTGCAGAAATCGACGGTCGAGCAGATTGTTGCCGCGGCGGGAGAGAAGGGTGTGGCTGATCAACACCCGCACGGCCTCCAGCTTCTGCGCCGACACCAATGCCACCCTGCAAGAGGTGGCGGACGAGCACGACAACGTCCAGCTGGTGGATTGGTACGGTGCCTCCGCGGGTCACAGTGAGTACCTGCAGGAGGACGGGGCCCACTTGACCGAAGCCGGTGCCCAGGCCTATGCAAAGACCCTGCTCGATGCGACGGGGGATCTGACCAGTGGCAGCGAATCTGGCAAGGGGACGGCCGACTCGGAGGAAGCCACTGACGAGGACGCTGCTGCTGGCGATGGAAGTGACGCCGCTTCGACGGAAGAGGCCTAACGCGCCGGCCTGCGCTCTTTGCTCCCGCTACGACCCCAGAATTTCCCGCACGTCGTCGGCGTAGTCTTCGATGAGCGTCGGTCCGTCATCGCCGAATTCGATGACGGCATCGCCAATCTCGTCGAAGAGCTTCTCGTTGATGGAGTCGACGAGAACGGATTCCAACGGCTTGCCGGGGCCAAGGAGGTCCTGGTAGGGCTCGCTGGCGACGATTCGCCGCGCGACTTGGAGCTCGAGGTCGGTGAGCCCGCAAGGGTTGTGGCTGGGCGGCGCGGGCTGGCTCGTGACGGCTGCGGCTGCTGGCACTGCCGGAACGGCCTGGGCAAGTGGAGCCTTTGCCTGCGGCTTCTTTCGCGCGTAAGAGGTTTCCATGCCAGGCAACTGGGGTTGCTCGGCCGGTTGGGGCTGCGTCGCCTGCTCCATGCCCGGCACATAGCCCTCGCGCTCCTCGTCTATGAGGAGCGCCTCGCGCGTGGCCGCGGCGGCGGTGCGAATCTGCTTCAGCTGGGAAAGGTCGATGGTGATCTTGCGCTTCTCTGCCTCCACCTGGCGCTCATGCACGGCCGCGCTTTCCTTCGCGATCATCGTGCGCAGGTATTTTGGCAGCTCGCGCTCCTTGAGCGGCCGGTTGTACTGCCAGTCTGCACGCATCTGCTGGTCGATGGCGCGCAGCAGCTTGCCAAGCTCGCGGTTGCGCGCGGCGCGCTCGTAGCCGCGCTTGATGTTCCACCGTCCGAAACGGAACGAGACCGTCTCGCAGGCGGTCAGTCGTACGGTGACCTGCCCGTGGTCCTTGTCTTCCACGAAGGGTGCGCCGAGGAACGGCGTGTACTGGTAGCTCTCCTCGGGGCCAAGCAGGCCGTCCACGTAGTTGACCTTGCGTCGCTTGCCGCAGTGTGACGCGAGCTTGCGGAAGACTGCCGCGCCAACCGCCGCCGCCTCGTCCGGATGCTCGCGGAAGAAGGGCGAGCGGTCCAGCGGATAGGTTGAGACGGCACCCATGGCAGCCCAGAGCTGGGCGTCGGTCGGCAGCGTCTGCGGGGAGTCCGCGGGTGTCAGCCCGCGGAGGGACTCCTGGCACAGAACCGCGCGCTCTGCCGTGCGCAGCGCCGCCACGGCCTGCGCGTACGCGCGCTCGTCCTCCGTGGTTGCAAGCTTGGGGTCCAAGCCGTAGTAGATCACGAAGTCTCGGACCCAGCGGTTGAGGTCCAACAGCAGGTTCGCGCCAAGGTCCTGGGTGCCAAGCTCCTCGCAGCGCTGCCTCATGCGCCTGAGCTCGTCAAAGTGCGCGAGTTCGTCACCTGGCCCGATGTTGTTCACGAGCTCGCTGGCCAGCAGGTGGGCGTAGGTGTAGGGGAGCTCGTAGGCCGTGCCCGCGCGCCAGCTTGTGCGCCAGGTGAAGTAGCCCCGAAGCTCGCGGTCGGAAAGCTCCTGGTACGTGGGCAGGTAGCGATACCGCGGCGTTCCCACCAGCGGCTGGTTGTCCTGGAAGTCCGCCGCAAGTCGCGCCTGCTGCAGGAACAGCCTGATGCCGCGCAAGGGGTGGCCGTCGGCGTCGTTGGACTGCTCCAGCGCGCGCAGCTGGCGTAGGGTCTCCGGAAGTTTGACCGGGATGACGTTCTCCTTCGCACGCAGACGGTCCTGCAGCCAGTTCCAGGTGGAGGTGGCCACGCGTTGCGCACCTTGGCTGCGCTGCGCGCTCTGGTCCTGGCGCGCCGGGGAACCCTGCGTGGCAGATGCTCCGCGCTGGGCGACGGCGTTCCGCCATGCCGCCACGTCCCGCTGCTCGTCCTCGCCCTGTTGGCGGTAGGCCGCCTCCCGCGCGCGGCGCTTGCGCTCGAACTCGCTGCGGCTATGCGCGCTCGCGGCCGCACGTCTGTCCGCCGCGCGCTGCTGCGCGCGCTCCCGCTGAAGGTCTGCCCCGGTGCGCAGGATGGGTTCGTCGCTGTAAGAGCGCTGGGAGAATGCGGAGCTCTCGCGCATGCGGTCGCTGCCAAGAATCTGCTGGATGATCCTCTCCACGCGATCGTGATTCTCGTCGGGCTGCCCTGCCATACGCACCTCCCTTGTCATGCCATCTAACCTGACCCAATAAACTGTAGGGCAAATTCTGGCCTGCTTGGTCAGAACGAGCGAAAGGTCTCGCGGCATTAGAGACTTCAAACGCCGCGAGACCTGCTGGAAAGTCAGTTGAGACGAGAAAGCGCGGCATTTGAGAGTCCAAATGCCGCGCCGTTGGGGTTGTCAGGCTGTGCGTCCGACGCGCGTGCCCTACTCCGTGAAGTAGCTCACGCCGCCCTGGAAGAGGGGCTGGTAGGGGTTGCCGGGAACGTTCTGGTAGGTGCCCGCCGTGTAGCGCTCCGTGTGGCCCATCTTGCCCAGCACGCGGCCGTCCGGGCTGGTGATGCCCTCGATGGAGAGCACGGACCCGTTGGGGTTCACGCCCAGGTCCATGGAGGGGACACCGGCCTCATCCACGTACTGCGTGGCAATCTGGCCGCCGGCGCGAAGCTGCGCCAGCACCTCGGGCGAGGCCACGAAGCGGCCCTCGCCGTGGCTGATGGCCACCGTGTGGATGTCACCAACCTGGCACTTGCTGAGCCAGGGGGAGAGGTCGCTGGCCACGCGCGTGCGGACCAGGCGGCTCTGGTGGCGGCCGATGGTGTTGAAGGTGAGCGTGGGGCACTTGTCCGTCATGGGCACGATGTCGCCGTAGGGCACCAGGCCCAGCTTGACCAGGGCCTGGAAGCCGTTGCAGATGCCCAGGATCAGGCCGTCGCGGTTCTGCAGCAGGTCGCGCACGGCCTCCGTGACGGCGGGCGCGCGGAAGAAGGCCGTGATGAACTTGGCGGAGCCGTCGGGCTCGTCGCCGCCGGAGAAGCCGCCGGGGATCATGATGATCTGCGACTTGTTGATCTGCTCAACCAGGGCCTGGGTGCTCTGTGCCACGTTCTGCGGGGTGAGGTTGTTGACCACCAAGGTGGTGACGTCGGCGCCGGCGCGCTCGAAGGCGTGGGCGCTGTCGTACTCGCAGTTGTTGCCGGGGAAGACGGGGATGACCACGCGCGGCCGGGCCAGGTGCGCGTGGGCGCACACGGCCGGGGCCTCGCGGTGGAAGCTGACCTGCTCAACGGGCTCGCCCGCCTCGCGGTAGGGGAAGACGGGCTCCATGCGGGCCTCCCAGGCCTCCTGCAGCGGGGCCAGGTCCAGGGTCTGCCCAGCAACGGCAAGCTGGTAGGCCTGCGTGGTGGTGCCCAGCTCCTGCACGGTAACGCCCTCGGGCGCTGCGGGCAGGTCCGCTCCGTCGGCAAGCTCAACCAGGAAGCTGCCGTAGGCGGGGGCGAACAGGGCATCTGCGTCCGCGACGCCGCTCAGGTCCACGCCAATGCCGTTGCCCACGCACATCTTGAACAGGGCCTCCGCGGTGGCGCCGTAGCCCGGCGTGCTGACGGCGGCGGCAGCCTTGCTGGCGGCGAGCTGGCTGGCCAGGTCGCAGGCGGCCAGCAGGCTGGTGGCGTCTGGCGTGATGCCGTCCTCCCTGTAGCTGGGGGCAATCCGCACCACGCGGTGGCCGGCGGCCTTGAACTCCGGGGACGTGACGTTGGCCACGTTGCCCAGCGCAACGGCAAAGCTGACCAGGGTGGGCGGCACGTCCAGGTCCTCGAAGGAGCCGGACATGGAGTCCTTGCCGCCAATGGAGCCAATGCCCAGGTCCACCTGGGCCATGAGGGCACCCAGAACCGCCGCCGTGGGCTTGCCCCAGCGCTCGGGCTCGTCGCGGAGCTTCTCGAAGTACTCCTGGAAGGTCAGGTACATGTCCTCGTGCCTGAAGCCTGCCGCGACCAGCTTGGCCACGGACTCGACGACGGCCAGGTAGGCGCCCGTGAACTGGTTGGCGGAACTGAGGTAGGGGTTGAAGCCCCAGGCCATGCCGGACACCGTGGTGGTCTCGCCCTCAACGGGCAGCTTGGCCACCATGGCCATGCTGGGCGTGAGCTGGTTCCTGCCGCCAAAGGGCATGAGCACCGTGGCCGCGCCGATGGTGGAGTCAAAGCGCTCCGAGAGGCCCTTGTTGGAGGCCACGTTCATGTCCGTCACCAGGGAGTGCATCTTCTGCGCGAAGGTGTTGCCCTCCCACTCCGGCTTCCACTCGCCCTGGTGCTCGATGCGGACGATCTGGTGCTTGGGGGCGCCGTTGCTGGCAAGGAACTCGCGCGAGATGTCCACTATGGTCTCGCCGTCCCACACCATGCGCAGGCGGGGCTCCTCGGTCACGCGGGCAACGACGGTGGCCTCAAGGTTCTCCTCGTGGGCGTAGCCAATGAACTCGTCCACGTCCTCCGGCGCCAGGGCCACGGCCATGCGCTCCTGGGACTCGCTGATGGCCAGCTCCGTGCCGTCCAGGCCCTCGTACTTCTTGGGCACGCGGTTGAGGTCAATGAAGAGGCCGTCCGCCAGCTCGCCAATGGCAACGGAGACGCCGCCTGCGCCAAAGTCGTTGCAGCGCTTGATGAGGCGGCAGGCGTCGCCGCGGCGGAACAGGCGCTGCAGCTTGCGCTCCGTGGGGGCGTTGCCCTTCTGGACCTCCGCGCCGTCCTTCTCCAGCGACTCCACGTTGTGGGCCTTGGAGGAGCCGGTTGCGCCGCCAATGCCGTCGCGACCGGTGCGGCCGCCGAGCAGGACGATCTTGTCGCCGGGGGCCGGGGTCTCGCGACGCACGTGGTCCGCCGGGGTGGCACCCACCACGGCGCCGATCTCCATGCGCTTGGCCACGTAGCCGGGGTGGTACAGCTCGTTCACCTGGCCGGTTGCGAGGCCAATCTGGTTGCCGTAGCTGGAGTAGCCCGCGGCGGCCGTGCGCACAATCTGGCGCTGAGGCAGCTTGCCCTTCATGGTCTGGCTGACGGGGGTGAAGGGGTCGCCGGCGCCGGTGACGCGCATGGCCTGGTACACGTAGCTGCGGCCGGACAGCGGGTCGCGAATGGCGCCGCCGATGCAGGTTGCCGCGCCACCGAAGGGCTCAATCTCCGTGGGGTGGTTGTGGGTCTCGTTCTTGAAGAGGAAGAGCCAGTCCTGCTGCTCGCCGTTCACGTCCACCTTGCACTTGATGGTGCAGGCGTTGATCTCCTCGGACTCGTCCAGGTTCTTGAGGATGCCCTTGGCGCGCAGGTACTTGGCACCGATGGTGCCCATGTCCATGAGGCAGACGGGCTTCTTGGTGCGGCCCAGCTCCTCGCGCATCTTAAGGTACTGGTTGAAGGCGTCCCAGACCACCTGGTCGTCAACTTTGACCTGCTCAAGCTGGGTGCCGAAGGTGGTGTGGCGGCAGTGGTCGGACCAGTAGGTGTCGATCATCTTTATTTCCGTGATGGTCGGCACGCGGCCCTCGCCGGCAAAGTACTTCTGGCAGAACTTGATGTCCGCCAGGTCCATGGCCAGGCCGCGGTCGTCAATGAACTCCTGCAGCTGGGTGTCCGTAAGGTCCAGGAAGCCGGCCAGCTTCTCCACCATGGGAGGCTCGGGCTGGACAGTCTTGAGGGTCTGGCGGGGCTCCAGCGAGGCCTCGCGTGCCTCAACCGGGTTGATCACGTAATGCTTTATGGCCTCCACGTCTGCCGGGGCCAGCTGGCCGGCAATGGCGTAGACCTTGGCGGAGCGGACCAGCGGGCGCTCGCCCTGGCTTATGAGCTGCACGCACTCACTGGCGGAGTCTGCGCGCTGGTCAAACTGGCCGGGCAGGTACTCCACGGCAAACACGAGGTCTTGGCCAAAGTCGGGCAGGTCGTAAAGGACGTTGTCCGACTGCGGCTCAGAGAAGACCGTGGGGACGCACTGGGCGAAGAGCTCGTCCGAGATGCCCTCCACGTCGTAGCGGTTGAGCAGGCGCAGGCCGGTGATGCCGGCGATGCCGAGCGTGTGGCGCAGCTCGTGCGAGAGCTGGCGCGCCTCGACGTCGAACCCGGGCTTCTTCTCCACGTAAACGCGAGAGACCATGTTGGTCCTACCTTCCTCAAGAAGGGAAACATTCCGCAGGCGGAACGTGCGGCAATACCCCTCCATCATAGGCGAGAAGCGCGCATGACAGAGGGGGACGTTTCCCTTTTGACATGAGACAGGGGGACGGTTCTCGCGTCTCATGCCAGAGGGCGCGGCCGTTCGCACGTGCGTTGCATGGTTGGCTCCCTTGCCTAATGATTGCCTCTGATTACCGCCAAAACATTACCGCCATTGGCGGCAATGAGAGAAGGGGAGACAGAGGGACATACCTTTTGTCTCATTCAAATGAGACACGAGAACCGTCCCCCTGTCTCACACCAGGACGATGATGTAGGCGACGGCGATGGCTGCGGCCAGCCAGTCCTGCCAACGCATGCGCAGAGGGTGCCAGTGGGACCGGTCGGCGCCGCCCTCGTAGCAGCGGGCGTCCAGCGCGCGGGCCAGGCCGTTGGCGTGCCGCATGGAGCTAGCCAGCAGCGCCACAATCACGGGGATGATGGCCTTCACGCGATGCGCGAGCGACCCCTCACCCAGCGCGCCGCCGCGCGAGGCCTGCGCGTCCAGAATGGCCGAGGCCTCGTCGCCCAGCGTGGGAATGAAGCGCAGCATAAGCGAGAAGATCATGGCAATCTCGTGCCCAGGCAGGCCAATGCGAGAAAGCGGCGAGAGAAGCGCGTCCGCCGCGTCAGTCAGCTCCGTGGGCGTGGTGGTGAGCAGCATGAGCGCACAGATGACTATGGCCACGACCAGGCGCAACGTGTAAAGGAAGGCACCCCAGAGGCCGCCCGTGGTTATGCTGAGCGGTCCCAGCCAGACGAGCGTCTGGCCGGACTTGATGGCGAACATGTTGAAGACGGAGAGCACGGCCAGGACGATGACGATGGACTTGATGGAGCCCAGAACCTCCCTGGCGGGGATGCGCGAGAGCGCCATCAGCGCGAACATGGCAACGTAGCCCAGTGCCAGCTGCGGCAGCGAGCGAATGAAGAAGACGGAAATCATGAGCGCCAGGCCGCAGACGACCTTGACGCGCGGGTCCAGCCGGTGGATGGGCGACTGGGCGGGGTAGTACTGGCCTATGGAGATTCGCAGCGCCATCAGCGGGTCGCCTCCTTGGGGGCCGCCGGGTTGCCGGCGGCGTCGCGCTCGGTCGCCGCGACGATAGCGTTGGCCAGCTCCGTCGACGTCAGCGGCTCACCCATGTCTGGCGCGCCCAGTGCCTCCAGCTCGTGCGCCCAGCGCAGGGGCCGGGGCAGGCCCAGGCCACACGCGTTGAGCTGCGCCTCGTTGCCGCGCGAGAAGACCTGCGCCGGCGTGCCCTGCATGAGCAGGCGCGACTGGTCCAGCACGATGACCTGCTGCGCGTGGGCGGCGTCCTCCATGGAGTGCGTGACCTGTACCACGGTGACGCCGCGCGCGTGGATGCGCTCCAGAATGCGTCGCAGGTCAAGGCGGCCCTGCGGGTCCAGGCCCGCAGTGGGCTCGTCCAGCACCAGGGTCGCGGGCTCCATGGCCAGCACGCCGGCGATGGCGCAGAGGCGCTTCTGTCCGCCGGAAAGCTCGAAGGGGGAGGCGTCGCGCTTGTGCGAGAGGCCCACCAGATCCAGCGCGTGGTCCACGCGGCGGGCGACCTCCTCGGCGGGCAGCTTCATGTTGGTGGGACCGTATGCCACGTCCTGCGCCACGGTCTCCGCAAAGAGCTGGCGCTCTGGGTGCTGCATGACGTAGCCGATGGTCCCGTGGATGCGCCTGCGGCCCTTCTTGCTACCTGTGTCCGTGCCGCCGATTAGCACCTTGCCGGAATCTGGCACCTCCAGCGCGCAAATCAGGCGCAGGAGGGTGGATTTGCCGGAGCCCGTCTGCCCCACAATGGCTGCCGCCGTGCCGGGTGCGATGGAGAACGACACGTCGTCAAGAGCGCGCCGGGAGGGGACGCCGCGACGAGGTCGCCCGTAGGAGAACGAGACGTGGTCCACGCAAATGGCAGGCGTTGCGCTTGCGGTTGGCGTGCGTGAATCTGGCATGGCGCTGGCGGGTTTCTCGCCGTTAGCGGGCAGGGTGCTGGTGCTCTGCGCGGCATCCCCGCGCGGGAGCTTTCCTGCGATGGCCGCGAGCATGACTTCCTTGCGGCCCGCCCAGGGCACGTCCATGCCGCGCGCACGGAGCTTCTCGGCCAGGCGGGTGCCGAAGGGCTTCTCCAGCCCAAGGTCGCGCAGCTCGTCCCCGTGGGCGAAGACCTGCTGAGGCGTGCCTTCCAGCACGATGCGCCCCTGGCTCATGACTAGCACGCGGTCCGCCTGGAAGGCCTCCTCCATGAAGTGCGTGATGTGCACGACCGTGGTGCCAGCTTGCTGCAACTTGTCCATCACGTGCATGATGGAGCGGCGCCCGCGCACGTCCAAGAGGGCGCCGGGCTCGTCCAGCACCAGGACCTGGGGCTCCATGGCAAGGGCCCCCGCAATGGTCACGCGCTGCTTCTGCCCGCCGGAAAGGCGGGTTGGGTCGGCCTTGGCGTAGTCGTCCAGGGCAACGCGGTGCAGCTCACGGGCCACGCGCAGGCCAATCTGGTCCGAGGGAACGCCCAGGTTCTCCGGGCCAAAGGCCACGTCGTCCTCCACCACGGAGGTGACAATCTGGTCGTCCGGGTTCTGGAAGACAAGGCCCAGCTCGCGCCGGGCACGGCGGTAGGCCTCGAAGTCCGGCCCGCCGTCAGCGTAGACCTTCTGGCCCACCAGCGTGACCTCACCGGCGTCGGGCGCGAGCAGGCCGCACAGCACGGAGGCCAGCGTGGACTTGCCGGAACCGTTGGCGCCCAGCACGCAGATGCGCTCGCCGGCAGCGACGCTGAGCGAGACGTCGTCCAGCGCGCGGATGTCGTGCTCGTACTCCAGCGTGACGTGGCTGAGCAGAAGGACGGGCCGAGCCGCCTGCGTGGCGGACTCGGCCTCGTTGGTTTGTGCGTTGGCGTGCGGCGCGCCTGCCGCCGGCTTGCTGGTCACTGGCAGCCTTCTGGCACTAGTCTGCAAGCGCCTTGGTGACGGGCTTGTAGATGAGGGCGGTCACGACGCAGTTGACTGCAATCTTGATGATGTTGAAGGGCAGCAGGGCGGGCACGATGAGCGCGACCACGGCCTCCACGGGCATGCCGGCGAAGAAGGGGGTCACGACCAGGTTGCCCACGATGCAGGCCGCCAGGCACACGACGGCACCAACGACCATGCCGATGACGGCGCCCTTGAAGGTGGTGTTGCGCTTGTAGATGAGGGAGGCGGGCATGACCAGGCTGAACGTGGCGAGCACGGCCATGATGACGCCGTAGACGCCGGTTGCCGTGGCGAAGTGCACGCAGTAGGGCAGGATGGAGACGATGGCGCCCACCGCCGGGCCAAACGCGAAGCCCGCGACCAGGGCGATGATGCCGGACGGGTCGTACTTCAGCCACTCCACACCGGGGAGGAGCGGGAACTCCAGGAACAGCGTGCAGATTGCTGCCAGCGCGCAGAAAAGCGCGGTGACGGCGATGCGCTTGGTGGTCCACGTGCCGCCCTGAGCGGTGGTGGAGTGGGTGTCGTGCCTGTTGATGCTGGTGCTGGAAGCGTTTGCCATGGCGGCATCTCCGTTTCTTCCATCCGGACTGTAACCGTTGGTCCCGGAATCTCACCGGGTCAGCCGCTCTTTTCTGCGCGGGTCGCGGACTCCGAGCGTGGCCGTGCGCAGCGTCGCAACGCCGCGGCAGGAATGCCATCTCGATACCGCCAGTGGGGAATTGCACCCCGCCCTGAAACTGTCGCGGGCTAGCGTAGCACGGTGCGGGGTGGCGTGCAACCTGCATTGCTGACTGGCGTGCCGGTGTAGTGCGGTTGGGCTCGGCGCTTCTCTGCTACCCTTTGGTGACCCTGACCGTCCTGTTTGTATCCCTTTGGAGGCCCCGTGATTCGCGCAGTTCTTCTGGACATAGACGACACGCTGCTCAGCTTCCAGGGCTGCGTGCGCCAGACCATGCGCGAGGGCTTCCCGCTCTTTGGCCTGCCGGCGTACACGGAGGACATGCTGCCGGTGTTTGACCAGGTGAGCGGCGGTCTGTGGCGGCAGATCGAACTGGGGCAAATCACGCTGCCGGAGCTGGAGCAGGTGCGCTGGAGCCGCGTGTTCGCCGCGCTGGGGTTCAAGAGCAAAGACTCGCAGCTTGGCCTGCGCTTTGAAGAGTACTTCCGCAAGCAGCTGTACGTCAGTGCCATCCCCGTGCCAGGTGCGGGGGAGCTTCTCGCGTACCTTGCCCCGCGCTACGTGCTGTGTGCCGCAAGCAACGGGCCCAGTGGCCAGCAGATGAACCGCCTGCGCGTTGCCGGCATGCTGCCCAGCTTCGCGCACGTGTTCATCAGCGAAGACATTGGCGCGCAGAAGCCGAGCCGGGAATTCTTTGATGCGTGCTTCTCTGAGTTGCGCGCAAGCGACTGCCCGGGGCTGGCCCCCGCAGAGGTCATGGTGGTGGGCGATTCCCTGACTTCAGACATGGCGGGCGGCGCAGCGTACGGCATGCGTACCTGCTGGTACCACCCCGCGCCCGCCGACGGCGAGCGCCCCGCTGGCGTGGACCACGTGGTCGCGTCGCTCAGGGATGTGGAGCGCGTGCTGTAGGCTCGCGCGCATGTCCTGTGTGCGATAAACTCAATGGTTGGCTTTGGTTGGCTTTAGTTGGCTGGCGTTAGCGTCGGCGTCGCGGAGGAGGAGCAACATGCCGGAGACCGAGAAGACCTTTGACCCGCAGCTGCTGCGGATGCGCCTCGTTGCCACGCTTGGCGCCGAGAACGTGCTAACGAACGAGCCCATGAGCGCTCATACCACCTTTGGGTGCGGTGGTCCCGCGGATCTGTACGTGATTCCGCACACGGCAGACGAAGTGCGCGCCTGCGTGGAGCGCTGCCGTGAGTCCGGGGCTCCCTACTTCTTGCTCGGTTGCGGCTCTGACCTGCTGGTCTCTGACGCCGGCTACCGCGGCGTGATCATCGCCATCGCCGACGGCCTGCGCGGCATGAGTGCGGACGGCACGCGCCTGACCTTCGCCGCGGGTGTCACCCTCAAGGACGCGACGGCCAAGGCCTGCGAGCTGGGCCTGACCGGCTTCGAGTTCGCGTGCGGCATCCCCGGCAGCATCGGCGGCGCCTGCTTCATGAACGCCGGCGCCTACGACGGCCAGATGGCCGACGTGCTGGAGTCCGTGGAGGTCATCATGCCGGACGGCGAGTACGCGACCATTCCCGCAAGCGAGCTCGCTCTTGGCTACCGAACCAGCCGCGTTCGCACGGACGGGCTGGTGGTGCTTTCGGCCACGGTGGCGTTGGCCCCGGGCGACCCCGTGCAGATCCAGGCCAAGATGGACGACCTCAACGCTCGCCGCGCGGAGAAGCAACCGCTGGAATACGGCAGCGCCGGCTCCACCTTCAAGCGTCCCACCGGCTACTTCGTGGGCAAGCTGGTTACGGACGCCGGGCTCAAGGGCTACCGGGTGGGCAACGCGGCAGTCTCCACCAAGCACGGCGGCTTCGTGGTCAACCTGGGCGGTGCCACCGCGGCGGACGTCCATGCCGTGATCGAGCACGTGCAGGCCGAGGTCAAGCGTCTGTACGGCGTGGACTTGGAGCCGGAGGTCCGCTTCCTGGGGTAGCTCCGCGCGTATGTGATACCTGCGTGGTCCGTCCCGCCGACATTGTGCGCCGACTGCCAACCGGCCCCTCCAGAACCGTAATTTCCGCGTTATGGTTGCGTTAGGACGCCGTGTAGGGCGTGAGGTGCACCAAGCGAGGGTCAGGGGGGAGGCCGCGATGTGGCACAAGAGCAAGTCATCGGGCGCTGCGGCGAAGCCCCGGAGCGGCGCGCCGGCAGCTACGGACCCGGCGCCGGCTGCCGGGCCCACGCTGGCAGCTACGGGCCCCGCCCCAGCCGCTGAGCCCGCCCCCATCCAGGGCATGCCCATACCGACCAAGCTGCGTGGTCCGGTGGACTTTGGCTTCCGTGTCTTCATGAAGTGTACGCAGGAGAAGGTCGGCGCATGCGCGGCGCAGATTGGCTTCTTCACGCTCATGTCCGCCTTCCCCTTCGTCATCCTGTTCATGCAGCTCATCCGCATTGCCCCGGTGAGCCAGGAGAGCATCCTCTTCCTGGTGGACAGCACGTTCCCGAGCTACATCCTCACCACAGTGCACGGCATTCTTCAGGAGGTGTATTCCACGTCCTTCGGCCTGGTGCCGCTGACCATCATCACCATGCTTTGGACCACCTCAAAGGTCATGCATGCCATGGCCGCCGGCCTGGATGCGCTTTGCACCACGGAGCGGCCGCGCAACTGGTTCGTGGTGCGCGGGTGGTCGCTCTTGTGCACCCTCCTGCTGGCCTTCGTTCTGGTGCTGATTGCGGGCACCGTGGTTGTGTGGCGGCCGTTCAGGACCCTGTTGATTCGCTACCGCCCGCCGGGAGTCTCGCTCTCTGGCTACTCCAACTTCACGCGCAGCATCTACACCATAGTGGTCGGGACGCTGGCGCTGACCGTCCTGTACAAGGTGCTGCCCCGCCGCCACCTGCGCTTCACCGACCAGCTGCCCGGTGCCTTCCTGGGCATGCTGGGCGTGTACTTCTTCTCGATCTTCGTGGCCGTGTACGTGGACAAGTTCAACGGCTTCTCCGCCTATGGCAGCCTGACCATCCTGACGCTCATCATGTTTTGGCTGTACTTCAGCTCGTACATCGTGATGATTGGCGCTGCCGTCAACGAGGTCATGCGGGAAGACCGGCTGGCAGCGGCGGCGCGCGCCGAGGAGGCCTGCCCGGCGCCGGCGCATCAGGAGGCCGAGTCGCCTGGGTTGTAGATGGAGTAGGGAATGTACACCTTGCGCTGCAGGTGGTTGACGTTGTCGCGCGCGTAGTCGTCAAGGCCCTCCAGCAAGTCGTGGCCGTCGCGTGCGTTCTGGACCATGGAGCATACGCAGCCGGCCATACCCGCCGCGTCCTGGGCCACCGTCCCCGTCATGACCCCCTGGGCAATGAGCTGGCGGCCGGCATCCGTCGCGTCGACGCCGAAGACGGGGATGGTGGGGGAGTTGGGTTCGCCGGTGTTGTAGCCGTGGGCCTGCAAGGCGGAGATTGCGCCTCCGGCCATGGCGTCGCTGTTGGCAATGACGAGCTCGATCATGTTGTCGTTCTCGTCGTTGTAGTGGATGAGGTCGTTCTCCATGTAGTCCTTCACGGAGCTCGCGGACCACGAGCCCGTGAGGTCCAGCTGGAACTTGTCAATGCTGTCGGGCTCAAAATAGGCCAGGTCTGGGTAGCCGTTGGCTTCAAGGATGGTGTTCGCGTCGTCCACGGAGTACAGGGTGCGGTAGATGGCCTCTGGGTTGGAGGCCTGGCCCTTGAACAGCACGTAGGAGATGCTGCCGTCGCGGTTGAGGTCGCACTCGTGGAAGTGCTGCGCAATGTAGGTGCCGATCATCTGCCCCTGCAGGTGGCTCGCCTCCGCGGGGTCCGTGCCAACGAAGGCGACGTCGTCGTAGTAGTCCAGGATGGCGCCCTCGTCGCCCACTCCCTCGACGGGGCGGTTGAAGAAGACCACCGGTATCTTGGCACCGAGCGCCTTGCGGCAGATGGCATCGGATATCTCGGCGTTTCCGCTGGTCACAATGTTGACCACAAGCACGCTGGCCCCCGCCTGAATGGCCTGGTCAATCTGCGTGTCCTGGGTGCTCTGGTTGTTGCCGGAGTCGTACTCATGGTAGGGAACGCCGGCGGCGGCCAGGTCGGCCGAAAGCGCCTCGCGCACGGACCCAATGTAGGAGTCCTCGTAGCTGTAGTAGAAGACCGCGGCGTTGAAGGGCACGTCCGACGTGCGCGTTTGCGAGATGATGCTGGTGGGCAAGTAGGAGCAACCTGCCAGCGCGAGCGCCGAGCCAGAGGAGAGAATGGCCGAAACTGCGGCGCGACGTGTGATGCAACGTTCGTCTCCCATGCCCCAAACCTCCTTTGGCCGAGATTTTGCCGTAGAGCTCAGTATGGCACAGGGTCGGGCGACCCCCGCAGCCATCCCCGCCAGCGGTTTTCTTGGCACCGACGGGGCAGAGATGGCTTCCGGAAGAACTCAGCTACTCGGAGGGCTCGAAAAACTTGACAAGAATGAGGCATCGCGATTCTTGCGAACTGGGGTTTTACAAACTGGATGCCTCATATGTGTCAAGTTTTTCGAGACCCCAAAGTAGTGGAAGGCGGGCGTCTGCCATTTTTGTCAAGACAAGCGCCTCGATGACACTCCTTGTCGCGCCAGGGGTATCTGGGCGGGCGAATTCAGTAAAGAGCTCAACGTATTTAGTAAATGCCAGGGCTTACCGTCTTGTTGCATTAATGCGGGCCTTCAACTCCTAGACTTCCAATCAGAAGCAGGTCAGAGGTGGTAATAAAGATTCAGTGGGCTCGCTGAGGCGGGCCTCCAAACAGAAGGAGAACCCAATGGCAGAGCAGTTTGGCACCCCTTGGAAGAAGCTCAACGCGGCAGTTCCGATGGAGGAGATTCGCTGGGTGGACCGCTACTGGCGCGCTGCGAACTATCTTTCCGTGGGCCAGATCTACCTGCGCAGCAACCCGCTCATGCGGGAGGACGGGTTTGCCGCCAACGGCCAGGGCTTCTCGCGCGAGGACGTGAAGCACCGCCTGGTGGGCCACTGGGGAACCACGCCCGGCGTGAACTTCCTGTTTGGGCACGTCAACCGACTCATCCACGACCACAACCAGAGTACCGTCTTCCTTATGGGCCCCGGCCACGGCGGACCGGCCGGCACGGCGCAGTCTCTGCTGGACGGCACGTACAGGGAGGTGCGGCCGGACATCACGGACGACGAGGCGGGCCTGCAGAAGTTCTTCCGCCAGTTCTCGTATCCCGGCGGCATCCCCAGCCACTACGCGCCGGAGACCCCGGGCTCCATTCACGAGGGCGGCGAGCTGGGTTACGTGCTCAGCCACGCCTACGGTGCCGTGTTGGACAACCCCAGTCTGCTGGCAGTGGCCGTTGTGGGCGACGGCGAGGCGGAGACCGGCCCGCTTGCAACCAGCTGGCAGACCAACAAGTTCATGGACCCCCTGACGGACGGCATTGTGCTGCCAATCTTGCACCTGAATGGCTACAAGATTGCCAACCCCACCATCCTGAGCCGCATCTCGGACGGCGAGCGCGACGAGTTCTTCCGCGGCATGGGCTACCACCCCTACAACTTCGTGGCGGGCTTCGACGACGAGGACTTCCTCTCCATCCACAGCCGGTTTGCCGCGCTGCTGGAGGCGGTTTTTGACGAGATTTGCAGTATCAAGGCCCGCGCGGCCGCGGGCGAGGCGTCGCGGCCCTTCTACCCCATGATCATCTTCCGCACGCCCAAGGGCTGGACCTGCCCCAAGCAGATTGACGGAAAGAAGACCGAGGGCAGCTGGCGCGCCCACCAGGTGCCGCTGGCCTCCGCGCGCGACACCGAGGCCCACTTCCAGGTGCTGAGGGGTTGGCTGCAGAGCTACCGGCCGGAGGAGCTGTTTGACGAGCGCGGCGCCATTCGCCCGGAGGTAACGGAGTTCATGCCCGCCGGCGAGCTTCGCCTGGGTGCCAACCCCAACGCCAACGGTGGCAAGCTGCTGCGCGCGCTCGACCTGCCCCGCTTTGAGGACTACGCCATCGACCTGACCCAGGCGGGCCGTGGCTCTGGCGCCACGGAGGCCACGCGCGTGCTGGGCGAGTACACGGCCGCGCTCATAAACCGCAACCGTCGGGATTTCCGCATCTTCGGCCCGGACGAGACCGCCTCCAACCGCCTGCAGCCCTCCTACCAGGTGACGGACAAGCAGTGGTTCGGCGAGAGCCCCTACGACGACCCCGCCAACGACGAGCACCTGGCGCCCGTGGGCAACGTCATAGAGCAGCTGTCTGAGCACCAGTGCGAGGGCCTGCTGGAGGGCTACCTGCTGACCGGCCGCCACGGCCTGTGGTCCAGCTACGAGAGCTTCGTGCACATCGTGGACTCCATGGTGAACCAGCACGCCAAGTGGCTTGAGGCCACGGTGCGCCACATCCCGTGGCGTGCGCCCATCGCCGGCCTGAACATGCTGCTTTCCAGCCACGTGTGGAGGCAGGACCACAACGGCTTCTCCCACCAGGACCCCGGCTTCGTGGACGTGCTGCTGAACAAGTGCTTCAACAACGACCACGTGGTGAACATCTATTATCCGGCGGACGCCAACTTGCTGCTGGCCACGGCCGAGCGCTGCTACCAGTCCACCAACTGCATCAACGCCATCTTTGCCGGCAAACAGCCCATGCCCACCTGGCTGAACTTGCAGGAGGCTCGCGCGGAGCTGGCGGCTGGCGCGGCCGAGTGGAAGTGGGCCTCCAACACGGCCGAGGGCGAGGAGCCGGACATTGTGCTCGCGAGCTGCGGAGACATTCCCACGCAGGAGGCGCTGGCTGCGCTGGAGCTGCTGGATGCGCTTGGCGTGAAGGTGCGCTTCGTGAACGTGCTGGAGCTGCTGGCCATTCAGAACAGCGCGGAGAACGACCGTGCCCTCAGCGACGAGGCCTTCGAGCAGCTGTTTACCGCCAACAAGCCTGTGCTGTTTGCCTTCCACGCCTATCCGGGTACCATCCACCGGCTGATTTGGGCGCGTCCCAACCACGACAGCTTCCGCGTGCACGGCTACCAGGAGCAGGGCTCCACGACCACGCCGTACGACATGCTGCGCCTGAACAGCATGGACCGCTGGGCGCTGGCGTCGGACGCCCTGCGCATGCTGGACGAGCGCGCGGCTGCCACTGGCGGCCAGGCGCGCTGGGCTGGGCAAATTGCCGAGTGGACGCAGTTCCGCGAGGATGCCTTCCAGTTTGCGGTTGACAACGGCTACGATCACCCGGCCTTTACCGACTGGAAGTGGCACGAGGCCAAGGATGCCGGCGAGGCCATCAGCGCGACCAAGATGACCGCGGGCGACAACGAATAACGCGGGTTGCGCGACCTGAGGACCGCTTCTTGCGCGGCGAGTGTGGCTATCGATAACGGGTTGCGGGGCTCCTACTTGAGGAGCCCCGCAAAGTTGTACACCTTTACTGTGTTTGTCGTACTTTATTGGCAAATCTTTGATATGCCAACTGCGGAAACGCAGGCCTCTCGAATGAGTCCTCGGGTTCAGGTGTACAACTTTTGAGGGTTGGTCTGGTATCGCTTTGCCAGGGGTCCTGCTGGTGTGAATCTGGAAGGATTTCGCTATCGGTTTTATCAATAGCGACTACAATTCTGACCCGCCGAGAGGCTACATTTGTCATTTGCGCCGAGCATTGGCCCTGGGTATTCGCGCCTCACGCAAGAAGTGGATGGCAACAGCCCCCACGAGCCCTATACGCAAAGGGGCATTTTGTTCCCACTTGTCGTATGCTCTAGCAGATGCCGTTGATTTGGCATGTTGTTGGCGTGCGGCTGGCGGCGAACTTGCACCCAGCTGCTTTCCACTGTTGCGTGAGAGGAATCCATGGCACGCAAGCTTACAGATGAAGAGAGGGCGAACCTCGAATTCCTGAGGGACGCCATGAGCGAGGGGGTCGAGCCCTCGCTGAAGAATTCCATCGCCGCCGTTGCGAGTTCGCTGGTGCGTATTCAAGCGGATGTGGTGACGCAGGCGGACGTGAGCCGCATCCTGCGGCGTCGCGGGGAGCAGCGCCCTGCGTTGGAGGCGGCAATGATGGCCCACGCGTTGGATCCCGTCCCTGGCAAGGAGGGCGTGTGGACATTGCGCGTGCCGAAGCACGCTTCTAATGCGGATGAGCCTGCGGAGGGCGCGGCCGAGGAACCGCTCGCGACGGATGAGCCGCAGGCGGAGGCCGCGCAGCCAGAGGCTCAGCAGAGTGCGGGCGAAGAGGCGCAGAGCGCGCAGGGCAAGCAGGCTGCGCCGGTAACAAAGCCGAGGACGCGCCGCCGTCGCCATGCCGCAAACAAGGCCGAGGGTTCGGAGAAGCCAGCCGCGGCGGCATTGCCAGCAAAGGAGCCTACGGCTGGCGCCTTGCCCGCGGCTGAGGCTGTGGCCGCGCTGCCTGCGCAAACGGAAGCTTCGTCCGAACCAGCTACCGTACAGGCTGCTCCGGTTGATGTGACCCAGGTTGATGCTGTTTCGGCAGAAGCTGTGACGGACGAGTCTCGTGTGGCTGAGGGGGCTGCTGAATCCGCTGCGAGCGAGGGTGCGGAAGCTGCGGCGATCGCAGAGCTTGTGCCCGTGCCCGCATCCGACGCCGATCAGCCAGGGGACGTCGCATCCGAGCCAGCCAAGTCCGCAGAAGCCCCCGACCAGCTGGTGCATGGCCGCAAGTTGCACGTGCGCGGTCGGCGTCGCGGCAGGCAGGGCAAGGCGAATGGCCAGGACAAGCAGGGCGAGGCCGGCGCGGAGCAGGCTGCTCCCGCGGGTCCCTCTCGCCTCTCGGACGTGCCCTACGTGCGTCGTGCTACGCCCGACGAGGACGAGCTCCGTACCAAGATCCTGAAGCTGGATCAGCGCTTCTGGATCAATGGCTGGCTGCTCAGCCACCCTGGTGCCTATGCCCTGTACGAGCACGAGATCGAGGGCATGAACGACGCGCTGACCGAGGACGGCCTGCCCGGCGACATCACGCGCCGGCAGCTCGCCTACCGCATGGGCGGTGACGAGAAGTTCTTCGAATACGGCTCCGACGGCCACAAGCTGCTGCGCGCCATGGGCATGGACGACGTCATCCGCCACCGGCCCATGCCCAAGGCGGACCTCCTGTACTTTGCCCCGCGCCGCCGCAAGCACATGCGCGTGCTGGTGACCGAGAACCTGGACCCCTGGCTGGACGTGCACGACCTCATGTACGAGGACGGCCGCAGCACCGTGCTTGGCGAGCGCATCCACGCCGTGGTGCTGGGTGGCGGCACCCCCGTGCTGGAGCGCAACCGCCTGGCCCTGCTGCTGGACACGCTGGGCGCGGAGTCCGTGGAGGTGCTCTACTGGGGCGACATCGACCGCGCGGGCGTGGACCTTCTGGTGCGCCTGCGCGAGGTCCTGGGCGAGAAGTACCCCTTCGCGCCCTTTGCCCCAGCCTACCAGCTGATGGTCGAGCGGGCACGCGAGCGCTACCCCGAGCCGCTGGACAACGAGCAGACTGGTCAGGTAAACCTGGACATGCCGGACATGGGCATGCTCTGCGCGGGGCTCTCTGAGGAGGACGCCGCGTACGCGCGGGCCGTGGTGGAAGGCTGCCGCCTGGTGCCGCAGGAGATCCTGACGCGGCGGGATTTGTAGCAGCGGACGGCACAGGTCCTGACGGGCAACTCAAGGAAACGAAGCTACCCCACAACCGTCACGTGTCGGTTGTGGGGTAATTCGTGACTAAGGCGTTTACCTGCGGAAACGCGCCGAAAAGGCGCTACCCCACAACCGAAAGCCGACGGTTGTGGGGTAGCGGTAATCTGGGGGGCGTCCATCTGGGCTACCTAACCCCTACTTCCACTCATCGTAGCCAAGTTCCTCGCCGTTGGTGGCGATGACGCGCTGGTACCAGTAGAAGGAGTCCTTGCGCACGCGCTTGCACTCCTTGGGGTCGTCGTCGGTGCGGTCCACGTAAATCAGGCCGTAGCGCTTCTTTACGCCGTTGGAGGTGCTCAGCAGGTCGACGGCGGACCAGGGGCAGTAGGCGATCATCTCCACGCCCTTGTCCATGGCGCGCTCCATGGCGGCGATGTGCTTGCTCAGGTAGTCGATGCGGTAGGGGTCGTGGATCTTGCCGTCCTCGGTGAGGGTATCGTAGGCGCCCAGGCCGTTCTCGGTGATCATTAGGGGCACGTTGTAGCGGTTGTAGAGGTCGCGCAGCATGTACTCCATACCGATGGGGTCGATAGCCCAGTCCCAGTCCGTCGTGTCGAGGTTGGGGTTCTTGCACATCTCGTAGAAGCCGGGGTGGGTCTCGTAGCCAGACATTTCGCCCTTCTTGCCCGAGCGGTTGACACCGCTCCAGCGCATCTCGTGTGTGCCGTCGTCGGGGCACCACTTGGCGCACTCGGAGGCGTAGTAGTTGACGGCCATGAAGTCGGACTTGCCGGAGGCGATGAGCTCCATGTCGCCGGGCTCGATCTTGGGCGCCAGGCCGTGCTGCTCGAGGTAGGTCTGGGCGGCCTTGTTGTAGAAGCCCTTGAAGTAGATGTCCGTGTAGTAGTCGTTGCGCAGGGCCTGGGCGTTCTGGGCCGCCATGACGTCCTCGGGCTTGCCCGTGAGCGGGTAGACCGGCGCGTAGCCCAGCGGCGCGCCCACCAGGCCGCCGGGCACCAGCTCGTGCACCAGGTTGCAGGCGATGGCGTGGGCCAGGTTCATGTGGTGGTTGATCTGGTAGCGGAGCTGGTTGTGCTTGCCGTCCAGGTACTCCTCGGGGATGTAGCACTTCTGGGTCCAGTACTGCACGATGATGGACTGCTCGTTGATGGTGGTCCAGTACTTGACCTGGTCCTTGAACTCGTTGATCACGAAGCGGGCGAAGTACTCGAAGTCGGCTACCACCTGGCGGTCGATCCAGCCGTCGTAGCGCTCCACCAGGGCCCAGGGCAGGTCGTAGTGGTAGAGGGTCACGATAGGCTCGATGCCCGCGGCCTTGAGCTCGTCGATCAGGTCGTGGTAGTACTGCACGCCCTCGGGGTTGGGCTCGCCCGTGCCGTCGGGGAAGACGCGCGACCACGCGATGGAGAAGCGGTAGGACGTGAAGCCCATCTCCTTCATGAGGGCCACGTCCTCCTTGTAGTGGTGGTACTCGTCGGAGGCGATCTCCGCGGTGGCAAAGCCGAACTCCTTGTAAGAGTCCTTGTTGATCACGTCCTGCTGGGAGGGCTTCTTGCCGTTGGTGGTCGCAGCGCCCTCGACCTGGTAGGCGGAGGTGGCGGCGCCCCAGAGGAAGTTATTCGGAACCTTCATTGCTAGGCCTCCTTGTTGGCGTAGACGATGTGCAGGACGTCGATGAGCTCGCGGGACAGGTTGAGCTCGGTCTTGATGGTCATCAAGGTGTCCTGCGCGTGGGAGAAGAGTATGGAGTAGGGGTAGGACTCGCCGCCCATGGCGCGCTGGATGATGTCGGTCTGAGCGTGGTGGGCTTCCAGGATTTGCGCGTCGGCTTGCTTCATGAGGTCGTCGGCCTGGGCAAAGTCGCTGATCTTGGCGGCCTTGAGGGCGTCCTTGGCAAAGTTGCGGGCATCGCCGGCGTGCAGGATGATCTGCATCGCCACCTCGATGAGGGCCTCTTCCTCCTCGGGGATTTCTGGTTCGTCCATGACGTCGGTCTCGACGTTGCTGGTTGTGGTTTCCATGTTCAGGTCTCCTGCCTGTGGGGTTTGTTGAATCAGAGTCTTACACGTGCGGTGCAGTGGGGTGGCAGCGCATCGGCGTTGCGGTGCGCCGCCAAGTCGTGCGGTTGAGTGGCGCTATTTGGCCTCTGCAGCTTCGGCCTCCTCGGCCAGCTTGCCCTTCTCGTACACCTTGAAGAAGGGGAACCAGATGGCGGTGTAGATCACCAGCAGGATGGCCCACCAGAGGATGGCGCGCAGGTCCTGGGTCACCATGACGGAGGTGATGGGAGCCGGAACCTGCCCGACCTGGATGATGGTGGAGGGTATGTTCAGGAGGCCGGTGCTCTCCAGAATCCACACGTAAATGGGGCCGACAATGGCGTTGATCCAAGCGGGGAGCATGAGGATGGGGTTGAAGACGACCGGTGCGCCAAACATGACAGGCTCGTTGATGTTGAAGATGGAGGGGACGATGAACACGCGACCCAGGAGCTTGACCTGCTTGGACTTGGAGAAGCACATGAGGATGTTCAGGCCCAGCGTGGCGCAGACGCCGCCCATGGTGATGAAGGCAAGGGTAAAGAAGGACTCGGAGGTGACGATGTTGGTGGCGGGCAGGCCAGCGGCGACGGCGGCCACGTTCTCGTTGATGGCGGCCATGAAGATGGGGGTGGTGATGGCGCTCCACAGCCAGGTGGAGATGCCCAGGGTGTAGAAGAAGGCGTGCAGGAGCGAAATCACGATGAAGCCGGGCAGAGTCTGCGCGATGGCGCTGACGGGCATGAACATGTCGATGATGATGTCGTACAGGCGGACGCCCAGGCCGTCGACGAGGATCATCGTGGCGAGCAGGCTGATGAAGGCGGGGATGATGTTGTTGATCCAGGAAGTTACGAAGTCGGGGATGGAGGAATCAGCAAGGAAGTCCAGCTTGGCCCAGGCGTTGTAGATTGCCGCGACAAGCAGGCCTACGATGATGCCCACGGCCATGCCGGAGGGGCCGAGGTTGGAGAGGAAGGCGTCGAGGCTACCCTCGTTCTCGCCCACGGGGATGGCGATCATCATCAGGACGCCAATGGCGGTGAGGCCAGAGTTGATGACGTAGGCGGGGTGCTTGAGCTTCTCCATCACCTGGTTGCAGACCACGAAGGTGACGATGAGGGTGATCAGGCCAAAGCTGAAGTTGGCGATTGGCATGATGCTGGGCAGGACCGGCACGTAGGACTGGATGACTTTATAGAGATAGACGACGGAGCCGGTGAGGATGAACGGGATGATCTTTTGCATCGAGGATGCGACGGCCGAGATCCACGGGCGGGCGAAGAGCTTTTGGGCGGCTGGGGCAAAGCTGTTGCTCAGCCAATTCATAAACTTATCCATAGGTAACCCCCTGGGCCGCCGCGTGGGCGGCCTTCAATCAAAAATTGTCTGGATTGTACGGTGGGTGCGGGGCGGGCGTTCGTGGCGTCCGCCCTGCGGTCAACTTACGCCTGGGCGGTCTTCTGCGCGAACTCAATCACGCGTTTGCCGTCCAGCGCGCCGTAGATGTCGGCGGGGATGACGGCGACCTTGACGCCGAAGGGCTCGGCCATGGACTTGTAGCTGTCCAGCTCTGTGGCGTAGTGGGGGCCAAGCAGGAGGACGTCGATGGAGCTGAGGTAGTCGGCGACCTCGGCGTGGCTGCGGGCCTCCACCTGCACGTCGAGCTTGCCCTTCTTGACGGCCTTGCGGGCGTTGCTGGCCAGGAAGCCGGAGGACATGCCAGCGCCGCAGCAGAGCATCACGTTCAGAGTAGCCATTGTGAGATCCTTTCTCTTGGGCGGCCGTTTTCCTTTGTTGTTTTGGCCGCTCCCCTTTCGCTTGACTGCATAGTACGACGCAGGAATTTGCCCCCTCAACTTGCCGTTTGCACTCTTGGGTGCACCGCGGTTGGTTACGAGCTTGCACCAATTGGGGGCAAGTGGAGCACCCGCGAGCTTGCCCCCTTGGGGGCAGACGGCCGTTTGACTACGTGGGGCACATCTGCGAATGTCTTGATGCTCACAGACAAGCCAGGGCCGCAATGGCCCAGAGGGGACGGACGCATGAAGCGCAAGGAAGAGGAGCTCATAAGCGTGCTCTTGCAGCAGAACGAGCCCATGAGCGCCAAGGACCTTTCCGAGCGGCTGGGCGTCTCCCTGCGCTCTGTAAAGAACTACGTTCGCGGGATTAACGACGGGTACCAGCAGAAGGTGGTGCTGTCCTCGCGCGCGGGCTATTCCGTGAGTCCCCATGCCATCCCTGTGCTGGGGTCGCGCCGCGCGCCGCGCGTGCAGGTGCCCCAGACGCCCGAGGAGCGCATGCGCTACATACTGAAGCTGCTCACCAGCAGCCACGAGAAGGCCGTCAGCCTCTTCGACCTCTCCGAGGATCTGTGCGTGAGCTATTCCACCGTAAAGTCGCTGGTGAACCGCATGAACACCACATATGCCCCCTTCGGCGTGCGCTTTGTGACCAGAAGTGACATGCTGACCATGGAGGGTGCGGAGGAGAACAAGCGCCGCTTCATCAGCGCCGTGATTAGCGACGAGATGACCAGCACCTCCACCAGCCTGGCGGCCATGGACGAGTACTTTGAGTACGTGGACGTGCGCAAGCTGGCGGGCGTCGTGCGGCGGGAGTTCCGAGAAGGCGGTTACTACCTCAACGACTTTGCGGCTACCAACATAGTGGTGCACCTGGCGATTATTCTGGACCGCGCGAAGTCCGGCAACGCGCTGACCTCCGACGACTCACCGACCGTTCCGGCTGACGAGCGTGAGATCGCCTTCATGGACTCCCTGGTTGCAGCCTTGGAGAATGGCTTCGGCGTGACGCTGGCCCCCGCCGAGTGCGGTGAGGTCTATGTGCTCTTCAAGTCCAACGCCAACTACGCGGGTATCTCGTCCGACGAACAGCTGGCCCAGATAGTGGGCACCGAGGTGGTGGAGCTCACCAACTGCTACGTAGCGGAGATTCGCGAGCGCTTTCTGGTGGACCTCTCCAGCGACGCCTTCCGCACGGCCTTCGCCGCGCATCTCAAGAACCTGATTGTGCGCGCTACGCACGGGCGTGAGACGCAGAATCCGCTGGCGCACTCCATCCGATACGACTCGCCCGTGGTGTTCGACATCGCCGTCTTTGTGGCGCTTGACCTGGCCAGCCGCTACAACGTGACCATCAGCGAGGGCGAGGCGGCCTTCCTCGCTATGCACGTTGGAGCCGAGATTGAGCGGCAGAACCTGAACCAGTCCAAGGTGGCGGCGGTGCTGCTTTGCCCGGAATACCTGGACCTGCCCGCACGCCTGCTCAACGAGCTCATGCTGGGCTTTGGCAACCAGCTGGACATTCGTCACACCGTGCACGACCAAGAGGAGCTGCAGGCACTGCTCAAGGCGGGAGAGGACGTTCAGCTGGTGATTACCACGGTGCCCGTGTGTTTGCCGCCAACTTGCCGTGTGCTCCAGGTTTCCCCGGTATCAGTGAACCGCCAGTTTAGTGCCATTCAGGACATGGTGGACGAGCTTCAGGAAGCCCGCCGGACGGACACGCTGCGGGCCAATTTTGCCAACTACTTTGAGGAGGACCTCTTTGTGGTGGACCCGCCGCTGACCACGCGTGATGAGGTGCTGACCTACCTGTGCGACCTCTTGGCCACTCGTGGCTATGTGGGCGCGGAGTTCGAGCGCGACGTACGCCACCGTGAGGAGGGTGCCTCCACGGCCTTTGGTCGCATTGCGATTCCGCACTCCAACAACATGGATGCGGCAAAGACCAGCGTAGCCGTGGCGGTGAGCGACCGTGGCTTCGACTGGGGAGGCGAGAAGGTGAATATGGTGCTGCTCGTGGCAATCAATAGCCTTGGTCGCCAGGTCTTCCGTAACCTGTACGAGTCGCTGATTCAGATGTTTGGCGACGAGAAGTTCCTTTCGCGCGTGGTGACGTGTGCGACGTTTGACGAGTTCCGCGGCGTGGTTCTGGGGCAATAAAGGTGCGGCTGACGGTGCCAGGTTACCATGAGCTACCTCACAACCGAAAGGAGCCGGTTGTGAGGTAGCGGTGTCTAGGGGCAAGAGCGGTGTGAACGTTGCTTTTTTCGTTCGTGAATCGTCTTAGGGACAAAAGTGCACAAAATCGGGATGTTCGCGCACTAATCGGCACTTATGTGGGTACACTTGACTCCAAGATATACCCAGATGTCGACGCTTTTCTTCAGCGTCTGGCTTCTCGCTCAGGAGGGCAACATGACAACCGCGTCACAGTCAAGCTACAAAGTGACGGACGACCAGCAGGTCATTGACGAGTTCACGCGCACTGCCCGCGCGCTTGGCCTATCGCGTTCGGCGGTGGTCAGCGTATTCATGCGTCGGTTCAACCAGGTTGGTGGTTTCCCGTTCGACGTCCGCGTTGGGCGACATGCGGTGCCGATCGTGCCCCGTCGCAACGCGGACGGCGTGATGGTGATGCCCAGCGACTGGGACGACCCTGAGGACGAGGGGCTTTACGATGACCTCGGTTAGTCCTTTCGATGTCTGCACGGTGTACTTCGCATTCGAGGACAGGCCGAACGAGGGTAAGATTCGCCCCGTCGTGGTCAGCTCTGTGACAACTGATCAGGTGTACTTCGTTGGCATCAAAGTGACATCCCATGCGCCTCGCGAGTGGTGCGTGGGGGAGGTTGTGCTGCAAGACTGGGCTGAGGAGGGCCTGAGAAAGCCGTCGGTGGTGCGGTGCACCAAACGTGCTTCGATGCCGACCTCAGAGGTCCGTCGCGTGATTGGCCACCTGACCCAGCGGGACGTCGATGCCGTACTGATGGGCATGCTAGAGGTTGACGGATAGGGCGAAATTGCGGGCACAGCTCGCAATTCAACGTAACGAAGCTACCCCACAACCGTCAGGCGTCGGTTGTGGGGTAATTCGTAACTAGGTCGTTTACCTGCGAAAACGTTGCGAAAAGGTACTACCCCACAACCGAAAGGTGACGGTTGTGGGGTAGTGCCGAGTCATTGAATGGTGCCAATCGCCTTCGTTGCGACCCAACTGCAGCCCGATCCCCGCTACACCAAATCCGCCCGCGCGGCGTCGAGGCCCTCCATCACGTTGGCCAGACCATCCAGATCGCCTGGCGCATCGGAGAGGACCGCCACCAGGTAGGGGCCGGTCTCCGCGAAGACGATGCCGCCCTCGGCCGTTGCCGGCGCGGAGTTGAGGCCGTCCTCGGAGTAGTACCAGCCGGCCTTGCCCCAGCTTTAGTAGCGGTCACCCACGGCGGTCTTGATGGGGGAGGTCGTGCGCGCGGCCAGGAACCCCGCGACGGTGTTCGCCCCGTCGGTTCCGCTGGTCAGGTAGCTGTACATTTGCGTCCACATTGCCGCCAGCTGGGAGGCGGAAACAGGCGGGTAGTGGTAGTTGGTTCTTGGCGCCCGTGGAGGTGGCACCGCAGTCTTCCGCCCACTGTCGGAAGTCCTTCTCGCCACGGGGCTCGCCAAAGCGCTTGTGAAGTGCAATGTAGGCGTCATTGTCGGAATTGACGATGGCCGCCTCGGCCAGCTTGTGGAGGTCTGACTCCTGGACTTGGCCCGTGTCAACGAGCGTCTGGTACAGGCAGGCAACGTAAGGGCCCTTTATGCTGCTTGCCGGGTAGAAAACTTGCTCCTGGTTGTAGGAAATCTGCGCGCCGGTGGTCAGGTCTCGCAAGACGAAGCCCACCTGGTGGCCAGCCTCGTGCCAGGCATTCACCTGATACAGCAGCTCCTGGAAGCCGACGCTGTCCGCGAAGGTTTCTGGCTCGCCGCTGACGGAAATCTGCGGGGCCAGCTGGTCCATGGCGGCAAGCTGTTCCGGCGTGGGGTCATCGTGCGCACCACAGCTTGCGGCAATGATGACGGACTCCTTGGCCTGCTCCAGGGAGTTCTGGTTTGCGGCGACCATATCGGACGTGTCGTCGGGAATGGTCGTGACGGAGGAGGGCTGGGGGTCTGGCACGCCGCGTGCCCCGTTGAGGGACGCCACGCCAGCTACCGCCAAGGTAAGTGCAAGACAACCGCCCACGATGCCTATGGTCGTGCGGCGATAGAAGCGCTCCAGGTCTGAGTCCACCAGGGTGGGGACGGGGACGTCGGCGGAGTCCTGTTTGCCGTCTTCCCTGCGCTCATCTTGCAGCGCGGCTTCCCACTCTGCCGCGTTTGCGTGCTTTGGCGTCTTGCCTTCTGCCATGTACGTGCCTTTGCTCTGCCGGCGCGCAGCCATGTGCGCGCCGGCTACCTGCTAGTTCTTCAGCGAGTTCAGCGGTGCCGGGAAGCGGCCGCCGCGGTGGGCGAACACGTTGCCAGCGAACTGGTTCACGGGCATGACGGGTGCGGAGCCAAAGAGGCCGCCAAACTCCAGCACGTCGCCCTCCTTGTGGCCGATGGCGGGAATCAGGCGCACGGCCGTGGTCTTATTGTTGATGACGCCAATGGCCATCTCGTCCGCGATGATGCCGGCGATGGTCTCCACGGGGGTGTCCCCGGGAATGGCAATCATGTCCAGGCCCACGGAGCATACGCAGGTCATGGCCTCGAGCTTCTCGATGGAGAGGGCGCCGTCCACGGCGGCGCGAATCATGCCCGCGTCCTCCGAGACGGGGATGAAGGCGCCAGAGAGGCCGCCCACGGAAGAGGAGGCCATGACGCCGCCCTTCTTCACACAGTCGTTGAGCAGGGCGAGGGCGCAGGTGGTGCCGGGGCCGCCGCACTCGCCGACGCCGATGACCTCAAGGATCTTGGCCACGGAGTCGCCCGCGGCGGGGGTGGGCGCCAGCGAGAGGTCCACGATGCCCTTCTCCGCCCCCAGGCGGTGCGCGGCCTCGCGGCTCATGAGCTCGCCGGCGCGGGTGATCTTGAAGGCGGTCTTCTTGATGGTCTCGGCTACGGTCATGAGGTCCGCGGACTCCGGCAGCTCCTCAAGGGCGGCGGCCATGACGCCGGGGCCGGAGACGCCCACGTTGATGACGGCGTCCGTCTCGCCGGAGCCGTGGATGGCGCCGGCCATGAAGGGGGAGTCCTCCACCATGTTGCTGAAGACGACCAGCTTGGCGGCACCGTAGCAGTCTATGTCCGTGGTGGCCTTGGCCGCGTCGATGATGGTCTGCGCCATGAGGAGCACGGCATCCATGTTGATGCCGGCGCGCAGGGAGGCCACGTTCACGCTGGAGCAGACGCGCGTGGTCGTGGAGAGGGCGCTGGGAATGGAGTCGATGAGGCGACGGTCCGTGGCGCCCATGCCCTTCTGCACCAGCGCGGAGAAGCCGCCCATGAAGTCGATGCCAAGGGTCTCCGCCGCGCGGTCCATGGCGTGGGCCAGGGGGGTGAGGTCCTTGTTAGGGCAGGCGGCCGCAATCTGCGCAATGGGCGTGACCGAGACGCGCTTGTTGGCGATGGGGATGCCATACTCGCGCTCCAGCGCATCGGCAACGGGCACGAGGTTCTGCGCCGTCTTGGTGATGCGGTCGTACACCTTGGTGCACATGCGGGTCATGTCCTCGTCGGCGCAGCCGAAGAGCGAGATGCCCATCGTGATGGTCCTGAGGTCGAGGTGCTGCTGGGAAACCATGCTCAGGGTTTCGGTTACCTCTTCCAGGGTGATTGCCATGGGGTTCCTCCGTTCGTTCGCGCGAGGTCCGCGCGGTTACGTCGCGCTCCATTATGCGCTACCGTTTAGGTCGTTGGGTGGCGGATTGGTTACGAAGGGGGAGACATGGACGCTACCGATTTGGATGTCATAACCGAGGAGGCCCTGCGGCTGGGCTCTTCGTGCGACCTGCACTACTTTGATGCGCTGACGGGCCCGCAGCGCGGCATGTACCTGCGGCTTTCCACGGTGTACCGCGCGTTCTTGAACAAGTACGTGGCATTCATGGGCGTTGGCAAGTACGACCTGGCGCTGGCCAAGAGCCCCGTGGCGGTGGAGCCCGTGCCCAGCCAGGCGCGGGACTTCTACCAGCGCTACGCCAACTGCCAGCTGCGCTACTACCACGTGGCCAACAACACCTACATTGAGCGGCTTACCCCCGACGAGCTGCAGTTTCTGCGCGACCGTGCCCAGGAGCAGAACTACTCGCTGGACTTGGACTCCCTGCACTTCACGGAGGACACGTACCGGCGCGTGATCCTGGAGGTGGCCGGTGGCCAGGGTGCTGCGGGCGCGGATTCGGGCGAGGACGCCACGGGCGCGGGCGAGCCTGACGAGTTGCCGAGGGACGCGCTGGTGATTGGGTGCCGCGTGGCCATGGGTCAAGGTCGCGAGGCGGTGCAGCAGCTGCTGGAATGCAACGCCCTGCTGCGCGACGTCCTGTCGGAGCGCCTTGCCGCGCCTACCGCGGTGGAGATTCGCTGAGTGTGTCAAAAGGGGACGCTTCCCTTTTGTCATGCCTTTTGTCACATTTGAATGAGACAAAAGGTGCGTCCCCGTGTCTCATTCAAAGGAGAAGGTCGTGGTGCTGGCAAATGGGCGGTCTGGCGTGAAAACGGGGTTCGTGACCTGCGGAAACTCCGGGTGATGCACGGCGTCGGGAAAGAGCTGCGTCTCCAGGGCGACGCCCGCGTACGGCCCGTAGGCCGCGCCGTCCTTGCCGTGCCCCTCGTTCAGGCCCGACGCGGTGTAAACCTGGAGCCCCGGCGCCGTGGTAAGGACTCGCATGCGGACGCCGCTCTTGTCGCCAACCAGCGTCGACGCGGGACGCTCGGCGCCGTCCGCGCCGTCGCCGTCCAGCACGAAGTTGTGGTCAAAGTTGTCGAACCCCTCAAACCCCGGGAGCCCCGCGCCGAACTGGCTCCCAATGCGGTGAGGTTCACGCAGGTCAAGCGGGGTGCCCGCGACGCTAGCAAGCTCGCCCGTGGGGATGAGGTAGGCATCCGTGGGGGTGTAGCGCGAGGCGCGCACGCAAAGCTCGTGGTCCAAGGCGCTGCCGGAGGCGTGCCCGTTCAGGTTCCAGTAGGCGTGGCAGGTCAGGTTGACGAGGGTCGGCTCGGAGGGCACCGCGCGGTAGCGAACGCGCAGCTCGTTGGCCTTGCCCAGCTCGTAGGTCACGCGGACGTCCAGGTTGCCGGGGAAGCCCTGGTCGCCGTCGGGGGAGGCCAGCGCAAACGTCACGCTTGCGGCCGCGTCGTCCGTCTCGCCGCAAATGGCGTCCACGGCCCAGGGGCGCTGGAACCACATGTCTCGGCCGCCGTGCAGGCAGTTGCCCTGCAAGTTGGCGGTGAGGCTATAGGTGCGGCTGGCCAGCTGGAAGCGCGCGCCGGCAATGCGGTTGGCCACGCGGCCGACGAGCCCGCCCATGGTCATGATGTTGTCCGCGTAGCGCGTGGCGTTGTCGAAGCCAAGAACCACGTCCGGGGAGTTGCCATGGCCGTCCGGCACACGGCAGCTGACCAGGCAGGCACCCAGGTCTGTGACGCCGACGGTCATGCTTCCGTTGCTCAGGAGGAAGAGCCGGGCGCGGAAGCCGGACGGCGTGGTGCCAAAGGGAATCGAGGTCACGGGCATGGCTTGCTCCTTTGCGCGAGATGAGACGGTTGGGGCCTGACCCCAAGTGTCTCACAAGATGAGTCGCGAGAACCGGCCCCCTGTCTCGCGAGAACCGGCCCCCTGTCTCAGGCGGCGCGGCGGGCGTCCTGCCGGCGAATCTCCGCACGACGAATCTTGCTGCTGAAGGTCCTGGGCAGCGAGTCCACGAACTCTATCACGCGCGGGTACTTGTACGGCGCGGTCTTGTCCTTGGTCCAGCGCTGCAGCTCGCGCTTGAGGTCGTCCGTGCCGGCCACGCCGGGCTCAAGCACCACGGTTGCCTTCACGGCGAAGCCGCGCAGCTTGTCGGGGACGCCGGTCACGGCGCACTCGCGCACGGCGGGGTGCAGGTTGAGGGCGCTCTCCACCTCAAAGGGGCTGATGCGGTAGCCGCTGGACTTGATCAGGTCGTCGTTGCGGCCGCAGTAATAGTAGTAGCCATCCTCATCCGCGTATGCGGTGTCGCCGGTGTGGTACCAGCCGCCGCGGAAGGCGTCGGCAGTCTTCTGCGCGTTGTTGAAGTACTCCTTGAGGATGCCGTCGGGCCGCGGGTCGCACCTGATGCAGATCTCGCCGGGCTCGTGCGGGGCGCACTCTGTGAGGTCTGGGCGCAGCAGGCGAATCTCCGCAAAGGGGACGGGCTTGCCCATGGAGCCAGGCCGCGGCTCCATGCCGTCGATGTTGGCAATGATCACGGGGCTCTCGGTCTGGCCAAAGCCCTCGTAAATCTTGTGGCCGGTGTGCTGCAGCCAGAAATTGAACTGGTCGGGTGGCAGTGCCTCGCCGGCGGTGGTAAAGCGCTTGATGCTGCTGAGGTCGTAGGAGTCCACATCCTCGCGGCTGAGCAGGCGCCACATGGTGGGCGGGCAGCAGAAGGTGGTCAGGTGGTAGTCCTGAATGAGCTGCAGAATCTCGTTGCCGTGAAAGCGGTCGTAGTCGTATACCAGCTGGCAGGCCTCCATGAACCACTGGCCGTAGAACTTGCCCCAGGTGCACTTGGCCCAACCGGTGTCCGCTACGGTCAGGTGCACGCCCTCGGGGTCAACGCCGTGCCAGTACTTGGCGGTGGAGAGGTGCGCGGCCGCGTAGCCATGGTCGTGCAGGGCCATCTTGGGCTCGCCGGAGGTGCCGCTGGTGAAGTAGATGAGGAAGGGGTCGCGCGTGTTATTGGGAATGCGGCGCAGCTGGTCGGGGGCAACGTGGATGCCGGTGGATGCGTCGGTCCAGCCGTCGCGCGCGCACGGGGCGGCGAAGAGGCCGGCTGGGCCGGAGAGGCGCTGGCCGAAGAGGCTGGGGTCCCAGCGGCAGGCGTCTGAGGAGGGCACGTCGGGCTGGGCGCCGTTGATGAGGAAGCGCTTGGGGGTCGGCTGTCCGGCGGCTGCCAGCTTGGTGCAAGACTCGTCGATCACGTCCGAGATGGTGCCCACCGTGGTGGTCACGATTGCGGCAAGCCCCGCGGCCTGGATGCGGTAGGTGACGTCGTGCTCCTTCAGCATGAACGTAGCTGGCACCACGATGGCGCCAATCTTGGTCAGCGCGAGCGAGACGATCCAGAAGGAGTAGTGGCGGCGCAGGATGACCATCACGCGGTCGCCCTTGCGGATGCCCTGGCTCAGGAAGAAGTTTGCTGCCTTGTTGGACCAGCGCGCGAAGTCAGAGAAGCGCAGGTCGTGGGCCTCGCCCTCGGGGTTGCGCCAGATCATGGCGCGGCGCTCGGGCTCGCCCGCGCCAATTGCGTCCATCACGTCGTACGCGAAGTTGAAGTGGTCGCCGCACCTGGTGCGGAAGTACGTGAGGTTGCCTTTGGCATCGAACTTCTCGGTGCAGTACTGCTTGTGGATGTTGAGCATTGTTGTTGCCTGCTTCCCCAAAATGGAGTGGGGGTGCCGCGATGATTGTTGCTGGCCATGGCGAGTTCTTCTCGCGAAACGTCCCCACAGTGAATACGGACACGCGGGCTCTGGCCCGCGTTTGGCCGAATGATGCTGGCTGCTGTCTTCTGCGATGGGGTTCTTGGAGCTATGCCCACGCGAGAGACCTCGCGCACGAGATCCACAGCCGAGCTACCGGCCTGCAAATGGGGTTATTGGCGCGACCGCGCTGCTAGCGGAGGCGCCTAGGCAACTACGACGCCGGAAACGAGGGAAGCCGATACAACGACGAGCTCTCCGAACAGGTCATGGTTGGTCATGTGTGCCTGTGCGTAGGAACCCATAGTCATAGTGAAGGCTCTCCTCTCCGTGAAATCGTGCCAGCCTTGCGCGGCCGGCGGACGTCGTTGACGGGTATTCAAACACGCTGTGGCCGGCGTGGAACAGAACGTCTTCGAGTGGAAACAATTGCGGCGCGAACGGTGTTGGGGTTGGGCCTGCCTGGTGGTTCGGGCGGCCGCCACCAAGCGAATGTGGACGCTGCGTGGCGAATGCATCTTGCAGCCAAATGCGCGAATAGTCTTTCTCACCTTGTGCAATACTGCACGGGATGAGAAGTACTGCACATTCTGTGTAAGTATTCGGTAAGCCGGTGGGGAGTCAGATGCAACAAGCTTTGCGCGAAGAGGTGGCACCCGCGCCACCAAGCACGGACCGTCGCAGCGTTCGCACGCGTCTTGCCCTGCGTGACGCGCTCGCGGCGGAGATCATTGCCACGGGCGACCTCAGCCAGGTCACGGTGACTGCCGTAACGGATCGGGCGGGCGTCACGCGGCGCACGTTCTACTCGCACTACCGTGACATCCCGGATCTGGTGAACCAGATTGAGGACGAGACCACGGCGGAGATCCAGCCCTACCTGCAGGGTCTGGTTGCCGTGGACCTGGCCGGCTTGGAGCGTGCCCTTAACGACTGCGAGCCCTGCCCGGGCGCGGCCGAGCTGCTGGGCTACTTCAAGGAACGTAGCAGCTACCTGGCGCCCCTCTTGGGCGAGGGCGGAGACCCTGCCTTCCGCAACAAGCTCACGGCTGCCGCGCACGACGTCGTGTACGCCCGCGCCGCCGACGGCCTGGCCCTTGGCGTTGCCCAGGAGCTGCTGGAGTACTACCTCTCGTTCGCGCTTTCCGCCGAGGTTGGCGTTTTGGTGCGCTGGCTCACCACCGGCATGCACGAGAGCGTGGACGTCATGGCCCGCCTGGCAACGGGCCTCATGTTCGTGCGCCCCGGTGACCTATACAACCACCGCATAGACTTCAACGTTCCCGCGTTCGGCCTGACCCTGCTTGCCCTGAAGGAGAAGAACAATGACTAACAACGTAACCTCGCCCGCGGCGCAGAAGGCAGCGCGCCACGCCCTGAAGCTCAAGCAGAACGGCGCCGAGCTCAGCCCCGCCGAGAGGGCGGACTTCTCGCACGCGCACCTGCGCCTGGGCATCGACGTGGGCTCCACCACCGTCAAGCTGGCCGTCATCGACGACAACGACAACCTGGTCTACGCCAACTACGAGCGTCACCACACCGACGTCAAGGCCACCGCGCGCGAGGTCTTCGTCAAGGCGCAGAAGGTGCTGGGCAACGCGCAGATGCGCGTCTCCATCACCGGCTCCGGCGGCATGCTGCTGGCCCAGTGGCTGGACGTGGAGTTCGTGCAGGAGGTCATTGCCTCCAAGCGCGCGGTGGAGACACTCATTCCGCAGACGGACGTGGCCATTGAGCTGGGCGGCGAGGACGCCAAGATCATCTACTTTGATAACGGCATTGAGCAGCGCATGAACGGCACCTGCGCCGGCGGCACGGGCGCCTTCATCGACCAGATGGCCTCCCTCATGGAGACGGACGCTTCCGGCTTGAACGAGCTGGCCAAGGACGCGCAGCACATCTACCCCATAGCCAGCCGCTGCGGCGTCTTTGCCAAGTCCGACGTGCAGCCCCTGCTGAACGAGGGCGCCGCCCGCGCGGACGTGGCCGCCTCCATATTCCAGGCCGTGGCCAACCAGACCATCTCTGGCCTGGCGTGCGGCCACCCCATCCGCGGCTACGTGGCCTTCCTGGGCGGCCCGCTGCAGTACCTGTCCGAGCTTCGCCACCGCTTCTACGTGAGCCTCAAGCTGGACGAGGAGCACCGCGTCATTCCGCAGAACGCCCACCTCTTCGTGGCCACGGGCGCGGCGCTGGCCGGCGAGTCCCAGAAGTACGTGACCTTCGCTGACGTCATTTCTCAGCTGGACGGCCTGGGTGACACCCAGGGCTCCGAGGTCGCGCGCCTGGACCCGTTGTTTGCCACCGAGGCCGACTACCAGGAGTTCAAGACCCGCCACGACGCGCAGGTGGTTCCCAAGGGTACGCTTGACGGCTACCACGGCCGCGTCTTCATTGGCCTGGACGCCGGCTCCACCACCATGAAGGCCGCCGTGGTGGGCGAGGACGGCGAGCTCCTGTACACCTGGTACGACAACAACAACGGCGACGTCCTGGGCACCGCGCGCAAGATCATGGACGACATCTACGACCACCTGCCCGCGGACTGCACCATCGGCCACGTTACCACCACGGGCTACGGCGAGGGCATCCTCATCGAGGCCCTGCAGGCGGACTCCGGCGAGATCGAGACAGTGGCACACCTGCGCGGCGCCAAGGCCTTCGTGCCCGACGTCAACTTCATCCTGGACATTGGCGGCCAGGACATGAAGTGCCTGCAGGTCAAGAACGGCATCATCGAGCACATCAGCCTGAACGAGGCCTGCTCCTCCGGCTGCGGCTCCTTCGTGGCAAACTTCGCGGACTCCATGGGCATGACCGTGCAGGAGTTCGCACAGGCTGCCGTGCGCGGCGAGCACCCCGTTGACCTGGGCTCCCGCTGCACCGTCTTCATGAACTCCCGCGTGAAGCAGGCCCAGAAGGAGGGCGCCACCATTGGCGACGTGGCGGCCGGCCTGTCCTACTCCGTCATCAAGAACGCCCTGTTCAAGGTCATCAAGCTTCGCGACTACGACCAGATTGGCCAGTACGTGGTGGTGCAGGGCGGCACCTTCATGAGCGACGCCACCCTGCGCGCCTTCGAGCTGCTGACCGGCCGCCAGGTCATCCGGCCCGACATCGCGGGCACCATGGGTGCCTACGGTGCGGCGCTCCTTGCGCGCGACCGCGCGGGCAAGGACGGCACCTCAACCATCCTCAGCCGCGACGCCATAGACAACCTGCAGGTAAAGCACACCAACGCCCACTGCGGCCGCTGCTCCAACAACTGCCTGCTCACCATCAACTCCTTTGGCAACGGCCGCCGCTTCATCACGGGCAACCGCTGCGAGAAGGGCTCCGGCAAGCCGGCCAAGGAGCAGTCCAAGGCGCCCAACCTCTTCGAGTTCAAGAACAAGCTGCTGTTCGACCGCGAGTCCCTGCCGGCGGAGTCCGCGCCGCGCGGCACCGTGGGCATTCCCCGCGCGCTCAACATGTACGAGAACTACCCCTTCTGGCACACCTTCTTCACCAAGCTGGGCTTCAGCGTGGTCCTCTCCGACAAGACCACCCGCAAGACCTACGAGGCGGGCACCGAGTCCATGCCGTCAGAGTCCGTGTGCTACCCGGCCAAGCTCTCCCACGGCCACATCATGAACCTGCTGAAGAAGGACACGGACTTCATCTGGATGCCCTGCGTGCGCTGGGAGCGCCAGGAGGACGACGGTGCCACCAACCACTACAACTGCCCCATCGTCATGAGCTACCCGCAGGCGCTGGGCCTGAACATTGACGAGCTGGCCGCCCCCAACGTGGAGTACCTGGACCCCTTCGTGCCGTACGACAAGAAGGACGACCTGAAGAAGCGCCTGTTCCAGATTCTGCAGACGCAGCGCAAGGCGGACGCGGAGGCCGGCCACGGCCGCTTCACCGGCCCGGACCTGACCAGGCGCGAGGTGGACGAGGCCGTGAACGCAGCATGGGCCGAGGACCAGGCCTTCAAGCAGGCCATGCACCAGGCCGGTGACGACGCCCTGCGCTGGATAGAGCAGAACGACGCCCACGGCATCGTGCTGGCGGGCCGCCCCTACCACAACGACGGCGAGATCAACCACGCAATTCCCGAGATGCTGCACGGCTTTGGCTTCGCCGTGCTGACGGAGGACTCCGTGGCCCACAAGATGGAGCCCGAGCGGCCCATTCGCGTGGTTGACCAGTGGATGTACCACAGCCGCCTGTACCGCGCGGCGCGCTTCGTGGCCACCCGCAACGACCTTGACCTCATTCAGCTTCAGTCCTTTGGCTGCGGCCTGGACGCCCTGACCACCGACGAGGTGCAGGAGATTCTGGAGAAGTCCGGCAAGATCTACACCGTGCTGAAGATTGACGAGGTCTCCAACCTGGGTGCCGCGCGCATTCGCGTGCGCTCGCTCATGGCGGCCCTGAAGGAGGAGCGCGCGGAGCTGGAGCGCGAGGCTGCGGCCGGCCTGGTGACCGAGGTGGCGCCGGAGCGCGTGCACCTGGCCGACGGCTCGCTGGAGCACGCGCGTCACACGGACCTGGCGCGCCGCACGCCCGTGTACCGCAAGGCCCAGAGCGCCGCCTTCAAGAAGGTGCGCTACACCAAGCAGATGCAGGACGAGGGCTACACCATCCTGGCGCCGCAGATGAGCCCCGTCCACTTTGAGCTGGTGGAGCCCCTGCTTCGGTCCGCGGGCTACAACGTGGTGCTGCTACCGGCCGTGGACCACAAGGCCGTGGACACGGGCCTGAAGTACGTGAACAACGACATCTGCTACCCCTCCATCCTGGTCACGGGCCAGCTCATGGAGGCCGTCCTCAGCGGCAAGTACGACCTTTCGCGCACGGCCGTGCTCATCAGCCAGACGGGCGGCGGCTGCCGCGCAACCAACTACATCGCCCTCATCCGCAAGGCGCTCAAGGACTCCGGCCACGGCGACATCCCCGTGATCTCGCTCTCCGCCGCCATGGGCCTGGACGAGGACAACCCCGGCTTCAAGCCGCTGGCCAACCCCAGCCTGCTGGTCAAGGCCGTGTGGGCTCTGCTGTACGGCGACATCATGATGAAGTGCCTGTACCGCACCCGTCCCTACGAGGCCGTGCCCGGCTCGGCCGACAAGCTGCATGACACCTTCATGGCGCGCGCCAGGGTGCAGCTGTGCCAGGGAGGCCGCAAGCGCTTCTACCAGCTGTGCCAGGACACCATCGACGCCTTCGACGAGCTGCCGCTGGTCAACGACCGCAGCAAGCCGCGCGTGGGCGTGGTGGGCGAGATTCTGGTCAAGTTCCATCCCACGGCCAACAACCAGGTGGTGCGCGTGATCGAGCACGAGGGCTGCGAGGCCGACGTGCCCGGCCTGGTGGACTTCTTCCTCTTTGGCCTCTCCAACAAGGTCAACATGAAGGACGAGCTGCCCACCACGGCGGCCAGCCGCTTCACGCACAACCTTGGCGTGCAGTACGTGGAGGGCGCTCGCAAGCCCATTGACGACATGCTGCGCAAGTCCAAGCGCTTCGAGCCCTACGAGGACATCTACGAGCTTGCCGAGAAGGCCAGCCACGTGCTTTCCCTCTGCAACACCATGGGCGAGGGCTGGCTGCTCACGGCAGAGATGTGCGACCTAATCGAGAGCGGCACGCCCAACATCATTTGCTGCTCGCCCTTTGCCTGCCTGCCCAACCACGTGGTGGGCAAGTCCGTCATCAAGCGCCTGCGCCAGATGCACCCCGAGAGCAACATCGTGGCCGTGGACTACGACCCCGGCGCCTCCGAGGTGAACCAGCTCAACCGCATCAAGCTTATGATTTCCGTGGCCAAGGAGAACTTCAAGAACGCCCAGGCCGCGGGCGACCCCAACGCCAGCTTCCGCCTGACTAACGACGACGACCCCACGGAGCGGCTGCTTCCGCGCACGGTTGCGGCGCGCCGTCGCCCCGGCGAGCTTGAGGACTCGCTGGTGAACGAGGGTGCTGCGGATGGCGGCGCGTACTTGGAGTACGGCGCTGTGCGGGACGGCGCGTCTGACGATGCCGCTGCCGACGGCGTGACCTACGGCCGCGGTGAGGGCCGCATTCACCTCTCCAGCGTGCAGCTGCAGCAGATCGAGAACGCCAAGCGCAAGGCCGGCGTGAAGTAGGCGGCTCCGGCGCGGAGGCACCTGTGAGCTCGTGTCCCACGGGATCTTGGACAGAAGAGAGCCTCAATAGGCTCGGGTTTGTCCAGGATTCCGTGGGACATCGTCATACGGGTGTCTCTCGGGGGTGTCCCATGGGATTTCGGACAACCGCGGGCCCTCCAGAGGCCCAAGATGTCCAGGAATCCATGGGACACGCTAGGCTGCTCGTCGCTCGGCAGCGCAACTTTCGTTACCCTACCGTCGCCTGCGTATATATCGAAGCTCATCGTCGCTGAGTTCCCGCAACCCGAGCCTGTGACTCCCGTCAACCGTGAGCACTTTGTAGTTGGGGCACCCCACCTGCTGGTCTAAACCATCGTGTTGGTTCCGCTCGGGTTCATCGCATCTTGGCGCGACCATGGGAATGCCATACGCCTGCAACAGCGGTTCCAGTTGGTCGGGGTTCTCGCCTTGCGCGCTAGAGAAGCGCATGCTGCGAATGGAATACACGCTAACTTGGGAGTCTCGCATCTTCTCGTCGTAGATAGCGTCGAACTCGGAGGTCGTCAATCTGCCGTTGGTACGGCGTGGGCGCCTTAGGTGGTACTTTTTCTTGCCGTCGAGTTCCCCATCCACGGGGCCTCCCTCTGCGCCAAGCCACAGGAAGTCGGGGCGAGAGTAGCGGTCGGAGTCAAACGGGTTTGGGATGTATACCTGCAGCTCAGGCATCTGGTAGCCAAGTTGCACAAAGCTGGCGCGCGCGATGGACTCGCCTCCGCTTTCCGCCCTGCCGTCCGCGTAAGATGCCGTTACGAGTGCGTGTTCAATGCCGTTCGTTAGCTTCGCCCGAGCGAGGCTGGCTACGTGTTCCTCCAATTGCTGGGCGCTCCAGTTGAGGTGGCTGCAGGCCGCGTCTGCGATGGCCAGTCCGTCTGCGAAGCTGAGCCGGCGCATGCAATCTGTGGCAGTGCGCGCGATCGACGTGACCCTTACCCCTTGCGAGCTCACTTCCTCGGGATTCTTGATTTCGTGCTTCACCACTCGCGGCTTGGCATCGTAGCGTGGGGAAGCGCTGCTTATTACGTGAACCTTGTCGAGCAGCTCGTAGGAAGGCCTGAGCCCATGGATCACGGCTGCCGATACGTCGCAGAAGATCCAGTCGGGGTGCAACTTGCCAAGCGCTCGCACGATGTTGGCGTGTTGGGATGCCGCGTCGAGCTCCTTCCAATGCTCCGGGCTGGCAAAGAGCCGCGGAAACGGGCGCAGCAGCTCACCGTGTTCAACGAGGCGGTTCATCTGGCGTTCGTCGCTGCTGGTTGGAGCGACCGCGCACCTGCCAGCGCGTTCTTCCCGTCTGACGATGTCGCGGATTCTTGTCTTAGCCGTCATGCCCATGGTAGCCCCCCAAGTTGTTGGACGTTAGGTACAAACGCATCGGTGAGGCACTTCATGCCCACGGGCGAGGGGTGCACTCAGGTCGTGTTGGCGAGCGGCATGTTTGAGGAGCTGGGAGCGAGAAAGCTGCCGATCGCGAGCATGCATCAAACTTGCACAAGAGTTCCGCAGGTCGGACGGGGTGTTCGATGCGACTTATTGTGACGAGACGAGTTGTCCCGGAGCGTCAACGAGACCAGCCGCGGAAGTCATTTCGTGCCCCACGGAATCTTGGACAAGAACTAGCCCCTAGGGCTCTTGTGTTGTCCGGGACTCTGTGGGACATCGCAATCTCGGTGCTCCGCTTATGTGTCCCACGGAATTCTGGACAGCGGAGGGCCCTCTGGGGGTCCAAACTGTCCGGGACTCCGTGGGACACAGATTTACCGTTGGCATCACCCTGGAGGTGGTCCGTCGACGGCGTGACCCTCTCGGAAGTGCCTTCGCAGCCGCGACGCTCACGGGTAGAATGTTGCCGTTGACAACTTTAGAAATGCGAACAACAGCGAGGAAAAGATGGCGACCAACGAAACCCAACTACCAGACGTGCTGGAGCGCTTCCTGCGCTACGTGCAGGTGGATTCCCAGTCGGACCCGGCCAACGAGGCCCAGACCCCCTCGACCCCGCGCCAGCACCAGATGGCGCGCGTCCTGGGAGATGACCTGCGCGCCCTTGGCTGCCAGGACGTGCAGGTGGACGATCACGCCTACGTCACGGCCGGCGTGCCCGCGTCCGCTGGCGCGGAGGGGCTGCCTGCGTTGGGGCTCATCGCCCACATGGACACGGCGCCGGACGCGCCGGCCGCAGGCGTGAAGCCGCACCTGGTGCGCTATGAGGGCGGCAACCTGGTGGCGGGTGTCGTGAACGGACGCGAGGTGGCAACCACGCCGGCGCAGGTGCCGGACTTGGCGCAGTTCGTGGGCCAGGACATCGTGTGCACGGACGGGCGCACGCTCTTGGGCGCTGACGACAAGGCCGGCGTGGCGGAGATCTGCTCTCTGCTGGCGCGCATAAAGAAGAATCCGCAGCTCCCGCACCCCGCGCTCAAGATTGCCTTCGTGCCGGACGAGGAGATTGGCCACGGCGCGGCGCTGCTGGACCTGGGTCGCTTTGGCGCGGCTTGGGCCTACACCGTTGACGGAGAGACCCTGGGCGAGTTCAACTACGAGACCTTCAACGCAGCGCACGCGGACGTTACCGTGCACGGCGTGATGGTGCACCCGGGGTCTGCCAAGAACGTGATGGTCAACGCCATCACGGTTGCCTCGGAGTTCCAGCAGCTGGTGCCCGCCTTCGAGCGCCCGGAGCACACAGAGGGCTACGAGGGCTTTTATCACCCAACTGGCATTTCTGGCACGGCGCTGGAGACGCACCTTTCCTACATCGTGCGCGACTTCGACGCAGCCAGCTTCGCCGCGCGGCAGGAGACCCTGCGCAAGATCGCCGCCTTCCTCAACGACCGCTATGGCGCGGGCACGGTGGAGGTCAGCATTCACGAGGAGTACCGCAACATGGCGGAGAAGTTCTCCGGGCTGGACTTCCTGGTGCAGAACGCGCTGGAAGCCAACCGCGAGGTGGGCTTGGACGCGCGTTGCGTTGCCGTGCGCGGCGGAACCGACGGCTCGCAGCTCACCTTCCGCGGCCTGCCGTGCCCCAACATTGCGACCGGCGGCTACAACTGCCACTCCGTGCGCGAGTTCATTCCGGTGTCCAGCCTGCTGCAGACCGTGGACGTGCTGGAGCACCTGGTGGCCAAGTTCGCCGTTCCGCAGGCGTAGGGGCGCTGGGCCCTGCGGCGCGCGGCGGTAGCACGGCAACGTTGCACGCCAGCGGGCCCGACGGCCTGCGAAAGGGTGAACGGCCGTATTCTTGGTACGAACGAGGAACGACCACCACGCGCGGCACGTATGTTGCCGCACGCGAGCCTCTCGGCGCAAACCCAATTTCCTACCGATAAGGTAACAATCAAGGGCGCGAGTGTACGGGCGGAGTGCGCTCGCGTTGAGCCGCGGACATGCGCAACCGCGCAATCGTTCGTGCGCTCGACCAATGAACCTTGAGGGGAACGAGGCGCTCTCCATGAAGCGGGCAGCCACACAGGGCCAAGAGGGAATGGGGGAATCGGCATGATCTCCTACATTCTCATGGCCATCGACGTGGCGGTGCCCCTGGTTGCGGTTGCGATGGAGCGCTTTGGCGACGTCGGCATATCCGAGCGGCACCACAGCCACCACGACACCTACATGGCCCCGGCGGCCCTCTCGCGTGCGCTCGTTCTGGGAATGGTTCTCATGGGGGCGGTCGGCCTGCTCCTCTCGTGGCTGTGCCACATGGACGTGTTTCACGTTGACCCCTCGGTCGTGCTCTCGTTCTTCGTGGCCTTCCTGGTGTCGATGCTGTTCATGTGGGCGTGCATGAGGCGCTACCGCGTCACCACCTACGACGACCACATGGTGGTTCGGCCGTTCGTGGGCCCCACGCGCAGCGTCTGCTACAAGGACATCCAGCTCATCAGGTGGCTTGGTCCCATGGACATGCCCGAGCTGCACATGGTGCGCGTGTACTGGGAGAGCCACAGGCTGACGCTGGTGGGCCTCTTCGACCTTGAGCAGATACTCTCGCGCATCAATCGGTTTGACGTGATGGAGGGGACCGGCCTGAGCAGCTAGCGCGGCCGCGTCACGCTACACTTGGGCACGTGCCGCTGGTACCATTTGCTCAGCACCATTCACGCGGAAGTCGCAGCGCAACGGGGGTTGCCCACAATGATCAAACTTGCCCTTTCCGACATGGATAACACGCTCGTGCCCTTTGGCCGCGGTCAGGTGAATGGTCGCACAATCGATGCCATTCGCGCGGCTCAGGACCAGGGCGTGGTCTTTGGCCCCACCACTGGCCGCGACTACGGCGAGCTCTCCAGCTTCTTTGGCGGCGTGGAGGAGTGCTTCAAGACCGGCGTTTTGTGCAACGGGCAGAAGGTGCTCATCAACGGCGAGGTCAAGAAGCAGATCTTCCTGGACGCGGAGGCGCTTCGCCGCGTGGAGAAGATGGTGCTGGAGACCCCGGGCACGGCAATGGTGGTGTACCGGCCGGACAACTTTGGCGACTGGGTGGGTGCCAGCCGCGACGAGCTGGGCTACATGTACGAGCGCGCCTTCATGGTGGGCGGGGAGTGGCACCAGAGCCTGCCGGAGTACCCCGTCATCAAGGCGGGCATCATCCACATGGGTACGGAGGAGCAGTGCCTTGCCTTCCAGGGGCGGCTGGCAGCCGCGGTGACGGAGTTCGACTACGCCCACACGGTGGAGAAGTGGCTGGACATCACGCCGCACGGCTGGAGCAAGGTGGACGGCATAAAGTACCTGGCCCAGGAGCTGGGCGTGACCATGGACGAGGTCTGCGTCTTCGGCGACGCGGACAACGACCTGAGCATGCTGCTGTGGGTGCCCAACTCCTGCTCCGTGAGCAACGCCAATGCCAACGCGACGGCCTGCGCGGGCTTTCGCATTCCCGCCAGCGCAGACGACGGCGTTGCCTGGGCCCTGGAGCAGATTGCCGACGCGGCGCAGATCTCCCGTCTGACCGGCCAGGACGTCATGCCCCGCTTCATGCGCACCGCATGAGATAGGGGGACGGTCCTTTTGTCTCATCGCGGCGGGTGCCGTATGGGCGGCTCCTCTCTATTCGCAGATAATGCGCGTCTTTTGAGCGAGCCTCTCGTCTGTGGCGTTGGAGATGATGGTCACGTCCTCCACATCCGCGGCATGAACAGAGGAAACGCGGTTGAACTTGCTGCTGTCCGCCAACAGAAACGAGCGTTTTGAGCGCTTGATGACCAGTTGCTTCTTTGACGACTCTTGCAGGTGGGGGGTTGTGATGCCGAACTTGGGGTCAACGCCGTTCGCGCCGAGGAATGACTTGTCAAACACGAAGCGCGCAATGGTTTCCAGCGTAAGCGGGCCATGCAAGGAAGAAATCTCGGGGTCGTAGGTGCCACCAACGAGGATTATTTCCGCCCTGGTTGGGCCGGCCGCCAGTTTGATTGCGTCGGTGTTGGTTGTAACGACATGGATGTCCATGTTCATGACCTCAGCGAGCAACGCGCTGCAGGTCGACCCAGAATCAATGTATATGGTGTCGTCCTCACTGACCTCGCGCGCTGCAAGCTTGGCGATGAGGCGCTTTTCGTCTTGGTGCAACGTCTGCTTGGTGGCGCTTGGCAGCTCGGACACGCTGGAGTACGCCTTGATGGCACCGCCTGTCAGGCGCTCAAGTTGCCGTGTGGACTCAAGCTCCTTGATGTCGCGGCGGAGCGTCGACTCCGAAACGTCGGGAATGAGCTCCAGAAGGTCCTCAATCTTGAGAAAGTCGCGGTCTTGGAGAAGCTCCAGGATCTTTTGCTGGCGCTCATAGGGAATCATGATTCTTCACTCCTTGTGTTGGGACCAGGCCATGTGCCGTAGGGCGATGGTCTTTGGTGACAAGTATTGAGCAAGAATGCGTGCGACTGCCAATTCGCGACAATTTCAGCAGGAAACTGTCACTGGTTGTCACTTGAAGATGAAAATATGTGATGTAGAACGAAAAAAAGTGCCAAATTGTGCTTGCATATGAAAAAACATGGTTGCATAATGACGTTGCGCGAAAAGAAATGACAAAACCTGCCAACGGATGGAGCAACCATGAAACTGGCAACAAGAATCAATTCCTTCCTTCCTCACTTCGACAACGACGTCGCAAAGGTCCTTGCGGACTTTCACCGCATTGGCCTCACTCATGTTGACTTCAACTACCCAGAGCACGTGGCCGGAATTCCTGCTGAACAGATGAGGCAGGTTCTTGCAGACTGCGAGCTTTCCTGCAACGGCGTTGCCCTCCGCTTCCGCGGCGACTTCTATCTGAACGGCGAGCTTGGCAACGCAGATTCCCAGGTCGCACAGGCCGCGTTGGACCTCTGCAAGGAGGCGTGTGACTACTGCCGTGCCGTGGGCGGACACGTGGTCACCATCTGGCTGGGCTTCGACGGCTTCGACTATTCCTTCCAGATCAACTACAACAAGGTTTGGGAGCAGCAGAAGCGTGCCTTCCAGCAGATTTGCGACTATGCCCCCGACCTGCAGATCTCCATTGAGTACAAGCCTTTCGAAGAGCGCTCCTACGCATTCATCGACTCCTTCGGCACGGTCTTCTCGATGATCCAGGACGTTAACCGTCCCAACCTTGGCGCCACCCTGGACTTTTGCCACATGCTCATGAAGCACGACAATCCCGCCATGGCTGCCGACATCCTGGGAGCGCGTGGAAAGCTCTACGGCATCCACCTCAACGACGGCTACGGCCGCAAGGATGACGGCCTCATGATCGGCACTGCCAACCTCAGTAAGACGCTCGAGTTTCTCTACTACGTGAAGAAGCACGACTACCAGAACGCAATCTACTTCGACACCTTCCCCATTAGGGAGCAAGGCATTAAAGAAGCCGAGCGCAACGTGAGGATGATTACGCGCCTGGACCAGATCATCGACGAGCTGGGAATTCAGGCACTCGATGAACTGGTTGCCCAGAATGACGGCCTGAACTGCTCCGACATCATTCTCAAGGTCATTTCGTAGGCAAATCGTTGGCCACGCGTGAGCCTCAAAGGCCCCGCATGGGTAATTGCGCACATGAATTCATGGTCATACGGCGCTTTCGGGCGCAGAAAAGGGAGAGGAAAGAAGCACATGGCATCAAAGGATTGGGACAAGCTGGCGTCTGACATCATTGCAGAGGTAGGCGGGCCGGAGAACATCACGGGCATGACGCACTGCGCTACGCGCCTGCGCCTTACCCTCAAGGACGAGGGCATTGTGGACGATGCCAAGGTCAAGGCCATCGACGGTGTCATCAACGTCGCGCACGGTGGCGGCCAGTACCAGATTCTGATTGGCATCGAGGTTCCCAAGCTGTACGAGACGTTTGAGGCTCAGGTCAAGGGTTCCGGCAAGGCAGAACTCAGCAAGTCTGACGCAAAGGACGGTCAGAAGAAGGACATCGTCTCGACCATCTTTGGCACCATCTCGGGCATCTTTGCTCCGCTTCTGGCACCTCTGGCTGGCTCTGGTATCCTGCGTGGCCTAATCATCTTGCTGACGCAGCTGGGTGTGCTGGTTGAGGGAACCTCAACCTACACCATCCTGTACTCCGCCGGTTCGGCCGTGTTCTATCTGCTGCCCGTGTTGCTCCTCATCTCCACGGCCAAGCGCTTCAAGGCAGATCCGTACATCGCTGCGCTCATCGGCGGTGCGCTCATCTACCCCGACTTCGTCGCCCTGCTCAACGGTGGCGCCAACGGTTCCGTCATCGCCGACTTCTTTGGTATCCCCGTCGTGCTGATGGGTTACAGCTCTACGGTTGTGCCCGCGATTCTTGCTGGCCTTGTGTACAGCGCGCTCTATCGCTTCCTGGACGAGCATGTGAACGAGAACCTCAAGCTCGTCATTCCGCCTCTGGTGTCCCTTGTCGTCATGGTTCCCCTGACCATGATCGTGGTCGGCCCGCTTGCCGTTTGGGCTGGCGAGGGTGTTGCAGCCATCGTTAACTGGGCAATCAACGCGTCTGGCCTCATCTCTGGCATCTTGGTTGGTGGCGGCTGGTCCGTGCTCGTCTCCTTCGGCATCCACTGGGCCGTCAACCCCATCATGATCAACAACATTGCCGAGGTCGGCTACGACTTCATCTGCCCGCTCACCTTCGCCTGCAACTTTGCTGTCATCGGTGTTGCCCTGGGTGTCTTCCTCAAGGCCCGCAACAACGAGGTCAAGTCCTTCGCAATGACCGGCGTCATCACCATCGTGCTCTCTGCCATTATCGAGCCCACTCTCTTCGGCCTGCTCGTGAATAACAAGAAGCTCTTTGGTGCCCAGATCATTGCCGGTGCCGTGGGCGGTGCCTACCTTGGCCTGATGCGCGTTGCAACCTCGGCATTTGTCTTCGGCTCTGTGACCACGTTCCCCGCGTTCGTTACGGGCGACATGATGAACTTCGTCAACGCCATGATTGGCCTGGCCATCTCCACTGTGGTCGGCGCGGTGCTGGGCTATGCCTTCTGCCGCAAGGATGAGGTACTGGCCTAAGCAACTGTTGCGGGACGGTTATGGATTACCGTCCCGCGCTCGGTTTTTTCGTTGAGTTGGTGAATGGCCCCACGGTCTTACTTGGATGGTGAGACAGTGGGGCAGATGTGTTTTGCTTGCGATAGGGCAGGTTGTCTACGCCTCCCCGTGCTAATGGGTCTTAGAAGAAAGGCAAGATCTTGATCAAGCTCGTTCTTTCCGACATGGACAACACGCTCATTCCCATTGGCCACGCGCACGTGTCCGCCCGCACGCTGGTGGCCATTCGCGCCCTGCAGGCAGAGGGCATCGAGTTCGGCCCCTCCACCGGCCGCGGCCCCGTAGAGCTGCTGCCCTTCTTTGTGGGGGATGACCGCTACTTTGCAACGGGCGTGCTGTACAACGGCAAAAAGGTGTACGTGGACGGCGAGTGCGTGGCCGCCCACTACTTTGACTACGACGCGCTGGTCAGGCTGAACGAGATTGTGGCCGCCGCGCCAGACAGCTACGTGTGCTGCTACCCGGAGAAGACCGACCAAACCAACCCGGCCTACTGCCTGGGCATGCCTCCCCAGAAGCAGGACGCCTTCGGGAAGCGCTACCGTTTCCGCCCGCTGCCCGCGCGAGAGGTGCCTAAGATGCGCCACATTGGTGTCACCATTGCCAGCCAGGCGCCGCAGGAGGTGGTGGACGGCATTCGCGCGGAGGCCGCACGCCAGATTCCGGAGCTGGACATAGTGCAGACCTTCCCGGGCTGGTGCGACGTGCTGCCAGCCGGTGTGAACAAGGCCACGGGCCTGCAGGAGCTTCTGGACCAGCTGGGCATTGCGCGCGACGAGGTGGTTGCCTTCGGCGACGCGGAAAACGACCTCGCCATTCTGAACGCGGTTGAGAATTCCGTTGCGGTTGCCAACGCGACGCCCGAGGTCAAACGGGTGGCCCGTTGGCACGTGGGTGCCTGCGCGGACGACGGCGTGGCCATTGCCATGGAGCAGATTGCCCAGGCCGCGCACGCCGGCGGCGTCCCCGAGTTCATGAAATGAGACGCGGGGTCGGTTCCCAGAGACAGGGGGACGGTTCTCGCGTCTCGTTCAAATGAGCCACGAGAACCGTCCCCGGTGTCTCAGAATCAGCGCCGAGCCGCCTGCTACCACTGCTCCCCGGGATAGTGCACGCCCCACTCCTGGCGCAGGCCGGTCATGATGTGGCTCACGTCGGTTGTGAGGCCAATGCGCGTGAGCGCCGCGGCAGCGTCGGCGTCGGACGCCTCGATGGCCCGCGCGAGGTCGGCCATCTCGTACGTGAGCGCGTGCTCGGTGGTACCTAGGTCCACGACCTCCTGCTGGCCCGTCTCGGTCCAAGTGATCTGCGCCACGTGGGCGCGTGGGTACTCCATGACCTCGATGTAGCATTTGTCGCACGAGACCATGGCGCGCTTGGGCTGCTTGCTGCGCAGGGTGAGCGTGGCCGTGGCAACCTGGCCGGACTCGGTACGCATGACGATGCCCGAGGCCTCGTCAACGCCGGTGGGCGCCAGCGTCACCGTGGAGGCCACCGTGGTTGGGGTGCCGTCGAGGAAGAGCCGTGCCATGCTGAGCGCATACACGCCAATGTCCAGCAGGGCGCCGCCAGCAAGCCGCGGGTTGAAGAAGCGGTTCTCCGGCGCATACGGCTTGAAGCTGCCGAAGTTGAGCGTCACGGCGTTCACGCGGCCGAACTCCCCGGCGTCGAGCCGGCGACGCAGCTCCACCATGAGGGGCATGTGGTAGATGGTCATGCCCTCCACCAGCTGTAGGCCGCGCTCGGCCGCGAGGGCACGCACGTCGTCCAGCTCGGCGGCGTTGAGCGTGATGGACTTCTCGCAGAAGACGTGCTTGCCGGCCAGGAGCGCGCGGCGAATGTAGTCGTGGTGGGTGTTGTGCGGGGTGGCAACGTAGACCACGCCCACCGCAGGGTCAGCCAAGAGCTCATCCAGATCCGCATAGGCACGCGCGATGCCGTACTGCGCGCAGAAGGCCTGGGTCTTTGCCAGCGTGCGGCTCCACGCGCCAACGAACTGGTGGTTTGCAAGGCCGAGTGCGGTGGCCATCTCGTGGGCGATGGTTCCGCAGCCCACACAGGCCACGCCGGGGAGGCTGGCGATCGTGGCCGCAAGCCGGTCGAGGTCGTACGGGCTGTTCTCGCGGTTGGTGGTGCTGGCGTTGTCTTGGGGTGTCATGGCGCTTTCCCTTCTCTGTGGGGCGGTCTCCTTGGTGCATGAGACTGTTATAAAACGCAAAGACAAATTTGGCAATACAAATTAGTGAGGTAAACACAAGAATCTTGGAGTACCCTGTAAGCCAACAGACGAAGGGGGACACATGACCAAGCAGGACGAGGTCTACGAGGACCTACGAAGAAGGATCGTGAACGGCGAGTATGCCTCGTGGGGCTCGCTGGAGAACGAGGCCGTCCTGTGCAAGCGATACGGCGTGAGCCGTCCCACGCTGCAGAAGGCCGTCGCTCGCCTCAAGCAGGACGGGCTCGTGCACAGCCGCCAGGGGTCTGGCGTGTTCGTGAACCCGCCGGAGTTCTACGGCCAGTACAACATGCGGTCCTTCACCGAGCAGCAGGCAGGCACGGGGCATGTGGTGACCAACGAGGTGCTGACGTTCGAGCACGTGGAGGCGGGCGACCTCGCGGGCGTCTTCCACCTGGAGCCTGCTGACAAACTCATTCACTACCTGCGGCTTCGCTACCTGGACGGTCGCGCGTACTTGATTGACGACTCCTGCCTGCCGGAGTACCTCTTCAAGGACTTTCCCAAGGAGGTGCTGTTGGGCTCCACCGTCGCGTACATGGAGAAAGACTGTGGCTACTCCATCAGCCACTCCATCCGGCGCGTGCATGCGCTGGCGGCGAGCCCCGAGGTGGCGCGCCTCTTGGGCGTGAAGGAGGGCGTGCCCCTGCTTCAGACGGAACAGACCATCTACCTCACGCGCAACGTGGCCATCCAGTTCACGCGGGAGGTCTCCCTCCAGCAGGAGGTCACGATTGTCTCCGTGCGCTAGGCTTGCGCGCGACTGGCGGCTAACTTGGTTGCGATTCGTATAAGCGCAGCTAAATGACAAGCGCCCCGCGCGGACGGTCCGCGTGGGGCACTTTGTGATAAAAGGGATGACAAAAGGGAAACGTCCCCGTTTGTCACGTTACAGCTCTTGGTCCTGCTCGATCTTGGTGATGAGGTCAACGCGGCGCTGGTGACGGCCGCCCTCAAACTCCGCGTCCAGCCAGGCGTCCACAATGTCCTTGGCCGTCTCGATGCCAATGACGCGGGCGCCAAAGCACAGCACGTTGCTGTTGTTGTGGCGGCGGCTCATCTTGGCGGAGTAGGGCTCGCTGCACGCAACGGCGCGAATGCCCTTGACCTTGTTGCACGCCAGGCTGATGCCAATGCCGGTGCCGCAGATGGCAATGCCGCCGTCCACCTGGCCGTCGGCAACCAGCTTGGCCACCTTGTAGCCGCTTACGGGGTAGTCCATGCTCTCGTTGGTGTCGGTTCCAACATTGATGAGCTCGTAGCCCTTGCCCTGCAGGTACTCCATGATCTCGAACTTCATCTGGGTGGCGGCATGGTCGTTGCCGATGGCGAGCTTCTTCATGGGCATGGTTTCCCCTTTCACGCGCGAGGCGCCCACTTTGCGCCGCGCTGTCTTGCGAGTCTGGCCAGTGTAAGGTCTTCTGAGAAGGCCGTGCGATTCTCATGATACGTGCCAAGCGCTCGCGTGCGTCGGTAAACTGTACGAGGAACCAAACTTCACGGGAAGGAACCCCGCACATGATTAAGCTCGCGCTCACGGACCTGGACGACACGCTCATTGCCGTCGGCAACCCCTCGGCCTCCCGTCATGCGCTGGACGGCGTACACGCCATGCTTGACCTTGGGCTCCACTTTGGCCCCGCATCCGGCCGCGTGCCGTGGGACCTTGACTGGATGTTCGACGGCGATGCTGCCGCCTACGCCACGGGTGCGGTGATCAACGGCCAGCTGGTGTACATTGACGGCGAGTTGGTGCACGAGGAAGTGCTGGACACGGAGTCCCTGCAGCAGATGGGGGAGCTTCTGAAGAGCATTCCCGGCACGGCCCTCATGATTGACGACTACGGCGACCGCTTTGCCGTGGGCATTACCGCGGAGGAGATGCAGCGCTTCCACGGCGCCTTCGACCGCATTGGCCGCGTGCGCTCCCGCGTGCCCAGCAAGAAGATAGTCAAGGCAAACGTGCACGTGGTCGGCAACCCGCGCCGGCGTGAGGACGTGCGCCAGCTGCTGAGCGTGGACTTCCCGGCCTTCGACTTCGTCTTCCCCAACCCCAAGGCGCCGCTGGTGGACATCCTGCCCAAGGGCTGGGGCAAGCACAAGGGCGTGGACGTGCTGCGCCGCGAGCTTGGCTTGGAGCGCGAGGAGGTCGTGGCCTTCGGTGACGCAGAGAATGACCTTGCGGTGTTGGAATCCGTTCCCAACTCCGTGACGGTGGCCAACGCGGACCCGCGCGTAGCTGCAAGCTCGCGCTGGCACATTGGTGCTTCCGCGGACGATGCCGTGGCAGACGCCCTGTTCGACATTGCTGCTGCCGCGGCCATTGGCACCATGCCGGCCTTCATGTGCGGCAAGAACTACAACCCACACTCGGTGTACAAGCCGGTGGAGTAGGCAGGTGCGACCGGCGAGGCCTCGGAGCTAGCGCCTGCCGTGCCCCACGGACTTGGCGCTGGAGCTGCTGCGGCCGCTCTTGGCGTGCACGTACTGGTTGCTGGCCGGCCCGCCAAAGAGCCTGCGCACGGTCAGGCAGGGCTTCTGCAGCGCGGGCACCTTTACCAGCACCTTGTTGGAGAGGCCGGCCACGGGGGTATCCCCCGTGCGGATGCCCGCGGCGGCGGGGCCGTGCGCCAGGCACATGAGCACCAGCAGCGCCAGAGCCGTCACAGTTACGTCAATGTTGCCCAGCAGCAGGGCGAAGACCAGGTAGGCAAGGGTGATGATGATCGCCCCGGCGCACAGGTAGCCGCACACCACAATGCCCGCCGCGCCCAGAAGCGACGCCGCAATGCCAATGCCCGGCGCGGTCAGGATTATGCCCGCGCAGGTGGTGGTCACGCCCTTGCCGCCGTGGAAGTGGTGCCAGGCGGGGAAGTTGTGTCCCAGCGTGGCGCCGAGGGCGGCCCAGGCCGTGGTGAGCGCCCAAGGTTCCGCATGGAAGACCAGCCGGGCAATGATGACGGCCAGGAGCGTCTTGCCAATGTCGCCCGCCAGCACCACGTAGGCCCACTTGCGGCCCAGCTCGTGCCCGATGTTTGCCATGCCGGGGTTGCCGACGCCCAGCTCAAAGGCGGGTTTGCCGGCAACGCGACGGCTCACGATGTCTGCGGTCAGTACCTGCCCCAGCGCGTAGCCTATGACCAGGCTGAAGATTCGTGCAAGCATGGTGCTAGTCCTTGTACGTCTCGCTCATGCCGTCGCCCATCTCGTACACCGTGATGCTGGCTGCCTCGATGTCCGTGGTGAGGGTCAGCTCGTCCGCGGTGGGGAACCAGCGGGTGGTGTACGTCTGCCTGCCGTCGTTGACGAAGACCTCCACCGCGGAATCGTCCACCAGGATGCGGATGTTCCGGATGCCCCAGTCCGCCACGCCGGTGCGCTTGGCGCGGCCGGCGCCGACCTCGGAATCCTGGGCAAAGCGCATGCGCGTGCGGTAGTTGCCAAAGGAGAAGGTCACGTCCTCGTCCAGGTCGATGGAGCCGGCGCGGCTGGTGATGCCCTCAATCAGGATGTCCGCGCGGTGGTGGGGCAGAACCAGGGGCTCGTCCGCGGTAAGCGTGTGTGCCTGGCCGCGCAGGGCCTCCAGCTCGCGCACGGGCCACTGGCGCAGGCGGTCGTTGCCGTTGGGATCGGGGATGAAGGTGACCTCGCGCGGGACGGTAAGGCAGCTGTTCCACGTCATGTGGTCCACGTGGTTGGCGTAGCTGGCGCCAGGCATGCCCATCCAGCCAAAGAGGATGGTGCGGCCCAGGTCGTCCTCAAAGGTCTGCGGCGCGTAGAAGTCAAAGCCCTGGTCCCACTCGGTAAAGGTGGCGTCGTCCAGCTCGTGCGACTGGTCGGGGTTGCCCAGCGTCCAGAAGTAGCCGGAGCTGTACACGTTCTGGTTGCTGAGATCCGTGTGCGTGAGCCCCTGCACACTGGTGGAGAGGAAGGCGCGGCCGCCCAGCACCAGGCGGTTGGGGTTCTCCCACACATAGCCAAAGTGCTCGTCCGCGCGGATGGTGGCCTGGTGGTTCCACTTGTCCCCGTCCTCGGAGGTGTAGATGAGCGCGAGGCCGTCGTCGTTCTTGTCACGCGCGCCCAGCAACATGTAGAACTGGCCGTCCTGGCGCCAAACCTCCGGCGAGCGCACGACCTGCGTCACGAAGCTGGGGTAGTCCTCGTTGGTGAGGAGGACCTCCTTCTTGCCGAAGGTGAAGCCGTCCGTGCTGCGCACGCGGATGACGCTGGAGCGGCGGCCGGCGTGAATGTAGTCGTAGTTGCCGGGCTCCTTGACGGTGCCGGTGTAGTACACGTTGAGGGTCTGGCCGTCCTCCGATACGTAGGCGCAGCCGGGGTAGGAACCATGGGCGTCGTCAGCGGAGTCCGGCAGGATGGCGCTGTCGTGCAGTTGCCAGTGCACCAGGTCCGGGCTGGAGAAGTGGCCCCAATGCTTGGCGCCGGCCTCCGGCCAGCTGGGGTTGGTCTGGCAGAAGACGTGATATATGCCCTTGAACTGGCAAAGGCCGCTCGGGTCGTTGAGCGAGCCCTTGGCAGGCATGAGGTGGAAGCCCATGCGCCAGTTGTTGTTTGCCATGAGAAGCTCCTTTCAGAGCACGAGGTCCGCAGGAGCCCTCGCACGGCGCGTCCCCCGTGGGGCGCGCGGAAACACCGTCCATGTATACCCCGAATGCGGGACGCGGATTCGCTGGTTGTCGCGAATCCGCGAAGTCAGCAGGTGAGCGGGGAGTCGGGTGGGAGCCCGCGGGGGTGCCGGCGCGGGGTTCGCGTGTGCTGGCAAGGGGCTACGCGTGCTGGCGCCAAGTGTGGCGGAAATGTGAACTCAAAGTTGCCGAAAACTTGCAGTTGACTTGCCGCTGATTGGTGAGTATATTCATTTCTTGCACTGAGGCGCTGCTCAAGTAGCTAGTCGCTCGTGCCTTACATATTGCGGGGTGGAGCAGTTTGGTAGCTCGCCGGGCTCATAACCCGGAGGTCATCGGTTCAAATCCGGTCCCCGCGACCAAAAATAAGCCCGCTACCTGCGAAAACAGGTGGCGGGTATCTCGTTTTCGGCCTTCTTCCACACGGAGCAAGCGGGATGGACGTCGCCGCAGCCAGCGTTCCCTATTCGTCGCGTCGGGGCGCCTTGGCTATGGCCTCCTTGACCCTGCGCTCGAACTCCTCGCGATCGCCTTCGAGGTCGACGGCCCTCCAACCGGGAAGGGCCTGCTCGACGCTTTCCGGCAGGATGTCGCAGCACAGCCCCCACATGGTGACCACGCCGGTGTCCTCGTCGAAGAAGAAGCCCCTCAAGAAATCGTAGTCGTCGAATCGCAGCTGCTTGCGGTAGCCCTGCTTGTCGAGCAAAAAGACCAGGGCGCGCTCCCCGTAGTGGAGGAGGTCCTCCGGGAACATCGTGTCGAGGGGGTAGAGCCTCGTGGCCCCCTTTCGCCTGACCGCGATGAGCGACCCCGCCCGCTTGGGGTCCCTTCATGACCGAATTGACGACATCGTACTCGTCGCCGCGCCGTAGGTGGTCGACCTTGCCGCCTGCGATTCTCACCAAGGCAACGGGTGAACTCGTAGGCGCCTCTCCGTTTGCATGGGAACCCACTGACTCACAACATGCCAGCACGCGTATCCAATCAACCAGTTTGGCAGAGTACAGGGAATCCGGGGCACATACGAGCACCCTATAATCGATCGTGAGATGGCAGGCTAGGGAGGTCGAGGCGGATGGGCACTTATCTCAACCCCGGGGCGGTCAGGCTGAGGGACTCTCGCAACTCCAAGATCTACGTGGACAAGAGCGCGCTCATCGCGTACCTCAACTCTGTGAAGGAGACCGAGCAGAGGTACGTCTGCGTGTCGCGCCCGCGCAGGTTCGGCAAGACCATGGCTGCGAACATGGTGTGCGCCTACTACGACCGCACCGTCGACGGAGCCGAGGCCTTCGCGGGGCTCGTCGCCGCCCGCGACCCCGAGTTCGACCAGTGCCGCAACCGCTACGATGTCATCCGCCTGAACATGGCGGACTTCCTCTCGCGCGGCAGGGCCGTGGGGGAGATGCTGGCCAGGCTCACTGAGCGCTTGGTGTGGGACTTCGAGGATGACTACCCGGAGGTGCGGCTGCGCGAGCCGGACAACCTCCCCGCCTGCCTGGAGCGCGTCTACGCGCAGACCCGCCGCCGCCTCGTCTTCGTCATCGACGAGTGGGACTGCCTCATGCGCGAGGTGGCCGCGGACCACGAGGCGCAGAAGGCCTACCTGGACTGGCTGCGCGCCCTTCTCAAGGACAAGGAGTACGTGGCCCTGGCCTACATGACGGGCATTCTGCCCATCAAGAAGTACGGCATCCACTCGGCCCTCAACATGTTCAGCGAGTTCAGCATGACCGAGCCGGACGTGCTGGCCCAGAGCATGGGCTTCACCGACGGAGAGGTTCGCGCCCTCTGCGAGCGGTGGGGGATGAGCTATGAGGAGACCAGGGCCTGGTACGACGGCTACCGCCTCCTGAGCACCGCGGACCCCGCCGGGCCGGTGGCGCTCGAGATCTATTCCCCCAAGTCGATCGTGGAGGCGATGACGCGCCACGCCTTCGGCAACTACTGGAACAAGACCGAGACCTACGAGGCGCTCAAGGTCTACCTCGACATGAACTATGACGGCCTGCGCGACGCCGTGGTGGCCCTGCTGGCGGGCGGCAGGCACAGGGTCAACACGTCCAAGTTCTCGAACGACATGACCACCTTCTCCAGCGCAGACGACGTGCTCACCCTGCTGGTGCACCTAGGGTACCTCGCGTACGACCAGCAGGCGTCCGAGGTCTTCATCCCCAACCGCGAGGTGGCCCAGGAGTTCGTGAACTCCACCGACGACGGCGGCTGGGACGAGGTGGCGCGCGCCGTGCGCGGCTCGGCGGCACTGCTGGAGGCCATGGTGACGGGCGATGCGGAGGCCGTCGCGGCTGGCATTGCGGCGGCACACCAGGAGACGAGCCACCTGACCTACAACGACGAGAACGCCCTGGCCTACACGCTCTCCCTGGGCCTGTACGCCGCTCGGCAGTGGTACACCATCACCCGCGAGCTGCCTGCCGGCAAGGGCTTTGCGGACCTGGTGCTGGTCCCTCGTCGCGCCTTTGCGGACCGGCCGGCAATCGTGGCCGAGCTCAAGTGGGACAGGGACGCCCAGACGGCAATCGCACAGATTCGCGCCAAGAACTACCCCGACGCACTCGCAGACTGGGTGAGCGACGGTGGCCGGGTCATCCTCGTCGGCGTTTCCTACGACAAGAAGACCCGTGAGCACTCCTGCGTGATCGAGCGACTGTAGGACAGGTTGACAAGGTTTTGGGCACGCTGCCCGCTAGAACAGCGGATCGTCGCCGGAGCCGAAGGGCATGCCGTCGCCGTCGTAGCCGTCTAGGAAGTCGCCGAAGTCCTCGCCCAGGTCGTCCTCAAGGTGGGCCAGGTAGTCTGGGTTGCCCTCGGTAGCTGCGGCAATGGCGTCGGCCTGCACGTCGTCGAGCCAGGCCTTGCACATCTCGTCGGCAACGGCGTAAATCGCGCGCGTGAGCCAGAGGGGCTCGTCCTGCCAAGCGTCCGGGTCCCTCTTCTGGCGCTCCCACTCGGCGACCACGCGGCCCATGATCTGCTCGCCAATGGCGGCCTGGGCGAGCGAGCACTCAATGCTCACGGGGTCGTCGTCATCCATGACTTCCATGCAGCCGTCGAGCCGCTTGTACTCCGCCACCAGCGCAACGAGGTCCTTGTTCATCTCCATGGGGTCTCCAATCGCCCGGGGTGCAACCGTTGCCAACATGGTAGCGGAAGGTTGGGACGTGCGGACTTAGCTGGTTCCTGGAGCCTAGTTGGCGCCGCTGGGCGTGCCGTCGTCATTGGAGGCATCGTCCTCCTTGGTCCCGTGTGCCACCGCCCAGCAGGAGATTCCAAGTGCGGCGAGGACCCACGGTGCCGCGGCTACCATGAACTGCGCGACCGGGCTCGCCAGCGAATTGGCATCCGGGCCGAGCCAGGCCACCACAGCACTCAGCCCGAATGCCGCATATGCCACGTACGTCATAATCTTCAGCCTGCGCGTGACGTCCGTGTCCCGCCTGATCTTCTCTTCCATCTGCGCGTCTCCCTTCAGAAGGGTGTCCAGGCTGCAGTCGTACGCCTCGCTCATGCGGATTACGCTCAGCACGTCGGGGAGGGTCTTGCCGCGCTCCCAGTTGGAGATCGTTTGGCGGCTCACCCCCACGAGCTCGGCCGCGGCCTCCTGAGTGAGGCCACGGGCCTTGCGCGCGTCTTGCAGCTTCTGTCCTATTTGCATGTCCGACCCCTTCGAAGGTGTTGAGAAGAGCATAGGGCAGGGGCGCGCGGTTGTCTGCCAAAAGGCGTAGGCAACGGGGCGTTTGAAGGACGAAGGCCGTGCAAAAATGTTTTGACAAGCCCCTGAACTGGGGAAACGTGCGGCGCGTGCAAGAGTGTTGGGTGTGGGATGGAGTGTGGCAACGAGTTGCGGCATGCCCCGGAGGTCCGTGTAGGATAGTGCAAGTCATTCAGGAAAGAGGAGTACGCATGACCCAAGCACACGTGACGCCAACCCAGAAGTACGGCCCGCTCGGCCCTAGCCGCGACGAGGCCTTTGCGCTGGAGAGCAACGTGCGCGAGCTGGGCGGCTACCAGACTGCGGGCGGCCGGACCGTGCGGCATGGCCTCATCTGGCGTACCGGTGCGTTCGGCCTGCTGAGCGCGGGTGAGCTGGAGCACCTGCGCGAGCTGGGCATTCGCGTGGACCTTGACCTGCGCAGCGCCGCCGAGGCCCGCGAGCTGCCCGACCCGCAGCTGCCTGGCATCCGTTACGAGCGCATCTGCGCCATGCTGGATGCCCGCGGCGACGAGGTGAACTTCTCGCCCGATGGCATAGCGCGCATCATGGAAGCTCACTTTGAGGCCAAGGGCATTGCGATGCCGACGGGGGAGGCCGCCGACGGCCCCAGTGCTCTGGCTGACCCCATGTCATCCCCCGAGGCGCGGGAGGTCATGGACGAGCTCTACGTTGGCATGGCATTCAACAGCGCGGCATACCGCAGCCTCTTTGCGCACCTTGAGGCCGGCGACGTGCCCATTGCCTTCCACTGCACGGCCGGCAAGGACCGCACGGGCGTGGCGGCCATGTTGGTGCTTCTGGCGCTGGGTGCCAGCGAGGAGGACGCCCTCTTCGAATACCTGCTGACTAATACATACAGGGCCGAGCAAATCCGGCAGGCTGCCGTCGAGATGCTTGGCTACGTGCCTGAGGTGGTGCCCGAGCAGGTGGCAATGCGCTACGGCGTGGACGAGCAGATGGGTCGCGGCGTGCTTGCGGCCATCTTGCAGCGTTATGGCAGCTACGAGGCGTATTTTTCGGCGGAGTACGGGCTGGATGCCGCGCGGCTTGCCGCCCTGCGGAACCGCTATACGGAGTAGGGCCGGGCAAGTTCGCGTCTTGTTTGGCATGGCGTTGAGATTCTGTGCTAGTACATGATGCGTTGCATTCCCTGAACGCTGGAAACCCTGTCGAGGACATCAATGATTTCGTCCGCTTGGTAAATCACGCCCCTGCGGACGGTGCCCACTTGGCGGGTAATACCAAGCTCGCAGGCATCGGCGAGCAGCGTCCTTGCGGCGCGGTCGCTGATCTGCAGCTTGTCTGCCACATACGCGACATTCACTACTGGTTGCTGCACCAGGAGTGCTGGCAATCCATGGATTGCAGAACCACGACGTTGCGTGATGCTCTGGTTCCAGTCTTCCAGGATCCGGCTGACGAGCTCGGCCATTTTCGATCCCAGCGCAACTGCGAATTCCAATGCGTCGGCAAGGCATTCGATGATGGGCAGCGGGTCACCTTCCTGGTAGGCGGTAATCGACGCCATGTACCGGTCCACGTCGTGGAGGAGGCCGGCGGAGACGGGAAGCGTGGTCTCCCTCAGGATGTCCCGCTCCCTGAGCAGGGTATGCAGCAGGGCGCGTCCCGTGCGACCATTGCCGTCGACAAAGGGATGGATGGTCTCGAACTGTGCGTGCGCTACGGCCGACTGGGCAATAGGGTCAATGTCAGTTCGCGCGAGGAAGGCGAGCAGATCCTCAAGGCAGGCCTGCACGCGCGGAGCCTGCGGGGGAACGTAGGTTGCGCCGTGCGGACTGTAGGGAGTTCCGCCGACCCAAACCTGTTCATCTCGTATGCCGTAGACTTCGCCCATAAGGGCGGTGTTGACCTGCACGATGCCTTCTATGGTCAGCGGGGTTTGAATCGACATGGCATTGTCCATTGCGGCAATGTTCCGGGAGATAATCTTGGCATTGCGCGGCGCGGTGTCACTGATGTCTGCAAGCGCGATGTTGCGGGCGCTCGACGTGAGGTTCTCGATTTGAGAACTGGACGCGGACTCGCTGCGCAGCAGCAGTGACGGAAGATTGAATCCCCAGGTTGCGCGTCGCTCGTCGTACCGGGCGAGAATCGCACCGAGTTCCGCCAGCCGGGTGCTTGTTGGCGCCGTGAGCTCCGGGGTAAGGGTGGCGATAGTTGCCGGGACCGTCGCCTCGTAGGTGCTGGCGATTGCGCGGCGCTTGCTCTTGGGGATGAACTCAAGTTCGTCCGAGGACGCTTTCCACGGCAGAGTCTCGTGTTCGACTGCTGGCCAGCTCATGCAATCCACCGCCTTCCCTTGCCTACTCCGGTCTGGATCTCTCCTGCGATTCCTTGCTATGCAGCTCTGCTTCCGTTTGAGGCATTATATCGGAAGTGAATGTAGATTCACTTCCGATAAGGGCTCGGAATCGGAAGTGAAAACCTCCCAAGCGCCCCAACTTGCGGCGTTGGGATCGTCCCAACTGCCAGCCTTGTCCGATGACCGTACCCAACTTGCAGTGTTGGGGCACCGACCAGTGCGGCGCAACGTGAGCCAGCCGATGCCTAATCTCGCGCGTCGTACAATGGTCGTATGGCGCGGGCGCAAAGGCCCCGCGCACCTCATACGCAAGGAGGCCACCATGCCAACGCGGATGCTCTATCTCATGCGTCACGGAGAAACCCTCTTCAACGTGCAGAAAAAGAACCAGGGCTGGTGCGACGCGCCGCTCACCCAGCGCGGCATGGAGCAGGCACGACGCGCCGGGCGCATCTTTGTGGAGCGGGGCATCCAACCCGACCACTTTTACTGCTCAACCTCCGAGCGCGCCAGCGACACGCTGGAAATCGTGTGCCAGGAGGCCTTCGGTCGCATTCCGCCCTACGAGCGCACCAAGGGCCTGAAGGAGTGGAACTTCGGCGCATTCGAGGGCAAGGACAGCTTCCTCAACCCGCCCCCGCCCTTCGGCGACTTCTTCGTCCCCTACGGCGGTGACTCGCAGCAGACGCTGGTGGACCGCATGGTCACCACGCTGACGGACATCATGTCCCGTCCCGAGCACGAGTCCGTGCTGGCCGTCTCCCACGGGGCGGCGTGTGCCAACTTCTGGCGCGCGTGGGCGGGCCGCAACAGGGTGGAGTACCAGCGCGGCATTCCCAACTGCGCCGTCTTTGTGTACGAGTTCGACACGGACGAGCGCGCGTTCAGCTGCTTGGAGGTGCTGAAGCCAGACCTGACGGGGCTGTAAGGGCGTGAGGCGCGGTGAGAAGTGACAGAAGGGAAACGTCCCCTTTTGTCACGTGTGCCCTGTTGGCAGTCTTCAGAAAAAACTGTACAACAAAGATATCTATGGGATATACTTTCCTTGTGAAGTCATCATGAGGAGGGGTCATGCATCCTGTAGCGCCGCCAGTTTCACGTAATACAAAGCTCTGCAGTTGGGGCGCATCCCAAGGGGTGCGAATTCCCAAGGATATGTGCGAGTTCATGGACTTGGCTGTGGGCGATGAGGTAACGATGACCCTCGAATACAACGGTTCGCTCTACATACGAAAGAAGCCTACAGGGGCATTCGCGCGGCATAGACGCGTGACCATAGATGACCTGTTCGCGGGGTATGAGGGAGATTATCGCCCCCAAGAGGCCGATTGGGGCGAACCCGTAGGACGTGAGGAGTGGTGAGCCTTTTCGACCAGGGGGACATCGTATACGTTCAGTTCGATCCGTCTGTAGGCCATGAAGCTCAGAAGAGACGTCCTGCCATTGTGGTAAGCACCCGTGCGTTCAACCTACGCTCGTGTATGACGGTGGTATGCCCCATAACGAGTGCAGATAATCACTACCCCCTACATGTGCCTCTACCAGGCGGACTGGCAATCAACGGTTTTGTATGCGTCGAGCAGCTTAAGGCTTTGGACCTCGAAGCAAGGCGAGCCGAGCTGGTCGATCGAGCGGACGCGGAAACCATGGCAGACATCTTGGACATCGCGGGAGCCATCTTTGGCATTTGATAGTGGGCATTCTTGGTGAACGCGGCGTGTAGCTATCGACCACGTTAGGGGGTCTATGTCGCGCATGCCCTGAATGCGGGGCTCATCGCGAACATCAACTCGTGCGTGCGGTCTGACAAGCGTGACAAACGGGGACGTTTCTCTCTTGTCTTGCCGTGACAAAAGGGAAACGTCCCCGTTTGTCACGGCAGAATTTGTTGCGCAACATTCTGTTGCGAATGGCACTTATCTTTCAGGTCAAGGACAGAAGCACAAGGCGAAGCCGGCTGCCTGGCTCTATCTGCACCAAAGACCAAGCAACAAACAGGAGAAGTGCCATGAAGAAGTCAGTAAGCATTCCAGTGCAGGTCGGCATCGCCGCAGCGTCCGCGGCGGCAATCGTTGCAACGGGGCCCGTCAGCGCGTTCGCGTGCGACCTCTCCGAGGCCGCCATGCCCGAATCCACCACCGAAGTGCAGGCAGACGCGCAGGTCGTCATCACCGCCACGGAGGCGGCGGGCACGCAGGAGGCCGTCAACGCCGCCTCGACCGAAGTCGCCGAGGCCCAGGCCGTGGTGGATACCGCCAGCCAAGACCAGGCTGCGGCCCAGGCAGCCAGCGAGACGGCAACCCAGGCAGCCGCGGACAACCAGGCCGCGACGGTCGCCTCCGAGACCAAGGTCACGGAGGACACCCAGGCCGTGCAGGACGACTCAGTAGCCAAGGCGGAGGCCGCAGACAAGGCCGAGGCGGATGCCTCCCAGGCCGTGACCGACGCCGAGACCAAGGCAACGGAGGCCGAGGCTGCCGTGCCCGTTGCGCAGGAGGCGGCAGATGCTGCCCAGCAGGCGGCCGACGAGGCAGAGGCCACGGCTCCCACACAGCAGGAGGTCGATGCCGCCAAGCAGGCGGCCGACGATGCCCAGGTGGCGTCCGACCAGGCCCAGCAGGCGGCGGACGCAGCGCAGGCAACCGAGGACGAGGCCAAGTCCTCCGCGGACGAGGCCGACCAGAAGGCCAGTGATGCCCAGGCAGCCAAGGATGCGTCCGACGCGGCCGTGACCGACGCCGAGGAGGAGGTCACCCAGACCAAGGCCGCCTCCGACGAGGCGGAACAGGCCCTGGAAGACGCCCAAACCGGCGAGGACAAGGTGAAGATCGCCCAGCTACAGGACAACGTGGACGAGGCCGAGCAGAACGCCGCGAGCAAGGAGGCGGACGTCCAGACAGCCAAGGCCGCGTTGGAGGACGCCACGGCCAAGGCGGACGAAGCCACCAAGGCCTACGACGAAGCCGTCAGGACCGTGAACGACGCCAACGCGGACGCTGAGACCAAGGCCAAGGCCGTCGCGAACGCGCAGAAGGCCGCCGCCGACGCCAAGTCAGCCTATGAGGACGCTACGTCCAAGGCGGGTGCCGTTGACACCGCGGCCCTCCAGGCTAAGGTCGACGCGGCGCAGAAGGCCTACGACGCCCTGCCCAGCGCCCAGCAGATGACAGCGCTCGAGTTCCTCAACAAGTACTTCAAGAGTTCCGCCGGCAACTACCAGCAGAATCGTGACAAGGTCGCATCTCAGGGCAAGGTCACACTCGACAACTCCTCCGTCAACTACGACAGCCTGCTCTCCGGCTGCGACATCATGGACGCCGTCAACGCTCAGCGCAAGAAGTACGGCCTCAGGGAGCTGCTGGTGAGCCCCACAGCCGTGGGCTACGAGGCTCTGGAGACCGACATCAACGACGGTCCCTCGTCCCAGCGCGGCCATTCCAACTATGACTACAACGACTCGCGCTGCCTGGCCTGGGGCTACTCCGCCACCGGTGCCGTGGACTCCGGCTGGATGGGCGAGAAGGACGAGTACGACAGCTTCATCAAGTCCCACCCCGATGCCGCCGTCAAGGGCGTGACGCCTGGTGGCACCATGAGCGTCTTCGGCTTCTACATGAAGTACCCTGGCGAATACATGAAGGTCGGCCACTACCTCAACCTCGTGAACCCCGGCACGGTCTCCCAGGGCGCCGCCTTCAACAAGGGCGTCTCTGCCTGGGGCGGCAACGGCCGGCTCAACGGCGACGAGATGACCGTGGACGAGTGGCGACAGATGCTCAAGGCATATCGTAATGGTGGGGAACTGCCCCAGAAGGCCAAGGCCGGGGAGGCTCTGAACGCCGCAAAGAAGGCCCTCGCAGACGGACAGGCCCTTGCCAAGGACGCTGCCGCCAAGGGCGATGCCTACAATGCGGCCAAGACCAACCTTGCCAACGCCCAGGCAGCCAAGACGGCCGCCGACGCCACCGCGGCAGCCGCCCAGTCCAAGGCCGACGAGGCCAAGTCCGCGCTGGATGCCGCACAGGGGGAGCAGGCCAAGGCCCAGTCCGCCAAGGACGCCGCCGATGCGGCCCTGGCTTCCGCGAATGCCGACGTAACCAGCGCCCAGAAGGCCTACGACGACGCCGTGGCCAAGTACGCGAACGTGGCCCAGGCGGCCAAGGACGCCAAGGCCGTCTACGAGGCAGCGCAGGCCAAACTGGCAGACGCCCAGGCCGCCCAGGCACAGGCCGATTCCGACCTGACCGCTGCCAAGCAGGCCGCCGAGGACGCGCATGCCGCCTACGACCAGGCCAAGGCCGCGGCCGACGAGGCTGCCGGCAAGGCCACGGATGCCGCCTCCGCCTACAAGGCCGCCAAGGGCAGCTACGAGGACGTCGCCGGCCGCCGCGCGGATGCCGATGCCCTTGTCCAGAAGGCGGCAGACGCCAGGGCCGCCAGCGACCAGGCCGCCAGGGACGCCGAGGCCGCGAAGGCCGCCGTCGAGGACGCCCGCTCCGCCTACCAGATTGCCAAGTCCGAGGCCGCCCGCCTGCGCGACGTGCTGTACACGCTCGCTTCCATCGAGCCCGAGGACGTGATCGCCGACCCGTCCACGCTGGACCCCTACATCGCCGACGCGACCCTCTCTGACTACAAGCCCCAGCTTGATGCCATCAAGGCCGAGGCGACGCGCCACGCGGACCTGGCGTCCGCCCAGGCCGGGCTGGACAAGGCCGCCCGGGCTGCCAAGGACGCCCTCTCCGCCGCCGACGGCCGCCTGTCCCAGGCTCGAGTGAACCTTGCTGTGGCAAAGCGCGCCCAGGCGGACGCCCTCATCGGCTACGCCGTCGCCCACCCGGAGGCAAAGGTGACCGTGGACGCCTCCGCGCTGACCAAGTGCACGACCTACCGCACCGCCGAACAGCCCAAGCCCGTCTACCGTACCGCCAGCCTGCCCAAGGCCAGCTCCAATGACCGCACCCTGCCCAAGACCGGCGACGCCAGCAACTCCGCCGTTCCGGTGGCGCTCGCCGCTGCCGGCGTGGCAGCCATTGCCGCCTCCCGCCGTCGTCGCAATGCCGAGGACGGCACCCGCGCATAGCCGTGGGCTGCGCAAGCTAGCTGTTAGTATGCAAGCTGCCCGCTTCTGAAGCACTAGAGCCTGCTCTGCAAGACGGCCGGGCCGGAGGGGATACGTCCCTCCGGCCCGGCTTCTAGTTTCTATGCGGTACTTGCGTCCTCCGCGCTGGTCTCGCGGGCGGCGTCTGCCTGCCAGATTGCCGTCAGCCGGTTGCAGAGGCCGGGGTGGTCATACTCCATGAACTCGATGAAGGGGTGCGGGTTTACGTTCATGAGCTCCTTGCGCTCGGCGACCTTCAGAAATCCCGCTAGTTCCGCAGCATACCCATTGTGTACCGCCTCGCGGTCTGCCTCGTATTCTTGGTGCCGCGACATGGCGTTGGAAAACGCTCCCAACAGCTTCGCTATCGGCAGCAGTCCCCCGACTGCAACGGTCGCTAGCAGGATATAGTTGCACGCGCTGAGCCCGAACGACCGGAGCACCCAGGCATTCATGCCGAAGACAAGGCTTGGGTTGGCGATGAGCGCAGCCACCAAGAGGATGAGCGCCACAACGGGCAGAACTCCCAACGCGTCCATGAGCCTCCAGCGGTGCTTGAGGTGTCCAATCTCGTGCGAGACAACTGCCAACGTGGTGCGCTCATCTGCGGAGCTCAGTGCGTTGTCCGCAATCCAGAGCTCCTTGCGCCATGGCAGCTTGACCAGCATGGCGTTTATCTCAACTGACTTCTTGGATTCGTCGTACACGTAGATTTGTGCCAGCTTCTTGCGGGAGCCTTTCGTCAAGGCCATGATCTTGCTGCGCAGGGGACCCTCGGGCATGGGCGTAAGGGTGTACTGCTTCTTCAGAATTTTATATCCCACCAGCGAGCTCGCGAACTCGAAGGCAGCTGCGGCGGCAAACAGGCCAAGGGTCAACAGGATGGCCCCTCCCATCCCCAGCGAGAAGCCGTCGGTCCATGCCGCCATGTGCTCACCCACAAACGCAAGCCCCTCGTAGGCCAAGAGCACGGCGGCAGCGCTGGGCAGCTCGTCCAGCAGAAACGTGCGCACAAACTCGCGCGCGTCCATGTTGTTGAGCCCGTGCTTGTCGTCGATGTGGAAAGTCAGGTACCACTCGTACGCAAACGATTCCGCGCCAGCGATACCTTGGATCACCAGGAGGGTTAGCGCCACCACTAGGTACGCGTTGCCGTGCGCTGCCTGTTCCGCCCACACAAAGAAGGGTGAGTACAGAAAGCAGGCCAGAATCGCCGTGTCGATTGTTCGGTATATAACGTGAGCGCGGCGGTCTTCCGCAACAATCTGCAGGTATTCGGCATAGCGCTCTGCGTCGTACACGTCTGCGACCACGTCTGGAAGGGGTTGCTTGCGCTGCCGTGACGCAAGGGTCGAACAGATGCAGCCATATGCAATCTTGATGCAAGCCATGAGAAGTATGAATAGCTGGGCGCTCATGTGGACGGAATCCCTTCTGCGCAGAGACGGTCAGCGTGGGTTGTGTCTCACGCTATTTCCCCTGCGGCGAGAAGAACTCCACCACCGTGTGAATGGCCAGGTCCATGTTCTTGGGGTTGCGGAAGGCGTGGTCCGAACCCTCCACCTCCACGAGCTCTATCACGTTGTTGTCGGCAAACTTGCGCGCCTCTGCAATGGGGATGTATTCGTCCTCGGTCCCGTGCAGCATGAGGATGCCGTCCGCCCAGTCAAAGTACTCGAACTTGCGCACGTCGTTGGCGGCAAGGTCATCCAGCAGCCGCTGGTCAATCTTCATCTTGCGCTCAAAGCCGACCTCCACCTCGCGCCCGCGCTCCAGCTTGGGCAGGTCGGCGGGGGAGACGTTGTTGCGCATGTGGCGCTCCATGTCCAGGCCGGTGGAGCGCAGCGCCACGCGCGCGAAGGGGTTGCCAAACTGGTGCATGTAGGCCAGTGTGAGAAAAGCGCCCAGGCTGACGGAATAGTTGTACACGAAGCTGGCACCAAGCTCGCCGCGCGCGTAGTCCACCACGAGCTTCAGGTACTCAAAGCATTCGGCCAGCTCCAGCTTCTTTCGAGCGTCCTTGCCGTGGCACGGCCAGTCAAATGCCAGAACCGCGTCATCCTTGAACTTGCCGGTCTCCTTCTCTGCGAACTTCTGGATGCTGGTGATGTCCTTGTTGCCGCCGAAGCCATGCGTGCACACGACCACGCGCCGGTGCTGGCGGGCGTTGGTGCCGCACATGAGCTTGCAGCGCACGCTGTAGCCGTCTTGGTTGATGTCCAGGTACTTGGTGTTCACGGGTTCGTCTCCGTCCTGCGCCGGCGCGAATGGCTGTGCAGCAAGAACTGTAGACCATTCGGTGCCTGCGTGGCCGCGCGCGAGGCGACTGCGGGCAACTGTGGTAATCATGACAGTCACAACAGCGAGATTTGTGCGCAGTTGCCCGCAACTTGCAAAGTTGTGCGCGGTCGCGAACGGTGGTACGGCGTTCTGTGCGAATGCGAGCACGGTGAGCTCAGGGCGGCGTTGCTAGCCCTCGCTACTATTAGCGAAGTATAAGCCGTCGCCAGAGCGTTACGGTTTGCCGTGATGTGGACCCCAGAAGGTAGACACTCGACCCCCGCTTAACAACAGCCGGCTTCTCCCGAGGAAAGGAGAGGCCTTGAGGGACGGGAAGTTCACG
>OMVJ01000040.1 GCA_900314495.1 uncultured Olsenella sp.
AGAGGCTCGGGGGCATCACCCCGTTCGCCTATGCGCAGAAGCTAGAGAAGCAGGCTGCCTAGCGGAATTGTTTGTCCACTAGACGGGGTCCACCTCAGCGGGCTACCGCCCTAGAGGCGTCCCCCCCCCAGACACTTTGCTGGCTCAAATGCTTGGCAACGTACTTGCTCATTTCTGCTTCCTCCTGCAACCGTACGGTCACAACGTGCTCCATGGGTGGAACAAACACACGCATCAGTCTAGGCTGAAGCGCGGGGCGCTGCAATTTTTCTGAAGCCCAAAGGGACGTGAGGCATCTTTTGAGGTACCAACTTCGACAGTCTTGAATAAACGTCAGAATCCAGAGGGCAGCAGAGGATCCATGGACCGGTACCGCGTGAAGTACCCTTGCGTAACGCAGAATCTATGATTCAAACAACATGCGGTCACTGGCACGTCACTCACACGCACTGACACGTACGGCCGCCAAGACTTCACGCACCACCCGGCAGAACGGAGCCCATATGTCCGCAGGCACCTTCGATGAAGTGATGGCGCAAATCCAGCGCGGCATCACGAGTGACCCGCAGCGCGACATTTCCTACCTGACGGAACAGGCCGAGACTCACAAAGGCCAGCCGTTCTTGCGCGAGGAGGCAGCCCAAGTGGCAGACGACCTCTACGACCTCACGCAGAACGAAACCGCTCGCAAGCTGGCAGAGGCACTGCGGACACGCTAGAACCCCCGCCGCAAGCGGTTCTTGAGAGACTCCCCACCCAAAGTTCCAGAGTCCTGCTTCTAGAAAATATTGCCTAGAAACAGGACTCTGGTCGTACTACCCGTATGCGATCGCAGATGCTTAACTAGTTGATGTTGACGTACTCCGCCGCCATCGAAGGAACCGTCTTCTGTGCACCAATGGCAGTCGTATAGGTGTAGGAACCCGTATACGTGCCCCAGATGTCCACAACGTCTTTCTCTATGACATTGGGCTCGCCGTCCCAGGCAACGACAACGATGTCGTCCCAAATGCCGTAGCCCTTGTTTGTAACCTCAACAAGGAATCCGTCGCTCAAAGCTTGCATGACCTTGCCCTGCTCGTGGATGGTGTGGCCGACGTAGTCACCGGGATTGCGCAGCAAGTCAGAGTAGGAGATATTCTCAGCACCGTCCTTGTATTGCTGCGCCTTCTGCTCGGGAGTAAGCGTCGTGCACTCCACGCTCAAATCTGTAGAGAAGTCACCGTAAGCAATGTGGACCGTCGCCGTTTGACCGGCAGCAAGCGTTGCTGGCGTGTCAAGACTCCACTCGCCGGAAGAGATGCCAGTAGTGGAACCGTCCTCGTGAGTCGCCACAACCTTGATGCCCGCATTCTTGGCATCCAAGGTCGCACCCTCCTCGGTGTTGCCGTCGTACGACGCCGTAATGCCCGTAATCGGCGAGGTTGTGCAGTGAACCGTCAGGTCCGCCGCGCCTTCAAGATAGGTAATGTGCACAGTTGTGTCCTGGCCAGCAACAAGCGCTGCAGGATTCTCGACCTTCCAGCCGCTTGTAATGTCCTGGCAGGACCCGTCTTCGAAGGTCGCGCTCACTCGGATTCCCGCGTTGCTGGCATCGAGCATAACGCCCTCGTCGGTCTTACCGTCATAGGTCACCGCCAACTCCGTAACGGGGTCCTTGCTCGGATCCTTGGCAAACTTGGAACCCGTGAACTCGAGCGCATCGACAATGTTATCGACCGTCTGGCCGTCCTCCTCGAAGAACGCATTGCCCTCCTTGACCCAACGGGTCACCTCCACACAGCCAAGCTTTCCGTCGCCATCGCAGTACACAACGAGGGTGCCATCGCATGAGTTGCTGCTGCCATCGCTGACCACGAAGGGCGTCTTCGCAACCATGACGTTGTCACGCACGTCGATGGACGTCTTGTCCAGCGTCATTCCACGAGTCGAGGCCTTTAGATTGGTTGTCAGGTCAGAGACGAGTTGCTCAAAGCCATGCTCGTACTTCAGGTTGTACTTCGCGGCATCCAGTGCCGGCCAGACCGACTTGGCCTCACCGTATTCGAACCTATTACCTGTCTGGCTGGCATATGCCACTCCCCAGTTACCAGCGTCGAACTGCGTCCAGCTGCTTGGGTAGTGAATCGTCACGCCATCGCCTTCATAGGTTGCGTCCAAGTTTGCGTCTGCCTGCACCAAGGACTCTAGGCGTGATTGTTCCATAGAGGCACTGCAGCTAGAGACAAAACCGCCGCACCACAGCAGTGCATACACTGCAAGAAGCAAAGTAAGGACGATGCGCGGGACCTTGCTCTTCGGCCTCTTCCAAACCCAGAACAACACAAGGGCAGCAGGCGGGACAAAGATTCCCGTCGCGATGAGGATTATGCGCTTGAGATCAAACTTACCGTGGGCCTTGCTAATTTGTGCAGCGACCGCGGGACCCGCAGTCGCGTCGTCACTCTCCGTAACGGGCACAGGCACAGGCATACCATTAGTGGGAAGTGGTTCCTCAGGCTGAGGCGCCTTTTCCTCGTCAGTCAAGTCGAGTTCCGGCTCCGCGGGTAGCGACTCCTCAAGCTGCGACCCCGGCTCCACGGGCTCCGGCTCCACGGGCTCCGGCTCCTTGGGCTGCGGCTCTGCAGCTTGCGGCTCCGGCTCAGGCTCCAATGTCTTCTCTGGGGTACCCGTCGTCTGATTCTCCACTGGTTCCGGCGTCAACCTTTCGCCGCAGTCATTGCAGAACCTGCTTCCATCAGGATTCTCGTGGCCACAATTCGGACAAATCATTGTTGCTCCTCTCCCCGTAACGCTCCCCTACGAGCCCACCGACGAGCAATACCCCAGCAGAAGGCAAACCACCACCAGCCAGAACACCAGCGAGAGGCATCCGCAACCGCAGCCGCCGGAGTCATTGCCACCGTTGTTGCCTCCAGAAAGAAGCGCACCAAGGCCCAGCCCTGCCAAGAACTGCCACATGTCACGCCTCCGCTCCCCTTCGGCTGAACAGCACCAAGAAAATGTCAGGAGAACACAGCACACGACCGTTGCTCCACTTGTCCCTTGTAGTGGACAGGCCAGATGTCTTCCGCATGCAATAATTGCGAGGTCAGACGCTTGCTTCGGAGGGAGATTGCCATGGCACGCACCACGCCCGAACGCAGAAGGCTGCTCAACCTCGCAAAGCTCTTCCTAGAGCAGACGGACGCGGAGCACGGTCTCGGCATGACGGAGCTGATCTCGCGCCTGGCACAGCTGGGGATCCCAGCAGAGAGGAAGAGCGTCTACAAAGACATAAGCGCCCTGCGTGAGGTGGGGCTTGACATCCAAACCTACCAGCGCGCGCCCGTGGAGTACGGGCTGGCCACCAGGCCCTTCTCGCTGGAGGAAATCTCGCTCATGGTGGACTCCGTACAGAGCTCGCGATTCCTAACAAACCGCAGGTCAGATCAGTTGGTGAGCAAGATCAAGGGGCTCGCCAGCCCAGCGCAGCGCGAGGAGCTGGAGCGCAGCGTGCACGTGGAGGGGCGCGTGCGCACCCAGCAGGAGTCCGCATTGCCGCAGGTGGGGCTGGTGCAGCGTGCCATTCACCTGCGAAGGCAAATCTCCTTTGGCTACTGTGACTTTGGCTGTGACCTCAGGCGTCACCCTCGCCAGGACGAGTCGGGCGAGCCCAAGGACTACCAGGAGTCACCTCTGCGCGTGGTCTATTCCGAGGGCAACTACTACATGCTTGCCTACAACCAGCGGCACGACGGAATTGTCACCTACCGCATCGACCGCATGGCGCGCATTCGCATTCTGGACGAGCCAGCAATCTCCAACCAGCTGACGAGCAACTTTGATGGAGCGGGTTGGGCCAGCAGGTCATTCTCCATGTACAGCGGCAAGACCGTTGCGGTCACGTTCTTGGTGGACTCGTCCGTAATGAACGCCTTTGTGGACCGCTTTGGCAGCGCGATGGTCGTGGTTCCGCTGGAGAACGACACAGCTGCTGGCGCCGAGCTCGCGCGCGTTACCACGCATGTGATGGACGCCCCCACGCTGTACGGATGGGTGACGCAGTTTGGCACCAAGGTGCGCATTGAGTCCCCCGCAGAGCTCGCGCGCGGCTTTTGCGAGCACCTGGCGAACACGCTGACCGGGTACGAGAACGACTGAGGTACGAGTGCGGCCAACGCCACGCGGCAGCTGCCGCAACACGTCCCCACCGAGCGGTAGCGACCAGCCGCGCTGCGGGAGCTTGCACGAAACATACAGTTCCCTATTGTTGAGGGTGTCTTTTCAGCCATGCCTGCCATTCGGTTGCAGGCAGCATCGCTCCCCTATAGCTTGCAACACCAGAGAGAGGAATTCCAAAATGGCCAAGAAAGTGCTGCTGCTTTGCGGCGACTTCACCGAGGATTACGAGACCATGGTGCCCTTCCAGGCACTCAGCATGCTGGGCTACCAGGTCGACGCCGTGTGCCCCGACAAGAAGGCTGGCGACACGGTGGCGACCGCCGTGCATGACTTCCTGGGCGAGCAGACCTACACGGAGCTGCGCGGCCACAACTTTGCGCTCACGGCCGACTTCGACGCCGTGAACACCGCCGACTACGAGGGCCTCTTCATTACTGGCGGCCGCGCGCCCGAGTACATTCGCCTGAACGCCCGCGTAATCCAGATTGTGCAGGAGTTCTTTGCGGCCGAGAAGCCCGTCGCCGCAATCTGCCACGGCCCGCAGGTGCTGGCAGCCGCCGGCGTCCTAAAGGGCTACAAGGCCACGGCCTACCCGGCGGTCGGCCCGGACGTCACCATCGCGGGCGGCGAGTACGTGGATGTGCCCGTTGACCAGGCCGTCGTTGACCGCAACCTGGTAACCGCCCCCGCGTGGCCCGGCGACACGGCAATCTGCCGCGAGTTCGCCAAGCTCATGGGCGCCAAGTTCGAGGTGTAAGGGTTTTTCGTGTAAGGGTTTCTCGCGCGGCGGCCGCAGGTGCGGCCGCCGCTTTTTTGTGGCGAGGAACAGTGGCTACAGCTCCCGCCAGAACCGCGCCAGCTCAGCCGCCACGGTGTCTTGCGTGACCTCCGTCGGCGCATCCCATTCCCTTGGGAAGAGCTGCCGATAACTTGCAGTCAGGAAGCGGTCGTCCAGCAGCAGGATCACGCCCGCGTCGTCTTCCGAGCGAATGAGCCTGCCTGCAGCTTGCAGCACCTTTGCCATGCCCGGGTAGGTGTAGGCATACGCAAAGCCGTCTTGGTCCGACTCGTCGAATCGCTTGCGAACAAGCTCGCGGTCGGCGGAGATTCCCGGCAGACCCGTTCCCACGATCACCACCCCGACCAGCGCATTCCCGCGCAGGTCTATGCTTTCCGCAAAGAAGCCGCCCAGCACGCACAGGCCGACCAGGCTGGCCTGCGGCGCGGCGAGTGCGCGCCCTACCGACGCACGCGCATTCGGAGCGGTGGCGGGAAGCCCTGGCCGCGACGCCTTGTGTCCGGCACGGAAGGCATCCAGAAACGCCTCTCGTTCGCGCTCGCTCATGGCACCGTGCTGTGCAAGGACGCGCGTGCCCGCAGGCAGGGCAGACGGTCCCGTAAGCTCCACCCGCACGGCGTCCAGCACCGCATAGGAAGGAACGAACACCAGGTAGTTGCCAGGGTGCGCCTGCAGCAGCTGACGCACGTAGGCAGTGACGCGCTGGTATTGCGTTTGGTCTCGCCGGCTGTACCGCATGCTCACGTCCCCACCGATGAGCACCCGCTGACGCCGCGGGTCGAAGCTGGAAGTTGCGCGGTAGGTCGCGTCCTCCTCACGCGCCGCCAGCAGCGTGCGATAGTAATCCATCGGAATCAGCGTGGCAGAGAAGAGCACCGAGGCCCTCACCGCACCCAACCGCTCCCCCACATCCGTACTGGGGTCCGCACAGAAGACCTTGACCTTGGCAATGCGGGCACCAGCGTGGCCAGCGTTGCCGCTGCGGTCGCCGCCAATGCGCTCCTGGTAAAGCACGTAGTTCTTGCGCTTCTCGCCCGCGCGCTCGAGCGCCGAGCGGAAGCCCAGGGCCTGCAGGTGGAGCTCGTTGGTCAGCACGTAGGGGTCACGGACCTGCTCCGCAACGGTCGCCTCGGCCAGGTAGCGCTCCATGAGGGGCACCACGTCTTCAAGCATGGCGGGAAGCTTGCCGAAGTCTTGCACGACTTTATACGCCGGCTGCCGGTCTTGCGCCAAGGCGAGGTCCTTTGGCTGCCGCACCGCACCACCCGGCAGCTGCGGCAGCCCCCTCCCGAACCACGCAGCAACGCGCCTGAGTGCCGAGGCAAGCTCGCGCGAAGCTTGCGGGTTCGATGCCCATGCGTCACGCTCCAACGCCGCAGCCGCCCGCTCGAACGAACGGCCCGCGAGCTCCGCACTGTACAGGTCCCGCGCGCGGTCGACCAAGTTGTGAGCCTCGTCCACCAGCAGAACTGCCTGCTCGGGCTCGTCGCCCAGGCAACGCAGCGCGGCCGAGGGACTGAAGACGTAGTTGTAGTCGCACACGACGACGTCCGCCCAATCGGCCAGCTCCATCTGCAGCTCATACGGGCAGACGCGGTGCTTCTCTGCGGCTGTAAGCACGACCTGGCGGTCCAACACCGCCCCGCCCTCAGATACCGTCAGCAGCTCGTACGTTGCTTCTCCAATGCGGTCGAAGTGGCCACGTGCGTACGGGCACTCTGTGGGATTGCAGGGGTTCACATGCCCTGAACTGCGCATTGTTGACGTGCGCCGCCCTTGCCGCAGGGGGCAGATCTTGTCGTGCGCCGTTAGTGCCACGGCCACGACACGCGCGCCGCGGCCGTTGAGCAGCCGCAGGCAGTCCACGGCAGCCTGCCGCGCGATGGTCTTGGCGGTCAGGTACACGAGCCGCCGCCCCGCGCCCTCGCCAATGCATCGCAGCGCAGGCCAGATGCTTGCCACCGTCTTGCCAGAGCCTGTTGGTGCCTGCAGGTACAGTCGCTCCCCCGCACGCACCGTGCGCGCCACGCGCTGGGTCAGCTCTTGCTGACCACGTCTCCACGGGAAGGGGAAGCCCAGCCGCGCAAGCGCGGCGTCGCGCCGGCGCACGTGCTCCTGGCGCGGGCCGAGCCAGCGGTGGTAGTCGCGCAGGAGCCCCAGAAACCAATCTTCCAGCTCCTGGAACCACATGGTCTGCAGGAAGCGGCGCACCTCCCCCGTGTCCAGCCCCACGTACGTCATGCGCACGGCAATGGGCTCCGCCCGCCGCAGGGTCGCATCTCCCGCGGCTGCCTGAATGCCGCGCAGGTAGAGATAGGCATAGCACTTTGCCTGCGCCACGTGGACGGCACGGGGCTCCGTAAGCTCCGCGACGTCCGCGTAGGTACCCTTGATCTCATCTATCGTCACGCGACCAGGCAAGTCAATCACGCCGTCCGCCCGGCCCTCCACCCGCAGGAACCAGCCAGTGGGGTCGGCCTCCCCAATCATGCTGGGAGCGATGTCCATTGCCAGCGCCGCAGGTACGAACTGACCCTGCGGAAAGTAGAAGGACCGCGCCAGCGACACCTCCGCCTGGTAGGACTCCCCCGCCATGGACTGCAGACGGCGATGTACGTCCGAGCCAAGCTGCATGGCGTCCACCTCGGCGGCAACCGAGGATGACGCATCGATGTCACCCGAGCGAAGCAGAAACTCCACCAGCTTGCGGACCGAGACCGCGAGCGTGTGCATGGCTTACGCGTCCCGTTCCTGCAGCCGCACCAGCCGGGGCTGGACGAAGTCCGCAAGCGAAATCACGGGTAGAAAGCTAGTCAAAGCCTCATGCATGGGAACTCCTTTGATTTTGCCAGCCCAGGATGACGCGACCAGGCCAAGGACACGCTAGCACAGGGCAACCTTCGACGATTCGATACCAACTTCCAAGTTCTTCTCACCTCAATTTCTTTGTGGACAACTACTTCGTCTGTGGCTATACTATTATACGAACATACGTTCTTGTCAATATGAGATTTGGGAGGAGCAATGGAACAACTGACGTCGCGCACAGAACTCGCCAACGCCACTCACGACGAGGAGCCAACTTCTGAGATATCTGAGATTCTTCCCACGCAGCCAAGCTCCATTCCTATTCGCAACCTCATCTATACCGTTCGCGGTATGCAAGTCATGCTGGATAGCGACTTGGCGAAGCTGTATCAGGTTGAGACAAAGGCTCTCAATCGGGCAGCAAAACGCAACGAGGGTCGCTTCCCCGAAGACTTCCGATTCCAAGTGAATCGCGATGAGCTCGACTCTCTAAGGTGCCAAATTGGCACCTTAGAGAGTCGGCGTGACCCCATCGAAATTGGTAGAACTTACCTCCCCTACGTCTACACCGAGCAGGGCGTTGCCATGCTCTCGGCTGTTCTACGCAGCAAGGTGGCGGTGGATACCAGTGTGCAAATCATGCGGGCGTTTGTGGAAATGCGCCACTTCCTTGCGAACAATGCGGTCTTGTTTGACCAAATCAGGAAAGTTGAGTTCAAGCAGATTGAGTATCAACGCCAAACCGACGAACGGTTCCAGCGCGTCTTCGACTATATGGAGGTCAATCAAACACCTACCCAGAAAATCTTCTTCGATGGGCAGGTTTACGATGCGTTTGAACTGCTCGTATCGCTCATCCGACGTGCCGAGAAGGAAATAACCCTCGTTGACGGATACGTTGATACGGGCACTCTGAACCTTTTGGCCAAGAAGCAGCCAAAGGTCCCTGTGGAACTTTGGACTCGGCGGCACCCCGTTCTCACGGAGCAGGACATCGCAACCTTTAACGAACAATACCCCCTGCTCCAGATGCAAACTACGAACAAGTTTCACGATAGGTTCCTCATCTTGGACAGGAAGGAAGGCTACCTCATTGGCACATCCCTGAAAGATGCTGAGAAGAGGGCCTTCGGCATCGTCCGGCTAGAAGACCAAGAGCACGTGCAGTCAATACTGCAGCGGCTGGATGGTCTGGCACAGGCGCAACGCCAGAACGCAAGAGCGAAGAAGGCGCAGACGCCCCCTCAATAGAGACCTCGTATCAATCGCGCGGCGCCAACGCCTGTCAGCGCACCGTTATGAACTTGAACCTGAACGGGCCAGCTGCCAGTCAGCCCCAGCTGGCGTTGCTAGAATGGTGTCAAGTTCACCTTGCAAGTCATCCTCGATTACCTGGAGCCCTCCATGGACAACGGATACCCAGACATCAACGGTGAAACGTCGCTTGGGAGCGAGACATCAGCTGACCCGCGCAGGCAGTCAGCGGCAGAGCGTCGGCGCGCTGCTCAAGAGCGCATCGAGGCGCGTCGCCTCGCGCGCGAGAAGGAACGCGAGACCAACCCCCGCAAGCGCAAGACAATTGTGGAGCTGACGGGCGGCACGAGCAGCGCCTCCAAGTCCCGCGCGGCGAGCAAATCAGGCAGCGGTGAATCCTCCACAGGTAGCAAGGCATCAAGTGGCAGCCGGAGTTCTGGCACCAGCACCTCTCGCGCAAGCAAGCCGCGGGCTTCCAGGACCAGCGAGCCTGCACCAGACCCCAGCCTGAAGTCGCGCTACGTCACGGAATACCAGCACGTTGGCGGCACGACGCCCCTCACAGAGGAGATGTTGCGCGCCATGCCCAAGAAGCGGCGGAAGAGGTAGTACCTCGTCAGCATCTGTGACAAGGAGGCAGGCACATGGAATCTCGCGTTGAGCTTGCGGTCAGCCGCCGTGGGCACGGATACAACTGCGCGCAGGCCATCGCCTGCACGTACGCCGACCTCGTGGGCATGACGGAAAACCAGATGTTCCGACTTGCCGAGGGCTTTGGCGCAGGAATGGGTGGCATGGAGGGAACCTGCGGCGCACTTGCAGGCGTCTGCATCTTGGATGGCCTGCTGAACAGCGGCGGGCCTGGGTCACGCACCGCCCCGACAACCCTGAAGAAGATGAGTGCCGTCGTGCAGGAGTTCAGGAAGCAGACCGGCGCCACGCGCTGCCGTGACCTCAAGGGCAAGGGCACGCTGCCGGCACCCGTGCCCTGCGGGGAATGCGTTCGCATTGCGGCGGAGTTGGCAGAAGCACAACTCTTCTCCAGCGCGGAATAGCACGCCACACGCAGGGTACAAGGGCTTTAGGGCATAGATAGCATCAGTCCACTCTATTTGAGGCATTTTCCGGGGCACCATTCTGCCTAGGACATACACACCCAACCACGCGAGGAGGCGACCATGGGCAAAAGCATCCTTATCAAAGACACCACGCCCGAGGAACGCATGCAAATCGTGAACAAGGCGCTCTCGTGGTGCGACGACTCCAGCTGCGAGAACTGCAGCGGTTGCAGTATGGGGGTGGGCAGCCTCACGGCCATGTACCAGCCCTACATTGATGGCAAGCTGGAAATCGCGGAGATAAACATGTTGCACGCGTCCCACAAGTTCACGCTGGGTGGCGGCTACAACCCCGACCAGCTCAAGCCACCCGCTGGCTTTGGCCGGACGTAACGTGGACCAAACCGCGCAGCCGGTGCCTCGCCCAACGTTGCTCGCCACGCCTGACGCGAGGCACGTCCTTTTCGCGTTAATCGCGCTCACAATTCGCCGCATTGCACATGTCGCATATATACTGTGACGTTAGGAAATCTGTGTGGGCCTGTCCCAAGCCATGCGCTGACGACGCTCGCACCCCACCCTTCCACAACCCAAAGGGGATTGCATGAGCCAGAAGAAGCTTCCTCAGGACACGACCGTCCTCGTTACCGGCGGTGCCGGGTTCATTGGCAGCCACACCGTGGTCGAACTGCTCAATGCGGGCTATAACGCCGTCATTGTGGATGACCTCTCCAATGCGTCGGAGAAGGTCGTCGACCGCATTGACACCATCGTGGGCGAGGAGCGCGCCAAGAACCTGACCTTCTACAAGGCAGACGTCAACGACCGCGCCGCCCTGGAGCAGATCTTCGCTGACAACCAGATTGACCGCGTGATCCACTTTGCCGGCTTCAAGGCCGTGGGCGAGTCCGTGCAGAAGCCCATCGAGTACTACTCCAACAACCTGGGCAACACGCTCACGCTGGTGGACGTCATGCGCAACCACGGCTGCAAGGACATCATCTTCAGCAGCTCCGCCACCGTGTACGGCGTGCCCGACAGCCTGCCCCTGACGGAGCAGAGCCCCAAGAAGCCCGCCACCAACCCCTACGGCTGGACCAAGTGGATGATCGAGCAGATCCTCACCGACCTCCACACCTCCGACCCGGAGTGGAACGTGGTGCTGCTTCGCTACTTCAACCCCATTGGCGCGCACCCCTCGGGCCTCATGGGCGAGGACCCCAAGGGCATCCCCAACAACCTGCTGCCCTACGTGGCGCAGGTGGCCGTGGGCAAGCGCGAGTTCGTGCACGTGTACGGCAACGACTACAACACCCCCGACGGCACGGGCGTGCGCGACTACATTCACGTGTGCGACCTGGGCACCGGCCACGTGGCCGCCCTCAACTGGATGAACGGCCGAACCGGTGTTGAGATCTTCAACCTGGGCACCGGCAAGGGCACCAGCGTGCTGGAGATTGTGAAGGCCTTCAGCAAGGCCTGCGGCCGCGACCTGCCCTACAAGATCGAGCCGCGCCGCGCCGGCGACGTGGACGCCAACTACGCCGACTGCTCCAAGGCCAAGCGCGAGATGGGTTGGGAGGCCAAGTACACCATCGAGGACATGTGCCGCGACGGCTGGAACTGGCAGTCCCACAACCCCAACGGCTACGCCGACGCAGACGACGCACAGGACTAGGTTCTACCGTGACCCCCACCATGCCCCCCACCGCCAACAGCGGCACGGCGTTCGCGAGCTTCCTCGCGGCGCAGCGTCCCCTCATCGAGAGCTACCTGCGCGACCACGGTCCCACTGCGGCCGAGGGCCCCGAGCAGGGTGAGCTCAGTCGCTACCTGTATGACCCGCTGGCACGCTTCACGGCAGAGGGCGGCAAGCGCGTGCGGCCCGTCCTGTGCATGCTGGGCGCGGCGGCCGTGGGCGGAGACCCGCGCACGGCCCTGCCCGTGGCAGACGCCATCGAGACCTTCCAGAGCGCCGCGCTCATCCACGACGATATTGCGGACAAGAGCGAGCTGCGCCGCGGCCAGCCCTGCGTGCACGTGACGGAGGGCGTGGGCGTTGCCATCAACGTGGGCGACCTGGCGCTGGTCAACGTGGAGTCGCAGCTGCTGCGGACGGGCGACTACCCCGCCAGCGTGCGGCTTCGCCTGCTGGAGGAGATCCTTGCCATGGAGGAGCGCACGCTGGAGGGCCAGGCCTTGGACCTTGGCTGGGCGCGCGACGCCCGCTGGGACGTTGGCGTGGAGGACTACCTCTTCATGGCAAGCCACAAGACCGCCTACTACTCCGCCGCGACCCCGCTTGCCGCCGGCGCCATCTGTGGTGGCGGCAACGAAGCGCAGGTAGAGGGCCTGCGCACATTTGGCATGCAGACGGGCCTCGCCTTCCAGCTGCAGGATGACCTGCTCAATCTGGTGGGCGACGCCGCCAAGCAGGGCAAGGACTTCCGCAGCGACATAACGGAGGGCAAGCGCACGCTGATGGTGGTCTGGGCTCTGGAGCACCTGGACGGCGCGGCACGCGGGGAGCTCCTGGCAATTCTGCAAGCCGAGACCACCGACCAGGCGCATCTCGCCCGCGCGGTGGACCTCATGGACGCGTCGGGCGCGCTCGAGCACGCGCGCACCTACGCGCACGGACTCACGGCGGAGGCCAAGTCCCGCCTTGCTGGTGTGGACCTGGACCTCGCCGCGCGCGAGACCCTCCTCTCTATGGCAGACTTCTTCGTGGAACGCAAGGGCTAGCGGCACCGGCCGGTTGGGGGGCAACACACGCCCGCCAGGCCGGCCCGTACGCGAGCACGCGCCCGCGACTCAGATAAAGGACAGAGAATCACTATGGAACCAATCAGGGAAGGCGCCACCGGGGCGGCCGTCGAGGACATTCAGGAGCGCCTGGCCTCTCTTGGCTACGGCATCAGCCAGGAGGAGCGCTCTTCACAGAGCTTTGGCACGTCGACGGCGACCGCGGTTGCCCGCTTCCGCCTTGACCACGAGCTCACGCTGGGGCAGGAGGTGGACTCCGCCACGTGGTCCACGTTGGTGGACGAGGGCTACAAGATGGGCGATCGCACGCTCTACCTGCGCCTCCCCAACTTCCACGGTGCCGACGTGCGCCAGCTGCAGACTTGCCTGAACATCCTGGGCTTCTCGGCGGGAACGGTGGACGGCTATTACGGCGTGCACACGGAGGCCGCGGTGAAGGAGTTCCAGGAGAGCATTGGCGCGCTGCCCGACGGCATGGCCTTCCCCGACACCTTCGACGCCATCGAGCGCCTGCACCACGTGTGGGCCGGCAAGTCCGCCAACGGCCCGCATCCCCAGGGGGTCATGGGCTTCGCCCGCGCGGCCAACGTGCTGGAGCGCGTGAAGCTCTCGCTGACGGCGGAGGACCCCATCTCGCGCAACATTGCCGGCCGCATCTGGAACCTCGCCTCCGCAACCAACGACAAGAGTGGCCTGGACATCGTGGAGTCCACTGCCGACAAGAAGCCGGGCACGCGCGCGCTTCTGGTGCTGGCGTCAGACTTGCGCGAAGGCGACACCAGCGTTGCCAGCATCAGCATGGACGACGTGGACACCCTGCCCATGCGCATTCGCACCGCCTGTGAGGGCTCCGAGGAGGAGGTCCCGACCATCCGCATAGGGTTGCCGCTGGGTGGCCACAAGTACGACGGGACCTTCACCACGGGTGACGCGCAGACCTTCGCGGTCATGCTGCTGGATGCCATCTGCGCCGCCTTCGACTACTAGAGGGGGCGGATGCGGCGGGAGGGCGCGCGCAGTGCCCTACCGCATGGTCTCTTGCTTGGATGCCGGCTCTTCCCCACCCCGCGGGCGGCTGGCACCTGTTACACTTAGTAAGTCGTCGCTGGACCCAACGCAGCGATTGCATTGGGGTATCGTCCAGTGGTTAGGACACGGGTTTTTGGTGCCTGGAACCTAGGTTCGAATCCTAGTACCCCAGCCACGACGTCGCGCGCCGGTGCCTTCGGGTGCCGGCGCTTTTAGGTGCAACGCGATCCGTTGGCACGCAGGCCGCCTATTTTGCTAACCGCGAACATCATAATTGTGATGAGTTGGTTTCAAATCATCACATTGCAGACGCGGCCGTTCCGTACCGAATGGCCTGAGTTATGATGCTGTAAGTTGGCGACATTTCGCCGCTGAAATTGGGACATCCGCCATATTGCTGATTGCTTTTTTGGAGGCTAGTTATGCCCATCACCGCGATCGTCCTCGCCGCTGGCGAGGGTACGCGCATGAAGTCCCGTCATCCCAAGGTAATGCACAAGGTTCTGGACAGTCCGCTCGTGGGCTGGGCCGTTCGCTCCGCGCAGGAGGCTGGCGCGGACCGCGTCGTGGTCGTCGTGGGCAACGGGGCGGACGAGGTTCGCTCGTACCTCTCTGCCTTTGACGGCGTGGAGACCGTGGAGCAGACCCAGCGCCTGGGAACGGGTCACGCCTGCAGGGTTGCGCTTGAAGGCGCGGGCGTCACGGAGGGAACCGTCGTGGTTCTCTCGGGCGACTCGCCGCTGCTGCGCGCCCAGACCGTGCGCGATCTGGCCCAGCGCGTGGACTCCGGCAAGGAGTCCGGTTGCGTTCTGACCATGACCCCGCCTGACGTCACCGGCTATGGCCGCGTGGTGGTGGACGAGGCCGGCCGGGTTCAGGCGATTATCGAGCACAAGGATTGCACGCCCGAGCAGCGCGAGGCGCTCAGGGAGTGCAATTCCGGCGTGTACGCCTTTGACGCGCGCGAGCTGAACGCCCACATCGGGCAGATTACGAACAACAACGTGCAGGGCGAGTACTACCTCACGGACATGATCCAGATCATGCGCGAGGCGGGCCTTGCCGTGAGCTCCGTCCACTGCGACGACTATGCGGAGCTGCTGGGAGTAAACTCCCGCATCCAGCTGGCACAGGCAACCAAGATCATGCAGCGCCGCATCAACGAGGCGCACATGGCTGCCGGCGTCACCATGATCGACCCGGACCAGGTTTGGATTGGCCCCGACGTGACCATTGGCCAGGACACCGTAATCTGGCCGGGCTGCTACCTGCTTGGCGCAACCACCGTGGGAACGGAGTGCACCATCGGGCCGGACAGCCGCCTGACCAACGCCACCGTGGGCAACAACGTGCTGGCTGACGAGACGATCATCGTGGATTCCACCGTGGACGACGACGTGCACTGCGGCCCCCGCGCCTACCTGCGCGGCGGCGCCCACTTCTGCCGCGGCTCCAAGGCCGGCACCCACGTGGAGATCAAGGGTTCCACCGTGGGCGAGGGCTCCAAGGTGCCGCACCTCAGCTACATTGGCGACGCCACGCTGGGCAAGGGCGTGAACATCGGCGGTGGCTCCATCACCTGCAACTATGACGGCAAGCACAAGAGCCACACGGAGATCGGTGACAACGTGTTCGTTGGCTCCGACACCATGATGGTCGCGCCCGTCACTATTGGCGACGGTGCGCTCGTGGGCGCAAGCTCATGCATTACGCAGGACGTTCCCGCCGGCGCGCTGGCGTTGGAGCGTTCGCGCCAGTTCGTCAAAGAGGGCTGGGCAACGGAGTACTTCAAGAAGCTCAAGGAAGAGGACTAGATGTACGAGAATCTTAACGACCCGATTGACATGCACAAGGAAATCAAGCTCTACGGTGGGTCGGGCAACCCCGAGCTTGCCAACAAGATCGCAGACGTCCTGCACCTTCCCCTGTCTGGCCTGAAGCTGGAGAAGTTCGCCAACGGCGAGATTTACGCGCGCTTCACCGAGTCCATTCGTGGTGACGAGGTCTTCTTCATCCAGACCCTGGCTGGCGCTAACGTGAACGACCTCGTGATGGAGACCCTGATCGTTGCCGACGCGGCGAGCCGCGCCTCCGCAGCCAACTTCACCGTGGTCCTTCCCCACTACGCCTACGCCCGCCAGGACCGCAAGGCCGCCGGCCGCGAGCCCATCACCGCACGCCTGGTTGCCAACCTTCTGGAGGCCGCCGGCGTTGACCGCGTTATCACGCTCGACCTGCACTCCGGCCAGATCCAGGGCTTCTTTGACATTCCCGTGACGCACCTCACCGCCCTTTACCTCTTTGGTGACTACTTCAAGACCAAGAACTTCGACTGGAACAACACCGTCGTCGTCTCGCCCGATATGGGCCGCGCCAAGGTCGCCAAGCGTCTCTCGGACTACCTTGGGTGCGAGGTCGCCATTGCCCACAAGAGCCGCCCCAAGCACAACGCGGCCGAGGTCATGGGCGTCATTGGCAACATCGTCGGCAAGACCTGCATCATCAACGATGACATGATCGACACCGGCGGCACCCTGGTGGGCTCCATCAACAAGCTCAAGGAGATGGGCGCGGGCGACATCTACATCAGCGCCACCCACGGCATCTTCTCGGGCCCGGCCATCGAGCGCCTGGAGAACGCGCCCATCGTGGAGTGCGTTGTGACGGACGCCATCCCCTGCGCCGTTGCCAACACCCCCGGCAGCAAGATCAAGCAGATCAGCGTTGCCGGCGAGCTTGCCGACGCCATCGCACACGTGTACCTGAACGAGTCCGTCTCTGACGTCTTTGGCGGCAACTCCGCAATGTAGCGGCCGGCACGACCGAATCCAACCGCGCACCCAGGCCCGTCCGGAAAGTTTCGGGCGGGCCTTTTTCGGCACGTTACGGGCCTTCCGCCTACGCCTTCTGCCTATAAGGCGGCCAGGAAGCGACCTTGCGCCAGGCGCCCGGCCTCGTCCCACTTGTATACGCCGGCATCCTCCAGAACATGGCCGAAGACCTGCCCCACCCCCTCAAGCACGATGTCGTGCACGTTGGACTCGCTCAGGTCCGGGTGGTTGGCGAGTAGCTCCAGAGCCCACTCCGCGTGCGACTCACTCAAAGGGTCTGCCTCCAGCGCCGTCCTGGCAGCGGCTGGGTCTGCGCGGTGCTCGAGCAGGTGCCCCTCCACCGCACCAAGCTCCGTGACCAAACGCGCGGGCAGAATTGCCCGACCCATTACCTCAATGAGGCCGATGTTTTCCTTCTTTATGTGATGCCATTCCGCGTGCGGATGGAAGACGCCCAAGGGGTGCTCGTCAGTGGCGATGTTGCAGCGCAAGGCCAGGAACATCTGGTAGCTTCCGTCTGGCAGGAGGCGCGCGACGGGCGTGACCGTATTGTGCCGCACGTCACCGCCACCCTTACCAGCGGTGTGCGCAACAATGCCTACCGATGCGTCCTCCCAGTCGCGCCAGACCTCCAGGACATGCTGGCAGGCATCCAACAGCTCCTCCCTGCCGTCTGAGCTGCTGGTTAGCCGCAGCACAGAGAGCGGCCACTCAATGACCTCGCACCTGACATGCGGATAGCCCGCCATCGAGAAGGACTCGGCAACCCCGGCATCCATCATCGGGAACACGTGACGTCCACCCTGGAAGTGGTCGTGCGAGAGGATGGACCCGCCGACGATTGGCAGGTCGGCGTTGGAGCCAATAAAGTAGTGCGGGAAGCGCTCGACGAAGTCGAAGAGCCGTGCCATGTTGGCACGGTCCACATGCATGAGCCTATGCTCGCGGCTCATGACGATGCAGTGCTCGTTGAAGTAGGCATAGGGGCTGTACTGCATGCCCCAGCGCTCGCCACCCAAGGTCACGGGTACGATGCGCAGGTTCTGCCGCGCAGGATGCGCACCGAAGGCGGCGTCCGCGCCACGGCCGGAATAGCCTTCGTTCTCCATGCAGAGCGCGCATGCCGGGTACTTCCCCAACGCTCCAGAAGCCCCTGCCGTCACCTTGCTTGCTGCGCCAGCGCGCGCAATGTCGCGCGGGTCCTTCTCCGGCTTGGAGAGGTTGATGGTAAGCTCCAGGTCTCCCCAGCGAGTGGGCGTGACCCACTCCACGTTGCGGGCAATGGCCTCGCGCCGCACGTAGTTCACGTCACAGCAGAGCCTATAGAACCAATCCGTAGCCGCAACGACGCCACTCGTCTGCTCTCGGGCATGGAACTCGTGCGTCACGTCCGAGGGGCGAGCCATGAGGGTGCCCATGAGGTTCATGGCCACATGGTCACGGTTCATGGAACTGTCGGCAATGAGCCCGTTGGCGACGGCAACGCCCGCAAGCCGGTTGAGCAGCGCGTCAATGGAGAAGTCCGCCGAGGTCACGTCCACCGCCGCAACGATTGCGCCGGACTCGTCGCGCAACGGGGCGGGGCCAGTCTGACCCACAAGCTCCAGAACGCGGTTGTAGGCCCAGTCCTCGTCCTGAGCCTCCACGATTTCGCGCGCCACGGCGTACGCGACCAACGTTGATGCGTCTGCCTGCACGTTGTCGGTCCCTACAGCCATTCTGCCCTCGCCCCCTCGGCAGAGATGCCGTAGACACGCGTTGCACCCTCGCCAAGAGCGTGATCCATCCTGCACACGAACTCCTCCGTCAGGTCACGCGGCACGAACGCCTGGATGGTGCCGCCGAAGCCCCCGCCATGAATCCTCACGGCACCACGACCGGCGAGTACCAGCTCCGCCACCCCGAGCGCGACCATTGCGGGTTGGTAAGCCCCACCCGTCGAAACGTTCTGCAGGAACATGCCAGAGCTCGCACCGCTCCTACGCGTGAGGGAAAGGAAGGTCTTCACATCGCCGGCATGCAGCGCATCCCGGCGCTGGTCCACCAGCGACTCCTCCAGGTAGTAGTGGATGCCCCGGACGGTCGCACGGTCACCCAGCTGCTGCCGCAACGCGGGCACGGCAGCCTCAAAGGCCTCCTCCGACACGTCCGAAAGGCGCTCCACTCCCAACTTGCGCGCGGCTGCGTGCATCTCCTGCGGGACGGCAGCATATTCGTCGGTAAACTGGCTATGGTCACAGCCGACATCGACCAGGCAGATGTCGTACCCGTGCGCAGCGAAATCAAACTCCATGCGCTGAATGACCGGCTGGTCCGCGTCATGGAAGTCCATGAAGCAAATGGCGCCCTGTGCAACCGACATCTGGTCCATGAGACCGCATGGCTTGCCGAACCAGTCGTTCTCGTCCTTCTGCGCCAGCCGTGCCATGGTTGCGGCGTCAATCTCAGGGCCATCCCACAGGGCCTCCATAACGCGACCGAACGCGCACTCCACCGCGGCGGAGCTTGAGAGACCACCGCCCGAGGGGATGTCACTGGTCATGGCAATGTCGAACCCAGCGGGTATGCGCCCGCCCTGAGCAAGCTGGTACGCCATGCCACGTGCCAGGCCTGCGGTGGTGACTCGCTCTTCCTCCCGGGGCGCGAGGCTTGCCAGGTCGGACGGATTGAACTCCACGGCGACAGGATCAAAGCCCTTGCTCACGATGTTGATGACATTGGTACCGTTCGCCGCGGCAACGCCCACGATTGCCACGTCCAGTGCACCAGCAATGACGTGACCACCCTCGTGGTCCGTATGATTGCCGGCAATCTCGGTCCTGCCCGGCGAGACGACCGCCAAAAGACGTCGATCCCCCTGACCAAAGCTCTTCTCGAACAGCTCACGCGCTTCGTTGACGCGAGCTTCCATAGCCTGCAAACCACCCATGACCGTTACCTACCGTTCCCTCTGCCCAACGCACGACGTGGCGCTCATGCCGCCTGGTCCTTACTTATTGTTCCGTGAATGACATTATGGGACACATTCGCACATTGTTTTAAACATTATCTAACATTTCCGCTAGGCGTTCACATTTTGGGTCTGAACGTAAGTATGGCCAAATACCTCGCCTTTATTTCGAAGAATTAGCACCGAATATGAATAGAGGTCTTGACAATCATCTCTCAATATCGCACACTTTCGCACATACGATAGCAACAGGGAGGTGTGAACGTGCTCAAATCAGAACGACAGGATGCAATCGTCGCGGAAGTGAGCGCGCGGGGCGCCGTCACCGTTGCGAAGGTTGCCAAGGCACTCGGCATCTCGGAGATGACCGTTCGTCGAGACCTTGACGAGCTGTCCGCTGCGGGCCGCCTCATGCGCGTCCGCGGCGGGGCCAAATCCCTCGACCCCCTGGACATGCCCACGCTGAGGGAGTACACGAACGACGAGAAGCACCTTATGCACGCGCGCCAGAAGGCTTCGGCTGCCCTCCACGCCTCAAAGCTGATACGCGACGGAGAGACGATCTTTGTTGGAACCGGCACCACGGGCGAGGCCTTGGCCAACCAGCTCAAAGACCGTCATCTGCGCATCATCACGAACAGCCTCTACACGTTCAATGTCATCAAAGATGCTCCTGACGTTGAGCCGGTGCTCGTGGGCGGCTACTTTCGTTCGAACACTGGCGCCTTCGTCGGCGCCATTGCGGAACGCATGGTCGAGGTACTGGGAATCGACCGCGCCTTCATAGGTGCCAACGGCATCTGCGACGGCAAGATCTCCACGGCGAACTCCGAGGAGGGCAATCTACAGCGCCTGGTCTTCGAGCGCTCTACACACCGCTATGTCATTTGCGATGCGAGTAAGGTGGGGCGTCGCGACTTCTTTGACTTCTACGACCTGAGCAAGCTTGAGGGTGTGATTTGCGACGACGAGCTCTCGCCGCGGCAGCGCGACGCACTCGAGAAGTACACGCAAGTGTTGATCTAACCACATGCGGAAGGAGGAAGACCCATGCAGATGTCACTCACGCTGGCAGTACAGGTACTCGTCATGTTCGTCCTCGCCGGCGTTGGCTACGTCATGTTTCGTGCGGGCAAGATCACGCTGGAGGGCAACCGCAGCATTGGCAACATACTGATATATCTCTCGCTTCCCGCGGTAATCATAAAGGGGTTCATGGTGGAGCGCACCGTCGAGAGTGCCGTTGCGCTTGGTGTCTCTGCCGCAGTCGGCGCAGGCCTTGTGGTGCTGGCCGCACTGCTCGCACGCCTGCTTTGCGGCCCAGACGCCATTGCCAACTTTGCCTCCACCTTTTCAAACCCCAGCTTCTTCGGCATTCCCTTGGTCACGTCCGTCATCGGCGCGACCTCGGTGTTCTACATGACGGGCTTCATCGCGGCAATGAACATTGGCCAGTGGACATACGGCGTGAGCCTGCTCACCGGCGAGCGTGCCAAGGTCAGCCCGCGCGACCTCATTCGAGCGCCATTTGTGATTGCGACGCTCATTGGAGTGATCCTCTTTGCCACTCAGCTGCAACTCCCCCACGTCCTCTCCGCCAGCCTGGACTTTGTCGCTGCGCTCAACACGCCGCTGGCAATGTTCACCATCGGGGTGTATATGGCACACGTTGACGTTAGGAAGATGTTGGGCCGCGCGAGCCTCTACCGAATCTGCGTTGTGAGGCTGGCGGCAATTCCTCTGGTCAGTCTTGCCATTTTGAGCCTCTTACCTGCGGGTTATTTCAACATGAAGCTGGCGCTGCTGATTGCCCAGGCATGCCCCGTGGGGTCCAACGTGGCCGTGTACGCGCAGCTCCACGGAGGAGACTACGTGTATGCGGTGGAGACCATTGTGGTGAGTGTGCTGCTTTCGGTGGTGTCCATTCCGTTAGTCGTGGGCTTGGCACAGCTGGTGTGGTAGCACGGCAGACGTTTGGCATGCATCTTGCGCTACCATGACACCGCCCTGCCCCAGTGGCGCGGCGCAGGTGCCAACCGCACCGCATACGCCCACTTGGCCATGCCCCATCACACCCAAAGGACCGCCCGACACCAGCAAAGGAGCCCTTATGCCTGCACCAACAAAGCCGCTACCGGTCGCAATTATCTGTGGTCTGGGCAACCCCGGGCCGGAGTACGCACTCACCCGTCACAACGCAGGATTCCTTGCCGTTGACGAGCTAGCGGCACGGGCTGGCGTCCGCTACTGGAAGAGCGAATGCGGAGCGGACGTTGCGGAAGTAAAGATAGATGGTCAAGACGTACTTCTTGCGAAGCCTCAGGCCTACATGAACACGAGCGGCGGCCCCCTCTCAAAGCTGGCGCGCAAACATCACGTTGCGCCTGCGGCGATTCTGGTGGTTCATGACGAGGTGGACTTGGAGGCAGGCGAGGTTCGCGCCAAGTTCGGCGGCGGGCTCAACGCTCACAACGGGCTTCGGTCCATTGCGGACAAGCTGGGCACACGTGACTTCTCCCGCGTACGCGTGGGTACCGGCAGACCTCCCGGAAAGATGTCCGTGGCGGACTACGCGCTGCGGCAGCTCAAGGGCAAGTTCGCAGAGGACTTCCAGGCGGAGTGCGTGCGCGCGGCGGACATCTGCGAGCTTTGCGTGAGCAAGGGCGTGGACTACGCCGTTGAGCATGCGCGGTAGGACACCTCCGCGCCAACGGTAACCAAACCGCCTGGCAATGGGAAGGCACAGAATAAGCGACAGTGCTTGGCAGGCGGAAACTTGGACAAATGCAAAGCTTATCTTGATACTGCGACGGCCAAACTCTGCACGCATAGTAAAATAAGAGATGAATGCGTCGTTATGTAACGACGGGACGCGGCAAGGGGGTTACGCGCCAGTAGTCACGTCCACCATTCCTTGGTAACCATTGGCTCGGGACCAATGCCCACGCGGGGGAGCGTGGCAGCCTGGGCCGCAAAGTGTTGGAGAGGAGTTCGGTTAATGTACAAAATCCTCGAAAAGACGCAGTACTCAGAGAAGGTCTTCAAGTTCCGCATCCATGCGCCTCAGATGGCCAAGCATGCCCATGCTGGCCAGTTCCTGATGGTTCGCGTGAACGAGACCGGCGAGCGCGTGCCTTTCACCTTCGCGGATTGGAACCCGACGGAGGGCTGGGTTGAGTTCATCTTCATGGTGATCGGCAAGACCACCACCATGCTCTCGACCCTCAACTCTGGCGACTACATTGAGGACGTCGTCGGCCCCCTGGGCTGCCCCACGGACCTCGGCGAGGGCAAATGGGCCGTCATCGGCGGCGGCGTTGGCCTGGCCATTGCCTACCCCGTCGCCCGCCAGCTGCACAACCTTGGCCGCGAGTGCCACGCCATCATGGGTGCCCGCACCAAGGACCTCCTGCTGCTGGAGGATCAGTTCCGCTCCATCTTCCCGGAGGATCACATCCACATCACCACGGATGACGGCTCCTACGGCGAGAAGGGCGTCGTCACCGCACCGCTGGAGCGCCTGCTGCAGTCCGGCGAGGTCGACCACGTCTTCTGCGTCGGCCCCGTTCCCATGATGAAGTTCTCCGCCCTCACCGCCGAGAAGTACAACACGCCCATCATCGCGTCGCTCAACCCCATCATGGTGGACGGCACGGGCATGTGCGGCTGCTGCCGCGTGGAGGTTGGCGGCGAGACCAAGTTCGCTTGCGTCGACGGCCCCGACTTCGACGCCACGAAGGTCAACTGGAACGACCTTCGCGCACGTCAGGCTGCATACCGTACCGAGGAGGGCCAGTCCCTCAAGGCCTATGAGGAGGCGAACTGCGCATGCCA
>OMVJ01000003.1 GCA_900314495.1 uncultured Olsenella sp.
CGCCGCTTCCTGCGCCCCATGATCGAGCTGCTCACGGGCATCCCGTCGGTCGTCTTCGGCCTCCTGGGCCTCTCGCTTGTGGTTCCCTTCATCCGCAACCAGGGCGGCGGCACCGGCTACGGCATCCTTGCCGGCTCGCTGGTTCTGGCACTCATGATTCTTCCTACCGTCACCTCCCTGGCTGCTGACGCCATTGCCTCCGTGCCCGAGTCCTACAAGGACGGCTCCTACGGCCTGGGCTGCACCCGCTGGCAGACCATCGTGCACGTCGTGATTCCGTCCGCCCTGCCCGGCATCCTGACCGCCGTCATCATGGGCATGTCCCGCTCCTTCGGCGAGGCACTGGCCGTCCAGATGGTCGTCGGCAACGCCGTGCAGATGCCGCAGAGCCTGATCACGCCCGCCGCAACGCTCACGTCCGTCCTGACCATGGGCATGGGCAACGAGGCCATGGGCACCGTCTACAACGACGTCCTCTGGTCGCTGGCCATGGTGCTTCTTGCCATGTCCCTGGTATTCATCCTCATCGTCCATCTCATCGGCAAGAAGGGGGCGGCTAAGTAAATGGCTAACGCAAACGTCGACGAGCGCACCAAGTCCGTCGGTCGCGCCCGCACCGGTGACCACATCGCAACCGGCATCCTCTGGGCCATCGCGATCTTCATCATCGCCATCGTCGCTATCTCCATTGGCTACATCGTCATCTCCGGTATTGGCAAGGCCTTCGACCCTGCCTTCCTCACTGGCAAGCCCGAGCAGTTCAAGGAGGGAGGCGGCATTGGCCCCGAGCTCTTCAACTCCTTCTACCTGCTGATCCTGACCCTGCTCATCTCGCTCCCCATCTCCCTTGGCGGCGCAATCTTCCTGACGCAGTACGCGCCTCCTGGAAGGGTCACCAGCATCGCTAAGACCGCCATCGAGACCCTGTCCTCGCTGCCTTCTATCGTCGTCGGCCTCTTCGGCATGTTGTTCTTCGTGCTTCGCTTTGGCTGGGGCTTCTCCATCCTCTCCGGCGCACTGGCACTCACGATGTTCAACATTCCTATTCTGGTCCGCACCATCCAGCAGGCCATCGAGCAGGTCCCGCGTGACCAGCGCGACGCCGCAGTCGCCCTTGGTCTGACCCGCTGGGAGGCCACGGTCAACATCCTGCTGCCCAGGGCCATGCCCGCAATCATCACCGGCACCATCCTCTCCGCAGGCCGTGTCTTTGGTGAGGCAGCTGCACTCATCTACACCGCAGGCCAGTCGGCCCCCACGCTGAGCCTCCTGGCTCCCATCTGGAGCCCGTCGAACCCCTTCAACGTGTTCCGTCCGGCCGAGACACTCGCGGTCCACATCTGGAAGATCAACTCTGAGGGCGTAGTTCCCGACCTCACCGCTGTCTCCGCTGGCACCGCAGCAGTCCTGATGATTTGCATTCTTTTGTTCAACGTCCTGGCACGCATCGTTGGTCGTGCCCTTACGAGAAAGATGACGGCGGAATGACGCAGACACAAACTGGCACCGCGCCCGAAGTCGCGGCGTCCGCCACTCCCACGAGTGATGCGCTGCTGTACACGCGCAATGTCACCGTTGATTACGGCAAGCATCGCGCGCTCAAGGAGACCAACCTGGAGTTTGGCTCTGGCACGTGCACGGCTCTGATCGGTCCGTCCGGTTGCGGCAAGTCCACCTTCCTGCGCTGCCTCAACCTCATGAACCGCGAGATCGAGGGCTGCGTGGTTGGCGGAGAGATGTTCTACCACGGGGAAGAGTACAACCAGTCCAAGTACGATACTTACTCGCTTCGCAAGAGTATCGGCATGGTCTTCCAGCAGCCCAACCCCTTCCACAAGTCCATTTACGAGAACGTCGCCTTTGCGCCCAAGAAGCATGGCAACACCAACAAGGCAGCCCTGGACCAGCTGGTCGAGGAGAGCCTGAAGGCCGCCGCCATCTGGGACGAGGTCAAGGACAAGCTCCACGACTCCGCCTACGCGCTCTCCGGTGGTCAGCAGCAGCGTCTGTGCATTGCTCGTACCCTGGCCATGCACCCCGACGTCGTCCTCATGGACGAGCCCTGCTCCGCACTTGACCCCATCGCCACCCTCGCCATCGAGGAGACCATCCGCGACATGGCGGACAAGGGCATCTGCGTAATCATCGTTACGCACAACATGGAGCAGGCCGGCCGTGTGTCCGACAAGACCGCGTTCTTCCTGCTGGGAGAGATGGTCGAGTTCGGCGACACCGATCAGATCTTCAACCGTCCGAAGGACAAGCGTCTTGAGGACTACCTCACGGGAAGGTTCGGATAATGTCCATAGGTATGTCGGTGGAGGACGTCAACCTCTGGTATGGTGACCACCAGGCCCTCCACAACGTTTCGCTCACCTGCCCGGCCGGCGAGGTCACCGCTTTCATCGGCCCTTCCGGCTGCGGCAAGTCCACGCTCCTGCGCTGCCTGAACCGCATGAACGACCGCATTGAGGTCTGCCGCGTCGAGGGCACCATCAAGCTGGGTGACGAGAACATCCAGGACATGGACGTCTACGCCCTGCGCAGGCGCGTCGGCATGGTGTTCCAGCGCCCCAACCCGTTCCCGCTGTCCATCTATGACAACGTGACCTACGGCATGAGGCGCCAGGGTCACCCCAGCAAGGAGCTCATGGACGAGACCGTGGAGAGCACCCTCAAGGTGGTCGGCCTGTGGGACGAGGTCAGCAGCAAGCTGAAGTCCTCTGGCCTCTCCCTCTCCGGCGGCCAGGCCCAGCGCCTGTGCATCGCCCGCGCCCTCGCGGTGAAGCCCGACGTCCTGCTGATGGACGAGCCCACCAGTGCACTGGACCCCATTTCCACCGGTATGGTGGAGGAGCTTACGTGCAACATTGCTGACACCTGCACCGTTGCTATCGTTACGCACAACATGCAGCAGGCAACGCGCGTCTCCACGCACACTGCCTTCTTCTACCTGGGCGAGCTGATCGAGTACGGCCCCACGGCCGAGCTCTTCTCCAACCCCAAGGACAAGCGCACGGAAGACTACCTGACGGGAAGGTTTGGTTAAAGAATGAAGACCAGAAGCTCTTATCGCAAGCAGCTCGAGAGGCTCGAGGCTCACGTGCAGGCACTAGGCCAGGGCGTCGTGGACGACGTCCGCGACACCGGCTTTGCCATTGCCGAGGGCAACACCAGCGCTGCTGAGGAGGTCATCGAGGGCCACCGCGCCTCCGAGCGCCTGCACCGCACCATCGAGGACGCCTGCATGAACATGATGCTGCTGCAGTCCCCGGTTGCCAGCGACCTTCGCCTGATCACCGCCACGTTCCGCGTGATCGGTGACCTAGCGCGCATTGACGAGATGGCCTACGAGACCGCCCTGCTCACCCAGGAGATCGACCTCGGCGCCAACGAGAAGCTGGCACGCGACCTGGGCGACATGTCCCAGCGCGCGGCCGAGATGGTGGAGAAGGCCTGCGATGCCTTCGACGACGTGGACGTTGACGCCGCCAACCAGGTCTTCCCGCTGGACGACAACGTGGACGCCCTGTACGACAAGGTCAAGGCCGAGGTCGTCGAGCTGCTCCGCAACGGTGAGGAGCCCGTCACGATTGCTCCCGAGGTGCTGAGCGTTGCCAAGTACTACGAGCGCATGGGCGACCACGCCCAGAGCATTGCCGACTGGGGCATCTTCCGCGCCACCGGCGAGTTCCGTGGCCGCGCCCTTGGCGAGGACGCCAAGTAGGTTGGCCAACGCATAGGTCCCTTGTAAGGGGACTGTCATTTGTGTTAAGTGCACGCACCGCGCTTGGCCATTTGGCTGGGCGCGGTGCTTACAATGAAGGGAGCTTTCATGCCGGGCGAGCACCAGGGCGACGTCGGCACGCTGGAGTCGAGGAGTGTTCCTGACGGGAGCGTGGCGACGACTGCCACGCGAGGAGGGGACATGGTCTACTACGTCGAGGACGACGACAACATACGCGAGCTTACCGTGTATGCGCTCACGCAGGCGGGCATAGAGGCAAAGGGCCTGCGCGATGACGTTGAGTTCCGCGCCGCGTGCGAGCGCAGGGTGCCGGACGCCATTCTCCTGGACATCATGCTGCCGGGCACGGACGGCCTGCAGATCCTGCACCGCATACGGCACACGCCCAACCTGTGCAAGATTCCCGTCATGATGCTGACTGCCAAGGACACGGAGCTGGACACGGTCCGCGCCCTGGATGACGGTGCGGACGACTACCTTGCCAAGCCCTTTGGCATGATGGAGATGGTCTCGCGCGTTCGCGCGCTGCTGCGCAGGTCGCGCATAGAGCCTCCCGACACCGAGCCCAGCGTCCTCATGGTGGGTCCGGTGGAACTGTGGCCAAGCCGCCGCGAGGCCACGGTGGACGGCAGGGAGCTGACGCTCACCATGCGCGAGTTCGACCTGCTGGAGTTCCTCATGCGCACGCCGGGCGAGGTCTTCTCGCGCGAGGTGCTGCTGCAGCGCGTGTGGGGTTGGGACTTCGACGGCGGCTCCCGTACGGTGGACGTGCACGTGCAGCAGCTACGCTCCAAGCTGGGCGTGCACTCTGACCTCATCGAGACGGTCCGCGGCGTCGGCTACAGGCTCAGGGGATAGGCATGGCCGAGAAGGACTCGTCCGTCGCGTCGCTCCAGCGTCGAATGTTCGAGGCGCTAACGCTCGTCTCGGTGCTGGCGGCGATAGTCTCCGTCGTGGCCGCGACGTTTGTCTTCCGGTCCTCCATTGTGGCGGACGCCCACGTGCAGCTGGCCCGCGAGTGCGCGGTGGTCGGGTCCCTGGTGGAGGAGTCTGCGGACCCGGTGGCGTCGCTGTCTGCCCTTGACTTCGGGGACGCCCGCGTGACGCTGATCGCGGCAGACGGAACGGTCGTCTTTGACAACAAGGTCGCCATCCACCAGCTCTCCAACCATTCCGACCGTCCGGAGGTGGAGCAGGCGCAGCGGAACGGCACGGGCGCGTCCGAGAGGCAAAGCCAGACCCTGGGCTTCGTGTCCATTTACGAGGCGGTGCGCCTGGACGACGGGCGAGTGCTGAGAATTGCGGAGGACCGCGCCGGCGTGCTGGCGCTTTTGTGGTCATCTGTTGGCATGGTGTTCGCGGTGCTGGCCTCAATGATCGTCCTCAGCTGGTTTGCCTCCAGGGCGCTTGCGCGGCGGCTGGTGCGGCCCATTCTGGAGATTGATCCCACAGAGCCTGACGCGGAGGCGCCGTACAGGGAGCTTGCGCCCCTGGTCTCGCACCTGAAGACGCAGAACGCCCAGCTTGAGGACCAGATGGAGCGCCTGCGCGACGCGGACGCGGTGCGCCAGGAGTTCACCTCCAACGTGACGCACGAGCTCAAGACGCCCATCGCCTCCATCATGGGCGCGTCCGAGCTCATTCGCGACGGCATCGTGAGGCCAGACGACATCCCTGACTTCGCAGCCCGCATCTATGGGGACGCTCGGCGCCTCTCGGCGCTGGTCTCGGACATCCTCACCCTGTCCAAGCTGGACGAGACGGAGCGTTCGCGTGACCGCGGCCTGCTGGGCCAGGCCCAGAAGTGCGACCTCTTCATGACGGCGCGCGACGCGTGCGACCGCTTGGGGGACCGTGCGCAGGCCGGCCGCGTCATGCTGACGCTTGATGGTGACGTGGTGGCGGTGCGGGGGTACCCGCGCCTCCTGGACGAGCTTGTTGGCAACCTGATCGACAACGCCATTCGCTACAACGTGATGGGCGGGTCCGTCGCGGTCACCGTTGGGACCAAGCCCGGCGGGGCTCCCTTCGTGCGCGTGAAGGACACTGGAGTGGGCATTCCGGAGGAGGACCAGCAGAAGGTGTTCGAGCGGTTCTACCGGGTGGACAAGAGCCGTTCGCGCGCCAGCGGCGGCACCGGCCTGGGCCTGGCCATTGTGAAGCACGCGGCAAAGGTGCACGGGGCCACCATCAACATGCAGAGCACCTTCGGCAAGGGCACCACCATAGAGGTCACCTTCCCGCCCTACGTCGAGGCGCCGAGCGCGGAAGAGCTGGAAGAGTCGCTGCGCAACTAGCGCTGCCGGAGCGTGTTGGCACGCGGGCGGTGCCGCTACTTCCCTCGGCGAATCTGCACGTAGGACGTGAGGCCTATGGCCCCGATGACGGCAAAAAAGATGCCAGTTGCGACTAGGCTCTTCACGACGTCCGCCATAAGGATGTCCTGCATGGCTGCTCCCCTCAGGCTTATGGGAGGCGCCCCCGAGTGGGGTGCCTCCCTTCTTGTTTTTGACGCTAAGGGCCGCATGTCATGTGTGTGTAAGGTGTTCGTCACGGTTGGGCGGATGCAGCCCCGGGCGCATGGAGCGCGGCTTGGATGGCAGATTTAGCCGTTCGCAGGCCCAACGAAGCCGCTGCCAGGCGCTGAGCAGGCTTCAGACGGCAGCGTGTGTAATGAAAACGTAAGCCCCGTGTAATCTGCACGTTTGGCAAACCGCAGTAATGCAAAATCATATGAGGTCCAGCAAGATTCCCGGGCAAGTCCAGGCTCGCTGGAGGGCAGCCGCCGGCACCGGCCGGCGGGAAACCGAGTGAAAGGTCGCTTTTGTGATCAGCTTCTCTCAGTTCCTCGTCATGGTCAGTCAGAACCCCTTCCTCGCCATCGTGATTGCGCTCGTCTTGGGCACCATCTTCGTGAACGGCGCGACCGACGCGGCAAACGCCATTGCCGAGCCCGTGGGAACGCGGTCCATTGGGGTCAACGCCGCCATTGCCATGAGCGTGGTGTGCAACTTCGTGGGCCTTGTTGCCATGACCTTCGTCTCCACCGCGGTGGCGGACACCGTCAGCGGCATGGTGGACTTTGGCGGAGACACCCATGCCGCCCTCATAGCTCTTGCCGCCGCAACGGTGGGCATCGTAGCGTGGGGCGTGGGTGCCTGGATCTTCGGCATCCCCACGTCCGAGAGCCACGCCCTCATAGCGGGCCTCACCGGCGGCGCCATGGCCGTCTCCGGCGGCCTGGGCGGCGTGAACGTGGGGGAGTGGATGAAGGTCATCTACGGTCTGGTGCTCTCAACCGTACTTGGCTACGCGGCTGGTTGGGGCATTGCCAAGGTAATACCGGTTCTGTGCAAGAACGCGAACAGGCGCCGCGCCAACGACTTCTTCGGCCGCATGCAGGTTGTGGGTGCCGCCGGCGTGGCCCTCATGCACGGCGCCCAGGACGGCCAGAAGTTCATGTCCACCGCCATGCTGGCCGTGGCGCTCTCGCAGGGGCTGGGTGCCGCGGACATGGGCGGCTTCCCCCTTTGGATCGAGGTCATGTGCGCCGGCTGCATGGCCTTCGGCACCGCAATGGGCGGCAAGAAGATCATCAAGAAGGTGGGCATGGAGATGGTGCAGATGGAGAAGTACCAAGGCTTCGCCGCCTCGCTCTCTGCCACGGTCTCGCTGCTCATAGCCACACTGACGGGCCTGCCCGTCTCCACCACGCACACCAAGACGGCCGCCATCATGGGCGCCGGCGCCGCCAAGAACAGGCACGGCGTCAAGTGGGACATCGTGAAGGACATGGTCCTCACCTGGGTCTTCACCTTCCCGGGTTGCGGCCTCATCGGGTACGTGCTGGCTCGCCTCTTCCTCATCTGGTTCTAGTGGGCAGCCGCCTGCGAGCGGTGTCTGGGCCTCGGTGGGCGTATACTCTTTCGGGCAAGGTTATGCTCGGAAGGAGTATTCATGGCACAGCACATCCAGGGCACGGAGGACCTCTTTGGCGGGTACATGCGTGCCTGGCAGCATATGCAGGACGTGGCGCGCGACCTCTTTGGCGCCTATGGGTTCGACATGATAGAGACGCCCGCCATCGAGCAGGTGTCCACGTTCGTGCACGGCATCGGCGAGTCAACGGACGTCGTCCGCAAGGAGATGTTCCGCGTCTTCAGCGGCGCCCTCATGGAGCGCCTGCTGCAGAGCGGCAGCGAGTCCTCCCTCAAGGCCAAGCAGCGCCTGGCCCTGCGGCCTGAGGGCACGGCTGGTGTGGTGCGTGCCGCGGTGGAGAACAACCTGGTGCCGCAGGGCGGCGCGCCGGTGAAGGTCTGGTATGCGGAGGCCATGTTCCGCGGCGAGCGCCCCCAAAAGGGCCGCCTGCGCCAGTTCCACCAGGTGGGCGTGGAGTGGCTGGGCGCCAGCGACCCCGCCTCCGACGCCGAATGCATCATCATGCTCATGGAGTTCTACCGGCGCGTTGGCTTTGACCCCAGCAAGCTCACCCTGCGCATCAACTCCATGGGGGACGCCAACTGCCGTCCCGCCTACCGCCAGAAGGTCCGCCAGTTCATCCTGGACCACAAGGACGAGATGTGCGAGGACTGCCTGGAGCGGGCAGAGATCAACCCCCTGCGCAGCTTCGACTGCAAGAACGACCACTGCCGCCAGGTCATGGCCGGGGCGCCCCTGGTGACGGACAACCTGTGCGATGACTGCCGCGAGCACTACGCCAAGGTCAAGCAGTACCTGGACGAGGCCGGCATCTCCTACATTGAGGACCCCACGCTTGTCCGTGGCCTGGACTACTACATGCGCACCGTGTTCGAGGTGGAGGTGGAGGGCTCCGGCGTCGGCGCCATTGGCGGCGGCGGCCGCTACGACGGCCTCATGGAGCTGGAGGGTGGCAAGCCCACCCCGGGCTTGGGCTTCGCCGTTGGCTTCGAGCGCATGTACCTTGCCCTGCAGGAGCTGGGCGTGGACCTTGCCGGCCAGGAGCCTCCCTGCGTGTACGTTGCCTGCACGCCGGAGGAGCGCGACGAGGTCTTCTCCGCCACGCTGGCGCTGCGCCAGGCGGGCGTCAGGGCCGAGGCCGACTACCAGGGCCGCTCGCTCAAGAGCCAGTTCAAGCAGGCCGACAAGCACCACGCCTGCCTGTGCGTTGTTCTGGGGCCGGACGAGGTTGCCGCCGGCAAGGCGACGCTGCGTGACATGTCCACGCACGAGCAGGTGCAGGTTCCCCTGTCGGAGCTTGTGAACCAGGTGTGCGAGCGCGTGTCACAGAAGCACTAGGCCTTGGCGGCATCCTGCGAGGTGGCTGCCATGGGCCGTGGGGAGAGTGGCAAGAGGCCGGTGCTCCTGGCGTCTGACGACGAGGGCGCCACGTTCCTGGTTGGGGGGTCGCTCTCTGCGCAGGAGGCTTTGCGGGTGCTTGGCCTTTCCAAGCCGCAGGTGGCGCGCGTGCTTGCCGAGGGCAGGTTCGTGCGCGTGCCTGGCGGGCCGGAGGCTGCCAAGGGGGTGGCCGGCCGTGCCTGGAGGCTGCGCTTCTCTGCCGGGCACCCGCTGCGGGAGGTCCAAGCTTCGGCGCGCAGGGCGGCCCAGGGGCAGTTGAATGTGGTGCTTCAGGACTCCTTCCTCCTGGCGGCAGACAAGCCCGCGGGCCTCATAGTGCACGGGGACGGCACGGGCAGGGAGACCCTTACGGACCGCGTGCGCGCCCACCTGCTTGGGCAGGGCCTTCCCGGTGCCGCCTGCCGCGCCCAGGCGGTGCAGCGGCTGGACGAGGATACAACGGGCGTGGTGCTCTTCTCGCTTGCGGAGGAGTTCCAGGGCGCCCTTGACTCCCAGGTGGCGGGGCATGCCATGCACAAGCGCTACCTGGTCATGGTTCGCGGCGGCTTTCCCGCGGGCGTGCGGACCATTTGCGAGCCCATAGGCCGGGACCGGCACGACGCGCGGCGCATGCGCGTCTCTCGCACGGGCAAGGAGAGCGTCACCCGCGTGGCGAAGCTGGACGAGCGCGGCGGATTCTCGCTGCTTGGCTGCCAGCTGGGGACCGGCCGCAGGCACCAGATTCGCGTGCACCTGGCAAGCCTGGGGTACCCCATTGTTGGGGACGCCCTGTACGGGGGCCCGCGCGACCGTCGGGGACTCATGCTGCATGCCGCGGAGGAGTCGTTTGCGCACCCCGTGACGGGCAAGCCGGTCCGGGCGGCGGCACCCTGGCCAGCACGCTTTGCGGAAGTGTTCCCGCAAAGAAACGTGGAATGGGGCATACTTGATGCGACCGAGTACCAGCGGTAGGAGTTTTGGTCCGGAGCTGCAGCATTGAGTTCCCGCACGGCGGGTTGAGGGGCCCGCGCGGGGAGAGGAGAGCCGCCATGCCCAATACCATGCGAGGAGTCTATACAAACCTCACTGACATTCGTCGCAGGGTGTTTTCCGAGGTTGCGAACGTCTGCTATTCCGTGGGGGAGAACCCCGAGATGGGCTTGGGGGACTTCGACACCAAGTTCGAGGAGCTTCCGTACAAGATCATCCCGGGCGACGTTGCCACGTACAGGGAGTCCGTCTTCTTGGAGCGGGCCATTGTATCGGAGCGCATCAGGCTTGCCATGGGCCTCTCGCAGCAGGGCGTGGACCGTCCGGTCAAGATCTCCGAGGGCCTTGTTGCCGCGGCGGGCCCGGAGCAGTACTACGAGCCCCCGCTCATCAACGTGATCAAGTTCGCCTGCAACGCCTGCAAGGACAACGTGTACGAGGTCACGAACACCTGCCAGGGCTGCCTGGCGCACCCTTGCAGGGAGATCTGCCCCAAGGGCGCCATCAGCTTCGTGAACAAGCGTGCCTACATTGACCAGGAGAAGTGCATCCATTGCGGCATGTGCGCCAAGACCTGCCCCTATGAGGCCATCCACCACTACGTGCGCCCCTGCGCCGCCGCCTGCGGCATGAAGGCCATCAAGTCCGACGAGCACGGCCGCGCGGACATAGACCAGTCCAAGTGCGTTGCCTGCGGCCAGTGCCTCATCAACTGCCCCTTCGGCGCCATTGCCGACAAGAGCCAGATTGCCCAGGTAATCTTCTCCATCCTGGCCAAGGAGGAGGTCATCGCCATAGTCGCCCCGGCCTTCGTGGGCCAGTTCGGCGGCAAGGGCGACGTGGGCAAGCTCCGCAACGCCTTCACCCAGCTGGGCTTCTCCGGCATGGAGGAGGTTGCGCTAGGCGCGGACCTGTGCACCATCCAGGAGGGTGACGACTTCCTGGAGGAGGTCCCGGAAAAGTACCCCTTCATGGGCACCTCCTGTTGCCCCGCCTGGTCGGTCATGGCCAAGCGCGAGTTCCCCAAGTACGCGGACTGCATCTCCATGGCGCTCACGCCCATGACGCTGACAGCCCGCCTGGTGCGCCAGACGCACCCCAAGGCCAAGATCGTCTTCGTGGGACCTTGCTCGGCCAAGAAGCTGGAGGCCATGCGCCAGTCCGTCCGTTCGGAGGTGGACTTCGTGCTGACCTTCGAGGAGATGGCCGGCATGATGGACGCCAAGGGCATTGACTACCTGAAGCTCACCGACGAGGGCTCCGACTTTGACCAGGCCTCCGCCGACGGCCGCGGCTTTGCCGTGGCCGGTGGCGTGGCAAGCGCCGTCGTCAACGCCATTCACCGCGAGCACCCGGGCATGGAGATCAAGATTGCCAACGCCGAGGGCCTGGAGGAGTGCCGCAAGATGATGAAGGACGCGGCCAAGGGCAAGTACGACGGTTACCTGCTGGAGGGCATGGCCTGCCCGGGCGGCTGCGTTGCCGGCGCCGGCACCCTGGTTGCCATCAACAAGTCCGCGGCCGCCGTGAAGCGCTACGCCAAGCGGTCCTCGCGCCAGAATGCCACCGAGAACGGCTTCCGCATGCTGATCCCCACCCTGGAGCGGCCCGAGGACAAGGTCAACTTCGGTGACCACGAGATTGCGGAGACGGATGCCGCAATGATCAAGGAGAAGGGCAAGGAGTAGGCAGGGGCGGTGCCGCCGGGTGCCCTTGGCGCCTGGCGGCACCGGTTTGCCTGCCGTTGCGCACGGTAACGGACCCAAGGCAGAAAAGGGCGGGGCGCGGCTTGTGGACCGCACCCCGCCCTGCTTGTTGCGCTTTGACGGCTTGCGCCTGGCGAAGGACCTGCCTTACGCCTTCACGCCTTTGGTGGAGGGGTAGAACTCGCAGTGGTCGAAGACCTCCTTGATGGTGTGGCCGTCAACGAAGGGGAGGGAGAGGAACTCGTCCACCGTGGGAACGAGGTCGCTGCAGTCGACGAAATGGTTCTTGCTGTTGCGAATGCTGGTGTCCTGCGCGCGCCATGCCTCATAGTTGACGTCGGTGAGGTAATAGACCTTCGAACCGCACTTCATGTATACGGAATGGTTGACATGCAGGTAATCTGCCAGCTCGTCGTAATTGATGTCGAGCTTCTCCTGAGCGATCTTTCCCATGGTCATTCCTTTCAATCAAAGGGCCAGACCTGTACATGAACAGATAGTACCCCGCTGGGTGGGGTTGCAGACCAACAGTTTCGTCGAGTTAGGCGAGCGTTAGGTATAGTGCGGCAGGCCGATTTCTTGCACACTTTTGGTCAGGTTGTGGTAAACAAGCGGAACGAAGGTGGACGAACATTGCTCCCAAGGCGGCCAACGCCTGGCAAAATTGATGCAAGTTTGATTACTAAACAACCAATGCCCGCAGGTCTGGCGGGTTGTGGGCAAGCACCGTGGCACCAGATTCCAGCAGTTCCGCCTCGCTCCTGAAACCCCACGTCACAGAGATGCAGTCGCACCCTGCGTTGCTTGCGGTGGCGAGGTCGACCTCGGAGTCCCCAATGTAGACGCACTCCCGCGGGCTGACCCCAAGCTCGCGCATGCAGGCGAGCACGGTGTCGGGCGCCGGCTTGCGGCGAATGCCCTCCGCCTCGCGCTCGCCAACCACCACGTCGAAGAGCCCCGGGAAGAAGCGGCGGATGAGCACCTGAACGGCCGAGTCCACCTTGTTGGAGACCACGCAGCAGGGCACGCCGTCAGCCCTGAGCGCGGCAAGAAGCTCTGGTATGCCGTCGTAGGGAGCGGTGCGGTCCAGGCTGTGCTCGGCGTAGTGCGCGCTGAAGTCCTGGAAGACGCGGCTGGTCACCTCGGCGGGGGTGCCGGCGGGCACCGCCAGGCCAACGAGCCTGCGAATGCCGTTCCCTATGAAGGCCTTGACCTCCTCGCGCGAGCGCGTGGGGAGGCCGTTCCTCAGCAGCGCGTAGTTCACGGACGCCTGCAGGTCGGCGCTCGTGTCCAGAAGCGTTCCGTCCAAGTCGAAAACAGCCACGCTGTAGTGCATCTTCGTGCCTCCGTCTGACTTCCTAGCCTGCCGTGGTGGCCTCTGGGGCCGAGGATCCCGCTGCGTCGCCCTGCGTGGCGGCGCTGGAGCCGGCGTCGCTGCCAGAGGAGGGGTCGGAGCTGCCGCCACCCAGGATGACCGTGGTGTCCGCCTGGATGTTGGGGGCCGAGACGGCCGCCTGCGTGGCGTTCGTGGCAACCACCGTGACGGGAATGCGGGTCTCGATTCCGCGCGTGGGGTCCAGGAGCACGTTGAGGTAGGTTCCGGTGGAGTCCGCGTCAAGCGCCTCCAGCGGCACGATCAGGGAGTCCGGGATGCTCTGCAGTATGACCTGGGCGTCCGCCTGCATGCCCACCTTGAGCGCGGGGTCCGGGTCGCCTATGACCACCCTCAGCGGGAAGGCGTGCCCGCCGGAGCTGGTGGTTATGGTGCTGGTGCCGACCTCTGCAACGGTGCTGGTTACCTGGAGGTCGGGGACGTCCGGGAAGCTGATCCTGACCTCCTGGCCAACCTGCGCCTTGCTAACCTGGCTGTCGGTTGCGGGCACCTGGATCACGAGTTGGCTGGTGTCCTCTATGGTGCAGAGCGCGGACGTGGTGCTGACGGTGTCTCCAACCGCCACGTCGGAGTTGGCATCGGTTATGGTGCCGGAGATGGGTGCCGTGACGGTGAGCTTCTTGCGCTGGGCGACCGCCCGGTCGTAGGCGTCCTGGTAGTTCTTCAGGCCGTCCTGGGCGCTCTTGAGGGTGGACTTTGCGGAGGCGAGGACGGTGCGGGCGTTGCTCAGCTGGTCGATGGAGCTCCTGAGCTGGGTCTCGTCCCCAGAGAGCAGCGTCTTCATGGGGCTGGAGAGCTTGGAGGTGTCCAGCCCCTTCATGAGGTCGTCGGCGTTGGCGGTGTCGGCGATGCCGTCGCCGTCGCTGTCCACTATGTCCGCCTTGCCGTCGGCGTTGAGGTCCACGGAGTCGGCCTTGCCGTCCCCGGTGGTGTCCACGTGGTCTACCTTGCCGTCGCCGGTGGTATCGAACGCGTCCGGCTTTCCGTCGCCGTTGAGGTCTGCCGCGTCCGGCTTGCCGTCGTCGTTGGTGTCTATGGTGAGCTGCTGCGCCGCCGGCGTGCTGCCGCCTGCGCTGCTCACGATGCTCTGGATGGACGACCAGGCCTGGACGATGGGCTGCTGCGCCTCCGTCAGCGCCTTGGTGGCGTCCTCCACCGCCTTGGTCTTTGCCTCGATGTCGCCCTTCGCCTCGTCGAGCTTGGTCTTGGCGTCAGACTCCGCCTTGTCTATCTCTGGGTTGGAGATTACGAGCAGGGTGTCGCCCTGTGCCACGTGCGTGCCCTCGGCAACCGAGGAGCTGGCAACCGTGCCCGTGACCTCCGGCACGACGTTTGCGGAGTTCACGGGTTCCAGGGTGACCGAGGCGGGTATGGTCTCCAGGAACTCGCCCTTCTGGATGGTGGCGGTGTCCAGGTCCTGCTGGGGGTTCTCGTTCTGCGCCGGCTTGGTGACCTCGTACACCGCGTAGGCCCCGCCTGCCACCAGCGCGGCAAAGAGGATCAGGAAGAAGCCGACGAAGAAGGCGCGGTGCCGGCGGCGGGATACCTCCGGGTTGCGGTTGGCCTGCCGCTTGGTCAGGTAGGCGCCTGCCTTGGCGTCGTTGCGCAGGGCGCCGTGGTCTATGCTCACCCTGGCAACCTCGCGCTTGCGCAGGGTCTGCGTGGGCACGTCCGGCAGGGGAGCCTGCGCCCTTTGCGTGGGGCCTTGGCTGGCTTCGGCCGCTGGCAGGGGGTGGGTCTCCGGGTAGAGCTCGCCCACCGGCGCCTGTGCCGGCTGGGTGGAGGGGGGGACGGGCGGGGCTGCCGCCAGGACGGTTGCCTGGTCCTTCGCCGCAGGTGCGGGCACATGAACCGCGGGCATGGCGTTCGTGGGGTCCTGGGCGTCGTCGGCCTGCTCTTCGGGTTTCTGCTCCGCCGGCGGGTTGGGCTGTGGGCCTTCCCGCAGGTCAGCCTCGTCCGGGGTGGTTCCGTCGCTCTTGAAATGCTTGCCGCTTGCCGCGTTTGAGAAATGTTTGGGCATGGTCGCATCCTTGATTTCATTACGATATGGAATCCTCTGCATCTTAACGCAACGTGGGCATGCGTAGTACAATGCAACACTGCGCGCCTTCCGCCGTCTACGGAGTGGCGCCTTCTGCTGGTTTACCGCCCGGACGACACGGGGCGGGTTAGACGGAAGGACTTGCATGCCCACGTACTCCCTGCACACCCACACCTGCGGCGAGCTTCGCCCCCAGAACATTGGCGAGACCGTCACCCTTACCGGTTGGGTCTGGCACCGCCGTGACCACGGCGGCCTCATCTTCATTGACCTGCGCGACCGCGCCGGCGTGACGCAGATCTCCTTCGACCCGGAGCATTCCGGCGGCACCGCCTTCCACGCGGCCGAGCGCGTTCGCTCCGAGTGGCCAATCAAGGTCACCGGCACCGTGCGCCAGCGCCCGGAGGGCCAGGACAACGAGAAGCTGGCCACCGGCCACATTGAGGTCCTGGTGTCCGAGCTGGAGGTGCTCAACACCTCCAAGACGCCCGCCTTCCAGATTGAGGACCACGTGGACGCGTCGGAGGACGTGCGCCTGCGCTACCGCTACCTTGACCTGCGCCGTCCGAAGATGATGGCCAACATGCAGCTTCGCTCGGACTTCACCTTTGCCATTCGGGAGGCGCTCCACAACCGCCAGTTCATGGAGGTGGAGACCCCCTCGCTCTTCAAGTCCACGCCCGAGGGCGCGCGTGACTTCCTGGTGCCCAGCCGCACGCAGCCCGGCCACTTCTACGCCCTGCCCCAGTCCCCCCAGCTGCTGAAGCAGCTGCTTATGGTGGGTGGCGTGGAGCGCTACTACCAGGTTGCCAAGTGCTTCCGCGACGAGGACCTTCGCGCGGACCGTCAGCCCGAGTTCACGCAGGTGGACATTGAGATGTCCTTCGTCACGGAGGACGACGTCATGGGTGCCCTGGAGGAGGTGCTGAGGGACGCCTTTGCCAAGGTGGGCGTGGACATGCCCACCCCGCTGCGCCGCATCAACTACTGGGACGCCATGGACACCTACGGCATAGACAAGCCGGACACCCGCTTCGGCATGCACCTGCACGACGTGACCTCCATCTTCGCCCAGTCCAAGTTCAAGCTCTTTGCCACCGCGGCCAAGACCGAGGGCCAGTACGTGAAGGCCATCAACGCCAAGGGCGCCGGCAAGTGGCCCCGCGCGCAGATTGACAAGCTGGCAGACGTGGCAGCCACCTTCGGCGCAAAGGGCCTGGCCTACATCGCCTTCCGCGAGGACGGCAAGGTCACCAGCCCCATCGTCAAGTTCTTCTCTGAGGAGGAGATGGCCGCCCTCAAGGCCGAGATGGACGTGGAGCCCGGCGACCTGGTCATGTTTGCCGTGGCTGACCGGAAGACGGCGGACGAGATCTTGGGTGGCATGCGCAACCACATGGCCGACGCGCTGGAGCTCCCGCGCGAGGGGCACGACTTCCTGTGGGTGGTCAACTTCCCGCTCTTCCACTGGGACGAGGACCGCAAGGCCTACGCCGCGGAGCACCAGCCCTTCACCCAGCCCATAGAGACGGACATCGAGCGTCTTGACTCCGACCCGCTCTCCGTCGGCTCCTGGACCTACGACTTCGTCATGGACGGCTTCGAGGCCGGCGGCGGCGGCATGCGTATCCACAACGCCGACCTGCAGATGAGGATCCTGGAGAAGCTGGGCTTCACCGAGGAGCGCGCGGAGGCGCAGTTCGGCTTCCTCATGGAGGCGCTGCGCTACGGTGCGCCCCCCATGGGCGGCTTTGCGCTGGGCCTGGACCGCGTCTGCATGCTGCTGACCAAGTCCGACTCCATCCGCGAGGTCATGGCCTTCCCCAAGACCAGCTCCGGCTCAGACCTCATGTCCGGCGCGCCCAGCGAGGTCTCCGGCAAGCAGCTGAAGGAAGTCTCCCTCCGCATCCTGTAGTGAGACGCGGGGCCGGTTCTCGCGTCTCATTGCAATGAGACACGGGGACGCACCTTTTGTCTCATTTCGCGTTTGGTGTGTGGCGCCCATCCGGGGTCCCCGGGTGGGCGCCTTCTTGTGCCTGCTAAGTTCTTGTGGCGCATACTGAAACCGGTTCACACGCCCAATGCCGTGCGAAATGGGCTCTGAGCGTGTACCTCCATACTGGCATCCGTGGGCTAGAGTGGTGGTCGAATCGCCCAAAGGGCACCAGGAGACTCTATCGGCAGGAAGCATCAGCAGGTCTTGCTACATTTCGGATTCTCCAAAAGGTGTAATCACATGTGAAAACGTTCTCCGCATGACGATTGGACCTTGCGCCGGGTGAGTCTGTGCAAGAACTATCGTAAGAAGGTGCTTTGCCGCAGCAAAGTGCATACCTAGATGGTCTGGAAGCTTTGGGGTTCTAAGAGCGTTCGGATAGTTTCGAAATCCAAGGGCCTTCGAATTTCGTGAGCTGGGGGCACTCCTTGGATTTCGACGGACTTCGTAGACTCCAGTTGATGGTCCTCCCTATACGACCTAACTGCCATGAAGCACATGGTCTGTAGGAACGTGGAGAGCGTGGCGTGTTAAGTCGGTTTCTTTTCTTAAGGGTACCGATATCCTGTACCTTCACTCATCTTCTCTCGAGCACACGGCACTAATGACCGTATATATTGACGCGGGCTTCATGCTGTCCACGGTCGTGATGGGTGGAGACTTGAAGGAGTACTCGTCATCCAGGATGACGGTGGCTTATATGAGGATCGACGGCGGGACGAGCTCGCTGGGGTATCTGATGGCGGTGTAGTGCAAGAAAGTCACTTCGTCGCCGCTTACCTCCGCAACCTTAGCGACCAGGCGATTGCTATGACGTTGGCGACACATTTGACGCCGTCTGTTGGCCATTCAGGTAAACTGCAGTGAAATGGGCCAAAGCATTCAGAAGGATGCAGATAGGCGAATGTATGGGTGAGAATCCGGCTAATGGGGAGACTCCCCGGGATGCCCTCGCATCTTCTGGCGAATGCTGTCACTGTGCTGGGAAGGATGAAGCTATGAAGAAGGTACTTTCATTTATCTGCGTCATGGCAGTGTCGCTATCTTTGGTGGCCTGCGGGGGGGGGTTCAACGTCTTCCGGGTCTGATTCGAACGGGTCTGCATCTGTGCCGTCATCGACCACAACAGCAGATACTCCGTTCGTCCTTAAGACATCGCCTGACAAGTACACATATTATGTGGACAAGTACGTTGGCATGAACGCAGCCTCGATCGGATATACCTCTCTTGCTGGTAAGCGCATGATTCAGATTCAGAATTGCTACCTGGAGGCCGTGTTCGTCACTGCGGACGGCACGTATGTCGGTGGTGAGGATGAGGAAGGGCTAAAGAACTACGTAGTGGTCAAGCAGTCCGTCGAGCCGAACACCGAAATCAAGGTAACGTACAAGAAGGACGAAGAGGGCAACGAGTATGACAACCTGACGGACTGGCAGAGCATTGAAAAGATTGACCTTCTGGTGAAGAAGGTTGGCGACGTGGATCCGCAGGTTGACCTTGTAACGACCACCCCAACACCGGACAAGTATACGCAGTATGTCAGGAGCTACGTTGGTAAGAATCTCTATTCTGCCGGGTATATATCTTTGGGTGGGAACCTCATGGATGCCTACGGACAAGGGTATGTTCAGCTGAACCCTGTAGCGGAGGACGGGAGCTATATCGACACCACCGACGAAACTGTGCTGAAGCAGTACGTCATCACGGGTCAAAACGTCGAGCCGAACACGGAGATTGAGTACGTGTTTCGGAAGAAGGATGACGGGACAGAATACGATAATCTGGTTGAGTCGCAGTCAATCAGTGCGATAACCCTGAACGTGAAGTCCATTTCCGGCCAGCCAGTGGTATCCACCAAGGATTCAGGTTCCTCTGCATCCTAATAGAAGGCCCAGATAACAGCAAGCCCGTAGTCGCGCTACTGTCGAATGCAGGCTCTTCTATGTCTTAGGAATGGACCGTGTTTGCATGTTGCTGACCAAGTCCGACTCCATGCGCAAGGTCATGGCCTTCTCGAAGACCAGCTTCGGTTCCGACCTCATGTCTGGTGCGCCGAGCGAGGTCTGTGGCAAGCAGCTGAAGGAAGTCTCCCTCCGCATCCTGTAATGAGACACGGGGACGTACCTTTTGTCTCATCTCACGTTTGATGCGTGGCGCCCATCCTGGTTCCCGGGTGGGTGCCTTTACTTGGTGGTACGGTTCATTGGATGAACTGTCCATAACTTGGATGTCCCGAGCGTCCCATTGACCTTCTGCCTCTCCTCCCAACCCATTGGGTTGGTGACTGCCCCCTCGGGTTTTCCGGACTCTCCTACCTGCGGTTGGTTGGCTTCCCTTCCCGGTGCCCGGTTCCCGACTCATGGTCCTCCGCGGGCGCGTCCGTCGCGTGCGCTCGGCTCGCTCGCCCAGCCAGGGCAGGTTGAACTGTCCAGGGGCCCGCAGGGGTCGCCGGCAGGGCGTCACGCGTCGTCCCACCTGAGCCGCAGGTCGGAGGGCGCCGATTGTCACGCTGCGTGCGCCAGCTCGCTTAGACAGTTTTCAACATCATCCATACACAACGGGTTCCAAGGGAAGATCAGGTTTTTCGCATCGGCCGAGCGGTCTTTGCCGGCATTGTTTCGCCCGCACATGCACGCTTTCGGTGGCCAGAAGCCTTCCCATAGTGGTTTTGGTTACACACAAAAACGGTTTACTTCCAAGAAAAAGTAGAGCAAACGGGCGGTATGTGTGTACTGGAAATTAGCGTTCGTGGGCTAGCATGGTAATGATTGGCGCATAAGGCACCGGGAGATCCCATGACTACGAAGCATCAGCAGGAGCCTGCAGGCAAGCGCGTGGCAAAAGGCGCAAGGCACGCCAAGAGTGCCAATCGCAGCCGTGGGCCGGCGCTGCGCTATGGGTATCCTCCGGCGGAGGTCGTGTACGCTCGCCGTCGCCGGCGCCATCGTCGCCACATTGCGGAGGGGGTCCTGCTCTTGGTGGCGTTTGCATGCGCGCTTGCGGTTGGCGCCCGAGCGCTTGTCCAACCGGGCAGCACTCCGCAGGGTCCTCAGTTGCTGCCGAGTGCGCCGCAGTCCCAGCAAGGGTCTGCGCAGGCGGGTGCCGGCAGCTCGGCAGAGCCGCAGGCGGAGCCCGTGCAGGTCCGCTTGGTCATGGTGGGGGACATCCTGAAGCACATGCCGCTGGTTGAAAGCGGCTACCGGGAGGACGGCACCTATAACTACGACCACATATATGCGCACGTGGGGGAGGAGCTTGCTGGCTTTGACCTGCGCGTCGTGAACCAAGAGACCCCCACTGCCGGCGCGGACTTCGGCTACAGCGGCTACCCCAGCTTCAACGCGCCGCTGGCGTTCAACGACGCCACCGCCAAGGCAGGCTTCAACGTCGTGCTCAAGGCGTCCAACCACACCATGGACATGGGTTACGAGGGCATTCACGCAGAGCTTGCCTACTGGGGCCAGACGTACCCGGGCGTTCGAACCATTGGCTGCGTGGACCCGACTGCGGACGCGGCCGCCAGCCCCTACGCCCCCTACGTGTACGAGAAGGACGGCTTCAGGGTGGCGCTTCTCAACTTCACCTACGACCTGAACGGCTACGAGGACCCGCAGGGGGCCGTCGCGCTGCTGGACCAAGCGCACGAGCAGGACGTGCGCGCGGCCATACGCGCGGCAAGGCAGCAGGCGGACATGGTGGTCGTCTTCCCCCACTGGGGCGTGGAGTACGAGCTGCAGCCCTCGGACGAGCAGCGGGCGTGGGCGCAAGTCTTTGCCGAGGAGGGCGTGGACGTGGTCATTGGCGGACATCCGCACGTGATTGAGCCCGTGGAGGTGCTGGCGCGGCCGGACGGCAGCGGCATGCTCTGCTTCTGGTCCGTTGGCAACTTCGTGAGCAACCAGCCCAACAGCCCCAGCCTGGTGGGCGGAATGGCGGAAGTCACGCTCACCAAGGCCGCAGACGGAACCTGCTCCGTGGGTGACTACGCCTTCGTGCCGGTTGTTTGCCACAAGGGGCTGGGCGCGGACTTCACCACCTACCTCCTGCGCGACTACACGGATGAGCTGGCGGCCACCAACGTTGGCGTCTGGACGGACAGCACGGACTGCACCCCCGCGTGGGTGGACGGGTTCTGCCAGGAGGTGCTGGGTGGCGGGTATGACCCCGAGCTCGATTCCCTGTCTGGGACGCTTGCGGAGGCCGACCCGGTCCCCATCTTGCCCGTGGAGGACCCGGAGCCAGAGGCGGTGGAAGCAGAGATGTCGGAGGCACGGACGGCGATGCCCGAGTCAGCCTCTGACGAGAGTAACAGCTTGGACCTTGCTGCCTAGCTGGGCCTACTGGGTCCCTTTCCCTCGGCTACTGCCAGCAAGATGGCGCCCGACCGCGCGAATGCCTGCGGTCGGGCGCCATCCCATCAAGCATGCAATGAGACAAAAGGACCGTCCCCGTGTCTCATCTAGCTCCCCACGCGAATGACAACGTACTGGGCGACGAGCATGCCGAAGAGTGCCAGGTGCGAGACCAGGTAGGCGTACACGGCGCCGTTGAAGCCCATGGTGCGCACGAAGACCACGGACAGCACGACGGATACCAGGAAGGCGATGCCGTAGATGCGCGTTGCCACTGCCTGGTGGCGCAGGACGGTGAGCACCTGGAACAGGAGGTCGATGCACGCGGCCAGGCCGCCGGCGGCAACCATGAGGTAGCTCTGCGTGCGGAAGCGCTCGAAGTCCGTGGCGTACAAAAGGCCGTTCAGCGGGATGCCGATGGTGGCCACGAACACGAACATGACGGCGGCGATGACCGCCATGGTGGCGAGCATGGCAACGAGCAGCAGGTCAAACCGGCCGCGACGGCTGCGGTCGTTCCAGAGCTCGGCAATCCTCAGCAGCTGCGGCTTGTACACGAAGCCGCCCGCCATGAGGATGGCGTTGGAGCCGAAGTAGATGGCGTTGAAGTACACCTGGTCGTCGTAGGGGAGACTGGCCTCCATGGCGTACTTGGGCAGGTTGTCTACCAGGGCGTAGAGGAGGGTCGCCGCGAAGGCGGGGAAGCAGTCGACGAAGATCTCTCGCACCTCAACCAGGTCCCACTTGCGCGAGCGGTCCGTCTCGAAGAGGGTGAGCGGAATGGTGACCAGCACCAGGGTGGCCACGGCCACGACTGCCAGGGAGAGGGAGGCCAGCCTCAGGTTGCGCGTCACGAAGAGGAGCAGGGTGAACACCACGACGGCGAGGCCGGACCGCAGCCCCATGGAGATGCCCGAGAGGTAGAGCTTGTCCTCCTGCTGCAGGCGCCCCTCGTATACGTCTGCCAGGGCGTCGACCGCGCGGTAGACGATGGCACCCTCGCAAATGACGAGCATGTCCCCGCTGTAGCCGCGAACGCGCAGGTAAACCCATGAGGCCACCAGCATGAGGGTGACGGTCAGGAAGCGCTGGATCATGTAGGCGCCAAAGGACTCCGTCTCCTCTATGTCCGAGACCTGGAAGGTCCGCACGCCGTAGTTGCCCACATACATGAGTAGGGTTGCCGTGACGAACGCCATGGAGAACATGCCGGCCTGCTCGGCGCCGGAAAGCTGCGTCGCAATGATGGTGAGCAGGGGGAACACGGCGCCCCACAGGCCCTGACCCGCGGTGTTCAGCATGTAGTCAAGGACGCCGCTGCCGGCGTCGTACTGCTCCGCCTGGCCGGAGAAGTCCCTGTTGTAGATGGCACTGGCGAGCCTCTCCCACCACTGGCCGGCTATGCGCGAAAGCCAGGACTTCTTCTTGGGTCTGACCAGGACGGTCCCGTTGGGGCCGACCGAACCCACGGGGTGCTCCTGCCGCTTGCGCTCTGCGCGAATCCTCTCGCGCTGCCTTGCGCGGCGCCTGCTCTCTATGCGGTCCCTGATCATATTAGAATCCCTTCGGTGCGCGGTGGCCCCTGGGCGAAGGTGCTGCGCTCGGCGTTCTGCATGGCGTTGATTGTAGTCCGTCAGATCCTTGTACCCGTTTCACGTGTTGCCACTCGCCCTCGTGACGCTGTGTGAAGCGTTTGTCGTGCGCCTGTGAACGCATGATTTCATTTTCAGCGACAATTTGACGCCGTCCACCGAAAACAAGTATGTTGAAGGTGCTTGATTGTTCCCTTTGCTGGGGACCGAATAATCGGATCTGTGCACCAGGAGGAACCATGGCAGAGAAGGACGAAACCTCAGACTTGGAGCAGCCGCAGGTCATGAAGAAGCTTGGCTGGCGCAACCCCGATGCAGGTTTGGCAAGCGCAGACATTCCGGAGGAGCTGCGAGAGGACCTTCTGCTCTTCCTTCGCCTTGTGCGCAAGGTCTTGGACGAGTACGACCACGAGCTGCGGGAGTCGTTCGACAACCTCCTGGCGGACACGATTGAGACCACCTACGGCAAGGACGAGGCGTCGACCTCTGCCGCCTTCGAGGACGCGGTGGGCATCATCGATGGCATCTCGCTGGACCGCGCGCAGATGCTGGTGCGCGCCTTCGCGACCTTCTTCCACCTTGCCAACGCGGCAGAGGAGCACTACCGCGTGACATCCCTGCGCACCCGCGAGGAAGCGGCGGACACCAGCCAGAGCGCCGACCCCGTCAATGAGCTCACGGTTTCCTACCAGCAGCTCATTGACGAGATGGGCCAGGGCCGCGCTAACGCACTGCTGGACCAGCTGGAGTTCCACCCCGTGTTCACGGCGCACCCCACGGAGGCGCGCCGCAAGGCCGTGACGGGCAAGATACGCCGCATCTCCGGCCTCCTGGACGAGCGCTCGCACCTGGCTGGCAACGCCCTGCGCGAGAACGAGCGCAAGATGCTGCAGGAGATTGACGCCCTCTTCCGCACCTCCCCCATCGCCCTCAAGAAGCCGACGCCGGTGGAGGAGTCCGACACCATCATCGACATCTTCGACAACACCCTGTTCCGAATGGTGCCCGAGGTCTACCGCCGCTTCGACGACTGGGAGCTGGGCGACAAGGCCGGAACCGTCCCGCCCGTGTGCCCCGCCTTCTTCAGGCTGGGCAGCTGGATCGGGTCCGACCGCGACGGCAACCCCAACGTCACCGCCAAGGTCAGCCGCAATGTGGCCGAGAAGTTCCGCGTGCACATGCTGCAGGCCCTGGCAGAGGAGACGCGCCGCGTGGGCCGCAACCTCACGCTTGAGGCCGGCAGCACCAAGCCCACGCCGGAGTTGCAGAACCTGTGGAACCATCAGGTGGAGATGAGCGAGGAGCTGACCAAGCGCGCGGAGGTCCTCTCCACCTCAGAGCCGCACCGCGCCACCATGCTGGTCATGGCCAACCGGCTGGAGGGCACCATCACGCGCGACGCGGACGTAATGTACGCAGACTGCGACGAGTACATTGCCGACCTCAAGGTGGTGCAGGACTCGCTTGCCCGCGGCGGCGCGCCCCGCACGGCCTACGGCCCGGTTCAGACTCTGCTTTGGCAGGCACAGACCTTCGGCTTCAACATGGTGCAGATGGAGTTCCGCCAGCACTCGTTGGTGCACACCCGGGCCCTGGAGGACATTCGCGAGCACGGCCGCTGGGGCCAGCGCGGCGAGCTTGACCCCATGACCAGGGAGGTGCTGGACACCTTCCGTGCCATTGGCTATATCCAGCGCCGCAACGGCGTCAACGCGGCGCGGCGCTACATCATCTCCTTCACCAAGTCCGCCCAGAACGTGGCCGACGTGTACGAGCTGGCGCGCCTGGCCTTCGCCCACCAGGAGGACGTGCCCACGCTGGACGTCATCCCCCTCTTCGAGCAGGTGGAGGACCTGGAGAACGCGGTTGACACGCTGGACCAGATGATCGCCCTGCCCGACGTGCGGCTGCGCCTGGCCGCCACCGGTCGCAAGCTGGAGGTCATGCTGGGCTACTCGGACTCCTCCAAGGACGCCGGCCCCACGTCCGCCACGCTGGTGCTGCACGAGGCGCAGGCACGCATTGCGGAGTGGGCCAAGCGCAACCGCATTGACCTGGTGCTCATGCACGGGCGCGGCGGTGCCGTGGGCCGCGGCGGCGGCCCGGCCAACCACGCGGTGCTGGCCCAGCCCAAGGGGTCCGTCAACTGCTGCTTCAAGCTCACGGAGCAGGGAGAGGTCATCTTCGCCCGCTACGGCAACCCCACGCTGGCCCGTCGCCACGTGGAGTCCGTTGCCGCGGCAACCATGCTTAACTCCGCCCCGTCCATAGAGTGGCGCAACACGGAGACCACGGAGGCCTACGCTGGCCTCTCTGCCAAGCTGGAGCGTTACTCCCGCGAGCGCTACCTTGACCTGCTGAACACGGATGGCTTCGCGGAGTGGTTCTCCACCGTCACGCCCCTGACTGAGATTGGCCTGCTGCCCATTGGCAGCCGGCCCGCCAAGCGTGGCCTGGGCGCCAAGTCCCTGGACGACCTGCGCACCATTCCCTGGATCTTCTCGTGGAGCCAGGCGCGCATCAACCTTGCCGCCTGGTACGGTTTGGGCACGGCGTGCGAGCGCTTCGGTGACCTGGCTCAGCTGAGGAAGGCCTACGAGGAGTGGCCACTCTTCACCACCTTCATCGACAACATAGAGATGTCGCTTGCCAAGACCGACGACGGCATTGCCCGTCTGTATCTGGCGCTGGGCGGCCGCGACGACCTGTCCCAGAAGGTCTTGGACGAGATGGCACTCACCAAGAAGTGGGTGCTGGCCATCTTGGACGAGGAGTACCCGCTGCAGCACCGCCACGTGCTGGGGCCGGTGGTACGCGTGAGGCTGCCCTTCGTGAACGCCCTCTCCATCGCGCAGGTGCGCGCCCTGGCCAGGCTGCGGCTGGAGAACGACACCCTCACGCCGGAGGAGCGCGAGCGGCTGATCTTCCTCATCCTCTGCACCGTGTCCGGCGTTGCCGCCGGCCTGCAGAACACCGGGTGACGCGCTTGGGCCGAGCGGCCAAACGGCAGGGCCAAACGGCCGATTGACGGTACCCACCCTCTTGGGTGGGTACCGAGTTCTGATGACCGTGCGAGCCTAGCAAGCCATCTACCTGCACAAACGTACAACCGCAAGCAGCGAGGCCGGTACCCACCCCCTGGGGGTGGGTACCGGCCTTCTCGTCATTCTTGCCTCGCGCAGTGGTTGAGTACGACTTGGCTTACATGAACGTAAGTGAGCGATGGGTAATCATGACAAACGCAGGAGAGCACAACCAGTGCGGGCAAGAGGCAACGTAGAGTAGCCTGGGAAAACTCACTTGAAGGGAGTTTAGTGCAGAAATCCTCAGAATAGCAGGTGGATGCTAGCCAAGAATTGTCTAGCTCTAACATGCAAAAAAGTTAGACTAAGCTACAATAGCCCCTTGCGCGTATGGCATTTCATCCTATAATCGACTCTGTAGTTAACCACTGCCAACTCGTGTGTCTCGCGAGCGGGGCTGTATTGTCGAGGAGTGGTTCAGATGGCAGAGACGGCAGCGGTCTTCGGCGAGGAGAGCAGCATGGCAGCAAACGTGCACGTAAGTGGCGCACAGCTTCCGCTTTCCATGGTGAGCGAAGGCCAGACGGCGACCGTTGCCCGTGTCAAGGGCAATCCTGAGCTGCGGCAGCACCTGGCGGAGCTTGGCTTCGTGGAGGGCGCGCAGGTCAAGGTCGTCTCCCGCGTAAATGGTGACGTCATTGTGAACGTCAAGGGCGCCACCTTTGGCATTGGGCGCGACATGGCCAAGCACATCACCACCGCCTAGTGGCAGCGCTTGGGAACGGCAATCGGTTCTACTCCGGCCAGGCTCCTCTGGCCGGTTCTTTTGTTGGAAGAAAGGGGAACAATGGCAACTCTAAGGGATGTGAAGGTCGGGCAGACCTGCGTGGTCAGCAAGCTGACCGGCACCGGTGCCATCAAGCGCCGCATCATGGACATGGGCCTTACCAAGGGCGCGTCCGTGTACGTGCGCAAGGTCGCACCTCTGGGCGATCCCATTGAGGTGACCGTGCGCGGTTACGAGCTCTCGCTCCGCAAGGACGAGGCCCAGAACGTGGAGGTCAGCCAGGTCGCCTAGTGCGGCCACATGGCCGGAAGGCACCAATAAGTCCGTCTCGAGCCACACCGCGGTTCCGCAGCAGGGGCTCGCACCCGGGCACCATCCGGGAAAAGACGGCAGGGTAGGAGGGCGCAAGCCCACAAACCTAGCAACGAAAGGCAAGGAATGGCGGAAAAGACTTTCATCGGTCTTGCTGGCAACCCCAACTGCGGCAAGACCACGCTGTTCAACCAGCTCACTGGTTCGAACGGCTACGTCGGCAACTGGCCCGGCGTAACGGTTGAGAAGAAGCAGGCCGAGTGGCGCAAGGACAAGGCAGTTACCTTCGTCGACCTCCCCGGCATCTACTCCCTCTCCCCGTACTCCCCGGAAGAGGTCGTCTCGCGTGACTACATCGTCAACGAGAAGCCCGACGCGATCATCGACCTCATCGACGTGACCAACCTGGAGCGCAACCTCTACCTCACCACGCAGGTGCTGGAGGCTGGCCGTCCCACGGTCATCGGCCTCAACATGTGCGACCTGCTGAAGGAGCGCGGTGACGTCATCGACTCCAAGGCACTCTCCGAGCGCCTGGGCGCAGAGGTCGTGGAGGTCTCCGCGCTGCACAACAAGAACCTGGACGAGCTCGTGAACGACGCCGTGGCGGCTGGCAAGGCCGGCAAGGCCAACGGCGGTGTCAAGTGCTTCTCGCCCGAGGTCGAGTCCGCGCTGGCCACCATTGCGGAGAAGATCCAGGGTTCCTGCGCGCCCGACCTGGTGCGCTGGTACTCCATCAAGGTCTTCGAGCGCGATGCCGAGGCCATCAAGCCGCTGAACCTCTCCAAGCAGCAGCTGGCTGAGCTGGAGCCCGTCATTGCCGCCGTGGAGAAGGAGCGCGACGACGACGCCGAGTCCATCATTACCTCCGACCGCTACGAGTGGATCGCCGACGTCATGGAGGCCTGCGTCAAGAAGGCCCCCAAGAAGCTGACCACCTCCGAGAAGATCGACCGCGTGGTCACCAACCGCGTGCTCGGCCTGCCCATCTTCGCGGCCATCATGATTGCCGTATACTGGTTTGCCATGGTTGCCGTTGGTACCCCTGCCACCGACTGGGTGAACGACAACCTGTTCGCCGACGGCTGGTACATGAACGGCGAGTCCGCCGCCCAGTTTGAGGAGGACGACGGCGCTTGGCAGGAGAACCACTACGGCGACCAGATCTCTGGCTTCCTTGCCGCTGCCGAGGAGGCTGGTGTTGACACCGAGGGCGTCGAGGACGCCATCAATGCCGAGGAGCCTACCGCCGAGGACGAGGCCACCATCGCCGACTTCGAGGCTGCGGCCGAGAAGGCCAACGTCGTTGCCACCGATGTGCCCATCATGGATGGGGACGGCAACTACGTCGACACCGAGGGCAACATCATCACCACGCTCGACGCCGACGAGAATCCCGTTCTGGCTGAGGGCCAGGAGCTTGACACCCTGCCTTCCGTGACGCTCGACGACTTCGAGACCGCCATCGCCACCCCCGAGCCCGACCAGCACGACTACCCTGGCTTCATCGACTCCATCCCCACCGCTGCCACCAATGCCCTCACGAACGCTGGCGCCTCTGACGCCGTCATCTCCCTCGTGGTCGACGGCATCATCGGCGGTGTGGGCTCCGTCCTGGGCTTCATCCCGCAGATCTTCTTCCTCTTCATCGCCCTGTGCTTCCTTGAGGACTGCGGCTACATGAGCCGTGTCGCCTTCGTCATGGACCGCCTGTTCCGCCGCTTCGGCCTGTCCGGCAAGTCCTTCATCCCCATGATCGTCTCCTCTGGCTGCGGCGTTCCTGGCGTCCTTGCCACCAAGACCATCGAGAACGAGCGCGACCGTCGCATGACCGCCATGCTTACGACCATGATTCCTTGCTCCGCCAAGCTGCCGATCATCGCTCTGGTCATGGGCGTGCTCGTCGGTGCCGACAACGCCGCTTGGTGGGTTGCCCCCATGTTCTACTTCATGGGCATCGTCGCCATCATCATCAGCGCCGTCATGCTGAAGAAGACCAAGCCCTTCGAGGGCGACCCCGTCCCCTTCGTCATGGAGCTGCCTGACTACCACTTCCCCTCCATCCGCTCTTGGTTCCTGCACGTGTGGGAGCGCGTCTCCGCCTACGTCAAGAAGGCCGGTACCATCATCTTCGCCGCTGCCGTCGTCGTGTGGTTCCTCTCCAACTTCGGCATGTCTGGCTGGGAGGGCGGCACTGGCTCCTTCGGCTTCCTGCCCGGCATGGAGGCCGCGCCCGGGAACTACATGGACTACTCCCTGCTCGCCGGTGTTGGTGGTGCCCTGAGCTGGCTCTTCATCCCGCTTGGCTTCGGCAACTGGCAGGCAACCGCCTCCACCATCTCCGCCCTCATCGCCAAGGAGAACCTGGTCTCCACCTTCGGCGTCCTGTACGGTGTTGGTGCTGACGCCAGCGAGAACACCGTTGCCATGTGGCAGGGCTTCGCCAACATGTTCACCATCGACGGCACGCTGCACGCCGGTGCCATGTGCGCCTTCGTGGCCTTCAACATGCTCTGCGCCCCCTGCTTCGCCGCCATGGGCACCATTCGCCGCCAGATGGACTCCGGCAAGTGGACCGCGTTCGCCATTGGCTACGAATGCGCCTTCGGTTGGGTCATCGGCCTCTTCATCAACCAGTTCTACGAGCTCTTCGTCTTTGGCAACTTCGGCTTCTGGACCATCGTGGCGTTTGCGCTGCTGGCACTCATGCTCTTCCAGCTCTTCCGCCCCATGCCCAAGTTCGAGCACAAGGACGACAAGATCGTCGACAACCTCAGCGAGGTCGAGGCTGCGTAAGCTCAGCCTACCTGGTCTGAATCCTGGCTTAGCTTAGGCCGGCACACGGTCCCCGTACCCCGGTACGGGGACCGTTCTTTCTGGGGTAGTAAGTCGTCACAGGTCTCTGACCTGCAGTTGCATTGAATCGTTGACAAGAAGCCTGACCCCGTCAGCGCAGGCGGGGTCCAAGGCACTGATGTTTCAAGGGGCTGGCCCATATGGATCAAAGAGGAGCGGCGCAGAAGGCAGGGCTTGCGCCCAAGCATCTGTCCTCGCAGGTGTTGCTGGATGGAGTCAGCCTTCCTATGTGGACGCCCTCAAGGCCGCCGGTCACACCGTTGCCATGGTGGGGGACGGCATCAACGACTCGCCGGCGCTGGCCGCAGCCAACGTCTCCATTGCCATGAGCGACGCAAACGACATCGCCCGTGCGGTGGCGGATGTGGCCATGCAGGATTCCACGCTGGACTCCCTGGTCACAGCCCGAGTGCTTTCCCAGCGGCTTATGGGCCGAATCTCATCGCCCACCCGCCGACTCCTTGCTTTGCGGTTCCAAGGAGCGTAGGGGAGGATGGCCCTAAGCGGCAAAGACCTGCAGGTGCGTGAGCATGTCGGCTGCTGTCAGTGCGCGTACGTGCGGATTCTGAAGCAGTTTGGCATCGGACGTGACGATGTAGTCTGCATTGGCGCGCTCGGCTGCGGCAATCACCAAATTGTCTTCTAGGTCGTTGTGCACCGATCGCAGCTTGCGAGCCATCCAAACGTCTGCCGCATCCATGGCTATGGGTGTGGCGACGTCGTTGAGTCCCTCTGCAACTTCCCATGCGTTGTTTGTGGACGCTGCCGCACCGTCTTCTGTGAGAGTGCCCTGCATCTCGCGAGCGTATTCCTTGAATTGCCGTTCCGCTATGTAGAACACATCCTTTATGGTCGTGACCGCATAGGCTAGTTCAACACCGTGCTCTCTCGCATAGGAGATAAGATCCTCGGCGCTCTTGTGCCCCTTGCGCCACACGATTGCATCGTCGAGCCATACATTGGTATCTAGCACTAGGATTGGGGCCTTCATACTCACTTGTGCTCCTCCCAATACCTTTCGAACAATGCTGCCTCGAGTGCTTCTTCATCGCTTTTCTCATCGGCGAATGGCACGGACGTGTCTATGCCAAGGTCAGCGAACCTCTTTTGGATAGAGGCGATGCGCTCCCTATGTGCGCGGAGCCCCTCATCTTCTGTAGACGTTATTTCCTTGACGAGGTTGTTCTGAAGCTCTTGCGTCACGGAGTTTGAAGCTGGTCCTGATAGAAGCGTCCGCAGCTTTTCGGGACTCTTGCGTAGCTTTACCGCAATCTCCCAGAGGGCGCGGACGGCCTGCGATGGTGTGTAGCCAGCTGCAGCGAGGGCGGCGTCCCCCTCGCGCTTGAGCGTCCGGTCGATGCGGGTGTTCATCTGCACGGCATCCATGGTGTATGACATGATAACCTCCTTTTGCAGGAAGATATATCTGCTATACATTCTCTGTCAACAGGAGGATTGGGAGAGTTCTATTTACTCCTGCACCTTGAGTGCCTCGCTCAGTCGCACCTTGCGAATGCGCCGCATGTTCAGCAGGGCCACCAGCACGTAGGCCCCAAACTCCAGTGCCATGGCCTCCAGGTAGGTGGCGGGCTGGATCCACAGGGGGTAGTTGCCTGGGTAGGACGCCATGGCGAGGCGGAAGAGCCAGATGAGGATGAAGTGGTTCAGCGGCAGGCAGAGAAGGAGTGAGATGGCAACGGTGATGGTGATCGACCGGATGTAGAGCTTGTCCACCTCGCGGTCGTGGTAGCCAAAGACCTTCATGTAGGCGATGGCCGTGGAGGACCTGTCGATGACGGTCTTGGTGAGCAGGAAGATTACCACGACGGAGAAGGGCACGGCCAAGATCATGACGAAGACCATGACGCTACCCATGGAGGTCTCCAGTTGGTTCACCATCTTGAGCATGTCCTCGGGCGTGGTCTCGCCTGCCACGTAGGCCTGGGTGAGCTCCAGGGGCTCGTCGGAGGCGTAGCCGCAGAACCACTGGCTGTCTCCGCCCGTCAGGTCGTCGAAGGTCTTGGCAAAGGTCTCGCGGCTCATGTAGACGCCCATGTCGGTCACTTCGCCTACCTCGCCGGAGACGCTGATGGTGTATGTCTTGTCGGCGAACTTGTCGTAGAGCTGAAGCGCCTGGCCGGCCCCGGTGCCGCACTTGGCGGCCAGGCCGCGCCCCACGCAGATCCTGCCGTCTGACACGTCCACGTCCCAGTAGCGGGAGCCCTCATCGATGCCGTATACCGTCACGGATTCCTTGGAGTCGCTGTATAGGCGATCGGCCTGGAGCGTGGTGGCGCTGAACTTCTCTGCCTGCGCCAGCGCCTCCCGGGAGTTGCGGTAGCCGTTGGGCAGATGACCCGAGGGCAGGCTGGGTCCGTCGTCGTCCAGCGAGAAGAGCATGATGGCGGCCAGTTCCTCCGTGCTCAGGCCCGTGGGCGTGGTGGACGTGGAGCGCAGGTCGAGCGCGTGACCCACCGCCAGCTGGTCGTCCGTGACGTCTATCTCGAGCGGGGCCTTGAGGGTGTAGAGGTGTTCCGCCACCACGGAGTCGCTCATCTGGCCACCCACGTGCTGGACCAGTGGCATGAAGCACATGGCAAAGAGAGCGATGAGCATGCAGACGGCGATGCCCAGGAAGAGCACCGCGAAGTGCGAGGCGTTGCGCAGGAAGACGCGCAGGCGGAAGCGGGCCACGAAGCCCCAGCGTTCGGGCAGGCTGGCGCTGGCCGTGGCGGACTTGCGGCCCACCTCGTGGCGGAGGAAGGCCAGGGGCGTCGCGCGTAGCTTGCGGCGAATGCCCAGCCAGGAGATGACGATGAGCATGGCCACAGGAAGTACCGTCGTGGCCAAGAAGACGTCCAGCGAGAAGTAGGCGCGGAAGGGCGGCAGGCTGTAGGAGTTGTAGTACATGTCCTTGCAGGCGTCCATCACCACGAACCTGCCCACGATGGCACCGGCGACCGTCGCGGCCATGCCCACGACCGCGGGCATGGCCAGGTAGTGGCGCACCAGCTCCCGCTTGCGGTAGCCGCTGGCAAGGAGGGTGCCGATGACGGCCGACTCCTGCTCTATGCTGGCACCCGTCAGTACCACGAAGACGAAGGCCGAGATGCTGATGATAAGCACGCCCAGGATCTCGTACATGACGGAGTCGCCCTCTATGTCGTCTCCCACAAAGGTCATGGCGTTGTTCTGGTCGCGGTCCAGCAGCTCGGTGAGGGTGGTTTCGTGGTCGATGAGGGCCTTTGCGACGTCGGACTCCAGGTCGACGCGGCCCTTGGGGGAGAGGTCCCCGTCGTTTGCGATGGCGGAGTAGTGCCACACGGTGGCGGAGCCCGCCAGGGCGTCGAAGGCCTCTGGCGTCACCTGCGAGGTTGTGAAGGTGATGGTGTCGAACATGAGGTCCATGTTGGAGGCTACCAGGGCCTCGTAGTCTGCCAGCACGCACTGGCCGACGATGGCCAGCTGGCGGTCGCCCACCTGCACCGTGTCCCCAATGGCGAGGTCGTTGTTCTTCATGAACAGGCGGTCGAGGGCAATCTCGTCATCCTCCTGGGGTGCGCGACCTTCAAAGTAGAGGACCTTGTCGATGTCCGTGCGGTTCTTGTAAAGGCGGACCGTTGCCTCGTGACCCTGGTCCCGGCCAAGCACGGTCAGGGGCACGTCAGCATAGAAGTTCTCGTATATGGTGCTTCCGCCGCCTGCCTGTGACGCGGCGTCCAGGGCTTCGTCCGAGGCCTGGAACTGGGTGGCGAAGGAATAGTCCTCCCTGGAGGTGGTGGCCCGCCAGTCGTCCAGGAGGAGCTGGATGGACCGGGCGGCGTCCAGAAAGCCGCCGACGAAGGCTACGGTTAGGAAGACCATGAAGAAGAGGCCAAGGTAGCGGCCCACGTTGTTACGGAGCTGGCGGGGAAGCCGGCGTGCGAGGGGAGTCATACCACCACCTACCATTCGATCTGGGCGGCGGGCATCACGTGCGGGTTGAGCTCGTCTTCCACCAGTTGGCCGTCGCGCAGACGCAGGATGTGGTGGGACATGTGGCGAATGGCGTCATTGTGAGTGACTATGACCATGGTGCAGCCAAACTCGCGGTTTACGTCCTCCAGCAGGCAGAGGATCTCCTTGGAGGTCTTGTAGTCCAAGGCACCGGTGGGCTCGTCGCACAGGAGCAGGCCCGGCCTCTTGGCCAGGGCGCGGCCGATGGCGCAGCGCTGCTGCTGGCCGCCGGAGACCTGGTTGGGGAACTTGGCGCGGTGCTCCCAAAGGCCCAGCCGGTGCAGGAGGTCGTCCACGGGGATGGGATCCTTTGACAGGTGGGCCGTGACCTCGATGTTCTCCCGTATGGTGAGGTCTGGCACCAGGTTGTAGAACTGGAACACGAAGCCAAGCTCGCGCCGGCGGTACTCAACGAGGTCGTTGTCCTTGAGGGTCGTGAGCTCGGTGCCGTTGACGCTTATGGTGCCTGCGTCAGCCGGCTCCAGGCCGCCCAAAAGGTTGAGGAAGGTTGACTTGCCGGAGCCAGAGGGGCCAAAGAGCACGCAGACCTCCCCGCGCGCGACCGTCACGTTGATGTCGTGCAGGACCTCCACGTGGGAGTCGCCTTGGCCGTAGCCCTTGCGCAGATGGCTGATGGTCACGTAGTTGTTGGAATTGGAATTGCTTGTGCTCATGGGTCCGCACCCTTCGAGTTCCGTTGGGGGGCGTTGCAGGTCCGCCAGCGGAGCTTTGATTCGAGAATAGTTAGCTACATCTTACTCTATGAGGGTTCGTGAACCCGTCTTGTGACGCAAGTTTGCCCAAGTTGGTGCCGCGGGTCACCGGGCCGAGGGCAGCGCGGGCCACTGGGCTGAGCGCAGCGCGGGATAACCGACAGCTTTCCCCTACATAGGGGAAAGCGATAGCTTTTCCCAGGGATAACCGACAGGTTTTCCCCGACTGGGCAAACCCGATAGCTTTTCCCAGGGATAACCGACAGCTTTCCCCCACTTGGGCGGAACAGACAGGTTAATCCTGATTAGGGAACAAGCCGCGTGGATGCAGTGTGACAAAAGAGAAACGTCCCCCTGACACGTGCGCCCGCCCCTTCCATTCGTCAGAGCTTACACAGAGCGAACAATCGCCTTTTGGCTACGGGGTACGTTAAAGAACACTATGAGCCGACCGAAAGGCAGGTCTTACATGGGGAACAGGGTGTCTGCAAGGCTGCGCGCGGGGCTGCGGTGGCTGGCTGCCGTTGCCGCGTGCCTGTGCATGGTGGCGTTCGTCTCGGGCTGCTCAAGCGGAGGCAGCGACGAGCCCTCTTCTCAGGCGCAAACCCAGGCGTCTTCCTCCAAGGAGCAGACCTTCACCCCCTCGGGCGACAAGGACACCGGAACCGTCATCACGATTGCCTCTGGGTCGGAGAACCGCGAGGCGGCCGCTGCCATCCAGAAGGCGGCTGACGAGGCAGGCGTCACCATCAACATGGAGTACATGGGCTCCGTGGACATCAAGAACGTCCTGGCGGAAGGCGCCTCAGACTACGATGCCGTTTGGCCCGCCAGCTCCATCTGGATCTCCATGGGTGACACCCAGCACCTGGTAAAGGACGAGGAGTCCACCTCCACCACGCCGGTGGTCTTGGGCGTGAAGAAGTCCAAGGCCCAGGAGCTGGGCTGGCTGGGCAGCGACGGCTCGGCGTCCGTCACCACGGCGGACATCGTCAAGGCCGTGCAGGACGGCAAGCTGACCTTCGCCATGACCAGCGCCACGCAGTCCAACTCCGGTGCCTCGGCCTACCTGGCCTTCCTCACCAGCCTTGCCGGCAAGGACCAGCCGCTCACGGCCGAAGACCTTGCCAACCAGGACCTGCAGAACAGCATGAAGGCGCTGCTCTCGGGCGTGGACCGGTCTTCCGGCTCGTCCGACTGGCTCAAGGACCTGGTTCTCAAGGACCCGGATGCCCACGATGCCATGGTCAACTACGAGTCCATTGTCATCCAGACCAACAAGGAGCTGACGGCCCAAAGCAAGGAACCGCTGATCGTTGTGTACCCCAAGGACGGAATCGCCGTCTCTGACTCCCCGCTTGGCTACATTGATCACGGCCAGGGCAAGGAGGAGGACTTCGAGAACTTCCAGGCTGCGCTGGCATCCGACGACGCCAAGCTGGAGCTGGAGCGCGTGGGCAGGCGTACGGGCCTTGGCGGCAAGCTGGCCTTTGCCGACGATGACCAGGTGAAGCAGGCCTTCAACGCCGAGTGGGGCATCGTCGCCGACGGCAGCGTGCTGAAGACCGCGCCGCTTCCTGCCGCGGACGTGACGGAGCAGGCCCTGCAGCTCTACCAGTCGGCCCTGCGCAAGGCGGCCTACACCATTTGGGTGGTGGACTACTCCGGCTCCATGCACGGCGAGGGCAAGAACGGCGTGACCCAGGGCCTGAGCCTGGCGCTGGATCCCACGCAGGCCGAGCAGTACATGATTCAGCCTGCCGAGGGAGACGTGAACATCCTCATTCCCTTCAGCAGCGACGTGCTGGACACCGCGGTTGCCGACGGCCCCAACACCGCCGACCTGCTGCAGCTAGCGCAGACCACGGACGCCAGCGGTGGCACCAACATCTATGCCGGCTTGGAGGCCGCCTTGCAGATGCTGCCGCCGGATGACGGTTCCTGCACCACGGCCATCGTGCTCATGACGGACGGCATGTCCGATGACATGGAGAAGGACCAGTTCTTCGAGGATTACCAGGCCCTGGGCCGCGACATCCCCATCTTCCCCATCATGTTCGGCGAAGCGGACGACGAGCAACTGGAGCCCCTGGCGGACCTCTCCAACGGCAAGATGTTCGACGGCCGCAATGGGGACCTGGCTGCCACCTTCCGCACGGTGAAGGGTTACAACTGATGAGCATCCTCTTGGGCATAGTCGCAGGCCTGGCACTTGGCGTTGGCGCAATAACACTGGTCCCCGGGGTGCCCGGCATCGTCGTAGGCGTCGTTGTGGCGGCTCTGGGCTACGTGGGCGTCTCCAGCCTCACCACGCGCGAGCGAAGGTTGGGTGGCGTGGCGGAGTCCCTTCTGCCAAACGGGGAGCAGGTCTCGCGCACCATCGACGCCGGCATTGGGCTGCGCAAGGCACTGGAGAAGGACGCGCGACACACGAACGATGCGCAGGTGAGGGACGCCATCCAGTCCCTGTGCGACCAGCTCGACAAGCTGGTGCGCTACGTGCAGGAGAATCCCGGTGCCAACTCGCAGCTCTCGCATGTGGTCAACGTGTACGGCGACCAGCTGCGCGGCCTGGTGGACAACTGGGTTGGGCTGGAGCTCTCTGGCAGCAAGCGACGCATAGGTGCCAGCAAGGCGGACCTGCTGGTTGCCCTGCAAGGTGCCACCGCTGCTATTGAAGACGCGCTGGGCGAGGCAACGGACGCCCGCGCGGCGCAGATTGCAGCCGCAAGTGACGCCATCAAGCGCCTTGCCGCAATGGATGGCTTGGGCCCGGGCGCGGCACCGAAGGTGGACGACCAAACCGGCGGCACCACTGCCGCTGGCAAGTAGACGGGGGTATGGGTATGCGCATGAGCAAGAGTAAGCTCATTGGTCTCATTGCGGTGGTGGCCGTTGTTGTCATCTTTGGCGGGGTCATGGCATGGCGGTCCGCCCAGCCAGAGCCTGAGGTTCCCGCGGCGCCGGTGGAGGCCACGGCGGTCAACGGCTACCTGGGCGGCGAGAAGATTAGCCTCTTCGACGACGAGGAGTTCAAGCAGCTTGCCTCGGACGCCAACCTCAGCGTGCAGTACCGCAAGGCTGGCTCGCTGGCCATGATGGACGCGGACCAAACTGGTATGGACTACCTCTTCCCCTCGTCCCGCTCGGCCGTTGAGTACGGCGCCAGCAAGGGCGTGAAGAGCGCGGACCAGGACATCGTCTTCAACTCGCCCATTGTGGTATACACCTACCGCGACGTGGCGGACGCCATGGTGGGGTCTGGCATCATGAGCAAGGACGGCGACGTGTACCGGCTGGACACGGGGGCCGCGGTGCAGGCTATGGTGGACAACAAGACCTGGCAGGACCTTGGCTGGGCGGATGGCTACGGCCAGTTCCGCATAGACTCCACGGATCCCACCAAGTCCAACTCCGGCAACGAGTGGGCGGCCCTGGTGGCAACCATGCTCAACGGGGGCCAGCCTGCCACGGCAGACAGCGTGCAGCGCGACGCAGACAAGATTCGTACCATCTTCCAGAAGTCTGGCTGGATGGAGACCTCCTCAGAGGACTCCTTCAAGCAGTTCCTGACGCTGGGGGAGGGCTCCAAGCCCATGATGGTGGGCTACGAGTCCCAGGTGCTGGACTTGGCAGCCAACCAGCCCAACATCTACACCCAGGCTAAGGACGAGCTGGTGGTGGCCTACCTCACGCCCACCGTCTGGTCCACCCACGTGATCATGCCGCTGGACGAGAACGGCGTGAAGCTGCGCGACTTCCTCAAGAGCGACGGGGTGCAGAAGCTGGCGTGGGAGAAGCACGGCTTCCGCACGGCCTCCTACACGGGCACGGACTCCGTCTCGCGCTTCAACGTGCCGGGTACCGTGGACAAGATCACCTCCGTGGTGGAGCTGCCCGACACCAACGCAATGAACCGCCTGATTGAGGTCCTTGGCAGTTAGGAGGGTACAAGCGCCCCCAGTCTGTGGGAATATGTGCAAAGAAGCACGAATGAGCAGTCAGGGGGATGAGAATTGATTGGCGTCGTGGCGGGAATAGTGGCCGTGGTAGCAGTCGTTCTTATAGTCGCAGGGGTGAGGCGTCGCAGGATGGGGCTTGCCGCGGTGGCGGCTCCGCTCCTGCCGAATGAGGACGCGGTCCAGCGGTCCGTCTCCGAGGCCGCGGAGTTGGAGGGCAGGCTGCGTGGAGACGCGTACAACATCCACGACCAAGAGGTCGTCGCCGCGATTCTCAAGTTCTGCGGCGAGCTGGAGAAGCTCATCTCGTACGTGGAGAAGAACCCCTTCGAGCTCAGCTCGCTCACGCACGTGGTAAACATCTATGCGGACCAATGTCTGAGGGCGGCCGACAACTGGGTGGAGCTGGAGGGCTCGCGCAGCGGTCGCACGGCGGAGGTCAAGCCCGACTTGCTCACGGCGCTGGACGGCGCCAACGCCGCGGTGGAAAGCGAGCTGGGCAACGCGACGAGTGGCCGCGCCGGCCAGATTGAGGCCGCGAGCGAGGCCATCAAGCGCCTGGCTGCCATGGACGGCTACGGCGTGGGCAGCGCGCCCAAGGTGGAGGATGTGACCGCGCCGCCCGCAGCCAATGCGGACGAGGCGGGAGCAGACTAGCATAGGCACACGTTTGCAGGAAAACTGCCGACAGGAGGATCTTATGAGTGACCAGGAGAAGAACAACCAGTCCCCAGCCATCACGCTCGAGTCGCTGATGGCGGCAAACGCCGCGGCCACCAAGGAGGAGGCCGCGCTCGTCCCCGTGGAGGAGACGGAGGCGGCCGTCGTTCAGGCCGTGCAGCAGCTGACCCCGGAGGACCAGCAGAAGGCAACGGAGCTTGCCACCAAAATCAACTTCGCCCAGCAGGGCATTGAGCTCAACTACGGCGCAGACGCTCAGAAGGGCCTGGCTGCCTTCTCGGAGACCGTGCTTGCCAAGGTCAGCAGCAAGGACACCGGTGAGGCTGGCCAGCTGCTGCGTGAGCTGCTCACCACCGTGGACGACAGCAACCTCTCCGGCGTGAAGAAGCTGCCCATCATCGGCCAGGTGGTCATGAAGGTGGACGAGATTCGCCGCGAGTACCAGAAGGTCACCCCCCAGGTGGACGAGATCGTGGGTAAGCTGGAACGCAACCAGGCGCAGATGGTCACGGACATTGCCATGTACGACAAGATGTACGACCAGTCCGTTGCCCAGTACAAGCAGCTGAAGATTTACGTGGCGGCCGGCCGCCAAGCGCTGGCGGACTTCCGCCGTGACCAGCTGCCGGCGCTGGAGCAGCAAGCCAACGCATCCGCCGACCCCATGGCCAGCCAGGTGCTCAAGGACTTCAAGGACAAGCTGGACCGCTTTGACAAGCACCTGGACGACCTTGACCGCGTGAGCGTGGTTGCCCTGCAGTCCTGCCCGCAGATCAAGATCCTGCAGAACGCGGACAAGACCGTGGTGGACAAGATCAGCACCACCATCAACCTGACCATCCCCCTGTGGAAGAGCCAGATGGTCATCGCCCTTGGCCTGGAGAACCAGCGTCGCGCGCTAGAGCTGCAGAACGCCGTGGACGAGACCACCAACAAGCTCATTCGCCAGAACGCGGAGAAGCTGCATCAGGGTGCTGTGGCCGCGGAGAAGGCCAACCAGCGCGGCGTCGTGGACGTTGACACCCTGCAGCACGCCAACGACGAGCTCATTGCCACCATCAAGGAGACGATTGAGATTCAGCAGGAGGGCCGCAAGCAGCGCCAGGACGCCCAGGTCAAGATGCGCAAGATGGAAGGCGACCTCAAGACGGCCCTTCTGGAGCAGGCCAACAAGATGTAACGCTGCGATGCGACGGCCTACGGGGCCGCATCAATTCGCGATGGGGCTACCTCACAAACGGCACGTTCCGCTTGTGAGGTAGTTCTTGTTTTGGACATCTGCGCAGGTAGATGCCTATGTTGCGACTTACCTCACAAGCGAAGGCTGTCGGTTGTGGGGTAGCGGCCGCCCCTTCCGTGCAGTCGTGTCGGGCAAACGGGGTATATTCACCAATAAAGAAATGGCTGTCGTGTGGGTTGGGGGTGTCGCATGTCTCAGGAACAGCTCGAGTTCGTTACATACTGCATCGGCAATCTGTCGCAGCGCCTGGGCCAGCCGCAGCCTCAGGTTTACAACGAGCTGAAGCAGAGCGGCATCCTGTACGGTTACATTGTGCCTGGCTACGACGTGCTCCACACGTTTGGCAAGGACTATCTCATGGATGACTTACTTGACTGCATGCGCGAGAAGGGGCTCATCGCATGAGCGTGCAAAGCCCAACAACCAAGTCTGCCTACGTTCGCAGGTGTTGATTGATTCGAGCGTGCATTTCGTCGAGGCGGTGAAAGTGAAATGAGCGAGGCCGTGGGTAAGCAAGCTGTGCTGCAGATGAAGTACGCGCGCATTATTCGCTTGGTTTCCGCTGGGGCGGGCGTGAGCATTGAGCAGGCCACGGACATGTTTTACAACTCACCGATGTTTCCCCTGATACAAGATGGTGTTGCCGATCTGCACTGCCGCAGTGACGAATACCTTGCGGGCGAGATTCTGAGGGACTATCCCGAGACTGGGTTCAATGCGGTCTAGCGTGCACCCTTGCGTGATTTCTGGGAGTTCAAAAGTTGAACACGGCCGATTCCGTGCGATGTCGTATCTTTTCTTGCGCAGAATTGCCGGCACTTTGCTGGCCAGAGAACCCCGCCACCAGAAGGACGCACGTGAAAGACAACACCTCAGCCTCCTCTGCCCCCAACTACAGCAAGACCCTCCGTGCCTGCTACCTGGGGTTCATCACCCAGGCCATAGCCGCCAACTTCATGCCGCTGCTCTTCACCACCTTTAACCGCGAGTACGGCATACCCCTGGGGCAGATCGCGCTGGTCTCCACGGTCTTCTACCTCACGCAGCTGCTGGTGGACGTCGTCTGTGCCAAGTTCGTGGACCGCGTGGGCTACCGCGTCTGCGTTGTTGCCTCGGAGGTCATCTCCGCCGTGGGTCTGGCTGGCCTCGCCTTTGTGCCGGACCTGCTGCCGGACCCCTTTGTGGGCATCATGGCCTGCGCCATTGTGTACGCCATTGGCTCCGGCCTCATTGAGGTGCTGGTCAGCCCCATCGTGGAGGCCTGCCCCTTCCCCAACAAGGAGAGCGTGATGAGCCTCCTGCACTCCTTCTATTGCTGGGGGTCGGTGGGCGTCATCGCGGGTTCCACGCTCTTCTTCGCCGTGGCGGGCGTTGGCAACTGGCGCATCCTGGCCTGCCTGTGGGCGCTGATTCCGGCCTACAACGTGTACAACTTCCTGAGCTGCCCCATCGAGCGCCTGGTGGAGGAGGGCGAGGGCATGGGCATTCGACAGCTCATGCGCAACCGCACCTTCTGGACTCTGTGCATCCTCATGGTGGGTGCCGGCGCGTCCGAGATTGCCATGGCGCAGTGGGCCTCGGCCTTTGCGGAGACAGCGCTCGGCGTGTCCAAGACGGTGGGCGACATAGCCGGTCCCTGCGCCTTTGCCGTTTTCATGGGCGTCAGCCGGTCGCTGTACGGTAAGTTTGGCGCCCGGCTTGACCTGCGGCGCTTCATGGTTGGGTCGGGCATCCTCTGCGTGGCTTGTTACCTGCTTGCCGGCCTGAGCCCCCTGCCCGTGCTGGGCCTGGTGGGCTGCGCTCTGTGCGGCTTCTCCGTAGGCATCATGTGGCCGGGTGCCATCAGCATTTCCTCACAGGAGCTGCCGCTGGGTGGCACGGCCATGTTCGCCCTGCTGGCCCTGGCGGGCGACGCGGGCGGCTCCGTGGCACCCTCCCTGGTTGGCAACGTGGCTCAGCTGGCGGGTGGGGACCTTCACGTTGGCGTGCTCTCTGGCCTGGTCTTCCCTGTGGTGCTGGTTGCCTGCATGGCCGCGCTGGCAAGGCGGGCGCATCGCTAAGGCACGCCCGCTCCGAAAGTTCGGATTGTCCCGCTAGACCTCGGTCACGCGGTCCACGTTGCTGAGTTCGAACGGCTGGCCGTCCTGTCCTGCCAGCGTCACGTCGTGCAGGACAAGCTCGTCCACGTTGGAGATGACGAACCCACGCCGAGCCATCTCGCCGACGCCACTTGCCATGGCAGGCTCACCGGGCGTGCATTCGTCCGCAAAGCTTACGTGAACGTGGCTCAGCTCAAGCCTGTTGCACTTGCTCTCTGGCAGGCCGGCGATCCAGGCGGCCGCCACCTGGGCTCCCGTGGCCTCAATGTTGCGGAAGGTCATGTTGCCCAGGCGCGGCGTGCGCTCGTCCACGGGCAGCGCCTCGCGTGACTGCACGTAGTCGGTCTTGCCGTCGGGGTCGCAGAAGTAGAACGAGTTGATCACGAAGGGCGTCTTTACGCTGTCCATGCAGATGTCCTCGAAGGTCACGCACGCCGTGTCGGACTCGCGCCCGCGCCCGCGCCGGGTCTTCACACGCAGGCCGCGGTCGGTGCGCTCGAAGAGGCACTTGCGCACGGTAAGGCCAAAGAGGCCGCCCGCAAGCTCGCTGCCAATGACCACGGCACCGTGGCCGTCGTGCATTCGGCAGTGCTCGATGGTGACATTGGTGGTGGTGGGGCGCAGCTCGCGAGGAGTCTCCAGCCTGCCGCTCTTGATGGCAATGCAGTCGTCGCCCACGCTGAAGAGGCACCCCGCAATGGTCACGCCCTGGCAGGATTCGGGGTCCATGCCATCCGTGTTGGGGGAGACTGCCGGCCCCTCAATGGTGAGCGCCAGAGCACGGAAGTCATGGCAGAGCAGCGGGTGCACGTTCCACGAGGGGCTGTTGCGGATGGTGATGCCTGCCAGCGTCACGTTGTCGCATTCGTTCAGGAAGACCATCCGTGGACGCGCGGCTCCGCGGATGACCTTGGCCTGGTACCACCAGTTGTCCTCGTCGTCGTTGGCCTGGCCGTCCAGCACGCCCTGGCCGTACACGCACGCGTCGTGGACGCGCAGTCCCGTGATGGTGGAGCAGAAGGTGGGGGCGGGCACGCCCTCCCAGCTGCCCATGGAGAGAAGCGGCTGGTTGCCCTGGCCGCCGTGCAGTGGCTGCGGGTTGGGCAGGATGGCAAGGCTCTCCCTGTCGTGCCGTGCCAGGATCCGTGCCCCTGCGGCCAGCTCCACGTTGACGCCAGACTTGAGGAAGATCGACTTAACGCGGTAGTCTCCCGCCGGCACCAACACGCGGCCGCCCTCCGGGCACGCCATGATGGCCGCCTGGATGGAAATGGTGTCGTCGCGCACGCCGTCTCCCGCGGCACCGAAGTCACGCACGTTCAGGGAGCAGGTCTCCGCAGGCGTGACGAACCCGCACGAGAGCGAGATCCCCTCGTGTACGTACCGCACCTCGTAGCGCGTGGCCGGCTCCAGGTCCGGAATGTAGGTGTCCACGCGACGGGTGGTTCCGCGGCTCTGGCCATTGACGAAGATTTCCCACTCGTCGTCCGTCTCGAACAGCGCGTCGTCATCGCTCCGCACGATTGCCGCGCGCGAGCACTTCCATTGCACGCTCAGCTTCATGGTAGTTTGTCCTTATCCCTTTTCGCCTCTGACTGCCGCCCTACAGGACGACGCCGTCCTTCCAAATGCTGATGTCGTGGAAGCCGTTCTGCTCCGCCTTGGTGCGCTCGCCAGACGCCACCTTGAGCACCTTTTCGAAGAGGAGTTCTCCGGCTTGCTGGGTGCTGAGCTCACCGGTCTGGACGCAGCCGGCGTCGAAGTCAATCCAGTTGCCCTTGTTGCTGGCAATCTTGGTGTTGGTAGCCACCTTCATGGTTGGGGCTGGGGCACCAAAGGGTGTGCCGCGCCCGGTGGAGAACACAATGAGGTGTGCGCCGGCCGCGGTGAGGTTGGTGGTGGAGACCAGGTCGTTGCCCGGTCCGCACAGAAGGCTCAGGCCGTGCTTGCGCACGGGGTCCGCGTAGCCCAACACATCCACAATGGGTGCCGTTCCGCCCTTTTGCACGCAGCCGCAGCTCTTGTCCTCCAAGGTGGTGATGCCGCCCTGCTTGTTGCCGGGGCTGGGGTTGTCGTACACGACGGTGCCGTGGTCTAGGAAGTACTGCTTGAAGCCGTTGAGCATGTTGCATGCGCGGTCGAAAGTCTCGCGCGAGTCGCAGCGGTCCAGGAGGAAGGCCTCTGCGCCGAACATCTCCGGCACCTCGGTGAGGATGCTGCTCCCGCCCTGCTGGACCAAGAGGTCGCTCATGACGCCCAGTGTGGGGTTGGCGGTGATGCCAGAGAGGCCGTCCGAGGCGCCGCACTTCAGACCCACGACTAGCTCGCTGGCGGGGATGGGCTCGCGTTGGAACTGGCTTGCGTACTCGCACAGCTCCTCGACGATGCGCGCGCCCTCGGCAACCTCGTCCTCAACGTCCTGGCAGGTGAGGAAGCGAACGCGCTGGGGATCATAGGGACCCAGCTCCTGAAGGAACTGATCGTGCGTGAGGTTCTCGCACCCCAGCGAGAGCACCAGCACGCCCGCGGCGTTGGGATGGCGAACCAGCGATGCCAGGAGCTTGCGCGTCTGGGCGTGGTCAGCACCCGTCTGGCTGCAGCCGAAGGGGTGGGCCAGGGCAAACACGTCGTCCACCATGGCCAATGCCTGAGGGTCAACCCTGCCCACAATCCTCTCCGCAATGCGGTTGACGCAGCCAACGGTGGGGACGACCCAAACCTCGTTGCGAATGCCCACGGTGCCGTCCGGGCGACGGTAGCCCATGAACGTGCGCCGGTGCGACGGCTTGGGCAGCTTGGCCCCCTGTGGGTGGTACTCGTACTCCACCGTGCCCGAGAGGTTGGTCTTCATGTTGTGCGTATGCACCCAGCTGCCGGGCTCCACGTCCTCGGTGACGTGGCCAATGACCATGCCGTACTTGACCACATTAGAGCCGGCGGGCAGAGCGGTGAGCGCGACCTTGTGGCCCTGCGGAATGCTCTGGAGCGTGAAGACGGACGTTCCGTCATCAAGTGGGATCTCGGTGCCCTTGGGGATGGGTGACATGGCAACCGCAACGTTGTCCTGGGCGGCAATGCGGTGCAGCGCTACCCGCGGGAGGGTGGTCAAACGGGTCATGGTCAGTGCTCCTTTCCGAAGCAGGCCGAGAAGGCGGTGCGGGTGCCCCGGGTGCGAATGGTGTCCAGCGCAGAAGCGGTTGCCGCCTCCAGACTGGGAACCTGCGTGAGGTCATAGCCCCACAGCTGCGCGTTCGCAAGTGTCTCGTGCACCAGGTTGGTGGTCGAGAGGTTCCAGTTGGCATAGAAGAACTCAAGCGCCGCCCGATCGTCCACCGCGACGTAGGGGGTGCCGTCGCCCCGGGTGAGGTGCAGGCCATCCTCGTCCAGGCCGGTGACGCCAGTGGTGTAGAAGGCGATGAGGCAGGCCAGGCTCGTCACGAGGCAGCTGGGGACGCGACTGAACTTCTGCGAATACTCCAGCAACGTGGGAAGGTCCCGCGTGCGCCACTTGGAGGTGCTGTTGAGGCAGATGGAGAGCAGCTGGTGGTCTATGAAGGGGTTGTCGAAGCGGTCGAGCGTGGCGCCGGCGAACGACTCGAGGTCGGCCCGCTCCAGGCGGCCCTCAAGCGTGGGGATGACCTCCTGGTTCAGCAGCTGGTTCATGAAGGCGGAGACAACCTTGTCTTCCATGCAGTCGCGTACGATGTTGAAGCCCGCCAGCCAGGCGCCTGGTACGAAGCCGGTGTGGGCACCGTTGAGGATGCGCACCTTGCGCAGCTTGTAAGGGGAGACGTCCGGCGTGACGAAGATGGAGCCTTCCAGGCCGGCTGCCTTGAAGGGCAGACGGTCCTCCAAAGAATCGTCACCCTCTATGCCCCACATCTGGAACGGCTCGCGCACGTCGGCGAAGTCGTCGTGGTAACCGCGCCGGGCATCCATCTTGGCAACCTCTGCCTGGTCGCGCACGGCGCCGGGGACTATGGAGTCCACAAGCGTGGTGCAGAAGGTGCACTCGTGCCCGAGCCACGCCTGGAAGTCCTCGCCCCAGCCCCAGTCACATGCATGCTGCTTCACTATCTTCAGGAGCTCGGCACCGTTGTGGTCGATGAGCTCGCACGAGAGCACGATCACGCCGGGCTTTCCCGCCTGCCAGCGGGCGTGCAGCACCTGGGCAAGCTTGGCGGGGAAGCTTGCGGCAGGGCAGTCTTCGGGGCGGCAGGAGGGGTCGTAGGTGATGCCCGCCTCCGTGGTGTTGCTCACAACGATCTGCAGGTCATCGCTGGTGGCAACCTGCATCATCTGGTCGTAGTCATCCTTGCGGTAGGGGTTGAGGCAGCGACTGCAGGCGCTGATGACGCGGGCCTTGTCTTGCACCATGCCATCCTGCTTGCCGCGAACGTACACGGTGTACAGGCAGTCCTGGGCATTCATGGCGTCCGCGCGGCGCATGCTGCGCGCGGTGGGCTGCACAAGCACGACCTTGCCGTTCCAACCGGCACGCTCGTTGGCCAGGTCAAAGAAGTAGTCCACAAAGGCGCGCAGGAAGTTGCCCTCGCCAAACTGCAGGACCTTCTCGGGGGCTCCCTTGGGGAGCACGTAGCCCTGGTAGCCAATCTGGCTCAGGGTCTGGTAGCTAAGGGTCTGCATGCCGTTACTCCTGGTCCAGTGGGAAGCCAAAGTAGCGGACCGCGTTGTTGTAGCAGACGTCGCGAACGATGGTGGCCAGCGCCTCGTCATCGTTGGGGTACTTGCCCTGCTCGACCCACTCGCCCAGCAGGTTGCACATGACGCGGCGGAAGTACTCGTGGCGCGGGTAGCTCAGGAAGGAGCGGGAGTCCGTCAGCATGCCGATGAAGTTGCCGAAGACGCCCTCGTTGGCCAGGGTGGTCATCTGGTCGCGCATTCCGCGCTCGCAGTCGTTGAACCACCAGGCGCTGCCGTTCTGGAGCTTGCCGGCCATGGGTGCCTGCTGGAAGCACTGCATGACGGTGTCGATCATCGTGGTGTCGTTGGGATCCAGGCTGTAGAGGATGGTCTTGGGCAGGCCGCTGGTCTCGTTCACGTCGTTCAGGAAGTCCGCGAGGCCGGCCGCGGGCTGGCCGTTGCGGATGCAGTCGTAGCCGGTGTCGGGCCCCAGCAGCTTGAACATGGTGGAGTTGTTGTCGCGCTTGCAGCCAAAGTGGATCTGCATGGCCCAGTCAAGACGCACGTACTCCGCCGCCACGAACTTCATGAAGGCGGTCTTGTACTGCAGAACCTCATGCTCGCTCAGCTGCTGGCCGTCAACTGCCTTGCCGAAGATGGCCTCGACCTCGCTGGCGGTTGCGGGGACGTCCACCACGTAGTCCAGGGCGTGGTCGGAGGCGCGGCAGCCCATCTGGGCGAAGAGGTCAAAGCGCTGGGAAAGAGCGGCCTTGAAGTCGGCGAAGGTCTTGATGCTAGTGCCGCAGACCTCTGCAAGGTGGGCAACATAGGCTCCGAAGCCGGGCTTCTCCACGCCAAGGGCCTTGTCCGGACGCATGGCAGGCACGACCTTCACCTCAAAGGTCGGGTCGGCGGCGAGCTTCTTGTGCCATTCCAGGGAGTCTGCGGGGTCGTCCGTGGTGCAGATGAGACGAACGTTGCTCATGCGAATGAGGTTGCGGCAGCTGAAGTCCGCCTCTGCGAGCTTGGCGTTTGCCAGGTCCCACACCTTCTGCGCGGTCTTGGCGTTGAGCACGCCGTCGTAGCCGAAGAAGCGCCTCAGTTCCAGGTGGCTCCACTCGTAGACGGGGTTGCCAATACAGCGCTCCAGGGTCTCCGCCCACTTCTGGAACTTCTCGCGGGCGGGGGCGTCGCCGGTGACGTAGCGCTCGTCCACGCCGTTGGCGCGCATCAGGCGCCACTTGTAGTGGTCGCCTCCCAGCCAGACCTCGGTGATGTTCTGGAAGCGCTTGTCCTCCCAGATCTCCTTGGGGCTGATGTGGCAGTGGTAGTCCACGATGGGCATGCCCTCGGCATAGTCGTGGAACAGGTGCTTGCCCACCTGGTTGTTCAGCAGAAAGTCGGTGTCATCCATGAAGTTCTTCATTCTTGCGTCCCCTCTCGCGTTGATATGAAACCGTTACCGTTCGGTCAATTGCAGACAGTAACGCAACGCAAAACGCTATGCAAACCGATTTACCAATACGTGGAGAAGATGTGAACTAGCTGATAATCGTAGGAAAAATGCAACGGATAATCCTCGAATGAAGGACGCAGCGCCCTTGGTGACTTCCAGCAATACACTTGCTATAATGAAACCGATTGCATCTTCCCGAAAACAGACGCGCGAAACTGCGGAGCCAAGGAGGCCTCATGACACCGAAGAAGGTAACCATCAACGACATCGCCGCCGCGGCGGGAGTCTCCAAGACGACGGTCTCGCGCTACATCAATGGCCACGGGGACATGCTGAGCGACGCTTCGCGCAAGCGTGTGGAAAAGGCGATCCAGCTCGCCGACTACCGGCCCAGCGCAGTGGCACGTAGCCTGAAGACGCAGAAGTCCTATCTGGTTGGCGTCGTACTCGCAAACATCACCACGCCATTTGCCACGTCGCTCATCAACGGCATCAGCTCGGGGCTCGCGGACGGGGGGTACGTGCCCATCTTTGCGGACGCGGCAGATTCGCCTGCAACCGAGAACCGCATTCTTCAGACGTTGGTGTCGCATCAGGTGGACGGCCTCCTCGTGAACACTACCAGCGGTGACAACCCGCGTCTTGTTGAGTTGGCTAACTCCGGCATGCCGGTCGTCCTGATCGACCGGACAATTCGCCATTACGACCTGGACATCGTGACCGCGCCATACAGCAAGCCTACCGTGGACCTGATGAACCACCTGAAGGACCAGGGGTTCGGCCGCGTGGTGCTCTTTACCCAACCGTTTGAGAACAACTCTCCGCGTGAGATCAGGCGTAACGCCTTTCTTGCGGCGAACGAGGAGCTGTTTGGTGTGGACAGCACGCTACGGGACGTTCGCGTGGTCGACCCGCTGGATCCGCAGGGTGTTCAAGTAGCGATTAGGGACGTGCTGCAGACCACGCCGGCCGAAGAGCATTGCGCCCTGTATGCCACGAACACCATCACGCTCATAGCCGTGTACAACGCCATGTGTGCGCTGGGCCTGAGGGCGCCAGGCGACCTTGGCCTGTGCGGACCCGATGATTGGGGCTGGGCCCACCGCATTGGCTGGGATTGGCCGGAGTCACTGGCGGGTGGCATCACCACGTTCGAGACGGACCCTTCCACCATGGGCCACGAGGCGGCGCGCCTGCTGCTGACGCGCATCCAGAACCCGTCCCAGGTGCGCGAGAAGCGCTATGTACCCGTGACCATGCGTCTTAGGGCATCCACTCGGCTCGGGTAGGGCTGCAACTAGGGAAGAATCGGCATCCAGGGGAGGGCGGCACGCTTGGTGGCGGGCCGCCCTCCTTGCATCACGGCAGGGGCTGGCGTTGAGGGGAGAGTCGCGCTCGCCTAAACCCAAGTATGAAACCGATTGCAATTCTTCCTGTAGCCAAAGCATTTCGTATTGCACCGACGAAGGGATTGTCTGCGTCAAGGTCACGCCGTTTAGCAAAGAAGTCACTGATTCAAGGTAAAACTACCGTTCACGTAGAAAAATATACCGTTCATGGTAACCACAAGCCATTCTCAACGCGTGATAAACCGATTTACATCACTATGCGGTTCAGACGAAAGACTTCAAGGACGAAGGTAGCGCTGCCTGGCTCTTGAGGTCATTTGCTTAGGAAAGTATGGGAACGGTTTCAATCTGGAGAGGAAAGGAATCAAATCATGTCTAGAAAGGATGGGAAGATCGGCCTGATCAACCGCATAGGCTTCGGGTCCGGCAACCTGGTGGGGTCTGGCGCACTGGCACTCGCCTCCGCCTGGCTCATGATCTTCCTCACGCAGTACTGCGGTCTGGAGCAGTCGCAGGCAACGTTCGTCACCTCGTTCGCCCTTCTGGTGGACGTCATCGTCAACCCGCTTGCAGGCTTCATCTCCGACGCCTTCAACAGCACCAAGCTCGGTCGCAAGTTCGGACGCAGGCGCTTCTTCATCCTGCTTGCCGCGCCGCTGCTCTTCCTGCTGAACGTCCTCTTGTGGAGGGTCCAGAGTGGCGCCTTTGCCTACTACGTGTTCATCTACGTCTGCTACAACATCGTCTACACATTCGTCATGGTGCCCTACAACTCGCTCCCCGCAGAGATGACGAGCGACTTTGAGGAGCGCACCTACCTCGGCGGCCTCAAGGCCATCTTCGGCAAGGTCGCAAACTTCCTGGTCAACGCCCTGCCCGGCCTGTTCTGGGTCATCTTCGGCGAGCAGTCCGAGATGGCGTTCGTGGCCATGGGCATCACCTTCGGCATCATCATGGGCGGCGCCATGCTCTTCGTGTACCTCACCACGTGGGAGCGTCCCGTCGACGACACCACCACCGAGAAGGTCCAGGGCGTGGGCGAGGGCATGAAGAAGCTCTTCGTTGACATGTCCTCCACCTTCAAGCTGCGCACCTTCCGTCACCTGCTGGGCATGTACCTCTTCGGCTTCGGCGCCGAGTGGCTCTACAACGCGACCTTCGTGTACTTCGTGCAGTTCGTGCTCTTCCTTCCCAAGACCCAGGCTTCCTTCTGGCAGTCCCTCTCGCCCATCATGCAGCTGATCTCCACCATCATCGTCATGGGCGTCGTTGCCAAGAAGGGCTTCAAGAAGCCTTACATCATGGCCGAGTCCGTGGTCATCTGCACCGTGCTCTGCTACGTGGCAACCGGCTTCTTCGGCGGCTTCTCGCCTGACAACCCCGCCTCCTTCGGCATCATCGCCTTCGTCACCGGCGTTGTGTGCGTGTTTGGCCTGGGTACCGGCGCCGTGTACTACATCCCCTGGCAGGCCTACATCTTCATCGCCGACGCCGACGAGATCGTGACCGGTCGTCGTCGTGAGGGCACCTACGCCGCAGCCATGACCCTGTGCGGCAAGCTCATGAACGCCACCGTCGTCGCCATTCTTGGTATCGCCCTTGCCGCGGCAGGCCTGGTCAAGGGCCAGGGCACGCAGCCCGCGTCCGTCACCACCGCAATCCTTGCCGTGGAGTTCTTTGGCGTGGTGGGCCTCACCATCCTGGGCGCCATCTCCGCCAAGGTCATGAAGCTGGACAAGCAGACCGACCTCACCCTGATCGCCGAGGCCAAGCGCGTGCTCAAGGACGGCGGCCGCATGGAGGACGTTGACCCCGAGGTCAAGAAGACCTGCGAGCAGATCACCGGCATGCAGTACGAGCTCTGCTTTGGCCACAACACCTGGGGCTACCACACCCCTGAGGAGCTTGCCAAGATTAAGGCAGAGATGCCTGCCCGCAAGCAGCTGAACTTCGGCAAGAAGAACTAACGCGTCACGGCGCCCCGCGCCCGGCACGTATGGGGCGAGGTTGGCAAGAAGCCGGCCCCGCCCCTTTCGTATATGCAAACGTGCGGCCAACGGCGCCGCAAAAGGAAAGCAAGACGGAGGATACCCATGGCACAGTCACCCATTTTGGACAAGTACATTGGCCAGCTCGTGAGCAATTCCACGCCCGAGGCCCCTATGTGGAACGTGGAGAAGGCCCGTTCCGGCAAGCCCAACGGCTGGAACTACATTGACGGCTGCATGGTCAAGGCGCTTCTCTCCCTGGCGGAGATTTCCGGCAAGCAGGAGTACGCGGACTTCGCGGAGGAGTTCATAGACTACTTCGTGAGCGAAGACGGCAGCATTCGCGGCTACGACCCCGAGGCCTACAACCTGGACAACGTGAACGCCGGCAAGACGCTCTACACCCTCTACAACCTTACGGGCAAGGACAAGTACCGCAAGGCCATGGACCTCATTTACGGCCAGCTGCAGCACCAGCCGCGCACGCGTGAGGGCAACTTCTGGCACAAGCTCATCTACCCCAACCAGGTGTGGCTGGACGGCCTGTACATGTCACAGCCCTTCTACATGCAGTACGAGATTGCCTACAACGAAGGCCGCAACTGCTCCGACTCCTTCCACCAGTTCCAGGTGGTGGAGAAGATCATGCGCGACCCCAAGAACGGCCTTTACTACCACGGTTACGACGCCAGCCGCCGCGAACCCTGGTGCGACCCGGTGACGGGCCTCAGCAGCAGCTTCTGGCTGCGTGCGGAGGGTTGGTTCGCCATGGCCCTGGTGGACACCTGGGAGCTCATGCCCGCCAACATGAGCTACGAGCGCGACGAGCTGCGTCGCATGTTCAACGAGCTGATTGACGCCATGCTGCCCTACCAGGACAAGGAGTCCGGCATGTGGCACCAGGTCATCAACCTGCCCAACGTGGCGCCCAACTACCTGGAGACCTCGGGCTCTGCCATCTTTGCCTACGCGCTGCTCAAGGGCGTGCGCCTGGGCATTCTGGACGAGGAGTACGTGGACCGCGGTCTGGCCGCCTTCGACGGCATCTGTGCCACGCAGCTGAGCGAGGTTGACGGCAAGCTGCAGCTTGGCAACATCTGCCTGGTCTCTGGTCTGGGCGACGGCATGGGCAACTTCAAGTTCCGCTCCGGCACCTTCGACTACTACATGAGCGAGCCCATCGTGCAGAACGACGCCAAGGGTGTGGCCCCGCTCGTGCTCGCCTACACCGAGGTGCTCCGCCGGGACAAGGCGCAGCAGTAGGAATGGCGTGCAAGGCGGCCGGCCATCACCGCGCGTGTCACACGGCGGAGATGGCCGGCTCCTTTTGCGAGAAGTCGATGGGAGTCTGATTATGGTCGATGGTTTTCTGCCAGAGCGCTATGTGGGCGCCCGCGCGCACGACGTGGTTCCCGGGGCCACCACGCCCGAGGACCTGGCGCGCGCCTGCGCGGAGAAGGGCGTGGAATGCGTGCAGCTTGCCTGCGGCAAGTCCTTCCCGTGGCTTGTGGGGAGCGATTGCGCGGGGCTGACGCCCGGTGCCGCCCACCGCGTGCGCGACGAGCTTGCTGCGTCGGGGACGCGCATAGAGGTCCTGGGCAGCTACTACAACATGATTCACCCCAACGTTGCAGCGCGCGACCGGGGCCGTGCTGCCTTCATCCGCATGCTGCAGCTGGCGCCTCACTTCGGGGCACCTGTGGTGGCAAGCGAGACTGGATCCGTCAACGTGGACTTCTCCTACACCACGCAGAACTTCACGGACGAGCGCTTTGAGGAGGCGGCGGAGGAGATTCGCGTGCTTGCCAGCTGGGGCGAGCGGTTTGGAACGTACGTGGGAATAGAGCCGGGCATCAACCACCCCATCAACACGCCGCAAAGGACCAAGGAGCTTCTGGACGTGGTGGATAGCCCCTGGCTGGGCGTCGTGCTGGACCCGACGGCGTTCATCAACGCAGCAAACGCCACGCCCGAGTACCAACTGGAGCTCTGCATGCAGAGCGCGGAGCTCTTTGGTGACAGGATTCTTGCCATGCACCTCAAGGACTGGGACGTGGTGGATGGCAGGTTTGCCTACCGCAACGTGGGGGAGGGCCGTGCCCTCATCGACCAGCTGGTGAGCGTTGTCACTTCCGCGTGCCCCATGCTCCCCGTCATCTTGGAGGCAACGGATGCGGCACACGTTCCCCTTGCCGCGGAACGCGTGCGCGCCACTGCGGCCTAGAGCGTCCTAGATTCTAAAGTGTGGTCTCGCGCCAAGCGACGAAACAGGGAAGCGTCTGCTGGTACGGCTGGTCTGGCTGGTTCTTGAGGACGTCGAGCAGGATCTGGCAGGCATGGCTGCCCTCCTCGAAGGCGGGTTGCTCTATGACGCTCACCGCCGGGGCGGCAACGGAGGCCCATTCCACGTTGTCGAAGCCCAGCAGGCCAACCCTTTCCGGCATGAGCGGATACCAGTCGCGCATGGTCACGTACACGTCCGGCAGGGCCCAGCAGTTGGGCGCAAAGACCAGCGTCGGGGTCTCTCCGTCAATGTGCTCCTCCAGGAAGGCGTGCAGGTCCTCCACATCAACGCCTTTTTCGGACACCGTGTAGCGCAGGAAGTCCTTGGCTTCCTGCGCTAGCGCGTCCTCGAACCCCTTGCCGCGTTCCACGCGCGAGCTCAGCAGGTGCTCGTTTGCCGCCACGAGGATGAACCTCTGGTAGCCGCGTTCCACGCAGGTGCGGATGGCGGCGCGCGTGGCCTCGTAGTTGTCGGTCTTGACCCAATGCTGGTCGCTTTCGTAATGGCGACTGTCGAAGAAGACCAGCGGCTTGCCGGCGGTTGCCACCTGTTCGGCCAATTGGGCCGAGTTGGACGTGGGCTGCACCAAAAAGCCGTCCATGCCAATGGCAAGCATGCGGTCCACGTAGGTGGACTCCTCCTCTTGGTCGTAGCCGGAGGCGCCGATGATGATGCGGTAACCGTTCTTGCGGGCGGTGGCTTGAATGCCCTTCACGATCCTGTTGGAGAAGGTGCTGGTCACGTCGCCAATGATCACGCCTATGAGCGAGGTGCTCTTTGCGTTCATGCTGCGGGCGAGGGGGTTGGGCGAGTACCCCGTCTGCTCGATGGCCGCACGTATGCGCTCCTTGGTCTCCTTGGACATGCGTTCCGTCTTGCCGTTCAGGTAGAACGAGACGGTGGTCTTTGAGGTCCCAGCCATCTGCGCAATGTCGTTGATGGTGACGCGCTTTGCCCTCTGAGCTGCCATTATGGCCACCTCCAAGTCATGCCCCCGGCCTCACCACGAAGCTCCGGACCACTTTCGCCCGAATGAGAATACTACAAAAGGGGGGACGCGCGACGGCATGTGTACCGTCGCGCGTCCCCCTGTGGAAGGGAAGAAGATGGGGTTGTTGGGGGTTGGCCGGGGATTGGCTAGGCGCCGATGATCTGGCGGACCTTGTTAGCCACCTCCTGGTTGGTGGCATTGGCGAAGAAGTACTCCTGGAAGTGCTCGCCTGCCAGCGCGCCCTTCAGGAGCTCGGGGTCAAGGTCGTCCAGGATGTCTGCAAACGGACGGTAGGTCACCGCGCGGACGCCGTCCAGGATCTTCTTGTTGCGCTGCTCGGGGACCACGCGCTCCTTGGGATAGCCGTTGCCCGAGCCCTCGCTGAAGAGCTTCTCGAAGGTGTAGCGCAGGTTCAGCTCCTGGCCCCAGCCGTTCTTGAGGGCGAAGGGCATGGCCACGGCGTTGCCGTCGTTGATCTGGGCGAAGGTGTAGGCGTCCAGGGGGTCCTCCACGTGGCCGCAGATGACGCCGGGGAAGCTGTTGAGTGCCAGCATGGCGCCCTCGCCGGTGCCGCAACCGGTCACCACATAGTCCGCGGCGCCGCCGTTGAGAAGGACGGCGGCAAGGATGCCGTTTTGCACGTAGGTGAGGGGGGCGGAGCCCTCCGCGGCGTACATGCCGTAGTTGAAGACGGTGTGGCCCATGGGCTCCACCACGCGGCGAAGCTCCTCCTCGATCATGGGGTTCTTGGCGTTCTGGCTGTTCTCGTTGATGAGTGCGATCTTCACGGTGTCTTATCTCTCTTTCCGCTGGTGGTTGGCTTGTTATGACCCGCGATTGGGGCCCGTTGCATTACTTGGGCTGCTTGCCGATGTATGCCAGGATGCCGCCGTCCACGTACAGCACCTGTCCGTTCACGAAGTTGGAGGCATCTGAGGCCAGGAAGACGGCCGGCCCCATGAGATCCTCCACGGTGCCCCAGCGGCCAGCCGGGGTTTTGGCGCAGATGAAGCTGTCGAAGGGGTGGCGGCTGCCGTCGGCCTGACGCTCGCGCAGGGGCGCCGTCTGCGGTGTGGCAATGTAGCCCGGCCCGATGGCGTTGCACTGGATGTTGGCTTCGCCGTATTCGGAGCAGATGTTGCGGGTGAGCATCTTGAGGCCGCCCTTTGCGGCCGCGTAGGCGGAAACGGTCTCGCGTCCCAGTTCGCTCATCATGGAGCAGATGTTGATGATCTTGCCGTGACCGCGCTCCACCATGGAGGGGATGACTGCCTTGGACACGATGAAGGGACCAACGAGGTCAATGTCCACCACCTGGCGGAAGTCCTGGGCGCTCATCTGGGTCATGGGAATGCGCTTGATGATGCCGGCGTTGTTCACCAGAATGTCCACGGGGCCAAGGGTGGCGGCGATGTCTGCCACCATGGCCTGGACGGAGGCCTCGTCCGTGACGTCGCACTGGTAGCCGTGTGCCTCTATGCCTAGCTTGGCGTACTCTGCCACGGCGTGGTCGATCTGCTCCGGCTTGCGCGCGTTGAAGGCGATCTTGGCGCCGGCCTGCGCCAGTGCGGTTGCAATGCCGAAACCGATACCATATGTGGCACCCGTTACAAGGGCGACCTTGCCTTCCAGAGAGAAGCTTGCGAGTACATTGTCCTTCTCCATCTGAACCTCCTGTTACCTGTGGTTTTCCCGTCTACTGGAATCATCTGTCACACAGTATTGAAGAGAAGTAAACCGGTTTTGTCAACCGAAAACCAAGAATACCAAAGTATTTGTCGGCGAGGTTCCTCTGGAGATGAAAACGGTTTCAAACAGATTGCGCTATGCCGCTCTTCGCAAGTGGCATGAGGGCCCCACGACGGGTGAAGGCTACTCGGATTCGAAGTAGTCGGGATACTCCGCCATGACCTCAGCGCGCTCGTCGAGCATGGCGCGAAGGTGCTGCACGTCCAGGAAGGCGGCGTCGGTGGGGCGGTGCTCGGCTATGGCGTCGCACAGGCGAATGTGCTGCATGAAGATGCTGTCCCACTCCAGGCCTTTTGAGCAAATGCGGAGCCACCGGTACCTTTGAAGATCGGTGTCGCCAGAACGCAGCCAGTCCCAAGCCAGATGCCGGCCAGCAATGGTGAAGAAGGCCTCGTGCATTCTGAGGTCAGCCTCAAAGAAGGCCTCCTGGTCGTGGTCGTCCATTGCCGCGCGTTGCTGGCGCAACGGGTTGGCTATGAGGCTGAGTGCCGTGGAGTCGATGCGGGAACAGCACTCCAAGACCACCTCGCGCTCAATTTGCATGCGAACGAAGCGGGCGCTCTCCATGCGAGCGGGGCTGATGCGACTCACGTAGGTGCCGCTCTTGGCGCGCGCCTGGACCAGGCCCTCCTGTTGCAGGCGGACGAGAGACTCGCGCACGGGCGTCCTGCCCAGACCGAGCTCGCGACAGAGCGTGACGGCACCCAGGCGCTCCCCAGGCTTGTAGTCAAAGCGGGCTATGCCGTCGCGAAGCGCTCGATAGGCGGTTTCCTGCTGGAAGGTGCCTTCTTCTTCTGGTGTGGCTGGGGTTTGCTGCACTGTGGGACCTCCTTGCTGTTCTTAGGTAATGTAGCATATCAGTCAAAATCTAACTGATATGGCAGATTTGTGGTGATGCATGCCAAATATCTGAGATATCGGCTAAATCTCGGTTCATTTCTTGACGTATATCGCGCAACTAGTATTCTAGTTGCCGTGAACTGATATACCAGATGGTGGACACTGGATGGGAGATTGAAATGGATCAGATGGTACACGGCAAGGTCTTGACCTTCGGGGAGCTCATGATGCGCCTCTCGCCGCAGGCGGGTCTGCGCGTTGAGCAGGCTCCCGCCTTCGACGTCAACTTTGGTGGTGCGGAGGCAAACGTCGCGTCTTCGCTGGCCTTCCAGGGTGACGATGCGGCCTACGCTACGGTGCTTCCCAACAACCGTCTTGCCGATCGCGCCCTGCGTGGCCTGCGTGCGCTGGGTGTTGACGTCTCCCGCGTGCAGCGCGCCGGTGACCGCATGGGCATGTACGTGTTTGAGGTCGGCACGTCCGAGCGGCCCAATTCTGTGGTCTACGACCGCAAGTACTCTGCGATGAGTCTTGCTAATGCTGCCGCCTTCGACTGGGATGCGCTGCTCGAGGGGGTTGGCACCTTCTACGTGAGCGGCATCACGCCGGCCATTTCCCCGCAGCTTGCGCATGCTACGCGCCAGGCGTTGGAGGCCTGCCGCCAGCACGGCATTGCTACGGTCTGCGACCTCAACTACCGCGGCAAGATGTGGTCTCCAAGGGAGGCCCAGGCGGTCATGCGCGAGCTGCTGCCCCTGGTGGACGTGTGCATTGCCAACGACGAGGACGCCTCCGCATGTCTGGGCATCGACGAGGGTGTGGGCTCCCTGGAGCACGGCATTGACGAGACCGAGGGCTACATCGCCATTGCGCAAAAGGTGTGCCAGACCTACGGCTGCAAGGCGGTTGCATCCGTGATTCGCAACATTCGCTCCGTGGAGGACTCGGACTGGATGGGCATGCTGTACGACGCCGCTACCGGCCAGGCAACGCTTTCGCCTGTGCACCGCGTTCACGTGCTGGAGGGGGTCGGCGGTGGCGACGCCTTTGGCGCTGGCCTCGTTCATGCCCTCCTGGCTGGTTGGGATGCCCAGACGACCATCGACTACGCCATCGCGGCAAGCGTGCTCAAGCTGGGCGTCCGCGGAGACACCAATCTGGTTACGGAGCAGGAGATCAAGGCCGCCATGGGCAAGGGGTCTGCCTCGCGCGTGTCTCGCTAGGCAATGTTCCGCACGGCAATAGAAGTCATTCAACAGAACTCTACGGATATTCATTGGCGCCGCTGGCGCAGTTAGGAGCAAGTCATGCTGGACTACATGGAGAAGGACGGTTTCTACAACAAGGTTTACCAGACGGGCGTGGTGCCCGTTGTGGTGCTGGAGCGCTTGGAGGATGCGGTGCCCATGGCAAACGCCCTGGTCGCTGGCGGTCTTCCCGCTGCGGAGGTCACCTTCCGCACGGCTGCGGCAGCCGATTGCATCCACGAGATGAGCGAGAAGTGCCCGGACATACTGGTTGGCGCGGGCACCGTCCTCAACGTGGAGCAGGCCAGGCGCGCGGTGGACGCTGGCGCCAAGTTCATTGTGAGCCCTGGCTTTGACCTGGACGTCGCCGACTGGTGCGTGGAACACAAGGTGGACGTGATTCCCGCGGGCGTCACGCCCACCGAGGTGACGGCCCTTGTCAACCGCGGCCTTGCCGTAACCAAGTTCTTCCCCGCGGCGCAGTACGGTGGTCGCAACACCATCGACGCGCTGGCCTCGGTGTTTGTGGGGCACCGCTTCATGCCCACTGGTGGCGTGAACGCCGCCAACGTGGAGGAGTACCTGACGGACCCGGCAATCATCGCCTGCGGCGGCACCTGGATGGTCAAGCCGAAGTTGTTCGCTAACGGTGACTTTGCACCGGTGGAGAAGGCAACTGCCGAGGCGGCGGCCATCGTAAGGCGCGTCCGCGGGTAAAGCTGCTCGTTGGCCTTTGGGTTTCTGCAAGTTGGCTTGGAAGCGCTACCCCACAACCGATATCGTTCGGTTGTGGGGTAGCGCTTGTTTCTCGAAAAATAGCAGTTAAAGCTATGCGTTTGCGTTTACCCCACAAACGAAGAGCGACGGTTGTGGGGTAGGGCCACTCTCGGTTTCTTGCTTGCAGCCCTGGCAAAGCCAAATTGGGCAAAATCGCTTGACACGAAAGTAAGCCATCGTTAGCCTGTTTGGAGAAAGTTAGTGCGAGTGAACAAATGAGGGAGAAGAGCATGTGCGGAGCTAGTGCCATGGCTGTCCGCTGCGGCTTGGATGGCGTGCGCTTCTGCGCGCAGGGCGATTCCTCCCTGGGCGAGGCAATACTCTTCCAGCAGTTCTGCGACTGCGTGGTGCGGTCCGCCGCTGGCGTGATCGAGGGGGTTAAGCCCGCAGCGTTGTTCAACTTCATCCCAAGGTCGGAAGAGTGGCTGGACAAGCGCAGCATCACGCGGGGGAGTGACGCGTCGTGGTACGGAATCCCCGGCGTGACGGGGGAGCGAGAGATTCGCTCTCTGCTCGCCACCTATGGCTGTGAGCTGCCCAGCTACGGCGTGAAGCTGGCAACGCTCTCGCGCTACTCTGACAGGCTCGCCCTGCTCGCGTATCGCGAGGACATGCTGAGCCAGGTCCTAGCCGATGCTGACGTCCGCGCGTTTCTGGCCTCGTACGGCTATGACCTGACCAGCGTGGACTCCGTGATCTCATGCCTTCGCAGGCGCATGACCGCCTTCTACGGGGCTGGCTGCGGGCGCCGCCCGAAGAGGGAGTTCCCCCACGAGGTTGGCGTGCTGCTGGGTTACCCGCTGGAAGACGTGCAAGGCTTCCTGACTGGCGCGGAGGCAACGGTGCGCGGCTCCTGGAAGGCGTACGGGGATGCCGGCGCGGCGCGCGCCCGGTTCCACAGGCTGGCAAAGCATGAGGCCCGCTGCCGGGCTCGCTACTACCAGGAGGGCGCCTCGTTCGGCGAGCTCTTCTCGCCCGGGCCACTGGATTTGTCCTACAAAGCGGCTGGCTAGGGCCCGCCGCTTGGGAATAGGTTCGTTCTATTAGCAAGGCGCGTTCACACAAGCAGGAGGAAGAACATGAGCAAGGTTGCAGTTGTGTACTGGTACCAGACCGGCAATACTCAGGCGATGGCTGAGGCCGTTGCGGAGGGCGCTGGCGCGGAGGCCGTGGACGTCGCGGACTTCTCTGCCGACAAGGTCGCCGACTACGACGCCTTTGCCTTCGGTTGCCCCGCAATGGGCTCCGAGGAGCTGGATCCGGACTTTGAGGAGACTTGGAACGACTGCGTTCCCGAGTTCGGCGGCAAGAAGGTCGCCCTGTTCGGTTCCTATGACTGGGGCACCGGCGAGTGGATGGAGACCTGGAAGGAGGCTGCCGAGGGTGCGGGCGTGAACGTGGTGGACACCGTGATTGCCAACCTGGAGCCCGATGACGAGGCTCTGGAGACGCTGAAGGCCCTGGGCGCCAAGCTCGCGGAGTAGCAAGACCTTCCGGCGGCTCCGAGCCTGAATCCGAAACTGAAAGCACGCCTCCATACATATGTCTATAGTGACCAACGTGCGCTGCGTGAGGTGGCGCACGTTGTTCTTTGAAGGCGGTATGACTACTTTTGCACCGGCATCAGCGTAACCGGATCTATGTGTATGACGAGGCAACTACCGATGCGTCGCCAATCCCGAGTCTGCCAAAGCTGGGCGAGGCGTATGCGTCGCTCCCGCTTGCGCGCCATGGCGCGAGCTTCCCTCTTGCGGCTGACGGCGATGATGTAGCTGTGCACGCTCCACGTGCACATGATCGCCACCAGAATCAGAATGACGCAGTCAATTGGCGTCACGGCTCTTGCCTCCCGTGCCCTCTGCGCTTATGGGCCATAGATTTGGCCCAAGCGCTTGAGTCTCCCTATAGAGTCAGCTGACTATGACATACTGCGTGGGTATGCGGGCAAAACCTAGCTCGGCAGTACTCAAGCAACCTGAAGGTACGCTCACATTGGCTTGCTATTCATAAAATCGATAGTGAAACTTGGACGATCCTCTTCGCCCTGGCGCTTGTGACGAGGGGATACTCGAGGGCCCTCGAAATCTTGTACACCTCAACGGGCCGAAGGAGGTGCCGAAGGCGCGTTTCCGCAGTTGGCGAACACGAGATTTCGTCCGGAAGACGCTTGAGGTGTACAAGATTTTGCCTCCCTCCAAGTACAGGGGTCTAAATCAGTTATCGGTTGCCTGCTGGGATGCGTCCTGGCTACCCCACGGGCCGCGCATGGCGCGTTCCCAGCCGCGCAAGGAGGTATTACCGAAAAAACTTCTGCTTTCTCGTTGACTTAAGAGTAAACGTGGGTTAACATCTTGCCCAGCAAGGCACGAGGAGCACCAAGTGCCTTGGACGCAGCGCCTTTTGGAGCTCGTTTAACACTGCCGGAGGACGCGGACCCTCTCCCCACGTCGGAAGGCCTACTTCGCCCGTCGCCTGATTCCCCCTCTCTGCAGGTGACGGGCCTTTTCTATAGAGCGTGCACATGGAAGGGAGATGGTGTTGTGATGGGGGCATTCGAGGCAGCCGTGCTCGCGCTTGGAGTCTCTGGAGCGGTCGTCGCCATTCGTGACTCCCTGTTGCGAAAGACAGGTGTTGGCGCCTAGGCACCGCGCAAAACGCACATGTGAAGAGAAAAGCGGCCCCGGGCGTGAGCTCGGGGCCGCTTCGCGAAGGGGTTGCGTATTCCGAACGCCTTCGTTGGTTACTTCTTGGCCTTGCCCTGGTTGGCGACGGCCTCGATCTTCTTGGCAATGGTCTCCGGGTCGCCGATGTAGCGCTTCTCGACGATGTTCCAGTCCTTGTCGAACTTGTAGTAGCAAGGAACGCCGGTGGGGATGTTGACCTTCAGGATCTCCTCCGGGGTGAGGTGCTCAAGCTGCATGACGAGCGCGCGCAGGCTGTTGCCGTGTGCGGCAATGAGGACGCGCTTGCCAGACTCGAGCTGCGGCTTGATGGTCTCCTCAAAGTACGGCCAAGCGCGAGCGATGGTGTCCTTCAGGCACTCGGTGTAGGGGAGGTCCTCAGCGGGGACGTCGCGGAACTGCTCCTGGACGTGCGGGTCGCGCTCGTCACCGGGCTTGAGGGCGGGCGGCTGGACGTCGAAGGAACGACGCCAGATGAGGACCTGCTCCTCGCCGTGCTCGGCGGCGGCGTCGGCCTTGTTCAGGCCCTGCAGGGCGCCGTAGTGACGCTCGTTCAGGCGCCAGGTCTTGTAGACGGGCAGCCACGCGCGGTCCATCTGGTCAAGGACGATGTTCAGGGTGTGGATGGCGCGCTTCAGCATGGAGGTGTAGCAGATGTCGAAGTCAAAGCCCTGCTCCTTGAGGGCCTTGCCGCCTGCTGCGGCCTCGGCGCGTCCGGTGTCGGTGAGGTCGACATCGGTCCAACCGGTGAAGAGGTTCTTGAGGTTCCACTCGGACTCACCGTGACGGACGATGACGAGGTGCATGTACTGATCTTCGTTGGCCATTGGAGGTCTCCCTTTCTCGGTAACCGAACTCCGAACTCCATACCTATATTTTAGGCGCAATCTCGGCTGTTCGTATACCTTGTGCCGCGTACGGTAAGAAATTCTTGGGTATAGTTGAGCTTGGCTAACAGTTCTCACCAGGTTCTTGTTAAGTTCGCGCAAGGGCAGCATAAGGCTCGTTACGCACAAGCTGAAAGGAGGCTCCCATGAGCCCCATCGATATAGTCATTGTCGTCGCCGTCGTTGCCGTGCTGGCACTCTGCATTCGGTCTTTCACCAAGGGCAAGGGGGAGTGCGCGGATTGCACGGCGGAGGGCTGCTCGGCTCGCAACCGCGCGGAGGGAAGGTGCGTTGCCGCGGAGGACATGCTGCAGCGCGTGGACAAGGCGCTCGCGGAATCCCAGCAGGCCCAAACCAGGAACTAGCATTTGGCCTTACGCCGCCAACACCTTACCGCTCAGGTTGTGAAAAAACATAAAAACTGAAATCACTCTATCACCGCGACCTTTGTAGGGTTGTGTTTCAGTACAAAAACATGAAACGTGCTGGTAACAAGGGTATGAGAAAGTGACTGAGCTTTGTTTTCATCCTACGTGACGGTAAGAGGAGCACGTATGAGCGCAGATATGAACGTGGATTTCGTACTACGCACGGTCGAGAAGCGCGACATCCGCTTCGTCCGGCTGTGGTTCACGGACATTCAGGGCAACCTCAAGTCGTTCTCGGTCTCTCCGGAGGAGCTCGAGGAGGCATTTGAGGAGGGCATCGGCTTCGATGGGTCCGCGGTCGATGGCTTTGCCCCGGCGGAAGAGTCCGACATGCTGGCGTTCCCAGATGCGGAGACGTTCCAGATCCTGCCGTGGCGCCCCAGCAACTCGGGCGTGGCGCGCATCTTCTGCGACCTGAGGACCCCTTCCGGGGAGCCCTTTGACGGCGACCCTCGCGGTTGCCTGAACCGCGTCTTCCAGGCGGCGGACGAGAAGGGCTTCGTGCCCAACGTCGGCCCCAAGATCGAGTACTTCTACTTCGCGGGCGAGGGCCCGGAGCCCGTGACGGTGGACGACGCCAGCTACTTTGACCTGACGCCGTATGACTCCGCGCGCGACCTGCGCCGTTCCACCACGCTCACGCTCGAGAAGATGTCCATTCCCGTGCAGTACTCCTACCATGCCAACGGGCCTTCCCAGAACGGCATAGAGCTGCGCTACGCGGAGGCCGTGAGCGCCGCGGACGCCATCATGACCGCCCGCCTGGTCATCAAGCAGGAGGCCAACGAGAACAACCTCTTTGCCTCCTTCATGCCCAAGCCCATCTCCGGCCAGTCCGGATCCGCCATGTTCCTGTACCAGTCGCTCTTCGACCACGACGGCGAGAACCTCTTCTGGGGCGAGAACTCCTTCCACATGTCCGACCTGGCGTGTCACTACATTGCCGGCATCCTGAAGTACGCACCCGAGTACACGCTGGTCACCAACCCCACGGTCAACTCCTACAAGCGCCTGCAGCCCAACGGCGAGGTGCCCATCTATGCCACGTGGGGCCGCCGCAACCGCTCTGCCCTGGTGCGCATTCCCACGCACAAGCCGGGCAAGCATGCCTCTGCGCGCATTGAGCTCAGGAACCCCGACCCCACGACCAACCCCTACCTGGCGCTTGCCGTCACCATTGCCGCCGGCCTCAAGGGCATAGAGGACGAGCTTCCCCTGCCGCAGGAGTACACCAACGGCGGGTTGGACGTGCGGGAGAAGGACGCCCGCAATGCCGGCCTCGTGCGGCTTCCGCGCGACTTGGGCGAGGCCATCGAGGCCTTCGAGGAGTCCGACTTCATGCGCCAGACCCTTGGCGACCACATTTGCGACTTCTTGATCGAGAACAAGCGTCGCGAGTGGTCAGACTACTGCACCACCGTCACCGACTGGGAGAAGCGCCACTACTACGCCGGCTTCTAGTGCGCATGGCGGCCCGGGCCGTACATAAGAGTTGCGCGCAATATAGCGTCTGTGTTACCGATGCGGCCCTGAGGGGCCGCATCATTCGCAAGTGGCCGAAACTTGCCACATTCGCCCCTTCGCCACCTGGCGGTGGCGGGGGCACATGGGAAGGGAAGGAAAAGATGAAGAGCATCAAGAAACTCGGCGGCTTCGCCTGCGTGGCGGCCCTCGCCCTGACCTTGTTGGGTTGCGGCGGCACCACCTCTACCACGACCTCCGGGTCCAGCGCGGGCTCCGCGGCGGCGGGCTCTGGCAGCGAGTCCGCCTACACCCTTGTGGAGGACGGCAAGCTCATCGGCGTGTCCGACATGGCGTACCCGCCCCTGGAGTCCATTCCGGAGGGTCAGTCCGACCCCGAGGGCTTCGAGATTGACCTCATGGACGCGGTTGCCCAGAAGCTGGGCCTGCAGATGGAGTGGCTGCCCGCCACCAAGTTCGACACCATCATCCCCCTCATCAAGCAGGGCGGCAAGGCGGACGTGGGCGTCTCGGCCTTCACCATCACCGACGAGCGCAAGGAGGAGATTGACTTCTCCGATTCGTACCTGGACTCCAACCAGGGCCTGGTGACCAAGGCGGACGCCACCGACACCACGGAGGAGGCGCTCAACGTGGCCGGCAAGAAGATTGCCTGCCAGTCCGGCACCACCGGTGAGGCCTGGATTCAGGAGAACCTGCCCAACGCCGAGGTCGTGCCTCTGGACGACGCCATCCAGGCCATGACGGGCGTGCAGACCGGCCTGTACGACGCCTGCGTGGCGGATCTGCCCGTGGTGAGCTACCTGTGCACCCAGTCCTACACGGATTGCAAGGTTGCCATGGAGATCCCCACCGGCGAGCAGTACGGCATCGTGGTCTCCAAGGACAACGCCAAGCTCACGGAGGACATCAACAAGGCACTGGCGGAGCTGCAGGAGGACGGCACCCTTGCCAGCCTGGAGGAGAAGTGGTTCGGCTCCGAGCTGTAACCGTCTGGTGGGTCTCTCTGCATTTGCACCAAGTCGCAAGCTGGCTGTAAGTGCAATGCAATTTAGGGTATCCTTGGCCCATCTACTTTGATGGGCCATTTCTTTAGGGAAGGGGAAATCCCATGTCCGTGAACATCAACAGAAGGACGTTCCTCACCGGTACGGCTGCCGCTGCCGCCTCCTTTGCGCTTGCCGCCTGCGGTGGCTCCAACACCAGCTCCAGCGCCGCTGGCTCCTCTGCCGGCTCTGCCTCCGAAGCCGGCTCCTCCGCTCAGGCCTCCTACAAGCTGGTCACCCCGGGCAAGTTGACCATTGCCGCAGAGCTTGGCTTCGCTCCGTTCGAGTACATTGACGAGGGCTCCACCGATCCCGTCGGCTTCGACGTTGACCTCATCAAGGCCGTCGCCCAGAAGATGGGCCTGGAGGCAGAGTACCTGCCCAACCAGGCGTTCGACACCCTGGTGCCCCTCATCAAGCAGGGCGGCAAGGCGGACGTGGCCATTGCCGGCATCACCATCACGGACGACCGCAAGGAGGAGGTCGACTTCACCGACCCCTACCTGGACTCCAACCAGGGCCTCATCGTGAAGGCGGACAGCGCGGAGACGCAGGAGTCCCTCAACGACGCCTCCAAGAAGGTGGCCTGCCAGGCTGGCACCACGGGCGAGGAGTGGATCAAGGAGAACATCCCCGACTGCACCGTCGTGCCCCTTGCAGACGTCACCGCGTCCCTTGAGGGCGTCACCACTGGCCTGTACGATGCCTTCGTCATCGACCTGCCCGTTGCCAGCAACATGATCTCCCAGTCCTTCAAGGACCTCAAGGTTGCTCTGGAGATCCCGACGGGCGAGCAATACGGCATCATCGTCTCCAAGGACAACCCGGAGCTCACCAAGGCCCTCAACGAGGCCCTTGCCGCCGTCAAGGAGGATGGCACCCAGGACGAGATCGAGACCAAGTGGTTCGGCAGCGTCATCTCCCAGTAGGGAATGCCTGGCGGGGTTGTGCCTTCCACGTGGCGCTAACCTAAACTTTGTGTAACAAGAATGCGCGGGGAGTCACCATTCGGCGGCTCCCCGCTTACTCTTTACCACGTTTTCATTGACTTTGAATCCAGAGTCACAAAGGGAGTGACCCCATGAGCATGAAGAAGAACAGAAGAGCAGGCGGCTTGCCCTTGTTGCTTGCCGTGTTGATGCTCGCCATGGCTGCGGTCTTCTCCGCTGCGCCAACCGCGGCGCAGGCCATGACCACCAACAAGGCAACCGCCCGCCCCAACGAGGACGGCGGTAGCGGCGTCATCGGCGGCATCGAGACGCGCCTCACGTGGGAGGGAACGGTCGAGGACGGGGAAGAGGTGAGCTCCGTCACGCTGCAGTTGCCCGATGGTGCCACGTTTGACGACTCCACCACCCGCGTGACCGTTCTGGAGGGTCTGAGCCGCCAGAGCATAGAGAGCACGGTCACTCCCAACGGCGAGAGCATAACCATCGACTTTGCAACGCCCGTTCCCGCGGGTTCCCTGCTGCGGCTGGAGATTTCCAACATGGCCTTCCCCAGCGAGGGCGGCGACTATGTGGTCACCGGCACCTACACCACGGCGGAGGGGGAGCAGCAGCTGCAGGACTCCCCGGACATAGAGGTCATTGCCAACACGCCGCTGCAGGCTGCCGTCATCTGGCTTGACAACCAGGATTGGGTTGCCGCGTGGAACTCCAACCCCTTCTTGGGCATGTTCTTCAAGCCTCAGATCATGCTGACGTCCTTCGCCTCGCTGGCGCCGGGCTGGCTGCTCTGCCTGGGCATCGTGGTGGCATCCTATCCCTTCGCCATCCTCCTGGGCCTGATCTTCGCCATCATGAAGATCTCTCACCTCAGGGTGGTGCGCGCCATCGCCATCATCTACATCAACATCCTGCGTGGCACCCCGCTCTTCCTGCAGATCTACGTCATGTTCTTCGGCCTGCCCATGCTCAACATCAACATCAACAACAACCTGCTGGGCATCATCGTCATGGCCGTCAACTCCTCCGCCTACCTGGCCGAGATCTTCCGTGCCGGCATCGAGTCCATTCCGCAGGGTCAGTACGAGGCCGCCGCGTCGCTGGGCATGGGCCGCATGATGACCATGACCACCATCATCCTGCCCCAGACCGTCCGCCGCGTCATTCCCACCGTCACCAGCGACTTCATCACCGCCTTCAAGGACACCTCGCTGCTTTCCTCCGTGGGCGTCATGGAGCTCATGATGTTCTCCAAGAACCTCACTACGGTCACGGGCAACATCACCCCGTATATGACGGCTGCCATCTTCTACCTCATCGTCACGCTGCCGCTGATCAAGATCGTCGGCATCGTGGAGAAGAACCTCGCCCGCTCCGAGCGGGGCGGCGGCCCGCGCCCCAAGGCGAAGGCCGGTGCTGGCGTGTCCTCCGCGGACGAGTCTGTTGCCGAGGCGGAGCTCAAGAGCGCTACCCTGTTCCAGTCCGACAGTGACTCCGAGGCAGGTGCGCTTGCGGGCATGCTCGCCCCCTTCCGTACCGCTAGCTCGTTTGGAGGTGCCAGCAATGGCCGCTAAGAAGCACCACGTTCCGCACGTGAAGGTGGAGGTGCCCCCCGCGCTCGATGCTGCGGAAGCGGCGCGCCAGGCATACGCAAACGACAAGGCGCTGACCCGCCACCACTTCGTGGAGGGCGAGCACCCCATCGTGCGCATCGAGCACCTGAACAAGACCTTCGACGGAGAGACCCAGGTCTTGAAGGACGTCAACCTGGACGTCTGGCCCGGCGAGGTCGTGGTTGTGCTCGGCCCCTCCGGCTCTGGCAAGTCAACCATGCTGCGCTGCATCAACCTGCTGGAGACGCCGACCGCTGGCCACATTCTCATCGAGGACAAGGAGATCACCGGCACCTCCAAGACGGACGTAAACAAGCTCCGCCAGAACCTGGGCATGGTCTTCCAGAGCTTCAACCTCTTCCCGCACCTGACTGCCAAGGGCAACGTGATGATCGGCCAGACCAAGGTGCTGAAGAAGTCCAAGGAGGAGGCCGAGAAGGAGGCACTCAAGCAGCTTGCGGCCGTCGGCCTGGAGGACCGCGCCGACTTCAAGCCCGCCCAGCTCTCCGGTGGCCAGCAGCAGCGCGTGGCCATTGCCCGCGCCGTTGCCATGCACCCGGACGTGCTGCTCTTCGACGAGCCCACCTCGGCGCTGGACCCGGAGCTCGTACGCGGCGTCCTGGACGTCATGCGCGACCTTGCGGAGAACTCCGGCATGACCATGATCGTGGTCACGCACGAAATGGGCTTCGCACGCGAGGTTGCGGACCGCGTGGTCTTCATGGAGGGCGGCGTCGTGGTTGAGCAGGGCCTTCCGGAGGAGGTCTTCGACCATCCCCAGAACGAGCGCACGGCGGAGTTCCTGGGAAGCATCAAGTAGCCAGGGTGCTACAGTCCGTCAAGTTCTGCTTCATGTGTCGGGGGTCGCGCGCTTGCGCGGCCCCCTATTTGTGAAGGTTTCCATTATGCCGACACACTTGGTTCATTCATCGATTTGCAAGGTATGCGCCAAAAAGGTTAATATAAGGGATGTGTGATGCTACAGAATTGGCTTGGGGGTAGGGATGCACCACAAGAACATCCTTCTGATTTCTCGCTCTTCTCGTCACCATGAGCGTATGCGCGAGCTCTCTCACGCGCTGGACGTCTCCATCGCTCTGGCGACTCCCGATACCTTTCCGCAGGCCATCTCGTCCGGGCACGAGTTCGACCTTGTGATATTTGACTCCGCTGGCATAGACGAAGACACAATCAACGCTGTGGACTCCTACGTGGCGGAGAACAGCTTCATCCCCACCCTTGTCGTTCAGGACGAAGACAAGCTGTCCAGCCTCCGCATGCCCGTGCAGGGCAGGAACGACTTCATCCTCTCCAACGCCAGCGAGGCAGAGTTCGAGGTTCGCTGCTCGCTTCTGCTGTGGCCTGGCGAGGAGAGCGCCCCGGCAGACATTGTCACCGTTGACGACATGACGATCAACCTCGCCACCTACCAGGTTTACATTGACGACAAGCCGGTTGACCTCACGCTGATGGAGTACTCGCTCCTGAGCTTCCTTGCCACCCATCCCTCGCGCGCCTATTCGCGTGAGACCCTCCTTCACCGCGTCTGGGGCTTCGAGTATTGCGGTGGCACCCGCACGGTGGACGTGCACATCCGTCGCGTGCGCTCCAAGGTGGGCCCGCAGGTGGCGGCCCACATCGTAACCGTCCGCGGCGTCGGCTACCTCTTCAAGCTGTAGGGGCTCGTCGGTCGCTACCTGCGGTTTCAGGAACCTTAAACTGTTGTCCCCGCTCTGTGAAAGCGGGGACTTCTGTTTTTGCGGCCAAGTGCCGTTGGGTAGATTTGCTTGTGAAGCAACGAGCCGCCGGGCCCTGCGAGTGACGTTCGGCGAGCATGCAATATTCGTTCTGTCGCTAGAGGAGCTGAGATCATGACTTACGAGAATGACTACGGCAACGGTCAGATGCCACAGGGCGCGCGCTATGACGGCGGGTACGACCCCACGCAGGTGAACCCCGTGCAGAACGGTCCCGTCCCTCCCTACCAGGCGCCTTCCCAGCCGGCGGCGCAGCAGGACCCCAACGGCGGCAAGCCCAAGCGCGGCAACGGAACGCTGAGGTCAATTGTGGCCGGTGGCGTTGCCGGCGCGCTGGCAACGGGTGCCATCGTGGCGGCCCTGCTCGGCACGGGCGTGATCGGCGGCTCGGGCTCCGCGTCAAGTGGCAGCCGTGCCACCTCAGATTCCAGCGCCGGCCAGACCATAAGCATCAACGCCAGCACGGAGGACGCGACCGTGGCCCAGGCCGTGGCGGCAAAGTGCCTGCCCTCCGTCGTGACGGTCACCGTCTCTACCAGCGAGGGCGAGGGCCTGGGCTCCGGCGTCATCCTAGACACGGACGGCAACATCATCACCAACTACCACGTGGTGGAGGGTGCGCAGACCATCAACGTGACCATTGACGGCAAGAGCTACGCCGCCACGCTGGTTGGCTCGGACGCCTCGAGCGACATTGCGGTTGTTCACGCAGAGGTGGACGACGGCACCACGCTCACCCCCATGGAGATTGGCGACTCCAGTTCCCTCGTCGTGGGCGACTGGGTCATGACCATCGGCAGCCCGCTCGGTCTGGAGCAATCCGTTGCCGACGGCATCGTCAGTGCCCTCTATCGCAGCACGCTGAGCCAGTCCGCAAACGGCAACACCATCTACACCAACCTGATCCAGACGAATGCCGCCATCAACCAGGGCAACTCCGGTGGTGCCCTGGTGAACGACAAGGGCCAGCTGGTGGGCATCAACACCCTGCTAGCGTCCGAGACGGAGTCCTTCTCGGGCATCGGTCTGGCAATTCCTGGCAACTACGCCGTGGAGCTTGCCCAGAAGATCATTGCAGGCGAGACCATCACCCACGCCTACCTGGGCGTCTCCGTGCAGACGGTGAACGCCTACAACGCCCAGACCAACCACCTCTCGGTGAACCAGGGGGCCTACGTGGCGGGCGTGGCCACCGGCGGCGCGGCGGAGCAGGCCGGTCTGCAGGAGGGCGACATCATCACCAAGGTGGACGACACGGACGTGGATTCCGCGGACGGGCTCATTCTTGCCGTGCGCTCGCACAACGTGGGCGACCAGGTGACGGTGACCTACATGCGCGGGTCGGAGGAGCAGACCACCCAGGTCACGCTCGGGTCGGACGAGGGCGTCACGTCCAGCGGCTCGGAGGAGCCCGACAGCCGCTCTCGCAACGACGACAGCTACAGCAACGGCCTGCCGTACGACCTGTACCAGTACTTCTTCGAGAACCAGGGCAACGGCGGCAACGACTACCCGGGTTCCTACGAGCAGAACTCGCTGAACTAGGCCAACAGGCACAAGATGAACGGGGCGCCCGCCGACACGTCGTCGCGGGCGCCCCGCCTTGTGATGGGGCAGTTGGGGTCAGGCCCCCTGTCTTAAGGGACGGCTCCGGCAGGGAGCTACATCTCCTCGGGGTACTTGATCTGCCAGTCGTTGCGCAGGCGCGTCATGACCGACATGACGTCAACCGTGTAGCGCATAAGCCCGCGCGCGGTCTCGTCGCCCGCGACGGCGGACTCCATGTCTGCCATCTCGTAGCAGAGGGCATAGGGGGTCTTGCCCGCGTGCACCTCCTCCACGCGGCCGTCCTCCGTCCAGACGATCTTGGCGGAGTCTGCGCGGGGGTACTCCATGACCTCGATGTAGCACTTGTCGAACGAGAGCATGGCGCGCTTGGGCTGCTTGGAGTGCAGCGTGAGGGAGAGGACCGCCATCTGGCCCTCGGGGTTGCGCATGACTATGCCCGAGGTCTCGTCCACGCCGGTGGGGGCGGAGTTCATGATGGAGACCACGTCATTTGGGCCCGACTTCATGAATAGGCGGGCCAGGGTGAGGGAATAAACGCCAATGTCCAGGAGCGCTCCGCCCGCAAGCTTGGGGTTGAAGAAGCGGTTGGACATGTTGTACTCCTTGTAGCTGCCAAAGTTCAGCTGCGCAAGGTTCATGGGGCCAAACTCGCCGGACTCCGCGCGGCGCAGGAGCTCGCGGTACAGGGGCATGTGCAGAATGGTGTTGGCATCCATGAGCTGCACGTTGTTCTGGGTTGCCAGCCAGCGCGCCTCGTCCAGCTCGCTGGAGTTGAGGGTGATGGACTTCTCGCACAGCACGTGCTTGCCGGCGGCAAGGGCCGGGCGCAGGTACTGGATGTGGGTGTTGTGGGGCGTGGTCAGCCAAATGGCGTCAATGTCGGGGCTCTGGATCAGCTCGTCAATGGACTCGTACACGCGCTGGACGTGATGGCGCTCGGCAAAAGCCTGGGCCTTGGGCAGGGTGCGGTTGGCGACGCCGGCGAGCGTGCGGCCCTCAAGAGCAAGGGCCTCCGCCATCTGGTTGGCAATGACGCCGCAGCCAATGACGCCCCAACGCAGGTGTGGGGCGGTACCGATGGAGATGGTGTTGTCTTGTTCCATTCAAACTCCCTTCACATGGACATATAGGCACGTAAAGTATGGCGCAAAAACATATTTGCGTCCCGTATTTTGGGTAGAGTCTTCTGTACGCGGCCGCTTGGCCGCGCTTACGAGAAAGGAAACCACATGAGGTTCCTTCACACAGCAGACTTGCACATCGGGCGTCGTCTCGCCCAGATGTCGCTTGAAGAAGATACTCAGCATCTGCTTGATTCGCTTGCCGTGGCCGCCACGGCGCATCAGGTGGACGCTCTGGTAATAGCCGGTGACGTTTTCGACAGCCCCACCACGTCGGAGGCGGCGCTCCTCCAGTGGGAGAACTTCGTGCGCACCATGGCGGCGCGGGGCATTCCCACGCTGGTGGTGAGCGGCAACCACGACTCCGGCACCCGCCTGGCATACGGCGCGGCCTTCGCTGCGGACAAGGGCATTCACATTGCGGGCGACCTCAGGGGGGAGATTCGCTGTGTGAACGTGGGCGGGGTCAACTTCTGGCTTATCCCCTTCGTTCGCCCGGCGGACGTTCGCGCCTGGGGCCAGGAGCTTGGGTTGGACGTCTCGTCCGTGGTGAGCTACGACACGGCGCTGCGCCTGGTGCTGGACCACGTGCGTGGAATGGACCAGTTCCTCCACGGGCCCAACGTCTGCGTGGCGCACCAGTTCGTCACCAACTCCGGCGTCAGCCCGGACCGGAGCGATTCGGAGCGGCTCTCGCTGGGCACGCTGGACAACGTGGACGTCTCGGCCTTCCAGGGCTTTGAGTACGTGGCGCTGGGTCACGTGCATGGGCCCCAGCGCGTGGGCAGGGACGGCGTGCGCTACGCGGGCAGCCCGCTCAAGCTCTCGTCCTCAGAGATTCCGCAGCACAAGTCCTTCTCGCTGGTCACCATGGGTGCGGTGGGCCAGGAGCCCCAGGTCGAGCTGGTGCCCGTGCGGCCCCTGCACGACTTCCGCTCCGTGCGGGGCTCCGTGGACCAGCTTGTGGCCGCGGCCCGCTTGGAGGACGAGGCAAGCCGGGAGGACTACATTCGCGCCGTGGTCACGGACGACAGCGCCATGGACGTGGTCGCGCGCCTGCGGGACGTGTGGCCCAACCTTGAGCAGGTCACGTTCGACAACTCTATCACCCGCGCCGCGGGTGCTCACACGGCCGCCAACGAGGAGGTAATAGGCAAGGACATGGGGGAACTCTTCCAGGACTTCTTTGCCGAGCAGGCGGGGCGGCCGCTTACGGAGGAGGAGCGTTCCCTGGTCGTTGCGGCCATGGAGCGCGTTCGCAGCAAGGAGGCTGACCAGGTATGAGACCACTCAGGCTCGAGCTTTCCGCCTTCGGTCCCTATGCGGGGGTCGAGACCATAGACTTCTCGCGCTTCGGCGACCGCGGGCTCTACCTTATATATGGTGACACCGGCTCTGGTAAGACCATGCTCTTCGATGCCATCACCTACGCGCTCTTCGGCCGCTCGTCCGGCGACCGAGAGAACTCTACCCTGCGCAGCGACTTCGCGCTCTCGTCCACGCCAACGTACGTGACGCTGACGTTCGAGCACGCTGGTGCCGTCTACACCGTGCACCGCGCCCCCCAGCAGCAGCTGGAGCGCAGGCGGAAGTCCGCCAACGGCGAGGGCGCCCTGGCCAGCCGCGCGGCCGAGGCGCAGCTCCTGTGCAGCCAGGAGGTGCTTGCCAGCAACACGCGGCAGGTGGACCGTGCCATCGTGGACCTGCTGGGCCTTGACTACGGCCAGTTCAAGCAGGTGACCATGATCGCCCAGGGCGCCTTCCGCGACCTTCTGTGCACGAACCCTGAGGACCGCGAGAACGTGCTGCGGAAGATCTTTGGCACGGAGGAGATAGACCGCTTCCAAGGCCAGCTCCTGCAGGACGCCAAGGAGGCCGGCGCGGCGCTTGCGAGGGAGCGCGCCCGCTTCAAGGACGCGCTGAGCCACGTTGCCGCTACGGACGAGGAGCTGGACGCCGCCAAGGCGTCCAAGCTGCTCAAGAGCGACCTGCCGGAGTTCTCTGCAGGGGAGTGCATGGAGGCAATGCGGCGCCTGGTCCTTGCGCAGCGGGACGCGGAGCACGAGCTTGCCCGCAAGCTGGGCGAGGCGGAGAGGGAGAAGACCGCCGCGCACGACCGCGTGGTGGAAGCCGAGCAGGCAATGCAGGCCATTCGCGAGGCGCAGGAGGCCCAGACGCGCCTGGCCAAGGCAGAGGCCGCGGAGGCCAAGACCGCGCAGACGCTTGCCGCCGTGCGCCAGGACTACGATGGGCGTCACCATGCGCTGGTGGTGCGCGAGTCCGAGCTGGAGAAGTCCCTTCCGCGCTACGAGGAGCTGGACGCCCGCCGCAGCGCCGCCGAGGAGGCCATCCAGAAGGACCAGGAGCTGAAAACCAAGAGGACCTCCCTGGAGAGGCGCCGGGACGAGCTGGAGGAGAGCGTGGCCGACACCCGGGCGCACATCTCTGCCGCCGACGGGACGGACGCGGAGCTGGTCCAGACCGAGGCGGACCAGCGCGTGGTGGAGTCCGAGACAAGGCGCGTGAAGGCGACCCTGGCAGACGCCGCAGAGCTGGAGAAACGCAGCCAGGCCCTGGGCCCCTCTGCCCGCGCCGTGGAGGAGGCCCGTACCCGCGCCGAGGCGGCCCGGGTGGCCGCGGATGAGGTGTTTGCCGCGCTGGTGAAGAACGATGCCGCCTTCGTTGCCTCGCAGCTGGTGGAGGGGGAGCCCTGCCCGGTGTGCGGCTCCACCGTGCACCCGCACCCGGCGGTGGCATCCTCCGACGCGCCCGACCCGGAGGAGCTGAACCAGTCCCGACAGAAGCAGCGCGAGGCGGAAGACCACCTGCACGAGCGCGAGCGCGCCTACCTGAGGCTGCGGTCGGCGGTGCAGGAGCGGACGAGCGCCTTCGTTGCCGTGGCGAAGGAGCTTGTGACGTTCGACGCGACGGGGGAGGATGCATCGGCCGCCGCGACGGAGGCCCTGCGGTCGCGCCAGAAGGAGCTTAACGAGCGCGGCCGCGTGCTCGTCATTCGCCGGCAGAAGCTGGAGGCCGCCCTGCAGGAGCTGCGGGAATACGAGGCCCAGTTGAAGGACCAGGAGGCGGAGCTGGAGGCCACCAGGCGCGAGCTCGCCGGCGTTGTCGCGGATGCCGGCACCGCCCACGTGACGGCCGAGCGTGCCCGGGCCATTGCCGCCGAGGCGGCCCGCCTGCTGGAGTTCCCCTCCCGCGAGGAGGCGTCCAAGGCCCTTGCGGCGGTGAATGCGGACCTGGACAAGCTGGAGTCCTCCCTGGCAGAGGCCCGTGCCGCGAATGACTCCGCCGCCCAGGAGGTGGCTGCCGCCCGAGGCCTCCGGGAGGCCCGGGTCTCACGCCTGGAGAGCATGGGCGTGGTGGAGGACACCGCCCAGGAGCGCCTGTCGGACCTGAAGGAGGACTCCATCGTCGCCCAGGCAACGCACCGGCACGTGGAGCGCGCCCTGCGCGAGGCCTACGCCCGGCACGACAACAACCAGAAGCTGCTGGCGGGTCTGGAGAGGCTGGCGGCCAAGCTGCCCGCGCTGGAGTCTCGCGCCAAGTCGGCCGACGTGCTGGCCGGAATCGCGCGCGGCAGGAGCGCGCAGAGCAACCACATCTCGTTCGAGCGGTACGTGCTTGGCTTCTACTTTGACCAGGTCATCGTATGCGCCAACCGCCGTCTCACCGTCATGTCCAACGGCCACTACGAGCTGGTCCGCAACTCGGAGGGGGAGAGCCGCGGCAAGGGCGGGCTCTCTCTTGACGTGATTGACTACGCCACGGGCAAGCGGCGGCCGGTGAGCTCGCTTTCCGGCGGCGAGACCTTCGAGGCGTCCCTCTCGCTTGCGCTGGGCCTCTCTGACTACGCGCAACAGCAGGCGGGCGGCATGCACCTGGACACGGTCTTCATTGACGAGGGCTTTGGCTCGCTTGACCCAGAGTCCCTGGAGCAGGTCATGCGGGTCCTGTCCGACCTTGCGGCCGGCGACTGCCTGGTGGGCATCATCAGCCACGTGGAGGAGCTGGAGAAGCGCATCGAGCGCAGGATCGAGGTCGCGTCCAGCCCCACGGGCAGCTGCGTGGAGGTGGTAGCGGAATAATCAGGGCTATGTGTTGTCGCACTTTTTGGTGGTTGTGGAAAAACGTGAGAATACTCACATAATTCCATGGAATACTGTGAATATCATCACGGTATTCCATTCAACTAAGGAGGGTGCGGCATGGGTTCGCGTGGTTCGTACATGGAGCGCTCCGCCATGGCTCAGTTGGAGTCATGGAGGAGCGCTGCCAACCGGAAACCGCTCATTGTCAAGGGTGCTCGCCAGGTGGGGAAGACGGAACTTCTCAAGGAGTTTGGCCGGCGTTACTTTGACAACGTTGCGTACATTTCTCTGGAGCGGCATGACGCGGAGACGCCGAGTGAGTACGCGGAACTCTTCGAACGGACACGTGATCCCAGACGGGTCATCACGAATCTTTCGCTAGCTGCGGGGGTGCCCATTCAGCCAGGCTCTACGCTCCTGATACTTGACGAGATTCAAGACTGCGAAGCTGCGGTGAACTCGCTGAAATACTTTGCGGAAGATCTTCCAGAGCTCCATGTGGCGTGCGCGGGATCCCTGCTAGGCATTGCCCTCACGTCCGGCGACCGCTCGTTTCCCGTGGGGAAGGTCAGCTTCATGGACTTGCAGCCCATGAGCTTCTCTGAGTTCTTGGGTGCAATCGGAGATGGCGCGTTGGCGGAGTACTGCGCGCAGATTGATGTCTTGGAGTCTGTGCCCTTGGTGTTTGCGACCCGGTTGGAAGACGCTCTCAAGCTCTATTTTGCTACCGGTGGGATGCCCGAGTCGGTTGACGCGTGGCGCAGCACGGGCGACATTGCAGCTGTAAACGCGGTCTTGACAGACTTACTCGACTCGTATGAGCGCGACTTTGCCAAGCATGGAGGCAGGTTCATGTATGCGAAGGTGTCCGCGGTCTGGCGGTCTCTTCCGTCCCAGTTGGCTCGCGAAAACAAGAAGTTCGTCTATGGAGTGATTCGCGAGGGGGCTCGTGCGCGCGAGTATGAGGATGCGATTGTGTGGCTGAAAAACGCCGGCCTTGTACGACGTGTCTTCAGGAGTACCGAGCCGGGGATTCCCGTCAGCGCATACGACGACTTGAGTTCCTTCAAGCTGTATTGCCTGGATGTGGGTTTGCTGCGGCGGCTCTCGCGATTGGACGCCACGGCGTTTGCGGTTGCGGGCAACCTGTTTGCCGAGTTCAAGGGGGCGTTCGCAGAGAACTACGTATTGCAGGCGCTGGGGCCACAAATGGACTCACCTCTGCGTTATTGGTCCATTACCAAGCCTGCTCATGAGGTCGACTTTCTGATGCAAGCGGGAAACCAGGTGCTCCCCGTGGAGGTCAAGTCTGGAGAGAATACTAAGTCTGCGAGTCTGCGCTACTACACCCAGAAGTACGGCGACAAGACGCCGTTGCGCGTAAGGTTTTCTCTGCTCAATCTCTCACTGGACGGCAACCTTCTGAACGTGCCGCTGTGGCTCGCGGACGAAGGCAAGCGGTTGGCCGAGTTGGCGTTGGCCAAGCAGTAGCGTGTGAGTGGTCTGCCTGCGCACGTGCAACTGCCCTGTCCACTGGATGGTAGAATACATCCCGCAAAACAGAGCTGCGCGGACGTGCGGCTGCAGGCGTCGTGGCGCGGGTGCGCCAGGGGAGTGTGTTCCATGGCGGGAAGCAATCAGACGAACGATTCGCTGCAGGAGTCCTTGTTCGGGGCGGACTTCGAGCCGGACTTGCAGCCCAGCGAGCCGCAGGCCAAGGCGGCGCCTGCCCGGCGCCAGACCCCGGCCCAGCGCGCGGCGGAGCTCAACGGCATCCTCAAGCACGCGGCCTACCAGTACTACGCCCTGGACGCGCCGGAGATGACGGACGCCCAGTTCGACCGCTACCTGGTTGAGCTGCAGTCCATTGAGGCAGACCACCCGGAGCTGGTTACGCCCGACTCCTACACCCAAAACATTGGCGGCTACGTGAGCGAGCAGTTCGCGCCCGTCCGCCACGCCCAGCGCATGTACTCCATAGACGACGCAATGAACCTGGAAGAGCTGGACGAGTGGCTGGCCCGCACGGACGCTGCCCTTGGCTCCACGCCGGAGCACCCCGTGGCCTACACCTGCGAGCTGAAGATCGACGGTCTGGGCATTGCCCTCACGTACCGCGACGGCCGGCTTCTTCGCGCGGCAACCCGCGGCGACGGCACCACCGGCGAGGACGTGACGGCAAACGCCCTGACCATCCGGGACATTCCGCGCACGCTGGGCCGCGCCGGCCTTGAGCGCGTGGCGGACCGAGGCTTCGGCCAGTCCGTGGAGGTTCGCGGCGAGGTCTACATGCCCAAGCACTCCTTCGTCCGCCTGAACGAGGAGAACGACGCGGCGGGCAGGCCTCCCTTCGCCAACCCCCGCAATGCCGCCGCCGGCAGCCTGCGCCAGAAGGACTCCAATGTGACCAAGGCGCGCGACCTGGAGACCTTCATCTACGCCGTGGCCGACGAGGGCCCCCTTGCCGTCACCACCCAGAAGGCCTTCCTGGACTGGCTGCGCGACTGCGGCTTCAGCGTGAACCCGCACGCCCAGCGCGTGACGGACTCCCAGGCCGTGCACCAGTACTGCGCGGACGCCCTGGCCCACCGCCAGGACCTTGACTACGACATTGACGGCGTGGTGGTGAAGGTGGACTCCTTCGCCAGCCAGAACGCGCTGGGCTTCACCGCCCGCGCGCCCCGCTGGTCCATCGCCTTCAAGTTCCCGCCGGAGGAGAAGCGCACCGTCCTGCGGGAGATTCGCGTGCAGGTGGGCCGCACCGGCGTGCTGACCCCGGTGGCGGAGTTCGACCCGGTGCTGGTGGCCGGCTCCACCATAGCGCGCGCCACGCTCCACAACATTGACGAGGTGCATCGCCGTGACGTGCGCGAGGGCGACACCATTGTGGTTCACAAGGCCGGCGACGTGATTCCGGAGGTTGTGGGCCCCGTCACGGAGGGCGACTTCGGCCCGGCGCACCTGGCCCGTCCCGAATGGCAGATGCCCACCACCTGCCCCAGCTGCGGCAGCCCCGTCATATGCGAGGAGGGCGAGGTGGCCTACCGCTGCGTCTCCATCGACTGCCCGGCCCAGGCCACGGAACGCCTCATCCACTGGGGGTCCCGCAACGCCATGGACATAGACGGCCTGGGCGAGGAGATCGTGAACCGCATGGTGGAGCAGGGCCTGCTGAGGGACGTGGCAGACTACTACGACCGCCTCTCCGTGGAGGAGCTTGCCGCCGTGGACACCGGCCGCAGGTACGAAACCGCGACCAAGGACCACAACGAGGGCGACTCCATCCCCGTGGGCAAGACCATAGCGGGGAAGATCATGGAGCAGATCCAGAACTCCAAGCGGGCGGGCCTCTCGCGCGTGCTCTTCGGCCTGGGCATTCGGCACGTGGGCGCCAACGTGGCGGCGCTGCTGGCCAACCACTACGGCTCCTTGGAGGGGCTCATGGCCGCGGACGAGGAGGACATTGCCCAGATAGACGGCATTGGTCCCAAGATAGCCCACAGCGTGCGGCAGTTCTTCGCGGTGCCGGAGAACGTGGCCGTGCTGGAGCGCCTGCGCCAGGCGGGCGTGGTGCTGGAGCAGGAGGGCTTTGGCCAGGAGCCGGAGAAGCCGCAGTCCCTGGCGGGCCTCACCTTCGTGCTCACGGGCACGCTGGAGCACTTCACCCGCACGGAGGCCGGCAACCAGCTCAAGGCCTTTGGCGCCAAGGTGTCCGGCTCCGTCTCCAAGAAGACCAGCTACGTGGTGGCGGGTGCTGCGGCGGGCTCCAAGCTCACCAAGGCGCAGCAGCTGGGCGTGCCCGTCCTGGACGAGGCGGCGCTGCGGCAGATTCTGGAGACGGGCCAGGCGCCCCAGGCATAGGGCGGCGCCGTGGCGCGGCCTTTGCCAGGCAGGGGAGGACCATGGGTAGTGGATGGCAGCACAGCGTCACCAGGCGGGCCCTGGTGGCGTTTGCGGTCATCGTGTGCCTGCTGCTCTTTGGGCCGTGGCGCCTGCTTGCGGACCTGTTGGACCCCATGCTGGTGAGCATAGGCGTTCGCCTGGTGCTGCTGGCGGTCACGTTGGCCGCCATGGCCGGCCTGGGCGCGGGGCGGGTGGTGGTGCCCGCGCGCCGTGGCTTCCGGCAGGCCATGCACTGGGCCGGCTACCTTGCGGTAGTCTCCGTGGCAATCTCTGTCTTCGACCTTGCGGGCATGCTTACGGGTGCTGCCGGGGGCGCCTGGGCGTCGCAATACGGCTGGCTGGAGAGCGTGCTTCTCTCGCTGCTGCTTTGCCTGGTGGTGGGCGCGCTGGAGGAGTTCCTCTTTCGCGGTCTGCTGCTGGGCGGCCTTATGGCACGCTGGGGCGGCACCAGGCGCGGAATCGTGGGTAGCGTGCTGGTGTCCGCGCTGGTCTTCGGCCTGTTGCACGTGGCTGTGGACATCCTGGCCGGCCCCTACACGGTGGCTACAGTGCTCCAGATGCTGCTGAAGACGGTCCAGACGGCCATATTCGGCGTCCTGGCCGCGGCCGCCTTCGTGAGGGCGCGCAACCTGTGGGGCGTGGCGGTGGCCCACGCGGCCGCGGACTTCCTGCCCGTGGCGCTGCAGACGCTGAGCGGCATACCCCAGGAGGCCGGATACGTCACGGCGGACGACTCGCAGCTGCCCGTCATCCTGCTTGCGTATGGGGTCATCCTTGTGCTGTACGTGCCTGCCATGGCCAGGTCCGCGCGCCTGTTGCGGGGCGCAACCGCGCCCGACTATGGGCCATTCTCGCCGCGTTAGGCCTGCTACCTGCGCGGATTTCAAAACGTTTTCGTCGGTGCGTCGGCAGTGTGTCGGGCGTGTCTCCCCAAGCTTTCAAAACAGAGAGCATTTAGTTCAATAATCCATGCGGGCCGAACTTGTTGCCTAGACTAGCTTCGATAGTCTCCCGCCCTGCGCATGTGCGCGGGAGGGAACGTAGGAGAGGACCAAACCATGGATCAACGCCTCGGCACACGGGACGAGGGCGCCCAGCAGGGCCTGTATCGTCCGGAGTTTGAGCATGACGCGTGCGGCATCGGCGCCCTTGCCAGCTTGAAGGGCACGCGCACCCACCAGATGCTTGATGACGCGCTTTCTGTACTTGTCAACCTTGACCACCGTGGTGGCAAGGGCCTGGAGCCCAACACGGGCGACGGCGCGGGCATCCTGTTCCAGATACCCCACCGCTTCTTCCGCAAGGAGGCCCAGCGCTGGGGGCACCTGCTGCCCGACGAGGGCGACTACGGCGTCGCCATGCTGTTCTTCCCGCAGGACCCGGAGGGCGTTCGCGACGCCCGCCGCGTCTTCGAGGACGGCTGCGCCAAGAGCGGCCTTGAGCTGCTGTTCTGGCGCGAGGTCCCCGTTGACCCGCACGACCTTGGCGACACCGCGCGCGCCTGCATGCCCACCATCATGCAGGCATTCGTGCGCAGGCCGGAGAGCGTGGCCGCCGGTGACGAGTTCGAGCGCAAGCTCTTCATCGCCCGCCGCACCATCGAGAACATTGCGGCCAAGTCGTCCGAGCTCAGCGACAAGATCTTCTACGTGTGCTCCATGAGCTGCCGAACCATCGTGTACAAGGGCATGCTGGTCGCCCCGCAGCTGCGCACCTTCTATGTGGACCTTACGGACGCCTCCGCGGAGACCTCCATGGCCCTGGTGCACTCCCGCTACTCCACCAACACCACGCCCAGCTGGGAGCGCGCGCACCCCAACCGCTACATCGTGCACAACGGCGAGATCAACACCCTGCGCGGCAACGTGAACTGGATTCGCGCGCGCGAGCCCAACCTGTATTCGCCCGTCATGTGCGGAGAGCTCAAGAGCGTGCTTCCCATCATAAGGAGCGAGGGCTCCGACTCCGCCATGCTGGACAACGTCCTGGAGTTCCTTACCATGAACGGCCGCTCGCTGCCGCGCGCCGTCTCAATGGTCCTGCCCGAGCCCTGGGACAAGAACCCCCAGCTCAGCGACAAGCGCCGCGCCTACGACGAGTACCAGTCCATGCTCATGGAGTCCTGGGACGGCCCCGCAGCCATCGCCTTCACGGACGGCCGCATAACTGGCGCCGCCCTGGACCGCAACGGCCTGCGCCCGGCGCGCTACTACGTCACCCGCGACGACCGCCTGATCCTGGCCTCCGAGGCCGGTGCCCTGCGCGTGGAGCCCAAGGACATCCTGCGCACCGGCTGCCTGGGCCCCGGCGAGATGATGGTGGTGGACCCGTCCCAGGGCCGCATCGTCTGGGACAAGGAGCTCAAGGAGAGCTTCGCCAGCGAGAAGCCCTACCGCGACTGGTTGGACGAGGAGACCCTCAACGTCTGTGACCTCAAGGAGGCCGACGCCCCCGCGGCACCCGACGAGGGCGTGCCCTTCGTGACGCGCCTGGCCCGCCACGGCTACCACTTCGACGACGTGGAGGAGGCCGTGACCCCCATGGCCCAGACCGGCGCAGCGCCGCTGGCCTCCATGGGCGCGGACATGCCGCTGGCGGTTCTCTCGCGCAAGCCGCGCTCCTTCTTCGACTACTTCAACCAGCTGTTCGCGCAGGTCACCAACCCGCCCATCGACGCCCTGCGCGAGAGCTTCGTCACCTCCACGGTGCTCTACCTGGGCAACCACGGCAACCTGCTGGAGGACCAGCGCAGCAACTGCCGCCTGATCAGGCTGGACGACCCCATCATCACGGGCGACGAGTTCGCCCGCATCTGCGGCGTGGGCGTGAGGGGCTTCTCCGCCAAGCTCTTCACGGCCTCCTACCCGCGTGACGGCGGCCCCCATGCCCTGGAGGAGGCGCTGGACAAGCTGGACCACGACGTGGAGATGGCGGTGCGCGGCGGTGCCTCCATCGTCGCCCTGTCGGACCGCGCCGGTGACGGCGAGGTCTCCGTCCCGTCGCTTCTGGCCGTGGGCTCCGTCCACAACCACCTCATGCGCATGGGCCTGCGCACCAAGGTCGACCTGGTTGTGGAGACCGGCGACGCCGTGACCCCGCACGACTACGCGGCGCTGGTGGGCTACTCCGCCTCCGCCATCTACCCGTACATGGCGCACGACTGCATTCGCCAGCTGGCCGCCGACGGCAAGATCACCGTGGACGCCGAGACGGGCATCAGGAACTACGACAGCGCCGTGGTCAAGGGCATCGTCTCCGTCATGTCCAAGATGGGCATCTCGACCATGCAGGGCTACCACTCCGCGCAGATCTTCGAGATCGTGGGCTTCGACAAGTCCTTCGTCGACAAGAACTTCTCCAATACGCAGAGCCGCGTTGGTGGCCTGACCTGCGACGACGTGGAGCGCGAGTGCAACGAGCGCTACGACGAGGCCGAGGCCCAGAAGAAGAGCCCCGCCCCCGACCAGCTGCCCAGCTCTGGCATCACCAAGTGGCGCCCGCTTGGCGGCGAGGACCACATGATCACCCCGCAGGTCATCTACCTGCTGCAGCGCGCCGTGCGCGAGGGCGACTACGAGACCTTCAAGCAGTACAGCGCCGCCCTGCACCACCCGGGCCGCACCATCGTCCTGCGCGACCTGCTGGAGTTCGTGCCCCTGCCCTCCGGCCCCGTGCCGCTGGACGAGGTGGAGCCCGTGAGCGAGATCGTGAAGCACTTCACCACCGGCGCAATGAGCTACGGCGCCATCTCGGAGGAAGCGCACGAGTGCATGGCCATAGCCATGAACCGCATTGGCGGCAAGTCCAACACGGGCGAGGGCGGCGAGAACCCCTCGCGCGAGACCACCCTGCCCAACGGCGACTCCAAGAACTCCGCCATCAAGCAGGTCGCGTCCGCACGCTTCGGCGTGACCAGCCGTTACCTCAAGAGCGCGATTGAGATCCAGATCAAGATGGCCCAGGGTGCCAAGCCCGGCGAGGGTGGCCACCTGCCCGGCCGCAAGGTGTGGCCGTGGGTTGCGGAGATTCGCAACTCCACGCCAGGTGTTGGCCTGATCTCGCCCCCGCCCCACCACGACATCTACTCCATCGAGGACCTGGCGGAGCTCATCTTCGACCTCAAGAACGCCAACCCGGACGCTCGGGTCTCCGTCAAGCTGGTCTCTGAGGCCGGCGTGGGCACCATTGCCACGGGCGTGGCAAAGGGCGGTGCCAACAAGATCACCATCTCCGGCGCCAACGGCGGCACCGGTGCCGCCCCGCGCGACTCCATCTACCACGCAGGCCTGCCCCTGGAGCTCGGCCTTGCCGAAACCCAGCAGACGCTGCTCATGAACGGCCTGCGCTCCCGCGTGGTCATAGAGGCCGACGGCAAGCTCATGGACGGCAAGGACGTGGCCGTGGCCTGCCTGCTGGGCGCGGAGGAATTTGGCTTCGCGACGGCGGTGTGCCTCTCCATGGGCTGCCTCATGCAGCGCGACTGCCAGCAGGACACCTGCCCGGTTGGCCTGGCAACGCAGAACTGCTACCTGCGTGGCCACTTTGCCGGCAAGCCGGAGCACGTGGTCAACTTCATGAACTTCGTGGGCGAGGAGCTGCGCGAGCAGATGGCCGCCTTGGGCTTCCGCACGGTGGAGGAGATGGTCGGCCATTGCGAGTGCCTGCGCCAGGTGCAGGTTCCGGACAACTGGAAGGCCAACAAGCTTGACCTGAAGCCGTTGCTGGCCAAGGTCACCAACGAGTACGGCAAGGCCGTTCCCGGCGCCTCCGTGCCCCACTTCCTGCCCGAGATGTCCGCCGACGACGGCCTTGACCAGGCCCTGGACGCCACGCTCTTCGTGCCCTACACGGAGCGCGCGCGCCGCAAGCTCAAGCCCATCCGCTTCCACGCGGACATCGCCAACGTCAACCGCTGCGTGGGCACCATGCTGGGCAGCGTGGTCACCGGTGCGCACCCCAACGGCCTTCCGGAGGGCTCCATCACCATTGACTGCGAGGGCTCGGGCGGCCAGAGCTTCGGCGCCTTCCTGCCCGCCGGCATCACCATGAACATCCGCGGCGACGCCAACGACTACTTCGGCAAGGGCCTCTCGGGCGGCATCCTCTCCGTCGCACCGGGCGAGGGCGCCACGTACAAGTTCGACGAGAACATGTCCATCGGCAACGTGGCCTTCTACGGCGCCACCTCCGGCAAGGGCTTCGTCGGCGGCCTGGCGGGCCAGCGCTTCGGCGTCCGCAACTCCGGCGCCACCATCGTCTGCGAGGGCGTGGGCAACCACGGCTGCGAGTACATGACGGGCGGCATCGCCCTCATCCTGGGCGAGGTCGGAATCAACTTCGCCGCGGGCATGAGCGGCGGCATCGCCTACGTGTACGACGCCGAGCACACGCTGGAGAACCGCTACAACAGCGACATGGTCTCCCTGGAGCAGCCCTCCGAGGAGGACCTGGAGCTCATCCACTCGCTCATCGAGGAGCACGTGGAGCGCACCAAGAGCCCGCGCGGCATCAAGATGCTGTATCAGTTCGACGACCTCTCGCGCTACTTCGTGAAGGTCATCCCGCATGAGTACAAGAAGGCCCTCGAGCTCACGCGCGAGGCGGAGAAGAACGGTGCCTCGCACGAGGACGCCGTCGAGATTGCCTTCGAGCAGATGAGGAAGGGGGAGTAAGCCATGGGAAAGCCAGGTGCCTACCTCACCCAGGATCGAGTGGCTCATTCCGAGCGTCCCGCCAGCGAGACGATCAACGACTTCGAGGAGTTTGCCCTGCCCCTTGCGGAGGAGCTGCAGGAGCTGCAGGCAAGCCGCTGCATGTACTGCGGCGTGGCCTTCTGCCAGACGGGCGCGAGCTTCGGCAAGGCGCGCTCGTCCGGCTGCCCGCTCCACAACCTCATTCCGGAGTGGAACGACCTCCTGTACCGGGGCCTGTGGAAGGATGCGGCGGAGCGCCTCACGCTCACCAACCCCTTCCCGGAGTTCACCGGCCGCGTGTGCCCCGCCCCCTGCGAGGCCGCCTGCAACCTGGGCCTGCACGAGGAGCCCATGACCATCAGGGACGACGAGCGCGCAATCTCTGACCACGCCTGGGCCAAGGGCCTGTACGTGCCCCTCCCCAAGGCGGCGGATGACGCCCCCACCGTTGCCGTGGTTGGCTCCGGCCCGGCTGGCATGGCGGTGGCCTGGGAGCTTACCCGCCGCGGCGCCCGCGTCACCCTGGTGGAGCGCCATGACCGCGCCGGCGGCCTGCTCATGTATGGCATCCCCAACATGAAGCTGCCCAAGGACGTGGTGGAGCGCAGGCTGGACCTCATGCGCCAGAGCGGCATAGAGATCCTGTGCGGCGTGGACGCCACCAAGCCGCGCAACGCCAAGAACCTGCTCTCCGCCTTCGACGTCGTGGTGGTGACGGCGGGTGCCGGCCAGCCGCGTGCCCTCAGCGTTCCCGGTGCGGACCTCAAGGGCGTCCACTTTGCGGTGGAGTACCTTACCGCACAGACCAAGGCGCTCCTAGACGGCAACTCCACCAGCATCTCGGCCCGGGGCAAGGACGTCGTCGTCATCGGTGGCGGTGACACCGGCACCGACTGCGTTGGCACCGCGTTGCGCCAGGGTGCCAGCTCCGTGCAGCAGCTGGAGTTCCTGCCCGCCTCGCCGGAGACGCGCCTGCCCAGCAACCCCTGGCCCGAGTGGCCCAACCTCAAGAAGACCGACTACGGCCTGAAGGAGGCCATCTACAAGCAGGGCGAGGACCCGCGCTCCTTTGCCACCGACACCCTGGAGGTCCTGGACGACGGCAAGGGCAACGTGGCCGGCCTGCGCGTGGTGTCCCTGGACTGGTCGCACGGCAAGCCCGAGCGCATAGCGGGGTCCGAGCGCGAGCTCAAGGCCCAGCTGGTGCTCCTTGCCATGGGCTTCACCGGCCCGGAGCGCTCCGTCTTCGACGCGCTTGGCGTGCAGATGGCCGAGAAGGGCCGCCCGCTTCCCGTCATGGTGGAGCCGGGCAGGCACCGCGCCGCGCGCGAGGTCTCTGCCGCCGGCGAGGCCAAGGTGTTCGCGGCGGGAGACGCCCGCAACGGCTCCTCCCTGGTGGTGACCGCGATCGCAGATGGCCTTAGCTGCGCCGCCGAGGTCGCGGAGGAGCTGGGGCTGTAGCCAGTCCGCACGGCGACTTGCAGCTCTTTCCAAGCGGCGCACTTGCACCGCGCTGGCCGCACGGTGGCACCAAACTTGCGCAGAGCAGGTGAAGTGCACCGTGCGGCCGCTTTTGTGCAGGTCGGTCGTGATAACGTGTTCAACATATGAACGTTTTCTTAAGGTGGCGTCATAGCAGGGTCAACCAGGATGCCTGACAGAAGAAGGGGAGGGTCCGTGAAGTTTTTCGAGGCAGTCGTTCTGCTCTTCGTGGGCCTCATCTCTGGCGTGCTGGTTGCCCTGTTCGACATCTACACCGCTGCGGGCAGCGTCATGTTCTTCACGCGCATCAGCGTGTGGATCCTGCTCAACGTCTTTCTTGCCGTGCACATAACGGACTGGAAGCGTGCCGCCTGGTGGGCCATCCCCTTCAACCTTGGCCTGGTGGAGATGTACTATGCCTGCCTTACCATCAGCTATGAGGGCCTGGCTCGCTCCACCATGCTGCCGCTTGCGGGCATGGCGGTCATCGCGCCCCTCCTTACCATCGTGGCGTGGACGGCCAAGAACGAGAAGGGCGTCTTCGGCAAGCTGCTCTCGGCCGTAATAGTTGCCGGCGAGCTGCTTGCAAGCGTGATTATCTCCAACGGGCCCGCCCCGCTGGACGTGGTCGTGGCAGTGCTACTGGTGCTCATTATGTTCGTCATGAGGCCCAAGAAGCTGGTGGTCGTCCCCTCCACGGCCGATGAGGTCCTGGGGCCGGACGGAACCATAGACGAGGGCTTCAAGACCACTGGTGGCCACAAGCGTCTGGGCCTGCCTGCGGACCCCTTGAAGGCCGCCCGTGCGGAGCGCCAGGCTCGCAGGAAGAGCGCTGGGGGCGAGCAGGGTACCCAGGCCGGCAGGGACCAGTCCAAGCCGAAGGAAGCCAAGCAGGGCCTGCAAGAGCCCACCAAGCGCGGGCCCTCGCGCATAGCGCACCCCTCAAAGCGGGAGGACGCGCAGAGGCAGCGCCCCACGCGCAGGACGGGTGGCAAGACGTCTGCCAACACCACCATACGCTCGCGCGGCAGGCAGGCCGCCGGCAACGGGGCGGCACCCCTGGGCACCTCTCAGCGGCCCAGGCCAAGCAGGACTCCGTCTGGGGGCAGGTCCTCCGCCAACAGGGCTTCCGGCGGCAGGAATGCTGGCGAGCGCACCTCTGGCCGCAGGGGGACGGGCGGCCGCCCGGGTTCGCAGAGGCGCTAGCCCCACATGGCTAGTCGTCCTGGATGGGCACGCCGTTGTAGTTGATGCCGCCCACCATGCCGCGCAGCTGCTCCTGGTTGCCGCGAACGAAGCCCTCCGCAAAGTCCGGCCACTTGTTGAGCGCGTCATGGTACAGGTCGGCAAAGCTCTGGGTTGACGCTTCCCCCGTGCTGGGGTCGTGCCACACCCTGCGGTCAAGGTTGGCAGCAGGGCAGTCATCACTGGTGATGAGCGGGTGCGAGAGGGCCAAGAGCTTTGAGTAGGGCCTGGCCAGGTGCTCCACGCCCACCGAGAGGCGCATGAGCGGGTTGCCGTAGGGCTCCAGCCCTGCATAGAGGAAGTGGTAGTCCCTGACGGCACGGGCGTACTCCTCCGCCCCAAGGGCAATGCCAAAGGTCTGGAGCGCCGTCTGTGCGACGAGGGCGCTGGAAACGCGGGCCACGCGGTCCGTCAGGACGAGGGCGGATGCGGAGGGGTAGCCGTCAATGGTGCAGTGGCGCTCCTGCCACAGCATCCAGCTGTCCAAGTCGCTCTCTATGACGCTGTGGACCTCCGAGGCGGCGCCGTCCAGGCCGTCCGCATGCGCGATGATCGCCTTTTCCTGGGCGTAGATGAAGGGGTGCGCCGTGCTGTCGAGCACGTAGTGGGCGAGCATGCCAAGGGCGAAGGCACGACCCACCTTCTCGTCCTCCCGCCAGAGGTGCGAGACGCCGTCCCGCAGGTTGAAGAGGGCGCGCGTTACATGCGCGTCGTGCATGAGGAAGGCGAGGTCGTGGCACTGCGAGGCCTTGTGGGGGAGGGTCCTGAAGCGGCTGAAAAGGGGGTCAGGCCCCTGGTTTCCCAGCAGGAAGGCGATGAGTTCCTCCTGGCCGCTTACGATGCCCTCCGGAAGGCGGGTGGCGGCCTGTTCGCCGAACAGGTGATGTGTGATGAGTGCGGGCATGAATGTGTGGTTTCTGTCGTGACTTCGTGGATGACAGGTTTAGATTACCGCAATTGGCCCTCCATTAGCAAACCCATGCGCAACACGATAGTATTATTTCCTATTCGGCCTATTCCCATGGCACCAACGGTGGGCATGGGTGTCGGGTGCAGTTCGCGCATGCCGGAACCTGCCAAGCCTGTACGCAAAGGGGGGGCGCCACCCAGCGGTGACGCCCCCTGTTAAGTGCATATGCCTTGCGTTGCGGCTAGACCCAGAACAGCATGCTGTTGTAGTTGGGCACGGGCCAGTAGTCGGTGGAGACGATGACCTCCATGGAGTCAACGGCGGCGCGCAGGGTCTCCATGGCGGGGATGACGGTGTCGCGGTACTCGTCGTCCACGGCCTGCGGATCCTCCTTGGCCTGGGCGGCGGCGTTCTTGGCCTCCAGGTCGTCGATGCCGGCGGCAATGGCGTCCACGCCAGCGGTCAGCTTGGCAACCAGGGCCTTCTCGGCCTTGGCGTCGATGCCAATCTCGGCCTTGGTGGCCACGCCGGTGGCCAGGTCGGAAGCGAAGGAGATGATGGCGGGCATGTACATGTCGCGGGCCATGTAGAGCATGGTCTTGACCTCAATGTTGAGGAGCTTGGCGTACTGCTCTGCCTTGGCGATGTAGCGGGCGCGGACCTCGGGCTCGGTCAGGACGCCGTACTTCTGGAACAGCTGGATGTTCTCCGGCTTGATCAGGACGGGCAGGGCGTCGGGCGTGGTCTTCATGTTGGGCAGGCCGCGCTTCTCGGCCTCGATGGGCCACTCGTCGGAGTAGCCGTTGCCGTTGAAGATGATGCGCTTGTGGGCCTTGAGCGTCTTGCGCACCCAGTTGAGGGCAGACTCAACGAAGTTGTCGGCCGGGACGTGCTCAAGCTCGGTCGCGAACTTGTCGAACTGCTCCGCGACGGCGGTGTTGAGGACGACGTTGGGGTCCGAGAGGTTCTGCTGGCTGCCGCACATGCGGAACTCGAACTTGTTGCCGGTGAAGGCGAACGGGGAGGTGCGGTTGCGGTCCGTGTTGTCGCGGAAGATGTTGGGCAGGGTCGGGACGCCAAGGTCGATCTGCTCGGCAGAGCCGCTCTTGAAGGGGCTGCCGGCCATGAGGGCCTCGACGACGGGCTCCAGCTCGTCGCCCAGGAAGACGGAGACGATTGCCGGAGGCGCCTCGTTGGCGCCCAGACGGTGATCGTTGCCGGCGGAGGCGACGGTCAGGCGCAGGAGGTCGGCGTGCTCGTCAACCGCGGCGATGAGGGAGGCCAGGACCACCAGGAACTGCAGGTTGTCCTCGGGGTTGGAGCCGGGCTCCAGCAGGTTCTTGCCGTCGGCGGCAATGGACCAGTTGTCGTGCTTGCCGGAGCCGTTCACGTACTCGAAGGGCTTCTCGTGCTCCAGGCAGGCCAGGCCGTGGTGGGTGGCCAGCAGCTTGAGCTTCTCCATGGCGAGCAGGTTGTCGTCAATGGCGAGGGAGGCCTGCTCGAAGATGGGGGCGAGCTCGTGCTGGGACGGGGCGACCTCGTTGTGCTTGGTCTTGGCAGGAACGGCCAGCTTCCACAGCTCGTCGTCAACTTCCTTCATGAAGTTGTTGACGGTGGGACGGATGGCGCCGAAGTAGTGCTCCTCAAGCTCCTGGCCCTTGGCGGGCTCGCAACCGAAGAGGGTGCGACCGGTCAGGACGAGGTCAGGACGGGCCTCGTAGTCCTCCTCCTTGATGAGGAAGTACTCCTGCTCGGGGCCGACGGTGGTGATGACGCGCTTGGGCTCGCGGCCGAACAGCTTCAGCATGCGCTTGGCCTGCGTCTCGACGGCGACCTCAGAGCGCAGGAGCGGGGTCTTCTTGTCAAGTGCCTCGCCGGTGTAGCTGATGAAGGCCGTGGGGATGCACAGGACCTCGTCCTTGATGAACGCGGGGCTCGTGGGATCCCAGACGGTGTAGCCACGGGCCTCGAAGGTGGCGCGAAGGCCGCCAGAGGGGAAGGACGACGCGTCGGGCTCGCCCTTGACCAGCTCCTTGCCAGAGAAGGACATGAGGATGGTGCCGTCACCGGTGGGGTTCATGAAGCTGTCGTGCTTTTCGGACGTGATGCCCGTGAGCGGCTGGAACCAGTGCGTGTAGTGCGTGGCACCGTGCTCCAGGGCCCAGTCCTTCATGGCGTGGGCAACCTCATTGGCAATGCTGATGTCAATGGTCTTACCGCCGTCGATGACCTTGCGCAGCTCCTTGTACGTGGGCTTGGGGAGGCGCTCCTGCATGTCGGCATCCGTGAAGACCAGGCTGCCGTACTCCTCCGTAACCTTATCCTTAGCCATGTACCCGCCTTTCTTTCGAGGGTGAGCTTGCTTGCAGTCGCGTGCCGTCCGGCAGAGTGGCACGTTGCGCCAGCGTGGGCTGGCGCGCGCTGTATGTACACACCATACGTGCTTAGTGTTGCGTTTGCATTAAGACGTAATATACGCGCAACTGGGATTTTGTTGCTTTTGTCGTTCGCGATGATTGCGAATTTGTTGCACTGGACGCCACCTTGGCGCGTGACCTGCGGGTTTGGCGGTGCCATGCCGACTAGTTGGGTTGGGATTCCATGTTGCGGCGCACGGTGTCTCGCACGCGCTCCAGCAATGCCCGGGCCCTGCGTTCCTTCAAACCGCCACAGCTTGCCGCGGCAAGGAGGTCCGCGTCGCGAATGCCTGCGCCTCGACCATTCACCAGGGTGGCGTGCTCACCAAGGAATCCCGGACTCCTTGTGATGTCGTAGGCGGGCGAGAGGTGCCACTCCGCACGCATTTCGTCATAGAGGTACGAGAAGTTGCGAAAGTGGTCGTCGCAGTTTCCAACCTCGACGTTGAAGCACATGACAAGAAAGAGCTGCTCGCAATCGGCAATGCTTCCAGTCAGGCGGAGAGTGAGCTTCATGAGGTCGCAGTAGTCCAGGCCCTCGTCGAAGGGCGATGCCTCCAGCAGTGCCGCGGCGCTTGCCATATGCACCTTTTCTGAGGTCCCGCTCGCGCTTTGACGCCGGTCGAACCTCTTGCTGGCGAAGTAGCCGTCTCCCAGGTTTGAGGGAATCAACATGGTCTGGGGAACGCGAATCCCACATGCGGCAGCAAGGTGGCTCAGTCGCTCCTCCTCTGCTCCGCTCGTACTTGCGTCACCGGGAGCGGGAAACTTGACGATCCATGGTTCCCTGTCTATGTCCACCATGACCTTCGGGCGGGCACCGCCTGAGGAGCTCCCGAAAGCATAGAGCTCGTCGAGCCCCTCGGGATTCTTGTCGTTGATGAGCTCCTGACAACGCGAGGCAAGGAGGTCATAGTCTATGCCCTCGACCTGGGCGGGAAGCTGGACGGCAGGGGAGTACTCCAGCGCCCCCATGCCATCTTTGCCCACGAGCGCCAGGCGCGCGAGTGGGGAGAGAAACCTGGATTCTATACCGGCTGCCGCCAGGCGTCGCTCCACCAGGAGGCGGCCCCAGTCGTCGGGAAGGCTGTCGTCAAAGATTGGAATGAGGTTGGAGAACCGCGAGGGATCCGCGCGAAAGACCTGGGATGAAAGCGGTAGGGAGAACGGGCTGATGGCGAACCCATGGTTGATCCATGAGGGGGCGTATTGGAAGTATGTTGGCTGACGCGGGGATGCCTGCGCAATGGTTCCCACGGTTCTTCCGTGGTAGCTGACGGTTACGGTGGTCATGTCCTCCAACAGGCCCGGGCGAAGATGACTAGAGGAGGCCTGCTTTTCGGTTTTGCTCGGCATCTTCAATCACCTCTTGAATGGATGCGTACTCAGGCCTGGCAAAGAGCGCGTCAAAGTCTGCGGTACAGCCCAGTGTGATGGCCAACCTAAGAAGGGAGTCCAGCGAAATCTGGCCCTTTTGCTCGAAGCGCTTGAGAGAGCCAAGACTCACGCCAGAGCGTCTTGCCACCTCCGCTTGAGTAAGATGGCGCTCGCGACGGCGTTGTTTTTCCCGCTGGGCAATTTGCCCAGCAATGGATTCAGGGGTTTGTACATCAAGGTTAATCATGAATCATATATTAGCTATTTCAAGCCAAAATAGCAATAATAGCTAATATATTAGCTGTGTTCCTCCCAACCATTATTGGTCCTGCTCCGGTATCGCGTCCCCCATGCGGGGTACAATCGTGCCGTTGAGCCAGCGAGGAGGACACATGTCAGATTCCAGCCAGAACGAAGCCACCACGGCAACGGAAGCAGCCCCGCAGCGCAGGGTCATCGCGGTCATAGACGGCAACTCCCTCATGCACCGCGCCTTCCACGCCATCCGCCAGCCCATGAACGCGCCGGACGGTCGCGCCACCAACGCGCTCTTCGGCTTCTTCAACATGTTCATCAAGCTGGACGAGTCCTTCCAGCCGGACGGCATCATCTGCGCCTTCGACAAGGGCAAGCCCGCCGTCCGCATGGAGATGCTGCCCCAGTACAAGGCCCAGCGCCCGCCCATGGACCCGGCCTTGCACGAGCAGTTTCCCATGGTCAAGGACCTGCTGCGCGCGCTGGACGTGCCGGTGTGCGAGTGCGAGGGCTGGGAGGGCGACGACATCTTGGGCACCCTGGCTCGCCGCGGCGAGCAGGCTGGCTACGAGATGCTGCTCTTCACTGGCGACAGGGACATGTACCAGCTGGCCACGGACCACGTGAAGATCGTTTCCACCAAGAAGGGCGTGAGCGACGTCAGCATTATGACGCCGGAGTCCGTGGACGACCTGTACCACGGCATCACGCCCCAGCTGGTGCCGGACTTCTATGGTCTGAAGGGCGACACCTCTGACAACATTCCCGGCGTGCCGGGCATTGGCCCCAAGAAGGCGGCCGCGCTCATTGTGCAGTACGGCAGCCTGGACCAGGTGATTGCCCACGCGGGGGAGGTCAAGGGCAAGATGGGCGAGAACCTGCGCGCGCACGTGGACGACGCCCTGCTCAGCCGCAAGGTGGCCACCATCCGCACGGACGCGCCCATCGAGATTGACCTTGCGGACGCCAAGTTCCCCACCTTTGACCCGGCGGAGGTCACTGCCGCCTTCGGCGCTCTGGGCTTCACGGGCATGACCAAGCGGCTTGCGGCGCTGGGCGGCGGCACGGTGCCGGAGGCAGAGCCCGCCAAGCCCGCGCTGGAGCTGCCGAAGCCCCTTTCCGGCGAGGATGCCACGGTGGCGCTGGATGCCGCGGTTGGCGCCGGCGAGTGGCTGGGCGTTGCCATAGACGACGACCGCGAGGCCGGGACCCTCTTCGGCATGGGCTACACGCTGTGGGTCTCATGCGAGGGTGGGCTCCTGCGCTTTGACGGGGACGACGCGGACATGGCCCTGGTCACGCTGGTGCGCCTGGGCAAGGTCGCCAGCGAGGACGTGAAGGCACTTCTCTCGTTCGACGCCAATGGCATGGACCAAGCCACTGCGGCCTGCCCCTTGGACTCCTCCCTGCCTGCCCGCATAGAGCCGCAGGACGTGGACCCGGCCCGCATCTTTGACGTGGGTGTGGCCGCCTACCTGCTGGATTCGGACCAGTCCTCCTATGCGGTGGCGGACCTGGCGTCCCAGTACCTGGGTGACCCATTGCCGGACGCAACGGACGCGGTCTCCGCCGCGGGCATACGCGCCCTTGCCGTGCGCCAGCTGCGTCCCGTCCTTGCCGACCTCGTGGAGAAGGACGGCACCACCCGCATCTTCCGGGAGGTGGAGATGCCCCTCCTGCCGGTGCTTCTGGGCATGGAGCGGGCGGGCCTGTATGCGGACCCCGCCAAGCTGCGGGAGCAGTCCCAGGGCCTGGGCGCGGAGATTGACGCCATGGCGGACCAGATACACGCGGCGGCGGGTGAGGACTTCAACATAGACTCCCCGCAGCAGCTCTCGCACGTGCTCTTCGACGTGCTGAAGCTGCCCCACTACGGCCTGAAGAAGACGCGCAAGGGCTTCTATTCCACCAACGCCAAGACCTTGGCGGACCTGGCGCAGACCAGCGAGGTGGTGGCAAAGGTGCTGGAGTACCGCGAGCGCACCAAGATCAAGTCCACCTACCTGGACGCCCTGCCCGCGCTCATTCGCGGGGACGGCCGCATCCACACCACCTTCAACCAGACCGTGGCGGCCACGGGCAGGCTCTCCAGCTCTGACCCCAACCTGCAGAACATTCCCACCCGGTCCGAGCTTGGCCACCGCGTGCGCACGGCCTTCACCGTGCCGGAGGGCAGCGTCTTCTTGGCCTGCGACTACTCGCAGGTGGAGCTGCGCCTCCTGGCCCACCTGTCTGGCGACGAGCACCTTATCCGCGCCTTCTGCGAGGGCGAGGACTTCCACGCTTCCACCGCGGCGCGCGTCTTTGGCGTGCCCATGGGGGAGGTCACGCACGAGCTGCGCAGCCGCGCCAAGGCCGTGAACTTTGGCATCGTGTACGGCCAACAGGCCTACGGCCTGGCAACCTCGCTCAAGATTCCGCGCACGGAGGCGCAGGAGCTCATCGATCGCTACTTCGAGGCCTACCCGGATGTGCGGCGCTTCCTGGATACTCAGATTGCCTTCGCGCACCAGCACAAGTACGTGCAGACCATGTACGGCCGCAAGCGCCACACCAAGGACATAGACAACAAGAACTTCCAGCTGCGGTCCTTTGCCGAGCGCACGGCCATGAACCACCCCGTGCAGGGCACCGCGGCGGACATCATCAAGATTGCCATGACCCGCGTGCCGGCCCGCCTGCGCGAGGAGGGCCTGCGGTCCAGGCTGGTGCTGCAGATTCACGACGAGCTGGACTTTGAGGTGCCGGCGGACGAGGTTGAGGCGCTCTCCCAGCTGGTCAAGGAGACCATGGAGGGAGTGGTGGAGCTCAAGGTGCCGCTGATTGCCGAGGTCTCCTACGGCTCCAACTGGGCCGAAGCCAAATGAGACAGGGGGACGGTTCTTCTGTCTCATTCACATAAGATAGAAGGACCACCGCTTGTCAAAGGGGAATGGCGAGGGGGATGACAAAGGAGAACGTTCCCCCTTTGTCATCCCCCTTGTTACGTTCCTTTATCACTCATCTGAATGAGGCAAAAGGTGCGTCCCCGTGTCTCACTCGCTCAGGCCGTCTTGGCGCAGCATGGATTGCATGGCGGCTAGGTCGCTCTCTATGTCCAGCGTGCGTGCTTCGGCAAGGGAGTCCAGCAGCTTGTGGAAGGCGTCGTTGACCTGCACCAGCGACTCCAGAATCTGTTGTGCGGCAGCGCGTTCCTTCTCGGCCGGGTGGGACTTGGAGGCGATCTCTGCGTACGACTCGACGAGCTTGGCCGTGGTCGGCAGATAATAGCCGCTGAACATGCCCAACTGTGAGATGACCTCCGGGTGGCGCTTGGCCTCGGCCTCTATCTGCGTGGCAAGAAGGCGGGTCTGCTCGAACTCCTCGCGCGCCTGGCCGTTCAGGGTGACGGTCGCAGCGGAGATGCGCTCTATGCTTGCGTGGATTTCGTCCAGCGTCGCGCTCTGCTGCTGCGTGAGGGTAGTCCGTTGCTCCGCCCGTTGGCTGGCCAGGTCCTCCTGGTATTGCACGTACAGCTCGTTGGTCAGCAGGAAGGTGGAGCCGTCCTGCGAGAGGTGCCCCTCGGGCGTCCAGCCGCGGTCGATGAACTGCTGCAGCTGCGCAGGCAGGCGCTTGGGGTTCACGCCGGACTTGGCGGCAAGGTCCCTTACGGACAGCACGGGCTTGCGAAGAAGCACGCTGCGGCACTTGTTGTAGTCGCTGGCCAGGATGACCTTCTGGGTGCCGCGGAGGGCAAGCTTGGCGAAGCCGGCGGTTATGGCTGCAAGGATGATTATCGTCGCGATGGCGGTACCAAATGAGTAGCTGGCGAAGGCCGTGGAGAACGCCAGCAGAGTTGCCGCACCGTTGACGAAAGCCATGAACCACCCGATGCCGGCCGCGGTCATGCCGCCAATGGGAGCAGGCACGGGGGCAAGGTACTTCTCGTACGTAGGCTCAGGGTTCAGCAGGGAGCCCATGAAGGCCTTGCTCGCAGAGCCGATGCCGCGGCCGAGAGACTCCATAGCACTTCCCACACCCGCCCCGAGCTGCGCAAACGTATCCTGCAGAGGGGTGTAGTCAATAGACGAGAGCGCGTCGCCCACGCCCTTCATGGCGTCACCAATGAGTTTGTTGGCCGCGTCGATGGGGTTGTCGTCGCTCGACCCGTTGCCATCCTTGGGGTGCTTCCAGGCACCCTTGCTCTTGTCGTTTGAGCGGTCTTTCGTCATGTCGCGGACACTCCTCGGCGTCGTGTTGTTGTTTCGGCTTGTAAGAGCATGCCCCGGGCTGACTCCACGGCATCCGCGGAGCCCCGCTCGGCGCTCGCGAGTACTTGGATGGCGGCAACCTGCTGTGCGTCCATGCGTATTTGTGCGGTGCGCCCGCCGTCCTTGGTCATGTGGGAGGCGGCATCCCTCCACGCAGGGACAATGTGGTTGTTTACGGCTGCTAGCGCTGAGGCGGACGCCTGATCCGTATGCCATACCAGGGTCACAGCCGCAAGTGCCTGCTCGGCGGCAATGCGGGACAGGTCCAGCTGCTGCGCGCGAGCTTGTAGCTGCTGGGCGTACTCGGGCGAGGTAGCTGCTCGCATGCATGCCGCCTGGGAGAGGAGCGAGAGCTGGCTCGCGTCTTCCTGGAGGCTTGTCGCCAGCTTTTCCAAGATGCATGACTCCTTGAGCAGGGCGGCCTGGCGGATGCGCAGGGCGACCGAGATCTGCTCGATGCGCTCTGGCGTGAGCAGGGGAGCCGGGTCTTCCTGGCCCTTGCGAGTCGTGCCTTTCCTCCCGAATGCGAACAGCAGCCGGCGCCTGCCTGTCTCTTGGGTTGGAGGTGGCGTGGGGCCCTGCAGGATTGCGGCTGCGTTCTGCGCTGCCTGGCTGGCATCGGAGCCCATGAGAGCAGAGAGAGCGGCATCAACCGCGCGGGCCACGTTCCTTCTGCGCGCCTCGCCAAACTCCAGCAGGCCAAGGGAAGAGGAAAGATTGATGCTGGCGGCTAGCTGCTTGACTCGTGCCTCGTCCCTGCATGGCTGGCTGGTAGCTGGTGCGGTGCTGCCAGCGTTGTGCGAGTGCTCAATTTGTTGGGGACCAGTGACGTCCTTTCGTGCCATGCCGAACCTACCGATTGCCGAATTTGCCGTATACCGATTCTACCCAGCGACCCCTAGGTCATTCCAACGCGCTGAGCATCTGTTTCCAAGTTGAAGAGTTCGCCCGCGGGCGGCGAGGACCTCTTCGGTTCCCCCGCCCATGCCATCGAGCACGTGTGGGCGGCAGGCCATGCGGAGTCTTCTCGTGTCTGCCCTTGGTGTTGACACCAGTTCGAGACAAAACCGACCCCCGCTGAGGCATGTTTTGTCTTGGATGGGTGTTGACGCCGTTTCGAGACAACCGCGAAGCGGGGGGCTGGACGCCGTCAGGTTGTCACGCCGCGTGGTACCATCGATGCCTGTTGACGAAGGGGGACGCGTGGCAAGCTTTGATGAGTTCGTGCAGCAGGGTGGCATGCAAGGCGCCGAGAAAGGCGCGCGGCGTGGCGCGAGTCCCGCCAGCCGCGAGCGTGTGGTTGCCTACACCGACGGTTCTTCCCGCGGCAACCCCGGCCCGGGCGGCTACGGCGCGGTGCTTCTCTTCCGCGACCCGGCGGGGGAACTGCACCAGAAGACGTTCTGCCAGGGCTACCGCCGCACCACCAACAACCGCATGGAGCTCATGGGGGCCATCGTCGCGCTGGAGGCTCTGCGCCGTCCCTGCGCCGTGGAGCTGCATTCGGACTCCCAGTACGTGGTGAACGCTATCAACCAGCATTGGGTCTACGGCTGGATCAAGCGCGGCTGGAAAACGGCCAACAAGCAGCCCGTGAAGAACCCCGACCTGTGGAAGCGCCTGCTGGCGGCCATGAAGCCGCACGACGTGACCTTTGTGTGGGTGAAGGGGCACGCGGGCCACCAGTACAACGAGCTGTGCGACACGCTGGCCACGGAGTCGGCGGACGGCCTGCGTGGTCCCTTGCAGGACGACGCTGGCTTCGAGGAGTGAGACAGGGGGACGCACCTTTTGTCTCGTTCACATGAGACAAAAGGTGCGTCCCCCGTCTCAAGTTTACGCTGTACAACTCATTGGCGAATGGCTATAGTTACCCCTGACAAACAATATACGGGTAGGGGGTATCCTATGATCGTCAATATCGTCATCATTGCGCTGGTAGCCGTGGGCGTCTTCTTCGGTGCTCGTCGCGCGCTTGGCACGGCAACGGGCAAGCGCGACTGCTGCTCGGGTGATGCCAAGTCCAGCGCCAAGAAGTTCAAGAACGCGCACATCACTGACACGGATGAGTCGCACTATCCCTATGCTGCAGACTTCTCCGTCGCTGGCATGTCGTGCGAGAACTGCGCCCGCAACGTGACCAACGCGCTGGATTCCATCGACGGCACCTGGGCGACGGTTGACCTTGAGGGCCGTACCGCGCATGTTCTCAGCAAGAACCCCATCGACGCGGCGGCCTACAAGAGCGTGGTGAGCGAAGCGGGCTACCGCATCGTGGCGTAGTGTGAGGGGATTCAGTCCGCCGTTTGAATCAATCCGCCGTTAGGATCAATCCGTTCGGCAAAATATTGATATCGTCGTTTTGCGAGCTAGGGGGCCGATTTCGCGCCCCCTAGCTCGCATTTCGACGTAATCAATTTTGTAACGAACGTAACGAAGGTCGCACTTCGGCGGATTGAGACAATCGGCGGACTGATGCACGCGCCTGACAGAGGCGAGTACGTTCTCGGGGAAGGCTCCGCGTGCCGTGGGTTCCCTACGCGTTCACGTCAGTCTTGCCAATCATGATGTTGAGGATTTCCACGTCCGTGGGGTGCATGCCAACGCGGCCCACGTAGCCCATGGAGCGAATGGTGTCCTCGGCAGAGTCTCCCACCAGGCCCTCGCCGGGGCGGAAGTCCACGTTGGCCAGGGCCATGTCGCAGCCCAGAATTGCCGCGTCCACGGCTGCCGCGATCTTGGCCGCGCAGCTGGGCTTGGCGCCGTCGCACACGATGCCGCCCACGTTGGCAAGCGTGTTGGCAATGGTTGCCTGGTACTGGGCGAACGAGCCGCCCCGCATGTAGCAGATGGCCGCGCCCGTGCCGGCCGCCGCCGTCACGGCGCCACAGAAGGCGGAAAGCTCGCCGATGAACCGCTTGGCGTGCACGGCCGTTAGGTCGGAAAGCACCACCGCGCGAATGAGCGTCTCGTGGTCCACGCGCAGGTACTGGGCGTACTCCAGCACCGGCATGGAGCTGGTGATGCCCTGGTTGCCGCTGCCGCAGTTGATGACAACGGGCATGGGGCAGCCGCTCATGCGTGCGTCGGACCCGGCGGCGGCAAGCGCGCGGGCGCGGCAGCTGATGTCGTCAGGCCGCGTGAGCAGCAGAGTCTTGCCAATGCGCGCACCCCAGTCGCCGTGCAGGCCCTCGTCGGAGATGGCATGGTTGAGCGTCAGCTGCTGCTCTATGACCTCGCGCACGTCCTCAACCTTTACCTCGTGCGCGAACTCCCAAATGGACTCCAGCGAGAGGGACGTCCGGTCGCAGGTCTCAGGCCCCGTGCTGCAGGTGTCCGCGCCGGCCTTGCCGCTCACGCCGGCAACCTCCACGGGCTGGCCGTCGCGGACCAGCTCCACCACGTTCGTGTGGCGGTCGGCCACGCAAGCCGCGGACGTGTGGCCATCGCCCTCCGCCTCCACACGCACGTAGAGGTTGGGCACGCCCTCCACAAGCTCCACGGAGCAGGCGTCCTGCTCGGCAAGTTGGGCCGCGCGTTCCCGATCCGCGTCCGTCAGGGACTGCAGCACCTCCAAGGCACTGGTGGCGTCGCCGCCCACCATGCCCAGCAGGGCCGCGGCCTCAATGCCGCGCTGGCCGCCGGAGTTGGGCACGGTGACGCTCTTCACGTTCTTGATGATGTTGCCGCTGCATGCAACGGTTATGTGCCCCGGCATGGCACCCAGCGCCTCGCGCGCGAGCGCCGCCACGTAGGCCACGGCAATGGGCTCCGTGCAGCCAAGCGCGCACACGAGCTCGTCCTTGAGAATCGCCAGGTGGTTGAGGTACATAGCGTTGTCCATGCTTGCTCCCGTTCGGATGCGGCTTCAGGCGCCAGATATGCAGCGCAACAACATATTGTGCCACCAAATGGCAGCTGCAGCGGTGCGGTGCCGTGCCTTTTGACAAGCTCGAATCGTTGGCGAGAATCGTGCGGCTAATCGTCACCGGCGCCCTCCCTGCTGCCCCCGCGCCTGTCTGCGCCATTCTCCGGGGGTCATCCCCGTTGCAGCCTTGAATCGCGTTTGGAAGTGACTCTGGGAGGAATAGCCCAGGTAGTCCGCTATGTCGGCAATGCTGCGGTCCGTCTGCTCCAGGAGTTGTTTGGCGCGCCTGACTTTCTCGCCTGCCACGTACTCGCCAAGGGGCGCTCCCATGGAGGCCGAGAAGCGCGCGCAGAGGGTCTGACGGCTAACATGCAGGACGCGCGCAACTTCCTCGCCAGTCAGCTTGCTCGAGATGTTGCGCCGTACGTAGGTAATCGCGCGTGCCGCCAGCGGATCCAACCCCGCCAGCCCCACCTGCGAGACGCGCCGCGTAAAGTCGGCAACCATGTGCGCCTGCAGCTCAACCACGGCGTCGGCGGAAAAGAGCCCCTCACTCCGCATGATGTAGGCGTCCGAGAGCCGCATTGCCTCGTCTTCGGGCAGCCCGCCCTCCACCGCGGCGCGTGACGCGAGCGTTGCAACAACCACCAGCATGTTCTTCTCGTCCCGCAGGTGGTCGGGGCCAATGACGCCTTCGCTGCCGTGGTTGCGGTGCCCCAGAAAGCCCCGTAGCCCGGTCACGTCACCAGATCGCACGTAGCCCAGCATCTGGCGCTCAAAGCCGAGTGCGTTGTGGACCAACCGGTCATTGCGTCTGGAAGCATCTGATCCGGGGGAGGCCGCGCCTTCTGGGGCACCCAAGGGCACAGCCGCGCCCGTCGAGCCGTTCCCCGCCGCCATCTGCAGGTAAGGCGAGACGTCCTCCAGCTCCAACCTTTGTCCCGTGTACATGAAGCTCATGAGCAGGAGCATGTGCAAGAAGGAAAGCAGGGGTAGCGGCGGGACCACGCTCATGCGGTCGTACATGCGTAGGAATGCCTTCTCGCCTAGGCCAAGCTGGAAGGCGAAGTCCAGCTGCTGCTGCCGCGTGAGCGAGAGACTGCCGATGGGCCCCGCCACCACGCGCAAATCGCCCGCCCTCACCGCGCCCACATACTGGCCCCAGGGCGTTGCGAGGTACATGACGGGCCGGTCGGTGGTGAGGAGGGTAGGAAGCTGGGGACGCGCGGGGTCAACCGGCATGCCGTCGAGTCCCCACGACGCAAGAAGCTCACGCTCGCGAAAGACGCGAATGGGCACGCTGGAAATGCCCGCCTGATGCTCGCAAAGGTACAGCACGTCCTTCTCGTCCAAGTGCCAGCTCACGGCCTGCGCCAATCCCGCGGCATCTGCCGCGCAACCATACAAAAAGGAATAGAAACGCGACACATATGTAACCACCAACCACAGCTTCCCCGTACAGTCATGCCAACAGATGGGATGCTGGCATCGGTAGATGGGGGAGACATATGGCGGAGACGACGAGCAAGCTGGCCTTTGTGAACGCGCATGCGTTCGACACGCGGGTACGTTCGGAGGATGTGCGCCTGCCCGAGAAGATCCTGGGCTACCTCTTTGGTCCCGTGGGCCCGCTGCTGGCTGGTGCCGTGCTGGGGAGCTTCCTGAACGTCTACTACACCGACGTCCTCAACCTCACGCCCGTGTGGGGTGGCCTCTTCCTGCTCGTGTTCCCCATTGCCTCCAAGGTGCTCAACGCCGTGATTAACGTGGTGGTCGGCCAGGCCATCGAGCGCACTCGAACCTTCCAGGGCAAGGCGCGCCCCTGGCTCTTGCTCTCGGCGCCGCTCACGCTGGTCTCGGTGGTCTTGGTGCTTGCGGTACCGCAGGCGCCGGAGCCGGTGCAGCTGGTCTGGGTGGTCGTGTCCTACAACCTGTATTACTCAGGCGCCCAGTCCTTCTACAACATGGCCCACAACCTCATGGTGCCGCTCTCCACGCGCGACTCCAAGGCCCGCGGGTCGCTCAGCGTCCTCACCAACGTGGCCACCACCATGGTCACGGGCATCATCGTGGCCATGCTCTTCCCCACGCTGGTCCTGCCGCTCGTGGGCGTGGACCGCGGGGCGTGGCTCATGCTCAGCGTGGTGTTGGCGGTTCTGGGCTTTGTGCTCACCATGGTGGAGTACTACTTCACCCGCGAGCGCGTGACGGAGGAGACTGCCGCGGAGCCTGCGCAAGAGATTCCCTTTGCCGAGCAGGCCAAGAGCCTGGTGTCCGACAAGTACTGGGTGGTCCTCATGGCCTACCTGCTGCTGTACACGCTCTCGCTCTCGTTCAAGAACATGAGCGGCGTCTACTACTGCAACTACGTGTTGGGCACCTACAACGATGGCATCACGTTCACGCTGGTCAACGTGATTGGCGGCATTCCCATGGGCATTGGCATCTTCGCGGTGTGGCCCATAGCCAAGCGCTTTGGCTTGCGCAATACCACCATGGGTGGCTTCGTGCTGGTGGCCGTGGGGTCTGCCCTGTGCTGGATCTTTTCGCGCAACCTGTATGTGGTGCTTGTGGGGCAGTTCATAAAGAACATTGGCTGTCTGCCCGCGTCGTACGTGTTCATGGCCCTCTTTGCCGACGTGCTCGACCACATTGAGTGGCGGTTCGGCTTCCGTTGCGATGGCCTCTCCAGCTCCATCTACGCCATCATCCAGACGGTCTGCGTGGGCGTGGCAAACGGCGTCTTCAACCTCATGTTGGGAATTACCGGCTACGTGGCACCGAGCATCGTGAATGGCGCCACCGTGGCGGCGCAGCAGACGCCGGCCACCCAAAACGTCTTCACTTTTTTCTTCCTGGGGCTGGACGTGATTACCGCTGTGATCATCGTCTTCCTGCTGGGGCAGCTGGATGTGGAGAAGGTCATCGATAAGGAGCAGGCCGAGATTGCAGAGCGCCATGCGGCGGCCGGCGATTCCGCGAAGAAGGATTAGGGGGACGAAATGCTGCAGGTTAAGGTGCTTGTTGACGGGCGTGCGAACGGAACTGTGACGGACGGGGTTCCCAACGTCAGCTTCAGTCTGGACTCCGACGTGCCGGGCGAGGCGCTGGATTCAGCCATTGTTACGTGCGCCGACTGGAAGGCGCAGACCACCGATCAGCTCAACAACCCCGTAAGGGCTAGCCTCGAGCCTTGGACCGACTATCAGGTGTGCGTGAGCACCCGCGGGACCTCGGGCGAGACCGCGGACGGCAGCGCGACCTTCCGTACCGGCCGCCTTGCCACGCCTTGGCAGGCCCGCTGGATTGGTGACAGCACGCTGGAGGTGCCAGAGAAGACCACGCCCGTGCCTCTTACGTTCCGCCACCGCGTGGCATTGGCGGCGAAGCTCGTGCGTCGCGCCTGGGTGGAGGCCACGGCGCTGGGCATTTACGAGCTGCAGCTGGACGGTGCCAAGGTGGGGGACCAGCTCTTTGCGCCAGGCTACACCAGCTACACGCATCAGGTGCAGTACCAGACCTACGACGTGACGGACCTTGTCCACAACGGCTCTGAGCTCGTTGTCTTTCTGGCGGCGGGCTGGGCGGTGGGCAGCTTTACCTACGGTCGCAAGAACCGCGCCTACTCAGACACGCCGGCCCTCCTTCTGGAGCTGCACGTGGAATACGCCGATGGCAGCTGCGACGTGCTGGCAACGGACGAGACCTGGGACGTGACCCAGGAGGGCCCTTACAGGGCGGCCGAATTCTACGACGGCGAGACCTTTGACGCCACGGTGGACCTTGCCACGGTTGCCTGGCACAAGGCCTGCGTGGTGGCCCCGCGCAAGGAGCCGCAGATTTTGGCGGAGTACGGCGAGCCCGTTCGCGCCTTCACGCCGCTGGCTCCGGTGGACGTGCGGCAGGCTCCCTCGGGCGAATGGGTCTACGACTTTGGCCAGAACATGGCGGGTGTGGTGCGGGCGCAAATTCGCGGCGCGAATGCCGGACAGGTGGTGACCTTCCGCCATGCGGAGGTTACGGTGGAGGGCGAGCTCTTCGTCAAGTCCCTCCGCACGGCCAAGGCCACGGCCACCTACGTGTGCGCCGCCGGCGATCAGACCTACCAGCCCCGCCTGACCTACATGGGCTTTCGCTACGTGGGCGTGACCGGCGTGGACCCGGCGGATCTGACCCTGGAGGCCGTGCCTCTGCACTCCGACTTCCCCCAGACGGGTGACTTCGCCTGCTCCAACAGGCTGATCAACCGCCTGAACGAGAACATCCGCTGGGGTGGCTTCTCCAACTTCGTGGACATCCCCACGGACTGCCCGCAGCGAGACGAGCGCGAGGGTTGGACGGGTGACACTGCGGTCTTCTCTCGAACGGCATGCTTCAACTTTGACATGAGCCGCTTCTATGGCAAGTGGCTGCTGGACATGAAGGCCGAGCAGGGCCGTGGGGGTGGCATCCCTATGGTGGTGCCGCGCGGGGGTGACAATTGGCCCGTCATGGCCAATTCGTGCTGGGGCGATTCATGCATCCTGGTGCCCTGGGCACTTTGGCTCTCGCGTGGAGATAAGTCCCTGCTGGAGCGACAGTATCCCGTCATGCTGAGGTTCCTCAAGGCCGCCAGCTGGTGGTCGGCCTTCCTCTCCCTTACGCCCACGGGTCGCCACGTGTGGCGCTGGCCCTTCCATTTTGGTGACTGGTGCGCTCCCGGCGAGGACATCAAGGCCTGGATGGGCAAGGGCAAGTGGGTGGCCACTGCCTACCACGCAAACTCGCTGGAAATTGTGGCTCAGGTGGCGGGAATCTTGGGCAAGCCCAAAGACGCAGCGCGGTTGCGCGCGGAGCGCGATCAGGTGGTGGCGGCCTACAGGAGAGCCTTCACCAATGGTCACGGCCGTCTGACCAAGAAGGAGTTCCAGACGGGCTACGTCCTGCCCATCCACTTTGGTATGACCGAGGGCGAAGAGACCGAGGCCATGGCCCAGAACCTGGAGCGGCTGCTGCGCCAGAACGGTGACAAGCTCTCTACGGGCTTCACTGGTACGCCTTACCTGCTCTTCGCTCTCTCCGACACGGGTCACGTGGACGAGGCCTACCGAGTGTTGCTGCAGACGGAGTGTCCCAGCTGGCTGTATGAGGTCAAGGCTGGCGGCACCACCATCTGGGAGCGTTGGGACGCGCTCAACCCTGACGGCACGGTGAACATGGGCCAGCTCACCGACAATGAAAACGACGCGGGCATGGTGTCCTTCAACCACTACGCCAACGGTGCCGTGGGCGACTGGCTCTACCGGCGCCTGCTGGGCCTAGAGCCTACGGAGGGCGGCTACCGGCGCTTCAGCGTGCGTCCGGTGCCGGGCGGCGGAATTACCTGGGCGCGCGGTTACCAAGACACACCCTATGGTCGTGCCCAGGTGGCGTGGACCTGCGAGGACGGGACCTTCTCGATAGACGTTATGGTGCCGGTGTCGTGCGCGTGTGACGTGACGCTGCCGGACGGCCAGACTGCCGTGCTGACCAGCGGACGACACCACCTGGAGTGCGCGTTCGTCGCGGCAGCGGGAGAGGAATAGGCATGGCGGACAACAAGACCGTGGCTGACCTTTGGCCCAGCGCTGCGGAGTTGGAGGAGGCCCGCTCTGTTGTGGCGGGGTTGACCCTTGAGCAGCAGGTGGCGCTGGGCGTGGGGGCGGACTTCTGGCGCACGGTTGCCTACCCCGAGCTGGGGATTCCCAAGCTGACGATGTCTGACGGACCAAACGGCCTGCGCTACCAGGCCGAGGGTGAGTCAGCGGCAGACGTCAACGAGTCGGCGCGTGCTACGTGCTACCCCACCAGCGCCACGCTTGCTGCCAGCTGGGATGTCAACCTGGCGCGCGCGGTGGGCCAGCGCATAGGCGAGGAGGCCCGAGCCATGGGCGTGGGCGTGGTGCTGGGCCCTGGCCTCAACATCAAGCGGAGCCCCCTCGGTGGCCGCAACTTCGAGTACCTGAGCGAGGATCCATTGGTGTCCGGCGTGCTGGGCGCAGCCTACGTGCAGGGTCTGCAGTCGCGTGGGGTGGGTGCCTGTCTCAAGCACTTTGCCTGCAACTCGCAGGAGTACAAGCGCTTCTCCAACGACGCCAACGTAGACGAACGAACCATGCGGGAGCTCTACCTCCCGGCATTTGAGCGGGTGGTGCGTCAGGCGCGTCCTGCCATGGTCATGAGCGCCTACAACAAGATCAACGGAACCTTCTGCTCGGACAACGCATGGCTGCTTAGAGACGTGCTGCGCGACGAATGGGGATTCGGCGGTACGGTGGTCACGGACTGGGGAGGCATGCACGACCGGGCGGCGGCCTACCGTGCTGGCTGTGACCTGGCCATGCCGGGCGGCAGCCATCACCAGCAGAAGGCTGCGGTAGGGGCCGTGCGGGCGGGGCTGCTGGACGCGGGGCTGGTAACTGAGTCGGCCGCGCGCGTGGCAGCTTTGGCCCGGCGAGAGCAGAAGGAGCTTGCGGGCGTGCAGCCTGCTGACCTTGAGGCCTGCCACGCCACGGCGCTTGTCGCCGCGCGAGAGGGGATCGTCCTTCTTGCCAACAAGGGCGCGCTGCCCCTGGCTGCCCGCGAGCGGGTGGCCCTGGTGGGTCGCATGGCGGAGTCGCCCCGCTACCAGGGGGCGGGATCTAGCCACATTAACTGTGGACACGTGGCGGGGCTTGCCCGGCTGGAACCCAGTTGGGCCTATGCGGCGGGCTACGACGAGCGCGGCAACACCAGCGATGCCCTGGTTGCCGAGGCAGTGGAGGTCGCGCGTGGTGCGGATGTGGCCGTTGTTGTGGTGGGACTTCCCGAGACAGGCGAGTCTGAGGGCTTTGACCGGGAGGGCATGGCCCTGCCCGCGGGCATGCTGCGGGTGATAGAGGCGGTGTGCCAGGCGGCGCCGGCGACTGTGGTGGCACTTCTGGGTGGCTCCGCTGTGGAGTGCCCCTTTGCAGACCAGGTGGATGCCATCGTGTGGGCCGGTTTGGGTGGCGAAGCGTGCGCGGAGGCCTTGCGCGACGTGCTCACGGGTGCCTGCGAGCCCAGTGGTCACCTGACGGAGACGTGGCCCCTGCGCTACGAGGATGCGCCCTGCTCTGGCTACTGGGGCGCCGCGCAGGCTGATGCTCCCCATCGTGACGCGCAGTACCGCGAGGGCATATACGTCGGGTATCGCTACTACGAGACTGCCGGCGTGCCCGTGCGGTTCTGCTTCGGCCACGGGCTTACCTACACCAGCTGGGAGGCCTCGGAGCTCGCGGTGGTGGGGGAGGGCGAGTCTTCCTGGGACCCCACGGTTACTGTTACCGTGACCAACACTGGCTCCCGCCCTGGTGCGCAAGTGCTGCAGGTGTATGTGGAGCCGCCCGCGGCAGGGCCGTATCGTCCGAGGCGCATACTTGCAGGCTTTGCCCGCGTGGAGCTGACCCCGGGGGAGAGCCGGCAGGTGGAAGTTGCGCTGGACCCGCGCGCCTTCCGGGTCTGGCAGGACGGTTGGCACCAGATTGGAGGCACGTACGGCGTGGCTGTGGGCTTCTCGGTGCGCGACCTGCGCATCCGCGGGAAGCTGCAGGTCGCGGGCGAGGATCTTCCAGCGCCGGCCTGGCAGAAGGGTACGTGGTACGAGCTGCCTCAGGGCCTGCCCCCGCAGGTGGACTTTGAGCGCATGTTGGGCCGCACGGTGCCCGAGCGGGCTGAGCACAAGGGCACCTACACGAGCGAGAACACCCTGTTGGAGCTGGAGAAGGACTCTTGGGTGGCGCACATCATGGTGGGGGTCATGCGCAAGGTCATCCTGCGCATGTGCGGTGGCGACCCGGAGGATCCGGGCTACCTCATGACCATCGCGAGCTCCACGGACAACGCGCTCTTTGGCCTGGCAAACGTCTCTGGCGGTGCCATGCCCGTCTGGCTTGCACGCCTGATCCTCCGCACCGCCAACCACTGACATGACAAGGGTGACAAAGGGGGACGTTTCCCTTTTGTCGCGAACGAAAGGAACCATCACATGAAGGTCTTCATGATCGGCGGTACCGGCCTCTTGGGGAGCGAGGCGGCACAGGAGCTCATTGCCCGTGGCCACCAGGTGTCCTCCATTGCCCTGCCCCCCATGCCCACGGGTGCGCAGAAGGTGGAGGGCATGGAGCTCACTTTCGGCAACTACCTGGAGATGAGGGATGACGAGCTTGCCGCCTGCATGCGCGGGTGTGACGGCTTCGTCTTTGCGGCGGGCGTGGACGAGCGCGTGGAGGGTCCTGCGCCCATTTATGACCTCTACCGCCGCTACAACATCGACCCCTTGCGCCGCTGCCTGCAGGTGGCCCAGCGCGTGGGCGTGCGCCATGTGGCTATCTGCGGGTCCTACTTCGCGCATTTTGCCAAGATTTGGCCCGAAAAACACCTGACCCAAACCCACCCCTACATCCGCAGCAGGGTGGACCAGGAGCAGATGGCCCTCTCCTTTGCGCACGACGGCATGGACGTGGCCGTGCTTGAGCTGCCCTACATCTTTGGCGCCCAACCTGGCCGTAAGCCGGTGTGGATGTTCCTCACCCAAATGATCCGCAGCTCTAAGGGTCAGGTCTTCTACCCGCGCGGTGGCACCGCCATGGTCACCACGCGCCAGGTGGGGCAGGCGTTGGCTGACGCGCTTGAACGCACGCACGGAGGGGTGGCCTGGCCCATTGGCTGGGACAACATGACGTGGGAGCAGATGCTCGCCATCTTCATGCGTCACATGGGCCTCCAGAAGAAGGTGGTCACCATTCCGGACTGGCTTTACGCGGCAGGCTCCCTCTCCGTGGTGGCCGACCAGCGACGCCGCGGCATCCAGGGCGGGCTGGACATGGCGCGCTTTGCGCCCGTTATGTGCGCCCAGACCTACATAGACAAGTCCTTGGGCTGCGTGCCGCTGGGCGTGCGGGAGGACGACATCGACGAGGCCATTGGTGAGTCCGTGCGCCTCTGCATGCAGATTGAGAATGGCGAGGTTCAGGCACAGGGGATGAGGGGCGAGTAACCATGACGCAGACGTATTCACAACTGGAGCGCAAACGAGTATTTCTTACTGGGGCTACCGGTGCCATGGGCCAGGCCTCCATGGAGCGCATTCTCCTGGACAAGCCCGGCGTCACGCTGGTAGTGCTGGCGCGGCCCAGCAAACGGAATCGCGACGTCCTGACGCCCCTGCAGAGCAAGTACGGCGCGCGCCTTGTGGTCGTGTGGGGCGACCTCACCAATTACCGTGACGTGGAAAAATGCGTGCGCGGGGCTGACCTGGTGCTCCACGTGGGGGCGCTCGTCTCGCCCCAGGCGGACTACCATCCGCAGCTTGCCATGCAGGTCAACTATGGCTCTACCATGAACATCATCACCGCAATCAAGGAGCTGGGCCAGAAGGACCAGACCGCCCTCGTATATATTGGCACCATCGCCGAGACGGGCGACCGCATGCCGCCCATCCACTGGGGACGCGTGGGCGATCCCATAAAGCCCAGCGTGTACGACTACTACGCCGTGAGCAAGGTGGCCGCGGAGCGTGCCGTCATCGAGAGCGGCCTTACGCGGTGGGCCTCCCTGCGCCAGACGGGCATCATCGGTCCCAAGATGGCGCGCATCCAAGATGCCATCATGTTCCACAACTGCCTGGACAACGTGCTGGAGTACGTGAGCGACCAAGACAGCGCTTGGGCCATGGCCGACGCCACGGACGACCTGCCGGCAGACTTCTGGTGCCACGTGTACAACATCGGCGGCGGGGAGACCTGCCGTGTGAGCACCTGGGAGATGTACCAGGAGCTTTACGGCTCCATGGGGATTCGCCACATTCAGAAGATCATGGACTCCCGCTGGATAGCCACGCGCAACTTCCACGGCACCTACTACCTGGACTCCGACAAGCTGGAGCGCTACCTGTACTTCCGCCACGACTCCATGCGTTACTTCTACGACGAAGCCCTCAAGGTGGCAGGTGTGGGGCTTGCGCCCATGCGGGCCTTGTGTTCCACGGAACTGGGCGAGAACCTGATTGCCTCCAGCATGCGAGCCAACTTCCAGAAGCTCGCGCGCACATCTCATGGCACGCTGCACTTTACGGAGGACGGCCTGGAGGATCGCGTGGCCGCCTACTGGGGAAGCCGCGACGCCTGGGAGAAGATTCCGCCTCTGGAGGAGTTCGAGCATTTCACCGACTGGGACACCGTGGTGCAAATAGACCACGGATACGACGAGTCTAAGCCCGAGGCGGACCTAACGCTTGCGGACGTGCAGGCTGCGGCGAGCTTCCGCGGCGGAGAGTGCCTCTCCACCAGCATGGCCACGGGCGACTGGTCAACCAAGTTGCGCTTTAGGTGCGCGTTTGGCCACGAGTTTGAGGCCAGCCCACGCTGCGTGCTGGAGGGCGGCCACTGGTGCCCCGTTTGCGAGCGCCAGAGCTGGAACTACTACGCCCGCGCAGAGCGCGACCCCTTCTTCGCCCAGGTGTGGACGCCACTGCATCCAGCCGACGAGCCCCACCGCGAGTGGGGCAAGGTCGTAAGTGAGAAAGACGTGGTCTGGGGAACAGATTCCGTGCAAGTGTAGTTTGCGGTGCGAACGTCTTACAAATATGTATTAGGCAGAGGCAGATATGAAACGTTTGGATATGCCGGCCACGTAGCATAGAACTGCACGAAAGTGCCGAGAACTGTCTAAGAACCGCCTGTAGGAAAGGACAAGCACATGCTGTTGGAGAACAAGGTCGCCATCGTGACGGGTGGCACACGCGGGATTGGCTATGCCGTGACGGAGGCATTTCTTGCCGAGGGCGCCAAGGTGGCCGTGGCGGGCTCTCGTCAGGAGAGCGCGGAGCGCGCCGTGGCGGCGCTGAGGGAGGCTCACCCCGAGGCAGCGCTCATGGCAATCTGGCCTGACCTTGCCAACCTGGAGTCCGTGCGGGCGGCATTTGCGCAGGCCAAGGACGCGTGGGGTGCCCTCGACGTGGTTGTCAACAACGCGGGCATGTCTCAGGCTCTGCCCTTTGACGCTTACACCCAGAAGGACTTTGACGCCATTCTTGACCTCAACGTCAAGGGGGTGCTCAACGGCTGCAAGGCCGCGAGTGAGTTCATGGGCCAGGGCGGCTGCATCATCAATACCAGCTCCATGGTGTCGCGCAACGGCCAGCCCTCCGGCGTGGGCTACCCCATGAGCAAGTTTGCGGTGAACGGCATCACCATCTCCCTGGCGCGCGAGCTTGGGCGACGCGGCATCCGCGTGAACGCCGTTGCCCCTGGCGTAACGGAGACGGACATGGTTGCCGCCCTGCCCGACCAGGTGAAGGAGCAGATGCTGCTGCCGGCCATCCCGCTGGGCCGCTTTGGTCAGCCGGAGGAGGTTGCTCAGGCCTACGTGTTCCTGGCAAGCTCCATGAGCAGCTACGTGAGCGGAGAGATTCTGCATGTGGATGGTGCCACCATCATGTAGGTGGCTCCGTCCGCAACACTTCGTCCCGCGGCATTTGGATTCCCAAATGCCGCGGGACGTGCTATGAAACAAGTTGTTACCTGAAAGCGCGGCATCTGAGACTTTAGATGCCGTGCGTACTAATAGTTTCGCACTACGCTTCCTAGTCCACGGCCTTGCTCAGGAACTCCTTGGTCCTGGGGTCCGTGGGGTTCTCAATCACCTGCTCCGGCGTGCCCTCCTCGGCAATCTCGCCGTCAAAGAGGAAGGCCACGCGGTCGGAGGCGTCGCGTGCGAAGCCCATCTCGTGCGTGACTATGCCAATGGCCATGCCGTCGGCTGCCAGCTGGCGGATGAGCCTGTGCATGTCCGCCGTCAGCTTGGGGTCAAGGGCGGAGGTCGCCTCGTCAAAGTACATGACGCTGGGGTTCATGCACAGGGCGCGGGCGATGGCCACGCGCTGCTGCTGGCCGCCGGACAGCTGGTCCGGCACCTTGTCAACGTGGTCCGTCAGGCCCAGGCGGTCCAGCAGCTCGCGCGCCTGCTTCTCCACATCCGCGGGATTGCGCTTCTGCACCACGATGGGGGCGTCCATCACGTTCTTGAGTACCGTGTAGTGGGGGAACAGGTTGTAGTTCTGGAACACGATGCCAAACCGCATGCGCGCCTCACGCACGCTCTGCTTGCTGTATTGCGCACGCCCGCCCTGGTTGCTGCACACGGTCAGGTCCCCGTAGCTGAAGTCCGCGGCGTCGTAGCGCTCCAGCAGGGTCATGCAGCGCAGCATGGTGGATTTGCCGGCGCCGGACGGGCCAATGAGCGAGAGTACCTCTCCCTTGTGTATGGTGAGCGAGACGTCACGCAGGACGACCTTGTCGCCAAAGGCCTTGCTGGCGTTCTTCACGCAGACGGCTGCCGGCGCGTTGGAGAAGTCCTTGGGTGTGGTGTTAGTCATGGTAGTAGTCCAGCTTCTTCTCGACGTGGCGCATGACGAGCTCGATTACGAAGCAGGTCACCCAGTAGATGGCGGCGGCAATGACGAAGGGCATCATGTTGCGCTGGCTGGCCACGAGGGCGCGCGCCTGCGTGAACATCTCCGCCACGCCAATGGAGAAGGCCAGCGACGTGTCCTTGACAAGGGTGACGATCTCGTTGCCCATGGCGGGCAGGATGCGCTTGACCACCTGCGGCAGGATGATGCGGAAGAAGGTCTGGGACTTGGAGTAGCCCAGCACCTCCGCGGCCTCGTACTGGCCGCGCGGCATGCTCTGGATGCCCGACCGGTAGATTTCCGCGAAATAGGCGGCGTAGTTGATGACAAACGAGATGAGCACGGCGGTGAACATGTAGCTGGTACCGGTCTTGATGCCGAAGGCGTAGTAGGGCAGGAAGAAAACGGCGAACATCTGCAGCATGAGCGGCGTGCCGCGCATGAGCGAGATGTACACACCAATGATCCCCGAGAGGACCTTCAGCTTCGATAGCCTGCCAAGGGCGACGATGACGCCCAAGACCGCCGAGCAGACCAGTGTGACGACGAAGATCTCCATTGAGATGCCGTAGGCCTGGAGCAGCATCTCGAACATCGTGCCGAATTCCACGAGCACCACCTCTGCACTAGGAATCGCAACAAACAAGGGCGGGCGGCCGCGTGACCGCCCGCCCGAAACTGGCCGCTATGGTCTACGCCTTGGGAAGCACCCACAGGTCGTAGGAAACGCCCTGGTCGGCATACTTCTCGCACAGCTTCTTCACGGTGCCGTCGGCGTCCAGCGCCTGCAGGTCCGCCTCCACGGTCTTGGCAAGGTCCTTGCCCTCGTCGGTGTTGGCAAAGCCCACGCCGAAGTGCTCGGAGTTCAGGGGCTCCTCAAGAATCGTGAACTCGTCCGTCTTGTCGCCAATGTTGAAGACGGCCACGGGGTAGTCAATGGCGACGGCGTCGTAGGTGCCCTGCTCAAGCATCATGAAGGCGGTGTTGTAGTTGTCAATGGTGTCCAGCTTGGCGAAGGTCTTGCCAAGGTCCTCCTGGGAGCCACCCTCGGACAGAAGGTCCAGTGCCGCAGAGTCCGCCTGGGTTACCACGTTCTTGCCAGCAAGGTCCGCAAGGGAGCTGACGTCAGAGGTTGCCGCGACGACCATGACCTGGCGGTTCTCCATGTAGGGGTCCGTGAAGGCGTAGTCGGACTCGCGGCCCTCGATGGTGAAACCGTTCCAGATGCAGGTGATCTGGCCGCTGTTGAGCATGGAGTCCTTGGCGTCCCAGGAGATGGGGGTGGGGGTGTAGGTCCAACCCTCCTTCTCGCACACGGCCTTGGCCAAGTCGAGGTCGAAGCCGGTGAACTCGCCGTCGTCGCCCACGTAGCCGTAGGGCGGGAACTCCTGGTCAAAGCCGACCACGAAGTTACCGTCGAAGCTGCTGGCAGAAGCGGCGGAGCCGGCCTCTGCCGCGGAACCGGCGCTGGAGCCGGCGGCGCTGCTGGACGAGGTGCCGCCACCGCACGCAGAGAGGCCCAGCATGCCCATGAGGGCGGCGGAACCACCAATGAACTGACGCCTGTTGAGCTTGAGATTGCTGAGGTGCATGTGCTTCTCCTCCCGGCGGGAATGCCGCCAGCCGACGATACCCACGGCCCGGCAACGCCAGGCATCGCGAGCCACTTTAGTGTGATGGAGTAAGCATCGCCAAGCGGAGTGGGGATGTCAAGATTTCATGTGGTAAAAACTCTATTACGGTAAAGCGATGAGGCAGGGGGTCGGTTCTCGCGTCTCATCAATGAGACAGGGGGACGTACCTTTTGTCTCATTGTCAGGGGGCATGGGTGTCCTTTTCGGTGTGAATTGCGCATGAACGCCCGTGCCCCTTGCGTGTTCCAGCGGTGCCCGCCGGCCCCTCCCTCCAAGAAACAAAAAATAGTGCTTGCATTCGGTTGAGGTGTCAGACATAATTATCAAGCCTTGAGGGAACAGCACATGGTGGGTGTAGCTCAGTTGGCAGAGCGACGGACCGTGGCTCCGTAGGTCGAGGGTTCGAGCCCCTCTACCCACCCCATGCCTTCTTCAGGACGCGCAGATGGGTCGTTAGCTCAGATGGTAGAGCAGGGGACTCTTAATCCCAAGGTCGAGGGTTCGACCCCCTCACGACCCACCATTTGCTTTCTCCGGCAGCCAGGTGACTGGCTGCTTTGAATTGAATATGGGTCGTTAGCTCAGATGGTAGAGCAGGGGACTCTTAATCCCAAGGTCGAGGGTTCGACCCCCTCACGACCCACCATTCTAAAGGCAGAGGCCTGGCGGTGTTCGTCAGGCCTCTTTTCGTACGCGTTGCGCGCAAGGCGTAGTCGTTTGCGGGTGGCTTGGAATGCCCTATTCTGTGCGTGGAGAACTGTGCGTGGAAACGCCGTGCGTGACGGAGGGAGCTGCAATGGCGGATGACACTGAGGCGGTGGAGCGCGTCCGAGCGCTCATGAAGCCGGACAACAGGCTGGTGGAGCGTGTGGTGACGCGCAACCAAATCTGGCAGGGCAAGATCTTCGAGGTCCAGACCCTGGACGTGGAGCAGCCCGACGGCAGCCATGGCTACCGTGAGATCGTGCTGCACCACGGCGGCGCCGGCGTTTGCGCGGTGCGCGACGGCAAGATCTGCCTTGTGAGGCAGTACCGCGTGGCAATGGGCCGCATGTCACTGGAGATTCCCGCCGGCAAGCTGGACCCGGGCGAGGAGCCGGCGGTGTGCGCGGCTCGCGAGCTGAGGGAGGAGACCGGCCTGGAGGCGGACTCCCTCGAGCCCTTGGCGGTGACCGCCGGCGCCCCTGGCTTCAACAACGAGAAGACGCGCATCTTCGTGGCCCGCGGGCTGCATCGCGGCGTCGCCACGCCCGACGAGGGAGAGTTCGTGGACGTTGTCTGGGTGCCGCTGCGCGACATGCTGGCGGCGGTTCGCGCCGGGGTCATAGAGGACGCGAAGACGGTGGTCTCCGTGATGGCGGCCTGTGTGGAAGAGGGCATCAGGTAGGCGCCGGCGGGGCCGAAGCGCTTTGCTATGAGCAGACGGTTTGTATAGAATGTCAGCTGTCGCTTAGGTGGCGTCTTTGCTCCCTTAGCCCAGCTGGATAGAGCAGGGGACTTCTAATCCCAAGGTCGCGCGTTCGAACCGCGCAGGGAGCACCAGAGCAATCGCGTGGGCCGTGGCCACTTGGACTGCGACCCACGCTTCACGTTTGACGAGCAGGGAGAAACGATGAAGGTACGTGTGCTCGAGCTTGCCGAGGGAGCCGCAGCCGCACGGGGAACGACCGTGATCATTGACGTGTTCCGCGCGTTCACGCTGGAATGCTACTTGTTCGCTCGTGGGGCAAAGAAGATCTACCCCATAGGGTCTGCCGGGTTCGCGCTTGCGTGCAGGCAGAAGGACCCCCAGCTCGTCGCCTTTGGCGAGCGCGGCGGTGCAAAGATCGAGGGGTTTGACTACGGGAACTCTCCCTCGGAGCTTGGCGAGGTCAACCTTGACGGCAAGACCTGCATCCACACCACGAGTGCGGGAACGCAGGGCATAGTCCGCGCGCAGCATGCCAGCGAGGTTGTCTGTGCGAGCCTGGTAAACGCCAAGGCGACGGCGCGCTACGTGGCGGCGCAGAACCCCCGCGAGGTCTCGCTGGTTGCCATGGGCAACGCCGCCACCTCCTCGGCGGAGGAGGACCTCCTGTGTGCCGAGTACATCAAGGCCCTCTTGGAGGGAAGGGAGTTCGACGTTCGCCCGCAGGCGGAGGCTCTTGCCACCACGGCTGGCGCCAAGTTCTTCGACCCGGCTCGGCCGGAGTTCCCAGAGGCGGACTTCCCCCTCTGCGTTGACTGCGACCGCTTTGACTTCGCCATCTGCGTGCGCAAGGAGTCGGACGGCCGCCTGGTGAACCTCAAGACGCCCGTGATGTGGACCCCAGAAGGTAGACACTCGACCCCCGCTTAACAACAGCCGGCTTCTCCCGAGGAAAGGAGAGGCCTTGAGGGACGGGAAGTTCACG
>OMVJ01000033.1 GCA_900314495.1 uncultured Olsenella sp.
GGTCGCCCGGTGAAGGCGAGGAAGAAGGGCGTGAAGGGAGCGAAGAGCGTTGCTGCCTAGGCTAGCCCCTTGTCACACAAACTACCGAAGCCTCCAAAAAGTTGTACACCTCAAGCCGCTTCGAGACGCCAGACGGCAGGACCCGCCCATGCCCTACCTGCGGAAACGCAATGTGAAAATGTGATATCACAGGTTTAGGTGTACAACTTTTTCGGGTCGCCTAAGTATAAGCAGGCCCCCTCGACCCGCAAAATGCCGCATTCAGAGGGACAGCGCGCCCTTAGCCCACCTTAATCTTAGGTCCGCCCTTCTTTGCAGAAGAACCCTGCGCGCTCGGCTTCATTTCAGCGGGCTTCTTTGCAGCAGGATTCTGCCCGGCAGGCTTCTTCTCGGCAGGCTTCTTTGCAGCCGAGCTCTCGGCCGGCGCGGCACCTTCGGCCGCAGCCTTCTTGGGCTTGTAGGCCGCCACGGCACCACCACGGCGGCTGCCGCGGCCGCGAGCCTTGCCTCGCGGGTGGAACAGACTGCTTATGCGCTCCCCGCGGCGGCGAATGCGGTGGTACAGGCTCAGCTGGCGGTTCTTGGTACGGAGGCCCAGAAGCGGCACGGCCAGGAACGTGGGGCCGAAGAAGGTGACGATGCGCCACACCAGGAAGCCCGCGGACGCTGCGGACCCGAACATGCCGCCGTAAAACAGCAGGAATCCTCCCTCGGCGCCACCCGTGCCACCCGGCAGCGGCACCGCGGAGGCCACCATCTGCACCATGGAGCCCGCCGCCAGGCACTCAAGGAAGTCCTCGTGCAGGCCAAAGCCTCTCAGCACGAACCAGGGAATCATGTACAGGCAAGCCAGCTGCAACATGGTGACCACCAGTGTGAGGCCCATGGAAGGCAGGTCGCTCGCGGCATGCTTGAAGGCGCGCGAGAACTCCATGACCTGCACGTTCACGACCTGGCTGGCGTCTTGCAACGCCTCGTCCTGCACGCGAAATCGCCGTGCAAGCCTGATGCCCCAGTTTCCCACGTGCATCACGAAGTGCGGGCACAGGCAGACCACGAAGAGGACGACAAGCTCCAGCAGGTGAACGCCAAACACCACAAGGTTCAGAATCACGATGTCGCCGAACGACTCGAAGAAGAAGCGCAGCTTGGCCACCAGCATGAGCGCGGCAAACAGCACCACGCCGAACTGGAACATGATGAAGCGGGTGAACTGCGTGGCCGAGGCCTCGCCGGCGTCCAACCCGGTGCGCGTCAGCCTCACGATCTGCGACGGCACGGACCCCGCCATCATGGGCGTGAGGTTGCCAAAGAAGACACCTGAGGCCTCCACGCTCATGAGGTCGCGCACGCCCACCGGCGAGTCGTGATCGAGGTACACGGCAATCACGTAGGCAATGACGCCGAAGACGAAGTACAGCAGGTAGCAGAAGGCGGCTCCGCAAATCCAGCGCAGGTCAACCTGACCGAGGGCGGCCACGAACTCGTCCATCTGGCCCGAGAAGACCAGGTATGCCACATAGATTATGACTACCGCACCGAGGAAGAGCGCGCCCTTGCGCGCCTTTGCGCGATTCTCCGCCTCGTCCTGCGAGGACCCGGCATCAGAGACCGCGGTCCTGACCTTCTTCTTCGGCTGTACCTTGGCTGGCTTTTCCGCCATGCGCCCTCCGTCCAGCCGTAATCGCGGCAACGATTAGCGTAGTGTAAATTAACTGGTACTATATACCAGCACGAGGCGCACCCGCCGTGCCTGGAGGGGCCACCAACATGGCTCCACACGGCACTGGGGGGCAGCGCCCGGCGCCCGGCAATGCCACACGGCAAAGCACGTCTACGCGTAAGGAGTCGATTCATGGCCTCCGACGACATCAGTGTCGAACAGCAGCCGCTTTCGCTGCTGCAGCGCAATCACGAGGAGTTGCTCGCCGTTCTTCGCGGTGGGGAGCGCTTTGGCTCCCACGGCGACGGCCGGCGCGGAATCGGAATCTCCCTCCAGCGCTTCATTCGCAATCGTGCCACCGGGTCTGCCGTGGGCTATCCCGGAGATACGGGTGCCGGTGCCCTGCTGGTACAGCTCGCCGGGCTCTACCCCGGATGCGTGGTCAAGGAGGAGTCCGGCAACGCCTTTGCCTTCGGCTGCGAGGTCATGGCCGGGGACGAGTCCATTGGCATGTCGGTCTCGCTTGGGCCAGGGGCGCAACTGGAGTGTGCGGTTGGACCCTCCACGTCGCTCGCCAGCCTGCTTGGCATCTTCGATTCCTTCGACCGCAACTTCCACGTTGCGGCCCGCAGCATGGGTTGCGACTACGACCTTGTTGCCGAGGGCTACAACCCCATGGTGGCCTCCCCGCTTGACCTGCCCCTGGTGCCGCGCACGGAGTATGCTCTCTTCAACCTCCACTATGCCAAGACCGGCCGGTACGGTCGCGACGCCATGCGCGCCTGCGCCAGCACCAAGGTGACCATAGACTACGGCGACGAGGCGGATGCAATTCAGACGTACCGGCTGGCCGCCGCCCTCTGCCCGCTCACCATGTTCCTTACGGACAACTCGCGCACCCTGCGCGGGTCAGACCCCAAGCACACGTCACGCATGGTGCGCTCCATCGTCTGGGACGACGTGGACCCGGAGCGCAGCGGCATGGCGCCCGGCACGTTTGACCAGGACTTCTCCTTCGAGCGCTACGTTGCCTGGATGGAGTCCGTGCACCCCGTGGGCTACTCCGACGGCTTGGGCGGCTGCACCGCCACGAACAAGCAGACCACCGCAGAGGTCATGGCCGAGAAGGCGCTCTCTGGCTCCGAGGTCATGAGCCTCTTCTCCACCGTGCACCCGGATGTGAGGTTCAAGCGCTTCATAGAGCTGGAGCAGGCGGACTCCCTACGGCCGCGTTCGGCCGTGGCCTACGCCGCCTTCCTGAAGGGCCTCTTCTACGACGACGAGTCCTTCGCCGCCGCGCGTGACCTGCTCGCCCACGTCACGGAGGAGGACGTTTGGCACGCCAAGGAGACCCTGCGCGCCCTGGCCTGGAACGGCAACGTGTACGGCATGCCCGTGCCAGACCTGGTGCAGAGGCTCATCGACATCGCGCGCGCCGGCCTCAAGGACCCGGCGGAGAGAGCCCTCATGGACGAGGTGGCCCTCCCCTGGGAGGTCCGCATGGTTCCGCGCGACACGCTCGTACGCAACGCAGGGTAGGTGGCCGCCGACCAACCACGGTGCCCCGGCACCGCCAACTAGTCCGAAACGTCCGCGTCCAGCGCTATGAGGAACGTGTAGTCCGGGAACGCGGCCTCGCATTCCGCGACAATCTGCTGGTACACGGCATGGCGATCCGGCGCGTCGAAGCCCACCACCACGTCGAACCGAACGGTCTTGGTGCCGGCGTCCAGGTAGAAGCCATGCATCTGCGTCACGTGGTCGTGACTCCACACGATTTGCGCGATGCGCTTGCGCAGCGTCACCGCGTCGCCCGTCGTATTGAGCGAGTACACGCCCACCGTGGTGATGGCAACGCCGCACTCCCGGAACACCCTCATCTGGATCTGGCGCGTGAGGGCGTCGATCTGCGCGGCGGTCATGACGTCGTCCACCTCCACGTGGACGGAACCCTGCAGGCGGTCTGGGCCGTAGTCGTTGAGCAGCAGGTCGTAGGCGCCGTGCACGCCGGGAACGGACTCCACCGCCTCCTTGACCTTGCGCGAGACGGCGGCATCCACGCGTTCGCCCAAGATTTGCGAAAGGGCCTCGCGCAGCATTTCGATGCCGCTCTTTATGATCACGGCGGCGATGACCACGCCCAGGATGCCCTCCACCTTGACGTGCAGCGTCAGGTAGACAACGGCGGCCGCCAGCGTGGCTGCGCTGAGCACGGCGTCGCTCATGGCGTCCGCGCCGGAGGCGACGAGCGAACCCGAGTTCACGCGCTCGCCCGCGGCCTTGACGTAGCGGCCCAGCACGATCTTCACCACCACCGCCGAGGCAACTATGACCAGCGTAACGGGGGTGTAGTCGGGCGTCGCAGGGTCAAAGATGGCCGTTGCGGACTCCTTGAGGGACGAGACGCCCGCCGCAAGCACGATTGCCGCAATGATGACGGCGGAGAGGTACTCGATGCGCCCGTAGCCGTAAGGATGGTCGTGGTCCGCTGGCTTGCCCGCCAGCTTGGTGGCCACGATGGTGATGACCGAGGAGAGGGCGTCCGAGAGGTTGTTCACGGCGTCCAGCACGATGGCGATGGAGCCGGAGAGGGCACCAACCACCGCCTTGAAGGCGGCCAACACCACGTTGCCCACGATGCCCACCACGCTTGCGCGCACGATGACTTTGTCGCGGCTCTCGTCCTGCGGCTCCGCGCCTCCGCGCGCGAGCAGGTCCTTCATCTGCTGGAGCTCCTGGGAGCGCTCTTCAACACTGCTTTCTGACATGCGATCACCTCAAACAATCGCTCAGCGCCTGCGCAGCACAAGGTAGCCGTTGAGGGCACCCGTGCGCCCGTCAGCGCAGAACCTCGCAACAACATCGGCCTGGTTGGACAGCGTAGCGGCCAAGCGGTCCACCTCTGCGTCGCAGAAGCCGTGGCAATAGCGGTACACGTGCGGAACGTCCTGCCAGCTAAGCAGGTAGTCCTCCGGGTCAAGGTCGGCAGGATCCATGCCAAGATCCGCAAGGCCCTGTGCCGTGGTCTGGCGCGCCTTGGCCGCCATCTTGGGCTCGCTGGTGAAGCGCCAGAAGGAGGCGCAGCAAATGCCGCCCGGCGCCGTGCGATCCAACATGCAGCGCAGGAAGCGCTCGCGCACGGCGGAGGTCGGGATGTGATGCAGGAAGCCCATGGCCACCACGAGGTCGCACGCGGGCGCGTTGAGGCTGGCATCGAACTCGCCAGAGAGGAGCGACGTCACCAAGTCCAGATCCTGGTAGTGGAAGCCCCAGCCATCCGGCCGCCAGCTGCCCAAGAAGTCTGGACAGGAGTCAACGGCATAGTAGTCCACGGACGCACCGGTTGACAGGATACCCTGCAGAAAGCGGCCAAAGCGCAGGTTGCCACAGGCGAGGTCCAGCACGCGGTAGGGTCGCCGCACAGCAGCGGCGTCGACAAGAGCCGCCGCATGCGCCAGCTGCTCCCAGCCCGGCCACTCGGAGTGGCGCGTCTCCGAAAAGGACGCAGCCTGGCTCTGGTAGAAGTCCTGGTTCAGCCTGTTCAGACGCTGCGCCACTTGTGGGGTCATACGCGGGTCCTCCAATCCGTGCCTTACGCACGCCATAGTGAACGCATTCTACCCAATCGCATCAAGCGACAAACAGGAGCTTTGACCCGCGCTGCATCCGTCCCGCCTGGACCGCCGTACTCTGCCGCTATAATCGCCCCCATGGAACAACTCTTGCTGAACATATTGGACCGCCTGCGCCGCGACCCCACCCCCGTGAGCCCGGAGGAGCTTGACTGGTTCGTGCGGCAGGCCAACCGCGGCGTGCGTGACAACTCCCGCCACGCGTCAAAGAAGAAGCTCGCCGCCTACTACCAGCGCATGCGCGAGACGGATCCCAACCGCTGGCGCAGCTGGAACATAGACCCAGCGCTGGAGCGCCGGCTGGACCAAACCCTGCGCGTCAAGCCGCGCCGCACGGCATCCGGCGTGGCCACCATCACCGTGATCACGCAGCCGTGCACCTGCTCCAGCAACTGCATCTACTGCCCCTGCGACCTGCGCATGCCCAAGAGCTACCTGCACAACGAGCCCGCCTGCCAGCGAGCGGAGCACAACTTCTTCGACCCCTACCTGCAGGTGTACACCCGCCTGCGCGCCCTGACCGAGATGGGCCACGCAACAGACAAGGTGGAGCTCATCGTGCTGGGCGGCACCTGGAGCGACTACCCCACCGGCTACCAGCTGTGGTTTGTGAGCGAGCTCTTCCGCGCGTTGAACGAGTTCCCTGCCAGCGAGGAGGCCGTACGAGCGCGCTACGCGCTCTGGCGCAGCTTGGGACTGCAGAACACGCCGGAGGCTCTCAGCAGCTTTGCAGCCCCCGAGCAGGCCCGCGTCAACGCGGGCAAAGAGACGTACAACCAGGGTTTCAACGCCCTGTACGGCGCAAGCGAGTCGCACACAGCAGCGGCGCGCGTGGCCGTAGCCACCGAGGATGACCTCCTGCGCGAGCAGTGCCGCAACGAGACGGCCGCCCACCGCGTGGTGGGCCTGGTCATCGAGACGCGGCCCGACTGCATCACCCCGCAGAGTCTGACGCTCTTCCGCAGGCTGGGCTGCACCAAGATCCAGGTGGGCATACAGTCCACCCGGCAGGATATTCTGGACGCCAACGAGCGTCGCACCACAGTTACGCAGGTCAGGCGGGCCTTCTCGCTCATCCGCCTCTTCGGCTTCAAGATCCACTCGCACCTGATGCTGAACCTCCTGGGCTCCACGCCCCAGGAGGACAAGGGCGACTTTGCCACCTTCGTCACAGATCCCGGCTTCCTGCCCGACGAGATAAAGCTCTACCCCTGCGCGCTGGTCCCCGGCACGGAGCTGGTCCGCCGCTACGACGCGGGCGACTGGCGGCCCTACACCACGCCCGAGCTCTTGGACGTGCTGGTCGCCGACACTCTGGCCACCCCTCCCTACGTGCGCATCTCTCGCATGATTCGCGACATTGCCGCGGAGGACATCCTGGTGGGCAACAAGCACGCCAACCTGCGCCAGCTGGTGGAGGAGAAGATCGCGGAGGCCGGGGCCGCGGGCCAGGTGCAGGAGATCCGCTTCCGCGAGATTGCGGGCGCCGACGTGGACCTTGGCGCACTGGCTCTGACGGACTACCCCTACCAGACTGCCGTGAGCGAGGAGCACTTCCTGCAGTGGGTAACGCCAAGAGGGAAGATTGCCGGCTTCTGCCGGCTCTCGCTCCCCAAGTGGGACCAGCTTGCGGCAGGTTCGTGCGACGTTGCCGCAAGCGAGCTGCCCACGGAGCCGGGGTCTGCCATGATTCGAGAGGTGCACGTTTACGGCCAGGCGGCGCATTTGGGCAAGAGCGATGCGGCCGCCCAGCACCAGGGCCTTGGCCGACAGCTTGTGGAACGCGCATGTTCCATTGCCGCCGCAGCTGGCTACGAGCGCACGTACGTGATCAGCTCCGTGGGCACGCGTGAGTACTACCGCCACCTGGGCTTCATCGACGCCGGCCTCTACCAGATGAGACAGGGGGACGGTTCTCGCGTCTCATGAGGCGTGAGACCCGTCCTCGCGAGGAAACGTCCGCAGGAGCCTACCGCATGAGGCTCGCGTCCTGGTTCCAGATCTCCAGCGGCACACCGTCGGGCATGCGCTCGAAGCCAAAGTGCTCGTACAGCGGTGCGTTCTTGGACTCCTCGGGCATGACGTCCACATACAGATAGTCACGGTAGTGGTCAAGCACATCCCGCATGAGCGCACCAGCGATGCCGCGACCCTGGTAGGCCGGGTCCACCAGCAGGTACTTGAGGTAGGCGTTGAGCTCGCCGTCGTCCAGCGCGCGCACAAGCCCGACCAGGCGGTCGCCGTCCCAAGCCGTCACCACGTAGGACGACCCCATCAGTGCCTTGTGAAGGCGCGTCGGGTAGTCCGCCGAGTGCCACCCAACGGCGCGGAAGAGCGCCACCACCTGGTCTACCGAAAAGCTCTTCTCCGTCGTATAGGTGATTGCCGCCTGGGTTACCCCGCCCTGAGCCGCATCCGTCATCTTATGCTGGGCCTGCTGCAGAGCCTTCATCATCGGCGCCAGCTGGGCCATATCGCGCACCATGTCGTAGAGCTCGAGACCAGACTTGCCCTGGGCACGCGCATCGTCCAGCATCGTGCGAATCTCCGCCTCGTCGCAACCGGCAGCCACCGCGTCGCGAATCGCGCCTTCCAGCCCATCACCCGTAATCATCACTGACCTCGCTTGCATCTGCCGGCGCAGCGCGCCATTGACTTTGCCTCTTGCCCTAGTCTAACGGCAGCACCAACACTCGCATGGACAGGAGAAGATTGCGTTGAAAGACCACCAGCTGCACGAGACTGGCCACAACCTTGCAGACATCTGGGCATCGCCAGCGAGGTAGCGTCAACGCCGGCACACAGCCCCGATTCTGTGAGCGTGATGCTCGACGCCGGTTACGCCTTCGTCGGCGACCCCCGCTCGGCGAGCAGGCAACTCTCTTTCCTTGCCAGCAGGAAGGTCGCAGATCGTGGATGCGGGCAACTTCGTCCCCGTAGCGGCGGGTGCCATGGTGGCCCACCATGGCTTCACCTCGCAGCTGGCCATAGGTCAATCCAAGCTCGCTTTGAGACGGAAAACCACGAGCCCCTGAGAGCCGTTCTAAGGCCACGGTCGAGGCCCCAAGGGCAATATGACCTCGACACGGCACGAGGGTGAAGTGCCGATTCTCCCCGGTGCGCGAAAGCGCCTCAAGAATACCCCCTCCGACCTGCGGGTTCTTGGGTGTCCATAGCGCACCCGGGCGAATACCCCACCCAAGGACGACCCCCGCTACCTGCGGTTCTACAGCACCTAAAGAGAACCCGGGGCACCAAAAACCGCCACACCTTGGGCTCTGCGCGATGAAGAAACCCCAGTTGGCCGTAAAAAATTCTAATTAATAATCGCCAATGTGCGACGGTTTTTGAGTGCCAATTCTCCCCGCAGCCTCCGTAGCGGCATACGGCCAACATCAGGTCATTAAGACGTGCCTGACTCCTGGGCCACGCCAGCCCAAGGTCGCGCTCAAACGCAAAACGCCCGGGGCACCGCCGTAGCGGCACCCCGGAGCTTCGAGCAAAGGTTCGGATGGTACGCGCCCTACAGGTCCGCCTCCACGGTGGAGGTGGGGGCGATGCCCCAGTTCTTGACCAACACGTCCAGCACGTTGGGGCTGACAAACGCGGGCAGCGAGGGACCGAGCTTGATGTTCTTCAGTCCCAGGTGCAGCAGGGTCAGCAGGATGCAGACGGCCTTCTGCTCATACCAGGAAAGAATGATGGAGAGCGGCAGGTCATTGGGGCCGCAGTCGAATGCGGCGCACAGGGCGAGCACCACCTGGATGGCGGAGTAGGCGTCGTTGCACTGACCCATGTCCATCAGGCGCGGCAGGCCGCCAATGGTGCCCAGGTCAAGGTCGTTGAAGCGGAACTTGCCGCATGCCAGAGTCAGGACAACGGTGTCCGCAGGCGTTGCCTTCACGAAGTCCGTGTAGTAGTTGCGGCCGGGCTTGGCGCCGTCGCAACCGCCCACCAGGTAGAACTTCCTGATGGCGCCGGACTTGACGGCCTCCACGACCTTGTCGGCCACGCCGATCACGGTTCCGTGGCCAAAGCCCACGGTCACCTTGGTGCCACCGTTGATGCCCGTGCGCTCCTGCGCCTGGGCGTAGCCACCCAGCTGCTTTGCCTGCTCGATCATGGCCGAGAAGTCCTTCTTGCCGTCAGCGCCGGGCTGCACGTCGTGGCAGCCGGGGAAGCGGACGACGCCCGTGGTCCACACGCGGTCCGCGTAGCTGGCCTTGGGCGGCATGAGGCAGTTGGTAGTCCAGAGCACTGGCGCGGGAATGCCGTCGAACTCGCGCTGCTGGTTCTGCCAGGCGGTGCCGAAGTTGCCCTTGAGCTGCGGATGCTTCTTCAGCTCCGGGTAGGCGTGGGCAGGAAGCATCTCGCCGTGGGTGTAGACGTTGACGCCAGTGCCATCGGTCTGGTCCAGCAGCTGGGCCAGGTCCTCCAGGTCATGGCCGGTGACCACAATGAAGGGGCCAGGCTCTATGGCCAGCGGCACCTCGGTGGGAACGGGCGTGCCGAAGGTCTGGGTGTTGCCCTCGTCCAGCAGCGCCATGCAGTCCAGGTTGACGGCACCGGCCTCGTCCACCAGGGCCAGCAGCTCGTCGCCGTCGTCGCAGCCAGCGATGGAGGCCAGGCCCTTGTAGAAGAAGTCGTTGACCTTGCGGCTAGTGCGGCCGGTCACCGCGGCGTGGTAGGCGTAGGCCGCCGTGCCGCGCATGCCAAAGAGAATCAGGGACTTGAGCGACCGGACGTCCTCGTTCTGAGCCTCCCACAGGAGGCTCATGTCGTAGTCGGGCGTGGCGTCCGCAGGGGCAATGGCCTGCTTGGCGGCGTGAACGGCATCAATCTGCGCCTGCACCGCCGCGGGGTCGAAGTCCACGTTGGTGATGCAGGTGAACATGCCCTCGATGACGGCCCAGTCGGTCGCCTCCGTGGGAGTGGCGCCAGCAACGACGGCCTGGCCCAGCGCGATGAGGGCGCCAGTCAGCTGGTCCTCAAGCCCCGCCACCTCGGCGGACTTGCCGCAGACGCCAGCCTTGCCGGTGCATGCCTTGCCGCCGGCCGTCTGCTCGCACTGGAAGCAGAACATCTGACGGACCTTCTCGGGAGTCAACACCTCTGTCATGACTTCTCCTCTCCTGCGGGCACGGGCCCGCGCAGTGACGGGGCTCCCCAGCCCCGCCGTGTCTAACGGTTGCAAGGATGATGCAAGTAGGGTGACAGTTCCGTTGGATAACCAACGATTACGAAATACGGACAACGTAGACGAGGGCTGTCGCGTATTGGACAAAAGAGGGGTGCCCGAGCCGAACCCAGGCACCCCGCCATCACTCATTCACATGAGACAAAAGGTACGTCCCCGTGTCTCACCCGTTCAGGGTGACGCGGTCGTACCAGCTGGAGAGCAGGTACGGGACCACCGCGTTGGCATCCACGTCCGCGAGCTTCTTCTCGCCCACCACGGTCAGGTCCAACGTGCAGTAGCCGCCACCGATCACCGTGACCACGGGCAGATCGCCCCAGGCGTCGTCCGGCGTGGAGCTGACCTCCAGCTTGGTAACGTAGCCGGGCTCCCAGCTCTTGTAGTCGTACTGGATCAGCGCGCCGGTGAGCGCGCCGGACGTGAACTCCGCGCCGCCCTCGGCCTTGGCCGGGCGATCAAAGTGGTAGTAGAACCCGCAGCCCTGGGTGGTCCTACCCGCGGCGGGTTGCTGGAAGATGGCCGGCGTGAGCAGGCTGTTGTACTCGCCCAGCTCCATCTCCACGGTGGCGATGCCCCGGCCCTTGCGGCTGAGGCTGGCCGTCACGCGGTTGCCCTCGCGACGAATGACGGTGTCCGCACCAAGCTTCTTGGGCATGGACCCGTTGTCCCGCCCAAGTGCGGTGGCCATCTCTGCCCCGTTGCCGCCCAGCAGCAGCGACGGGGTGTATTCGCCCAGCTGCTTTCCGGCCATGCAGTAAACGCCGATGATGGACTCGTAGTAGTCGTCCGCGAAGTTGGGGCTCTTCACGTGGTTGATGGAGAGAATCACCACGGGCATGGAGAAGGGCGAGAGGCCCGGCGGCAGGATGCGCGCCACGGCCTCCGGCGTGGTGGTGTAGGCCACGTAGATGCCCTCCTGGTCGCGCATGACCGAGGTACCGCCGAACTTGGCCACGTCTGCCGCGGGCAGGTGGAAGCTCGCCGCCGCCGGCTTGCTCACAAAGAGCGAGCGTGCCGCAAGGTAGCCGCCATGTGTTGCGGGGGCGATGTTTCCGTCCTTGACCGCAGATCCCACCAGCTGCACGTTGACGCCCTTGGCCTCGAGCTCTTGCGCCAGCTCCTGCTGCGGTCGGTTGCCCAGCGAGAGAACCACGAGGTCGGCCGCCAGTTCGCTGGCTGCTCCGTCCGCGGCTGCCTGCAGTTGCACGCCCGCCTCGGTCACGGCAACCAGCTTCTGCCCCAGCTTGAAGGCCACGTTTTGCTTGCGCAGACGGCCCATCACGTCGGCAACGTTGGTGGCATTGCAGCCCGGGGCCACCGTGTCCACCATGTCCACCACGGTGACGGTTGCCCCCTTGTCGGCACAGAACTCGGCCGTCTCCAGGCCGGTTAGGCCGGCGCCCACCACCACGACGGTCTTGCCTGCAGCTTGCACCTGGCCGGTCAGCACCTGCGGCACGGTGGCCACGTTTGCGCCGTCCACGCCGGGGATGCTCTTGGGCACGATGGGCGTGCCACCCGTGGCGCAGATCACGGCGTCTGGCTCCAGCGCCAGAACGTCCTCCGCCGTGGCCCGCTTGCCCAGCCGCACCTCCACGCCCAGCTTGGGCAGAACCTCGTTGTAGTAGTCCATCACGAAGTTCATCTTTTCCTTCAGCGGCGGAAGGGCAGCAAGGTTTACGTCGCCGCCAATCCTGCTGTCTGCCTCCAGCAGGGTCACGCGCATGTCTCGGCGCGCCGCGGTCTCCGCCGCGGAAAGGCCAGCCGGGCCGGCGCCCACGACCACCAGGTGGTGGTGCTGGGTGTCGGGCGTGAGCGGGCCATAGCGCAGCTCGTTGGCGCACTCGGCGTTGACCGCGCACTCAAGGGGCATGCACTTTTCTGCGTTCTGCTCCAGGGACTCAAAGCAGCGCAGGCAGCTGATGCACTTGCGGATCTCTGGCACGCGGCCCTCGTGAACCTTGCGCGCCCAATCAGGGTCTGCCAACCACGCGCGGCCCAGGCCCGCGAAGTCGATGATGCCCTCTTCCAGGAACTTCTCCGGCACGTCCGGCCCGCGGTAGGCGGAAACGGCAATGATCGGCAGCTTGCAGTTGGCTCGCACCGCGGCAATGAGGTCGTGGCGCCAGCCCTCGGGGTAACTCACGGGCTCCACGGAGGTGATGCCCGTCTCGTAAATGCCGCAGCTCACATCTATGAAGTCAATGCCCGCGCGCTCAAGCTCCTGCACAATGCGAACGCCGGTCTTGATGTCGATGTACTCGCCCTCCGGCACGCCCATGGCACCCAGGAACTCCTCCACGGAGAGCCGGCAACCCAGCGGGAAGCCTGCACCGCACCGCTCCCGAATGCCAGAGATGATCTCCAGTACCAGGCGCATGCGGTTCTCGAACGAGCCGCCGTACTCGTCCTCGCGCTTGTTGGTGTAGGGCGAGAGGAACTGTTCCAGCAGGTAGCCGTGAGCGCAGTGCAGCTCCACGCCATCGAAGCCAGCCTGCTTCACGCGGACGGCACCGGCAATGAACTCATCGCGGATGTGCTGGACCTCCTCGTGCGTGAGGGCGCGGGTTTCCTGCTGGCAACGCTTGCAGGGAATGGCCGAGGGCGCCACCACTGGCTGGCCACCAAGAAGGCTGGAGTAGGTCTCGCGCCCGGGGTGATGCAGCTGGATGAAAGTCTTGGCACCATGGCGATGGATGGCCGAAGCGAGCTTGGCCAGCGCGGGTACGTTGCGGTCGCGCGTAACGGATATCTGGCGCAGAAGGCCAGGACCGGTGATGTCATCCACACGGCAGATTTCCGGGATGATGAGGCCCGCCCCACCGATGGCGCGCGCCTCATAGTAGGTGATCATCTCGTCGCTGGGCGTGCCGTCCAGGTTGGCCAGGCCCACCCCCATTGGCGTCATGACCACGCGGTTCTTGAGCTCCACGCTGCCAATCTTGCCTGGCTGAAACAGCTTCTCGTACATGCTCTCTCCTCTCCGTGAGACAGGGGGACGGTTCTCACGTCTCATTTGCATGAGCGCGGGCGCCCCGACGTCACACCCTCTCCGACACCGCGGCGTCACACTGCGGCCTCCGTAAGCAGTATCCAGCGAGCTGCATATGCAGCCGACCACTATTCGGCTGGCGCATGGCCGTTAGGGCCAGACGCCGTCGGCACCGCCGGGAGCGTGAACGACGACCTTCAAGGCGTTCTGGACCATCTTTCTGGGCATAATGAGACGGAGAACGAACTCGTGCGTGACATCAGGGTGCCGTCACGCAAGTGCTCTCGTCCATCTCTTCACAGGCCGTGCACTCTTGACAGCAGCATCAAGCTCGAAAGGGGTCAAACGTGATTCTCGACCAGAGTCAACGCGCAAACTTCAATCAGATTTTGAGTTCCCTTTACGAGTTTGGCGCCGCGCGATTGGATATGACGAAGCAGTTGCACTCAGCTGGCACAAAGTGGGGCGTGAACGCGGCACTTGGTCAAATCATGATGCGCATCTGGGATGATGACGCGGCCATCGTCACTGACTTCGCTCGCATCAACCCTGACGGTCTTTCTGGAGAGCAGATCGCAGAGGCCCGAAGGTGGGACCAAGGCATCAGCGGCGCCTTCCTTGCATGCAGGGACGAGTTTGGGCAGAGCATTTTTCTCGGTGGAGGTTACACCTTCGCCGTCACTGGGCTGGATCAGGAGCCCGCAGACGTGGTGGGTAATGCGCCCGCTTTTGTGCAAACCGTGCTCGTCCCCTTCGGGGGGAGCATCGTGTACGCAGGCGCGTTGCTCCCAGTCCAGCGCGAAGTCACCAAAGAGGTCCTCGAAGCTGCACGAGAGGAAATCGACCGCTCTCGCGCGGGCGGCAGGCTAGTCGCAAACGCAAGCGAATTCATGCGGCTAGTCTACGAGAAGCGCAGTCAGGTCGCCCTGCCGTATGGTGGCGAGGAGGGGTACGTCGACCAGGCCCTCGCCGACCTTCTGGGTCCCGCTAGGCACACCCACCGGACGCGATGGATGAGGGCGAAGATGAGGACCGTCATTTGCCCGAGGTCGATTGAAGCCAATACGCGCCTCGGCATGACTGCCCCAGCAGCGATGACTTGCAGAACGGCGGAGGATGGCAGCATCTGCGAGCCAACGCCTGAGTATCTTGCCGGATTGGGCACAATGCCACCGGGCCAACACCGAGGAGCACTGGCAGGGCTTGTCGGCGCAGAGCGCGAGCACGCGGTGCACATGCGCCATCGCTCGGCGGACGTCATGGACGGGGAGGCTTTCACGTTCGACCTGGACATGACCCGTGCCATGCCCGTCACGCCGCTGGAGTTTGGTGAGGAGCTGCTGCGGCTGCGCGGTGTGGAAAAGCTCACCACTATCGCCCGGGAATGTGTGGATTATTTCGCGCACAACGGTATACCCGGTCTCGGTCCTCATCAGACGAGCAAGGTCTCAAACAAGCTCCTGAGCGAGTGGCAGCATGCCCCAGACAAGGTGAACTATGAGGTCGTTTTCGCCGACGGCACCTACTACCTGCTGGAATACATGCTTGCCAAAGACAACTGGTATGAGGTCACCGGCCAGTGGCACATTGATGAGACAGACCGTGATGACGGCTATCCCGGGTCCGAGCTGGGTCCAACGTTGCGCGAGCTGCTGGCGCGCAGGGAAGGCCTAGCCCCTCGCCCAGTACCAGAAGACATGTTTGACCACATAACGGATTACTTCGGTTGGGCGCTGAAGCAACCCCCAATGGTCCAGTTGCGGAGCTACCTGGACGCGCACGTACCAGACGGCGAGGACGACTACACCTACGCCAACGACGTCATGGGCCACGTGTTGGAGTACCTGCACCTTGGTCTGGGCCCGACGGAAGTCGTGTGGGAGGTGTTCGACCGGGGTGGGTGCACGGATGCGACCAGCCTTTCCGCCGTGGAGTGGCTGGCGCAGCAGGTGGCGGACCAGATGCCCAGCTGGGAGTTCAACGGCTGGTCCCCAAGGGAGCCACGGGGGCGTTGAGTAGGGCCGGTTACAATTCTGCACACGCGAGCCATCCAACTTGATTCAACAAGAAGCCGCGCGTGCCCGAATTCGATGGGCACGCGCGGCTTGCGCAATGCGAGGCACCTATCTCCTGTTGAGGTCTGGCGTTACTCCGCGCGCAGGTACTTGTACACAGCGGCGGCAAGCGCAGCGCCGGCCAGCGGGCCAACGATGAAGACCCAGAGCGAGGCCAGCGGAGCGGCGTTGCCGGTGAACGCCGCGAAGACCGCGGGGGCGATGCTGCGGGCGGGGTTCACGGACGTGCCGGTGAGGCCGATGCCGAAGATGTGAACGAAGAACAGGGTGAGGCCGATGACCAGGCCGGCGAAGGAGCCGTGCTTGAACTTGGAATCAGTCACGCCCAGGATGGTCGTCACGAAGATGAAGGTGAGGACGAGCTCCACCACCAGACCCGCGATGGCGCTGCCGTTCACGCCGGCGAGGCCGTTGGCGCCAAAGCCGCCGGTCATGTCCGTCACGCCACCAAGGCCGAAGATGACCGCGTCCACGGCAGAGCCGCAGAAGGCGCCAAGCACCTGCGCCACGACGTAGCCCACGAACTCGGACGTGCTCATGCCGCCGCTCATCAGGACGCCAAGCGAGACGGCCGGGTTGATGTGGCAGCCCGAGATGTTGCCGATGGAATAGGCCATCGCAACGATGGACAGGCCAAAGGCGAAGGCCGTCAGGATGTAGCCGCACCCCGCATCCGCCGCGCAGCCCACCAGCATCGCGGTGCCGCAGCCCACGCCGGTCAGGACGGCGGTGCCAATGAACTCCGCCACGTACTTCTTCATGGATGTCAAAACGTTCTCCTTCCGATGACATCATTTGCGGCGCGCGCCACACAGGTTGGCGTGGTCACGCGCAAGCGGGCATGATAACGCGGAAGGCATAGCTATTCAAGGAACGAAAGGCCGTTTCTTGGGAACGAAACACAGACGCTACTATTCAACCGCAGGCCGGCCGCGAGCCTCCGCAAGGTACTTCCCCAAGAGCGGCGCGAGGCTCCCCTTCTCTTACGTTTCGTTATGGAGAAACACCACCACTTGCGGTGGCAAGGCAGCGTCGAACCAGCTATTGTTAGTAGGGTGTAAACACTGTCAGGGGATTGTGGGCAGTGTTGGTTAGTGCCAAGAGGCACGGGGAAGACGGGAGATTCATAATGTCACAGATCAATTTTGGACGTAGGGAGTTTCTGAAGGGCTCCACCGCAGCGGTGAGCGCCGGCCTCCTCGCTACCCTCGCCGGTTGCGGCGGCTCTGGCAGCAGCTCGGCCGCCTCTGGTTCTGCCGCCGGCTCTTCCGCAGCCGCCGCCTCTGACTTCAAGGCTGGCTTCATCTTCCTGCACGACGAGAACTCCACCTACGACAAGAACTTCATGGACGCCGCCAAGGCCGCCTGCGAGGAGCTTGGCGTCGAGGCCGTTCTCAAGACCAACATCGGCGAGTCCGAGGACTGCCAGCAGACCGCCGAGGACCTGGCGGACCAGGGCTGCGGCATCGTCTTCGCCGACTCCTTCGGCCACGAGGACTACATGATCGAGGCCGCCAAGGCCTTCCCCGAGGTCAAGTTCTCGCACGCCACGGGCACCAAGGCGCACACCGAGGGCCTGGACAACTACTCCAACGCCTTCGCCAGCATCTATGAGGGCCGCTACCTGGCTGGCGTCGCTGCCGGCCTCAAGCTGAACGAGATGATCGCCGACGGCACCATCACGGAGGACAAGGCCCACATGGGCTACGTGGGTGCCTACACCTACGCCGAGGTCATCTCTGGCTACACCTCGTTCTACCTGGGCGCCAAGTCCGTCTGCCCCACCGTCACCATGGACGTCACCTTCACCGGCTCCTGGTACGACCAGTCCGCCGAGCAGGAGGCTGCCGCCCGCCTGATTGACGAGTACGGTTGCGTCCTCATCTCCCAGCACGCCGACTCCATGGGCGCGCCGTCCGCCTGCGAGGAGCGCAAGGTTCCCAACGTCTCCTACAACGGCTCCACCATCGACGCCTGCCCCAACACCTTCATCGTGTCTTCCCGCATCGACTGGACCCCGTACTACAAGTATGCCATCCAGGCTGCCATGAACGGTGAGGCCATCGACACCGACTGGACCGGTGACCTCTCCACCGGCTCCGTCGTGCTCACCGACATCAACACCGACGTCGCGGCCGAGGGCACCCAGGAGGCCATCGACAAGGCCCTGGAGGACCTCAAGTCCGGTGCTGTGCACGTCTTTGACACCTCCACCTTCACCGTCACCGCCGACGGCACCAAGAACGCCAACGCCACCGTTGACGGCTCCGGCGTCATGACCAGCTACATGGCAGACGTCGACACCGACGCAGAGTTCAAGGGCGACACCGAGGCTGTGTCCGACGGCTACTTCCACGAGTCCGAGTACCGCTCCGCGCCGTACTTCGACGTCCAGATTGACGGCATCAACCTGCTCGACACCAAGATGTAAAAAGGCGTTCAACGTGTAGGTTGTAACATGGACCCTGACGGTCAAAGGCTACGCCTGTGGCCGCCGGGGTCCGTTTTTTGTATTGAGGAGGGCTCTGTGACAGATGTGTCAGACAAGCCGGTTGCGCAAGCCGACGAGACTCCTGCCGTCCAGATGCGCGGCATAACCAAGAAGTTCGGCTCTGTGGTGGCAAACGACGCCGTGGACCTGGAGGTCCACAAGGGCGAGATCCTCGCCCTTCTGGGTGAGAACGGCAGCGGCAAGACAACCCTCATGGACGCCCTGTGCGGGTTGTACTTCCCCGACGCCGGGCAGATCCTGATTGACGGCAAACCGGCCACCATCAGCTCGCCCAAGGACGCCTTTGGGTACGGCATTGGCATGATCCACCAGCACTTCAAGCTCGTGGACGTGTTCACCATGGTGGAGAACGTGGTGCTGGGCCTGGACCAGCCAGGCAAGCTCGACCTCAAGGCCGCGGCAGACAAGATCACCCAGATCGCAAACACGTACGGCTTCGACGTGGACCCCTACCAGAAGGTCTACGACATGTCCGTCTCGCAGAAGCAGACGGCAGAGATTCTGAAGCTCCTGTACCGCGGCGCGGACATCCTGATCCTGGACGAGCCGACGGCAGTGCTTACCCCTCAGGAGGCGGACAAGCTCTTCGCCGTGCTGCGGAACATGCGCGACGACGGCAAGGCAATCATCATCATTACGCACAAGCTGCGCGAGGTGCTGGACATCTCCGACCGCGTCGCCATTTTGCGGAAGGGCAAGCACGTGGCGGACCTTGTGACCAAGGACACCAACGAGCAGGAGATGACCGACCTCATGGTCGGCCACAAGGTGCAGCTGAACATCAACCGCCCGACGCCGGCCAACCCCCAGCCCCGCATTGAGGTGCGCGGCCTGACGGTCAAGTCTGCCGACGGCATTGCCAAGCTGGACAACGTCTCCTTCACGGCAAACTCCGGCGAGGTCCTGGGCATCGCGGGCATTTCCGGCAGCGGCCAGAAGGAGCTGCTTGAGGCCATCGCCGGCCTGCAGCCCGTGACTTCCGGCACCATCACGTACATAGAGGACGGCGGCAGGCGCGAGGAGCTGGTGGGCAGGAACCCGCGCGACATCTCCGCCATGGGCATAGCCCTCTCGTTCGTGCCCGAAGACCGTCTGGGCATGGGCCTCGTCGCCAACATGGACATCACCGACAACATGATGCTCAGGTCCTACCGCCAGGGCAGTGGGCCCTTCGCCGACCGCAAGTCCCCGCGCAGCCTGGCCGAGCAGGTGGTCAGCGAGCTGGAGGTCCAGACCAGCGGCATCGGCGCGCCCGTGCGGCGCATGTCCGGCGGCAACGTGCAGAAGGTGCTGGTCGGCCGCGAGATTTCCTCCCACCCCACCGTGCTGCTGACCGCCTACGCGGTGCGCGGCCTGGACATAAACTCCTCCTACACCATCTACGACCTCATCAACAAGCAGAAGGAGCAGGGCGTCGCCGTCGTCTACGTTGGCGAGGACCTGGACGTGCTCATCGCCCTGTCCGACCGCATCCTGGTGCTGTGCGACGGCAAGGTCAGCGGCATCGTGGACGGTCGCACGGCCGACAAGAACGAGGTCGGCATGATGATGACGGAACTACATGAGGAAGGGGGCGCGAAAGATGGCGCAGAGCTCTAAGACACCCCTGGTTCGCATAAGCAAGCGTCCGGACGTGCCAGTGCAGACAAAGATCATCGTGTACGCGGCTGCCATTCTGCTGGCGCTTGTGGTGTGCGGAATCGTGACAACGTTCCTGACGGGCCTGAACCCCGTGGCCGTTTACACCACCATGATCGGCGGAGCCTTCGGCAGCACCCGCCGAGTCTGGGTCATGCTGCAGGACCTGGCCATGCTGCTGTGCGTCTCTCTGGCGCTCGCCCCCGCCTTCCGCATGAAGTTCTGGAACCTGGGCGGCGAGGGCCAGGTGCTCATGGGCTGCTTTGCCTGCGCCAGCTGCATGCTCCTCATTGGCGACAAGTTGCCCAGCGCCGCGCTCATCCTTGTGAGCCTGGTCGCGTCCGTCGCGGCGGGCGCCCTGTGGGGCCTGGTCCCGGCCCTCTTCAAGGCGCGCTTCAACACCAACGAGACCCTCTTCACGCTGATGATGAACTACGTCGCCACGCAGATCGTGGCCTACTTCGTCATCGTGTGGGAGAACCCCAAGGGCTCTGGCAAGATCGGCATGATCAACCAGAGCACGCAGGCGGGCTGGCTGCCCACCATCGGCGGCTCAAAGTTCCTGCTCAACATCATCGTCGTGGCCGTCATCACCGTGCTCATGTACATCTACATGCGCTACAGCAAGCACGGCTACGAGCTGGCCGTGGTTGGCGAGAGCGTTGACACCGCGCGCTACGCGGGCATCAACACCGGCCGCGTCATCGTCCGCACCATGCTGCTTTCCGGCGCTGTTTGCGGCATCGCGGGATTCCTGCTGGTAGCTGGCACCAACCACACGCTCACGACCACGGTCTCCGGCGGCCTGGGCTTCACGGGAGTCATGGTGGCGTGGCTGGCCAAGTTCAACCCCTTCGGCATGATCGCCAGCTCCTTCCTGATCGTCTTCATGGAGTGCGGCGCGGGCGAGATCTCCACCGCCTTCTCGCTCAACCAGTCGTTCTCCGACATCCTGACGGGCATAATCCTGTTCTTCATCATCGGCAGCGAGTTCTTCATCACCTACCAGGTGCACTTCCGCGGGCGCGACAAGGCCGCCCGGGAAGTCGCACAAAAGGAGGCATAGACCATGTTTGACATCACCTCCTTCATCCAGCGCGCCATCGTCCAGAGCATTGCCCTGCTGTACGGGTGCACGGGCGAGACCATCACGGAGAAGTCCGGCAACCTCAACCTGGGCCTGCCGGGTGTCATGTACATCGGCGCCATCTCGGCAGTCATCGGCTCCTTCTTCTACGAGCAGTCCCTGTCCGACCCGTCGCAGATCAACGCCGTGCTCGCCGTACTGATTCCCCTGCTCTGCTGCATCCTGGGGTCGCTGCTCATGGGCCTGCTGTACTGCTTCCTCACGGTCACGCTGCGTGCCAACCAGAACGTCACCGGCCTCGCCATGACCACCTTCGGCGTGGGCGTGGGCAACTTCTTTGGCGGCTCCCTCATCAGCCTGACGGGCAGCCCCGTGCCGTCGATCTCGCTTTCCGCCAGCTCGGGCATCATCGGCCACACCCTTCCCTTCGCGGGTAGTCTGGGTGGCTTTGGCAAGGTTCTCTTCTCGTACGGGTTCCTTGCCTACGCCGCGATCGTCATTGCCATCATCGCCTCCTACGTGCTCAACAAGACCCGTGTGGGCCTGCAGCTGCGCGCTGTGGGCGAGGATCCCGCCACCGCCGACGCCGCCGGCATCAACATCACGCGCTACAAGTACGTGGCAACCTGCATCGGCTGCGTCATTGCCGGCCTGGGCGGCCTGTACTATGTGATGGACTACTCCAAGGGCATCTGGTCCAACGACGCCTTCGGCGACCGCGGCTGGCTCGCCCTTGCGCTGGTCATCTTCACCCTGTGGCGCCCGGCCCGTGGCATCCCCTCGTCCATCCTCTTCGGCGGCCTGTACATCCTGTACCTCTTCATCCCCACCGGCACCAACCTCTCCATCAAGGAGCTGTACAAGATGCTGCCGTACGTCGTGACGATCATCGTGCTGATCGCCACGTCCATGCGCAACAAACGCGAGAGCCAACCGCCCGCAAGCCTTGGCCTTCCCTACTTCCGAGAAGACCGGTAGCGGCACGGGCTGGCTGTTGCGCCCCGCACTACGCTCAAGCTGCACGAAGGCACCCCGCGGACTGCTCTGCGGGGTGCCACTCTTTTGTCGTGAAAGGTCTGGCCCCGTGCAGTCCTCCTCGCCCAGTCCCCAACCCAGGGGTTGGGGACTGACGCCCAACGCTTGCTATTGCGTTCGCCTATCGTTTGGCGACCCTGCCAAACGTAGGTGTGGGCATGGGTGGGCCCTTTCTTGTGGGGATAGAGATTCTGAGTACACGCTCAGGTCCATTCTTGACCCCATTTCTGGTATGAGAGGGCCCTCAGCGTGTAGGTGAATTTTGCCATCGCGCGGCTGGGGCTACTCGTGCGTGCCCTCAGACTCCTCCATTGCCTCGGTCGGCGCGGCTTCTCGGTTTGACGCTAAACTCGACTCAATAGGTTAGGAGGTTCGCATGGCAATAGCTTGGAAGCAGTACTCGGACATGCGCGACAAGTACCGTGCCCGATTCGGTAGCGAGGCTGTGTCCCTAGCCTAAGCATGGGGTCGCCGTTCAGCTCAGACGAAGAGTGCCACGAAACGATGAGGTCATGTCTCGGCGGTGGCGAGCCATACGTCCTCCCAGAAGAGTACAGGTGGCGGCCTGGCACCGTCATATAGCCAACGCTCGCGACTGAATTTCATTGATATTTGGCCATCCGCGAGGGTGGCCTCTTTCATGCGGAGGCGGCCATGATGAGCATCGGCAACGGCAAGCTCGTGAAACCGGAAGGGACGGTCCTCACCAGCTATGACTCCGCGCTCAGCGACCTCTCGACCGCCGACATGGTGGGCGAGCTCTCGCGCCGTCTCGGCGTTGTCTCTTTCGAGATCTGCCCCGACGGCCGCGGGAAGGTCGCATCCGACGACCCCGGTTGAACGGCCCTGCCGTTTGGCAGGGCCGTTCAACCAGGGTCCGAGACTGATCCATTTGATAGAAATGAGAAAAGAATAAAAATCCTCTTGCGTCAGGTATTGCTCATTACGCAGCGTAATGAGCTAACTTCAGGGTCAAGGAGGCGAAAAAGCTATGTCAACATACACGACCGGTGAGATTGCAAAACTTTGCGGGGTGACTGTCAGAACAGTCCAGTACTATGACACGAGGAAGCTCCTTGTCCCTGATCAGCTTTCTCAAGGAGGCAGACGTCTCTATTCGGAAGACAGTCTGAAGCGGATGAAGGTTATCTGCTTCCTGAGAGAACTGGGGCTGCCAATCGATTCCATTGCCCAGCTTCTTTCTGAAGAGGATCCAGGGAGTGTCATTCATCTGCTTCTTGATCAGCAGGAGAAGCAGCTTCAAAGCGAGATCGGAGAAAGGAAAGAAAAGCTGGATAAACTGCAGCAGATGAAGGCAGACCTGAAAGAGATGACGGATTTCTCGGTTGAATCCATCGGTGACATAGCCATAACGATGAGAAATAAGAAGAGCTTAAAGAAGGTTCACCAGACGATACTGGCGGTGGGGATTCCGATGAATATCCTGCAGTGGGTAACGATTATCCTGTGGATCGCCAAAGGAATCTGGATCCCGTTTGTGATCTGGGCAGCGGTCGCAATTCCGGTAACAATTTTCATGGTCAGATATTACTACGATAATGTTTCCTATATTTGTCCGAAGTGCCACAGCATATTCCGCCCATCGCTTAAGGAAATGTTCTTTGCGAAGCATACACCTGCCGCAAGAAAACTTACCTGCACAGCATGCGGATATCATGGATTCTGTGTGGAAGTGGCTGAGCGAATCGAAGA
>OMVJ01000063.1 GCA_900314495.1 uncultured Olsenella sp.
CGGTCGGCGGCCCCGCAGGGCTGACAAGAAGATAGCCCCCCGGCCGTCGCCGGGGCCATCAATCAGCCTACGGGAAACCGTCTCAGACTGTAATGGGCGGTACACGCGGCGGGCGGCGGCCCGCGCGGGGGGGCGACGAGTTCAGCAGGCCGAGACGGACCTCGCACCACGCAAAGCCCCGGCGACGCGACGCCGCCGGGGCCAGGGTCCTTCGTTCTTCTCGGCAGTACTACTGCTGCTGAGCGCGCCACCGCTTCATCTTCATGTGGCGACGCACGAAGTACGTGGCCAGCAGGGCGATCGCCGCCGCAAGAACCACCTCAACCGCAGTGATGATCGGGCTCTGCCCCGTGATTCCCACCTTGAATGTAGCGGAGGAGTTCGCCTCGGTGTAAAGGATGTTGTGGCAGGCATTGCGCAGCGCCTGGTGCCCGGCAGCCGTGTCCAGCGTGTCACTAGTGAGCGACTTGTCCTGAAGGAACGAGAGGTACAGGTCGTTGCCCGCACGCAGCGCCCGGTTGATGTTCGAGGTGTCAGCGGCAAGCACGCAGTCCGTCACGACAGACCCGCGGAAGCCCCACTCGTTCCTGAGCACCTGGGTGAGCAGGGCATAGCTCTCGGCCGTAGGCGTGGTGCCCAGACGGTTGTACGAGCTCATCATTGCCATGGCGCCGCCGTCCTTCACGGCAAGCTCGAACGGTCGCAGGTAGATTTCGCGCATTGCCTGCTCGTTTGCCCAGGTCACAAGGCCGCCGGCATCGCCACGGTGCGTCTCCTGGTCGTTCAGGGCGAAGTGCTTGACGTAGCAGTACACGCCCTGCGACTGGATGCCGCGGACCTCGGCAGCAACGATCTCGCCGGTGAGAAGGCCGTCCTCACTCACGTACTCATAGTTGCGACCGCCAAAGGGAGAGCGGTGCATGTCAGCGCCGGGAGCGTACAGGCCACCAACCTTGAGCGCCGTCGCCTCCTGGGCAAAGAGCTCGCCCACGCGCTCCGCTAGCTCCTTGTTCCAGGTGTAGCCAAGCACGCTCTGGCCCGTGAGCTGCGTGCCGTTGTAGCTCGCCATGACGTTGTTCACGCCATTGGGGCCGTCGCACTCGACAATCGCGGGCTTACCCACGCTCTTTGCCGAGAAGGTCATCCATCCGCCGTTGGAGACGAGCATCTTCTGCTCGTTGAGCGTCATCTGGTCGAGGAGCTTGTCCCACTGGGGGTCGTCATAGCTCAGGCCGGTCATGTCGGCCAGGGTAAGCCCGTTCTTCGCGCCGTAGGTCACGTCCTCAACATCGGGGTTGTCAAGGGCGGCAGGGTTATCGAGCGCATCCTTAATCTGGGCAGATGCCTCCTTCTCGGCAGGCGCCATCGTGGGGAACGTCCCCGCCCAATCCGCACGCGAGAGGTACGTGACGCCGTCGCCAAAGCTCACGTCGTCAAACTGGTTGGTTGCAGCCACGCCGTCAGAGGAACGGGCACCGTCGTTGGCGTCATTGTAGATGTAGTCACGGTCGATGGTCACTGTACGGGTATCCACCACGTCGTGAGAGTTGCGGCGCAGGCTCACCTGGTAGTCGCCGGCCTCCAGCACGTAGGCACCACCCTCGGCCTTGACGCCAGTGTAGTCGTAGCTGGCCATGTCCTCGTGCGTCCAGCTGATCTTGAGCGTCTGGGTCTCGCCCGGCTCGAGCAGCTTGGTCTTGTCGAAGCCTGCAAGGACAACGGCGCTCTTCTCGATGCCGCCCTTGGTGTAAGGGGCGCTGTAGTAGGCCTCGACCACGTCCTTGCCAGCCACGTCGCCGGTATTGGTCACGTCGACGGTCATGGTGATCGTGGTGCCGTCATCCGTGAGTTTGGCGATCTTCTCGTCAAAGGTGGTGTACGAGAGGCCGTAGCCAAACGGGTACTGGACCGTGGAGTCGTAGTCTATGAAGCCATCGGCCGCCGCGGTCTCGTAGTAGCGGTAGCCCACGTAGATGCCCTCGGCGTAGTCCACAAAGTGGACGTTCTCGGT
>OMVJ01000024.1 GCA_900314495.1 uncultured Olsenella sp.
CGCCGATGGTACTGCGGAGTCAGTCCGTGGGAGAGCAGGACGCCGCTGACCAACCAGGGGCGTTCTCGCGTCCCGGGCCCCGGTTGTGGAGGTCCCGTGTGCTGAGAAGGGGTGTGACTGAGCGTAGGCAGTGTGGCGGCCCGGTAGGGTGTTGTTATGCGTTGCCTGTGTTTCGAAGTGGACCCCATCTAGTGGGCAAACAATTCCGCCAGGCGGCCAGCCCCTGTAGTTCCTGCGCAGAGGCGAAACTGGTTGTTATGTTAGGGGATGTGGTCGGCGATCAGAGTGTCGGACTCCTCGTACGTCAGCCCGTCCATTTTTCGGATTTCAGACCTCATCCTCCCGAAGAACGAGTACATGCGTGCGTTATCGTGGCAGTTGCCGACCAGGACAGAGACTGTCCCAGCTCCATCTCCTTCCCCCTGTCGTGGTAAGCGTGGGGCGTGTAGTTGACGCCGGCGTCCGAGTGGTCGAGCGCGTTGCCGTGTCGTGGTAATAGTGGTTGGCTGAGTGAGGTACTGCGCGGTTGTGTTGCTGTCGCGGCGTAGCGACTGTTTCTGCACTATTCGCGAAGTTGCATAAGGGTCCCTCATGGCCAGCGGGCAGGGGTGTGCGGAACATAGAATGTGCACAAATCAATGGATTCGTATCCCCTGGTGGCGCTTCTGCTGGGCCATTTTCATGTCATGATGGACCGGCGTGCTTGTGTGGGCTAAGATTGAGTCAAACATACAGGGAAGAAGTTCACTGTAAAACTGCAGGTCAATGCGTTGGGTGCTGGTGGTTCTGTCAGGTTGGATAGAATCTTGCAAATATGCACGTATATGCATAAATCCCAAATATGCAACTGAGTTTGTATTGATATCATCTGTTGCGATGTGAATGCGCGCACATCGCAAGCGGGTGCATGCCTCGCCTTCGTTAGATGCCGTAAAGGTTGTGTCCTAGGAGGTACTCAGTTGTATAAGAACGTTCATGGATCATATAGCGACGAGTATTTAGATGCCCTTGCGGGTGTGGGCCGGGCCAAGGCGGATCGCCTGGCGAAGCGGAATGGCGCAGGCCGCGAGATTGTGGAGTCCATACTCACCGACGGGGCCAACGAGCGCCTGTTCGCGATGTGCGCGGAGCCCGAATGCGCTGCGGGCTACATTGCCGATTTTGTCGGCCGGTCATTGGGCCATGACGGGGTCTCCGTTGATTGCCTGTGCTTGGCGGGCATGTCGAACTCCGAGGCGGTGGAGAGGGTCGTGAAGTTTGCGCATGGCGCCAACAGGGTCTCGAAGAAGTTGCTGCCGGGCAAGAAGGCCGTCTGCATAGTGGAGGACGTTCCGGCACTTGACGAATCCGAACTGCGGAAGATGACTCGAGCGCTGACTAGGATAGAGGAGTCGGGCCGTTACGTCATCCTGACAATGCTTCCCGAGTCGCAACAGATACTCGCAGATCTCCCCCCGACGCGAACGTTCCGCTCCAGGGACTTGCTTCTCGGGACGGAGGCCAAACGTGGCAGGAGAAGCTACAGGACTCGCGCGATACTCGAGGTCACGGGTGGCCTGCTGGGCCTGGCTCGCGCCGCGCTCGACGCAAACGCCGACGAACCCGAGGATTTTTATCGTGACCCGGGGTTCATCCGCGCGCTCTCGACGACCGTCGTGTGGAGCCTCCGTGACGCCCTTTTGGATGAGGAGCGTGCGATGCGGTACAGTATGCTGATGCTGGGGCACGGAGACTTTGGCGAGGTCCGAGAGATTCTGGGAGGGCTGGACCAGGCACTTGTCGATGACCTATGCGCGGACGCGCCCCTGTACGGCGCGGACGCTGAGTCACAGACGTTCAAGTGCGTCGCAGTCGACACGGTAGACGGCCTCAAAGCCGTCATGAGCGCGCTGGATGACTTCTCCGACCAGTGGCGCGCCATTCCCGAGAAGGTCTGCAGGCGGCTTTGCGAGAGGCAGGAGTACGAGCGCGCGGCGGCACTGCTGGAGCTGATGGATGACGACTCGACGATGGGGGTCTTCCAAGACTGGCCGGCAGAGCTGCTTGACGGAGGCGACTCCGAGCTGGCCCATGATGTGCTGACGATTTCGGACCCGCATACGCCGCAGGGTCGGCTCTCCCGCGTGGTTCTGACGTCGGTGCTGGGGAATGCGGACGAGCAGGACGAGGCTCTGTCGAACGCGGCAGAGACGGGGTTGGGAGACCAGCTTGGCGGGACTGTGGGCGCCGTCGTGAGGGCGCGCATGGCCCTGAGGGGCATGCCACGGGAACCCGAAGGCGTGGCCGGGGGCGTGATCGAGGCACCAACTGGAGCTGTGAATCACATCGAGCGTCGATACGAGACCCATGCGAGGTTTCTGACCCTGCTCTCGATGGGCATGGTGCGGGAAGCCATGGAGCTCGTGTCCGGATCTCCGGATTCCGACGACTCTGGCCTGCACTCCGCCTGTCTCTTGAAGTTCGATGCGTTGCTCGCCGAAATGCTCTTGGGAGAAGGCGCGGGCGACGAGGGCGCGGACGGATTGCTGCGCGCGGAGGAGGTCTCGTTGGAGAGAGGCTTCGAATGCCTGTCCTTTGCGTTCGATTGCGTGCGTACCGTTCCGGGCATCCTGTTTGGGCCGAGCCGTCGCAGCAACCTCGTCGAGGAGGCGACCGCGATAGCCGGCGAGCGTGGTGACGAGCTGGCGCACATTGCCTGTCTGGCCTTGGCGTCCGTTGTCGACGCAAGGAACGGGAACGACCGCAGGGCAAGGTCGCGCCTTGCGGGCGCGCGCAATGTTGCGGAGCGGCTCGGCATGGACTTTCTGGGCGAGTCGCTCTCCCTGTTGGTGCTTGCCATGCGTGCCGCCGGCGGCGAGCGCGTGACGTCCGGGGAGGTCATGCGTGCGTGCACGTGGGGAAGCTCGACCGAGCTGGTCGCAAGGGCCTTGGCCGTTGCGGTGGAGCCGAAGACGGTGACCAGGGACGATTTGATGGACGGGCTGGAGGACTCCGAGTGCCCGGAGGGGCTACTCTGGCTAGTAAGCGTGCTGACCACTGACTTTGGGGAGGTATCCTCGCGTCTCTGGCGGGTTCTGCCGCCGGCGTGGCAGGAGAGGCTCGGGCAGGCGAGAAGGGTCGCCCAGGGTTCCATCGGAGACGTCGTGGCGGATGCCGCAGACTTGGAGCCGGGGACGGACGACGGGACGGACGCTGACGGCGCGGTCGCCATTCGCATAACGCTCTTGGGTGGGTTTGGCCTGAGCGTCGGCGGCCGCTCGATTCCGAAGCCCAAGATCGAGCGGAGGAGGGCCAAACCGCTTCTGATGCTGCTTGCCTCGACGAGGGGGCACCAGCTGCCGCGCTTCACCATCATGGAGACGATTTGGCCCGAATACGATTACGGTGCCGGCAGGCAGCGGGTCTACGAGGCGACCAGCGTCTTGCGTGCGGAGTTCGACTCCTTGGGCTGCGCGCGTGACTCGAACCCCATCATCTCGAGCCGCCTCGAGAGGTCGATGGGACTCAACGGTACGGTGGTCTCGTGCGACGTGGACGAGTTCGAGGACGTTGCAAGGTCTGCCCTGCTGGCCCGGGGCGGTGCCAGGGAGATACTGATGCTAGCCTCGCGGGCCGAGGTCCTCTACCGTGGCGACCTCGCCGTGCCAGCCGTGGACGGAACCGGCCTCTTCGAGCAGCGCAGGCTGGAGCTGCGGTCACTCTTCGTCGATGTCATGGTGCTGGCGTCCGCCATGGCGCTGGAGGAGGGTCAGGACCTGCTGGCGGTGCACTATGCGCAAAGCGCTTGCAATGCGGATGACCTTCGGGAGGATGCGGAGCTCTGCCTCGTCAAGGCTCTGGAGGCCGCTGGAAGGAGCGGCGATGTCCACAGAAGCTACGAGGAGTTCTCGGAGAGAATGCTCAGGGCGACCGGCTTCCCTCCCTCCAAGAGCCTGAGGGAGATAGTTGCCGAGGCCACGAAGGGCGGCCGACACGCCAAGAGGCGCAAGCTCGACCAGGGCGGAGGGAAACGAGACCAGAAGGACGATGACGCCTCCGATTTCGACGACAGCGAGGACGGATGGGGCGATATCGTGGACGAATAGCGTCTTGGCGGCTTCCGCGCGTCGAACTTTGGTGTATGCGTTCTGTGTCGTGGCTCGCGGTGGATTCCGACTGGTAGAGTTATGAGGCTAAGACTAAGTGGCGGGCATGGAGCCCGCCACGTGGATGCGTAAGAGGAACCGTATGCCGAAGTTCTTTTCCAAGCTCCTCTCAATAGGCGCCGACAAGCCGCTCAAGGAGCTCAACCAAATAACGCAGCGGGTGAACGACCTGGGCCCGAAGTACGAGAAGATGGACGATGACGAGCTGAGGGGGCAGACGGCGGTCTTCAGGGAGCGCTATGGGAACGGCGAGACCCTGGACGACCTCCTACCGGAGGCTTTTGCGACGGTGAGGGAGACTTCGGCGCGAACGCTTGGCATGCGCCACTTCGACGTCCAGGTCATCGGCGGCATCGCGCTGCACCGTGGCACCATCGCCGAGATGAAGACGGGCGAGGGCAAGACGCTCGTCTCCACCCTCGCCGGCTACCTCAACGCGATTCCAGGGGAGGGCGTGCACATCGTCACGGTCAACGACTACCTGGCAAAGCGCGACAGCGAGTGGATGGGCCAGATCTATCACTTCCTCGGAATGTCGGTCGGCCTTCTCCAGAACGGCATGAAGCTCAACGCAAAGAAGCCGGCCTACCAGGCCGACGTGACCTACGGCACGAACTCGGAGTTCGGCTTCGACTATCTGCGGGACAACATGGTCACGAGGCCGCAGATGCGCGTCCAGCGGGGCCACAACTACGCGATCGTGGACGAGGTCGACTCGATTCTCATCGACGAGGCCCGAACGCCCCTCATCATCTCCGGCGCTGGCACAAAGTCCGCCAGCACGTACCGCGACTTCGCGCGCGCGGTCCGTGGACTCGTGCAGGACGTCGATTTCGAGATGGACGAGGCAAAGCACACCATTACCGCAACCGACCAGGGCCTGAAGAAGATCGAGCACGCCCTGGGCGTGGAGGACATCTACGCCGACATGTCGGGCCAGCTGGTCAACCACCTGCAGCAGGCGCTGAAGGCCGAGTACATGTTCCACCGCGACCAGCAGTACGTCGTCGTGGACGGCGAAGTGAAGATCGTCGACGAGTTCACGGGCCGCATCATGGAGGGCAGGCGCTACTCCGAGGGCCTGCACCAGGCCATCGAGGCCAAGGAAGGCGTGTACGTTCGCGAGGAGAACCAGACGCTGGCAACCATCACTCTCCAGAACTACTTCCGCCTGTACGACAAGCTCTCCGGCATGACGGGCACCGCCATGACCGAGGATGCGGAGTTCCGCGAGATCTACAACCTCCCCGTCACGGTCATCCCCCCAAACAAGCCCGTTGCCCGCGTTGACCACGACGACCTTGTGTATCGCGACATCAAGAACAAGTTCTATGCGGTGGCGGACAACATCGAGGAGCGTCACGCCAAGGGCCAGCCAGTCCTGGTCGGCACCGTGTCCATCGAGAACTCCGAGAAGCTCTCGCGCCTGCTTGACAAGCGTGGCATCAAGCACAACGTGCTGAACGCAAAGTACCACGAGCGCGAGGCGCAGATCGTGGCGCAGGCCGGCCGCGAGGGAGCGGTAACCATTGCGACCAACATGGCCGGCCGTGGTACGGACATCCTTCTCGGCGGCAATCCGGAGCAGATGGCGCGTGATGCCCTGCGCGCCCAGGGCTTCTACGAGCCGCCGGCGAAGGGGGAGGAGCCCCTGGAGCCCACGCCCGCGCAGAAGCAGGCGGCGCTGGCGAAGGCAAAGGCGACGTGCGAGGTCGAGCGCGAGCACGTCCTGGCCGCAGGCGGCCTGTGCGTGATCGGCACCGAGCGCCACGAGAGCCGTCGTATCGACAACCAGCTGCGCGGCCGCGCCGGCCGCCAGGGCGACCCCGGCGAGACGCAGTTCTACCTCTCCCTCGAGGACGACCTCATGAGGCTCTTCGGCGGCGACCGCATGGATCGCATCGCGCAGATGATGCAGAAGTACGACATGCCCGACGACATGCCCATTCAGGCGAAGATCGTGACCAAGGCGGTCGAGGGGGCTCAGCGCAAGGTCGAGGAAATCAACTTTGCCATGCGTAAGAACGTCCTGGACTACGACGACGTCATGAACAAGCAGCGCCAGGTCATCTACGAGGAGCGCAACAAGATCCTGGACGGAAAGGACCTGACCGCCCACGTCTCTGAGGTCACCTACGACACTGTCGGCCACAAGGTGGGGGAGTACTGCCCGGCGGACGCCAACCCGGAGGAATGGGACGTCAAGGGCCTGCTCAAGTGGCTGGGTGACCTGACTGGCCGGACGGAGGGGCTGCCCGAGGTCTCGCTGGACGATGACCCGGCGGAGCTTGCCGACAGGATGAGCGAGTTCGTCGAGTCCTGTTACAAGGAGAAGACCAAGCGTCTGGGCGACAGGGTGATGCACGAGCTCTCCACGCAGGTCATGCTGCGCGTCATCGACACGCGGTGGATGGCATACCTGCAGGAGATGGACTACCTGAAGACGGGCATCGGGCTGCGTGGCTTCGGCCAGCGAGACCCGCTGGTCGAGTACAAGTCCGAGGCCTACTCCGCGTTCACGGAGCTCGTGAACACCATGTACGAGGACTTCCTGAGGACGATCCTTCGCATCGAGATAGTGACGCGGTCGTCGGACCAGCGTCCGCGCCAGGCGGCGAACGAGATCTCCTCCGCAGATGTCGAGGAGCCCGAGGAGCTCAGGGGCGCAAGGTACTCCAACCCCTCGGAGGAGGTCGACGGTCCGCGTCATGCCAGGCCCGCTGTCTCCGTGAGCGCCCGTCGGAGCGCGGCGCAGGCGGCGGACTCCGTTGGCGCGGCGCCCGTGGCGGAGAAGCCGGTCACGTATCGCAAGGCCGACGACCCCGATCCCTATGTGGGGGTGGGCAGGAACGACCCATGCCCCTGCGGTAGCGGCAAGAAGTTCAAGAACTGCCACGGCAGGTATCGCGTCTGATGGCCGAGGTAACCGCAGACGCCCTGGACGCCTTGGCCAAGCGCCTGACCGAGGTGGAGGGCTACCTGCACGTCGAAGACAAGCGATCGGAGGCAGAGGTCCTGGAGCAGCAGAGCGCCGTCTCGGGGTTCTGGGATGACGCGACTGCCGCGAAGCGCGTCATGGAGCGGCTTGCTCGCGACAAGGAGGACATTGCCGGCATCGAGTCCGCTCGCGGGAAGCTGGATGACGCCCGCGCCGCCTTCGAGCTGGGGCAGGAGACCGGTGACGAGGAGCTTCTCTCTGAGGCGCAGGACCTCGCGGACGCACTGACCCACGACCTGACCGAGCTGGAGCTCTCCAGCTGGTTCGCGGACGACTTCGATCACGGTGACGCCATCGTGACGATCACGCCTGGCCAAGGGGGCCTCGAGGCGCAGGACTGGTGCGAGATGCTCCTCCACATGTACCTGCGCTACTGCGAGCGTCGCGGGTGGGGGGTGACGGTCAACGACGCCCCCCAGGCGGAGATCATCGGCATCGACCGGGCCACGTTCACCGTCTCTGGCAAGAACGCGTACGGCATGCTCCGCGCCGAGCAGGGCGTGCACAGGCTGGTGCGCATCTCCCCCACCGACCTGAAGAAGCGCCGTCAGACGACCTTCGCCGGCGTCGAGGTGCTGCCCGTACTGCCCGAGGACGTGGAGGTGGAGATCAACCCCGACGATTTGAGGATCGACGTGTACCACGCGTCCGGGCACGGCGGGCAGGGCGTTAACACGACGGACTCCGCCGTGCGTATCACCCACATCCCGACGGGCACCGTCGTCACGTGCCAGAACGAGCGGAGCCAGCTGCAGAACAAGGAGATCGCCATGCAGATCCTCCGCAGCCGGCTCTACGAGCTCGAGAAGGCAAAGCGCGAGGCTGCCCTCGACGAGCTGCGCGGGCCCAAGCACGACATCTCGTTCGGCAACCAGATTCGCAACTACGTGCTCTACCCCTTCCAGCTCGTGAAGGACACCAGGACCGGGGTCGAGACGGGCAACGTGAGCGCGGTTCTGGAGGACGGGGACCTTGACCAGTTCATAGTGGCGTATCACCGCTGGACCGTCGGCAAGGACGAAGAGGCCTAGCCTCGGCGTGGCGCCCAGCGGCAAGACCTGCCTGAAAATTGTGTGGGGAGGTTTTGCTATCTCAACGTGGGCTTTTGCCCACACGTATCGCCAACTGCGATTTTGCTATCCTAACTTCAACTGTCCCGCGTTTGCAAAAGAAAAAAGGAGCTCTTGTGGCCAACCACTTTCGCAGCAACGAGCGGCAGGGGGCAGACGTGGCCGAGAACACCTCGGCAAGTCTGCAGGCATCGGAGGCGTCGGCTGACAGGCAGCTCGGCCAGCAGCTTCCCGATCCGGCACCCGTGCAGGCGGTGACCGCAAAGACGGACATCGTGAGCGCGGACGACGGGACCGACGGTGCCTTGGACCAGCCTGGGTTCACGAGCGTGTTCGCCCCCCTGAGGGATGACGACGCGCCCATCGTTCCCCACACTGGCACCCCTACGATTTCGCTCAAAAACGTAACAATGATCTACCCGGCCCAACCCAACAAGCCCGCGCTGGACGACGTGTCCCTGGAGATCTATCCGGGGGAGTTCGTCTTCATAGTCGGGCACTCCGGCTCGGGAAAGTCAACCTTCCTGCGCCTGCTCACGCGCGAGCTGCGCGCGACGAAGGGCCAGGTGCTGGTAGCCGGCCAGGACCTGACGAAGATGCGCAACTGGAAGGTGCCCTACCTGCGTCGCCAGATCGGCACCGTGTACCAGGACTTCAAGCTCCTGCCCGACAAGACCGTCTACGGCAACGTGGCCTTCGCCCTGGAGTGCATCGGCAAGCCCCGCTCCGTCATCAAGGCCCAGGTGCCCGAGGTGCTGAGGCTCGTCGGCCTGGCGGAGAAGATGGACAACTACCCCGACCAGCTCTCTGGCGGCGAGCAGCAGCGCGTCTCGGTTGCCCGAGCCATGGTCAACCGGCCGCCGCTCCTGGTCTGCGACGAGCCGACGGGCAACCTCGACCCCGCAATCTCGCTGGGCATCATGAAGCTTCTAGACAGGATCAACCGCGCAGGCACGACGGTGGTCATGGCAACGCACGACCGCGAGATGGTCGACTCCATGCGCAAGCGCGTCATCGCGCTGGAGGCCGGGCACGTCGTGCGCGACCAGGAGAGGGGAGGGTACGGTTTCTATGGCTCCCTCTAACTTTGGCTACTCCATGCGCGAGGCAGGCCGCCACTTCCGCAGGAACTGGTCGACCTCGCTGGGCGCCGTCGTCACCATCTTCCTCTCGCTCTTCGTCATCGGCGTCTTCGTGCTCGGTTCCGCGCTGGTCAACAACGTCGTCGGCAGCGTGGAGGACAGGGTCACCATCCAGGCCTTCCTGTCCGACGGGGCCGACCAGGCGGCGGTGGACGCCCTCCAGCAGAAGGTGCAGGGCTGGGACAACGTGGAGTCCGTCACCTACAAGAGCAAGGACGAGGCGCTGGAGGAATACCGCCAGACCATGTCCAACCGCAACGCGGAGGACGCGGTGGAGGCCCTCGACGGGGAGAACCCCGTTCCCGCCTCGCTGGTCATCAAGCTCAACGACCCCCAGCAGGTGGAGGCCGTTGCCAACGAGCTCATAGGGGACGCGGACTTCGCCGCCGTCGCGGACGACCCCGACGACGTCTCTGCCTCCGTGCAGTACGGTCGCGAGACGGTCGAGCGCCTGTTCAGCGTCACGTACTACATCCGCATCGCGGCCATCATCCTGGTCGTGCTGCTGACCTTCGTCGCCTTCGTGTTCATCAACAACACCATTCGCCTGGCAATCTCCGCCCGCAGGCGTGAGATTGCCATCGAAAGGCTGGTAGGCGCGTCGAACAGCTTCATCCGCGGCCCCTTCGTTGCGGAGGGCGCCATCGAGGCGCTGCTGGGGTCCCTGCTCGCCATCATCGCGCTGCATGTGGGCATGAACTACCTCGTGCCGCAGCTGTCCAACAGCCTGCAGTTCCTCTCGTTCAACCTGCCCATGGACGTCATGTTGAAGACGGACGCGGCGCTGCTGGTCATCGGCCTCGTAATCGGCCTCTTCGGGTCGGCCATCGCAATGAGGCGCTACCTCAAGGTCTAGGCGCTTTGGCGTTTTGCCGCGGGCGTGATTAGTGAGAACATGGGGCGACGGGCTTCGGTCCGCCGCCCCTTTTGTCCACCCGCACATCCAGCCTCCTCTTCGGGGAGGCGCGAAGGGGGAGAGCCCATGTCTCGCAAGAGGGCACACCATGGCAGCAAGCGGCACGGTAACCACCCGGTCGCGCAGAAGCCCAGGACCTTCGTCACGGGAACGCTTCGCGTCACGCGCCCGGACTACGCGACCGTGGAGACGCCGGAAGGCGTCTTCAGGGTCGGCCCGCGCGGCGTCCGCGAGGGAATGAACGGTGACGAGGTGCAGGTGACGCTGGCGGTCCCTCACGGCCGTGGCGGCGAGAAGCTGGCGTACGTGCAGGGCGTTCTGCAGCGGGCCACCCACACGTTCCTGGGCACGTTCGGGGTGGCGGACCCCTTGGGGGTGGTCGTGCCCCTGGACGCGCGCATCAGGCGCGACTTCTTCGTCCTTCCAGAGGACGACTGCGCGCGGCGCCTGGGCGTCTGCGAGGGGGACGTCGTCGCCGCGCGCATCCTGCAGTACCCGACGCGCCAAAGCGCGGGCGTCGCCACCATAGACAGGCGGGTCGGCTCGGCGGCAGACCTCGACCTGGACGTGGAGGCGGTCATCGCCTCGTACGACCTGCCCATGGACTTCCCGGAGCCCGTGCTGGAGGAGGCGCGCTCCGTCACCGTGGACGTGGGCGCCGCGCTGAGGGAGGACCCCGCCCGCGTGGACCTGCGGGGCGAGTGCTGCGTGACGGTTGACCCGGTGGACGCGCGCGACTTCGACGACGCCGTGTCCGCGCGCCGCCTGGCTGGCGGCGGCTACGAGGTGGGCGTCCACATCGCCGACGTGACGCACTACCTGCCGTGGGACGGGCCCATCGACGCCGAGGCACGCCGCCGCACGTGCTCCACCTACCTCGTCGACAGGGTCCTGCCCATGCTTCCAGAGGAGCTCTGCAACGAGGCCTGCTCGCTCAAGCCCGACGAGGACCGCCTGTGCATGAGCGTGAGGATGACGCTGGACGCACGCGGGCGCGTTCTGGCGGCGGAGGCTGCCAAGACCGCGATCCGTTCCAGAGCCAGGCTCGACTACGGCACCGTGGACCGGCTCTTGCGGGGCGAGGTGGCGGATGCAGACCTGCCCGCGGCGGAGGGGACCCATCGCGTGGTGGCCGAGACCCTGCGCATCCTGGACGAGGTCGCCGCCAAGCGAGCGCGCGTCAGGCAGGAGCGGGGCGCCATAGACTTCGAGACCAGCGAGGCCAAGGTGGTCTTGGACGGGGACGGCCGCCCCACGGGGGTCAGCGTGCGGAGGAAGACGCGCGCCATGTCGCTCATCGAGGAGGCCATGCTCATGGCCAATGAGTGCGTCGCCAGGATGCTGGCCGACGCGGACGCGCCGGCAGCGTACCGCGTGCACGAGAGGCCGGCGCCGGAGGACCTGCGGGCCTGCGTTCCCGCCCTGGGCGAACTTGGCCTGGTGCGCGGCGCGGAGGTGGACCTGCTCGTCGCGGGGGAGCCGGACATGATCCAGGCCGTGCTTGAGCGCGCGAGGGGCACGAGTGCGGAGTACCTGGCCAACGCCCTCTTGCTGCGGGCTCAGAAGCGCGCCGTGTACCTGCCCCAGAACCTGGGCCACTACGCCCTGGGCGCAAAGGCTTACTGCCACTTCACGAGTCCCATCCGGCGCTACCCGGACGACATCGTGCACCGGGCCCTCAAGGCCTACCTTGCGCACGACGCCGCCTCGTCGGAGCAGCGCAAGGTTGCCAGGCAGCTCCCCCAGCTCTGCCGGACGTGCTCGGACCGCGAGAGGATTTCCGACGCGGCGGCGCGTGCCTCGCAGAAGGTGAAGATGGCCGAGCTCTACGCGGAGCGCGTGGGAGAGAGCTTCTCGGGCATCGTGGTCGGGGTCGAGAGGTTCGGCCTCTTCGTGATGCTGGACGACACTTGTGCGGAGGGGCTTCTCCCCACGAAGCGGCTGGGGACGGAGTGGTTCTCCTACGACGAGGACCGCATGAGGCTTACGGGCGAGTCCACCGGCAGGGAGTGGTCGCTTGGCAAGAGGATCGCTGTGACGGTCGTGGGGACGAACGTGGCGCGCGGGCAGATTGACTTCGCTTTGGCAGGGGGCACCGCATCAAAGTGACCCCGTTTGGGTAACCTAAGTACCACATGTTTGCTGAGTTGGCCGGCGGCCTGCAACGACGGGCCGCATTGGCTGTGAGAGGGAGTGCAAGGTGGAAGAGACCACTCTGACGGAAGAGCTTCAGCGTGCCGAGGGGCTTCTCATCCAGAACGAGGACGAAGGCGCCAGAGAGCTGCTGCGGCACCTGGCGGACGACGCGGAAGGCTACGTGGACGCCAACTGCCCCACCACGGAGGAGGTGCAGTGGTTCAGCTTCCCCACCATCTTCGAGAGGCTGGCGTACCGCAGGGTCGAGGACGACCCTCGCGAGCTGCGTGATGTGGGCGAACCGCTGGACAGGCTCTATGCGGACCTTGCCCTGGCGTGCGCCCGCCTGGGGGACTTCGACGAGGCGCGCGAGGCCCTGAAGGCGGCAGTGCGCTGGAATCCCATGGGCTGCGAGTACCGGCTTGACCTGGCGGAGCTCTACCGCGCCGCGGGCGACATGGACGAGTACCTGGCCCTCACCTACAGCGTCTTCGAGCGCGCGAGCGAGGCAAGCCACCTGTCGCGGGCCTTCCTGGTCTTCTCCAACTACTTCCAAAGGGTGGGGAAGACGGAGGCCGCTGCGGGAGCGCTACGGGTGGCGCGCAGGCTGGACGGGCGGGACCCGGCCGTCAGGGCGGCGCTGGACCAGGCCACCGGCACGGATGCCGACCCGGATTCCATCTCTGACCAACAGGCCACCGACGCGCTTGCCGCCGAGGGCCTGCCCGACGGTGCGAACGCGGAGATTGCCATCTGCCTGCTCATGTGCGCCACGGATTCCGCCGCCGCGGGTGACCGGCAGACGGCCACAACGCTGACGCTGCGTGCCCGCGACCTCGTGGGCGACGCCGCGGCAATGACGCTCCTCAAGCTGATTCGCGAGACGGACGACGAGCTTGCCGGAGGGGAGCCCAGCGATGCCTAACAGGGAGAAGAAGAGCATCGCCAGGAACCGGTCCGCCAACCATGCTTACTTCATCGACGAGACCTGGGAGGCCGGCCTTGTCCTCACGGGCACCGAGGTCAGGAGCCTGCGCGAGCGCGGCTGCCAGATCACAGACTCCTATTGCAGCATCCGCGACGGCGAGTGCTGGCTCATGGGCGTGCACATGCACCCCTACTCGCACGGCAACGTCTGGAACGTGGACCCGGACCGCAAGCGCAAGCTGCTTCTCCACAAGCGGCAGATCCACTACCTTGACCAGAAGCTGCGCACCAAGGGCGTGGCGCTTGTGCCGCTGGAGCTGTTCTTCGACGAACACAACCGGGTAAAGCTCATAATTGGACTAGGGAGGGGCAAGAAGCTGTACGACAAGCGGCAGGACATGGCCGACCGCCAGGTCGACCGCGACATTGCCCGCGCGCTGAAGGAGCGTGCGCGCAGCTAGGAGAGGGGGAGTTCGCACATGGACAAGACGGCGTTGTTCAAGTTCCAGTCCGGTCTGTACGTGGTGTCGGCAAAGGCGGGGGAGGACGTCGGTGCCTGCATAGTCAACACGGGCCTGCAGCTGACGAGCGAACCCATTCAGGTCGCCGTCGTCGTGAACAAGCAGAACCACACCGAGGAGGTCATCGAGCGGGCGGGCCACTTCGCGCTCACGCTGGTGACGGAGGAGGCCGACATGCTCTACATTGGCCGCTTCGGCTTCAGGACGTCCGCCAACTTCGACAAGTTCGACGGCATCGAGAGCGCTGAGACGACGCTGGGGGACCCGTACACCCCGGTCAACTCCGCCTGCGTGATTGCCTGCGACGTGGTGCAGACGCTCGACGTGGGCACGCACGTGCTCTTCGTCGGCGAGGTCAAGGACGCCCGGAACCTCTCGGACGCGCACCCCATGACCTACGAGTACTATCATACGGTGCTTAAGGGGAAGACGCCTCCCAAGGCGTCGTCCTTCGTGGCATAGGCATGCTGCGCCAGCCACGCTGGCAGCCATGCCGTGGCTTTGCCCTGCCCGCGGGCAGGTCTGTTGGAGAGGGACCAGAAAGGAAATCACCATGGCCGACGAGAAGAAGACCTACACGTTCCGTTGCACCGTCTGCGGCTACGAGGTAACCGTTGACACCCCCGAGCTGCCCGAGGACTACATCTGCCCCGTGTGCGGCGTTGGCCCCGACATGTTCGAGCTGGTCGAGGAGTAAGCGACCCAGCAAGAGGACCAAGCTCGCTGTTCCGTGCATGCGCTGGCAACAAGAGGGCCCGCCGGGATGCGTCCCGGCGGGCCTTTGCATGCATGGTGGAGGCGCGGAGAATCGAACTCCGGTCCAAAATAGCTCCCTGACAGGTTTCTCCAAGCTCAGTCGCCAATTGAGGTTCGGACGCGTCGCGCCTGGCGACCCGCGTTCGGCGTCCTAGCCGGTTCGATCTTTGCGACGGGCATACCGACTACGTCCCGTCGTGCATCCCCCTAGGATGACGCCGCACCACCGGCGGAGGAAACCGGAGGATTGACGTGCTGGTTAGATTAACTAAGCAGCAAGAGCCAGAGGCTCATAAGAATCAGTGTTGTCAATTAAATTTGACGGTACCCCTGTTTTACGTGGCGAGGAGACCACGGCTTGCTTCCCATCTCAGACCTACCCTGTCGAAACCAGTCGCCCCCAGATGAGAAACGGGGCCAACGGCCACCATGCGGTTGTCAAGGTTGCGCGCAATCACGCACATGAAAGTATACCCGGAAGTAGGTTGGATAAATCACTCACAGTGCGCAATAATTCCGCGTGTTACCTCTTCGGACGTGAATTGATGGGATGGTGCTTCGCATGCCTGGGTCAACTGGTCACTCTTGCGACGAATTCGCCGTTGGGTCCAAGAACGCGCTGGTCCTTGAGGGTGGTGGCTACCGCGGCGTGTACACCGCGGGCGTGCTGGACGTGCTCATGGAGAACGGCATCTGGGACTTCGCGAGCGTCTGGGGCACGTCTGCTGGCGCCCTGAACGCCGCCAGCTACAAGTCTCGTCAGGTGGGACGCACCATCCGCATCATGCTGGCCTTCCGCGACGACAAACGCATGATGTCCCTGCGGTCGCTCGCCCGTACGGGCAGCCTGGCGGGCGGGGACTTCCTGTACGGCATGGTGCAGCAGGAGCTGGACCCCTCCGACGACCGTACCTTCAACGCGAACCCCCTGCGCATGTTCGCGTGCGCGTCCGACGTCGTGTTCGGAGCATCCGCCTACCTGGAGTGCAGGACGTTTCCCCAGGACGTTGAGAAGGTGAAGGCCTCCGCGTCCATGCCCATGGTTTCGCCCATGGTCGAAATCGAGGGTCACCGCTACCTTGATGGTGGGACGACGGATTCCGTCCCAGTTGAGGCCGCGCTGGGCATGGACGGTGCCAACCCGCCCCAGGACTATGTGCCTGCGAGGCGGGCCCTGGTCGTTCTCACGCGGGACCGCTCCTACCAGAAGGGCAACGCCAACGAGATGCTCGCCGTCAGGAGTCATAGGTACGACGAATACCCCTACTACGTCCAAGCGCTGGAGACGCGGTCCGAGCGCTATATGGCGCAGAGGGAGACCATCTGGTCGCTGGAGCGGGAGGGCAGGGCGCTCGTCATCGCACCCGAGAGGCCCGTGGAGGTCGCGGTAGCCGAGCACCAGGGTGCCCCCTTGCTGGATCTGTACCAGCAGGGGCGTCAGCAGACGGCGGCCCGTCTGGATGAGATACGCTCCTTCCTGGCAGGTGACTAGACGGGCGGCGTGGGCTTGGGCTCTGCGAGTGTCCCAGGTATGTGGGGGCTCTGTGGACCGCCGCGAGAATTGCCCAAATTCCTTGTGTCACCCGCGAGAAAAAGCCTTACAATCTTAAGGCTTTTCCATAGAGCCCCGTAATCTCTAACAAGAATAAGCAACCTGGCGGCTTGTCCAGAAGCCACCAGCCCGAACATGCAAGTGGAGGAGTCAAGTGAACAAGTCGACTCATTACGCCAAGAAGGGCGAGGTCGAGCGCAATTGGGTGCTCATCGACGCCGATGGCGCTACGCTGGGCCGCCTCGCCACCAAGGCAGCGATGATCCTGCGCGGCAAGAACAAGCCCCAGTACACCCCCAACACCGACACCGGTGACTTCGTCGTCATCATCAACGCCGACAAGGTCAAGCTCACTGGCAACAAGGCCGAGCACAAGTCCTACTGGCGTTACTCTGGCTATCTGGGCGGTCTCAAGACCGAGTCCTTCAAGGACGCCATGGCCAAGCACCCCGAGCGCGTGGTCGAGCACGCCGTCAAGGGCATGCTGCCGCACACCACCCTTGGTCGCAAGCAGGGCATGAAGCTCAAGGTCTATGCTGGCCCCGAGCACCCGCATGCCGCGCAGAACCCCGTCAAGATCGATCTGGAGGCATAACCGATGGCTGACAACACCGCTGTTTACACCGGCACCGGCCGTCGCAAGGAGGCCACTGCGCGTGTGCGCCTGGTCCCTGGCACCGGCAAGGTTACCGTCAATGGTCGCGACGCTGCGGAGTACTTTGGCCGTCAGCAGCTCGTTGACAACGCTCTGGCTCCCTTCCGCGTGACCGATACCGAGGGTCACTTCGACGTCTTCGCCAACTGCGATGGCGGCGGCATCAACGGCCAGTCCGGCGCCCTGCGCCTCGGCATCGCCCGCGCCCTTCTGGAGGCCGGTGAGTACCGTGCCGAGCTCAAGAAGGCCGGCTACCTCACCCGTGACGCCCGCGCCGTCGAGCGCAAGAAGCCCGGCCTCAAAAAGGCCCGCAAGCGTCCGCAGTTCTCCAAGCGCTAGGCATTTTGCATACTTGCACTTCCGCCCCGTCGAGCCTTCTCGGCGGGGCTTTCTTGTGCCGCTCGAAACGCATTTTGTATGCCAGCTGGCCTAGGTTGGCAGGTCACGGTACGTTGGCTGCTAGTATTCTGCGATAGGCGTCTTTGCGTGGCGCCCCAAGAGATGGCTGGCTGAACCCCGGCAGAGAGGGGAACAAGAATGAAGTACTTCGGCACGGATGGCTTCCGCGGCCGCGCGAACGAGAAGCTGACCGTCGTGCACGCCTTCAGGATCGGGCGCTTCGTGGGCTGGTACTACGGGGCGCGCCAGGGTCGCAAGGCGCGCATCGTGCTGGGCAAGGACACCCGTCGCTCCAGCTACATGTTCGAGAGCGCTCTTGTCTCGGGCCTCGTTGCATCCGGTGCCGACGCGTACATGCTGCACGTCATCCCCACGCCGGGCCTCTCGTACGAGACGGTGGACGGCGCCTTCGATTGCGGCATCATGGTGACGGCCTCGCATAACCCCTACGGTGACAACGGCATCAAGCTGGTTAATCGCGAGGGTTACAAGATGGACGAGCCCGTGCTGGAGCAGATCGAGGACTACATTGACGGCAAGATGGAGATTCCCCTTGCCACGGGTGACGCCATTGGCTGCACGGTGGACTACATGCAGGGCCGCAACCGCTACATCGCCAGCCTCATTGCCAGCGCCAACTTCTCCCTGCAGGGCGTGAAGGTGGGCCTGGACTGCGCCAACGGCGCCGCGTCCAGCGTGGCCAAGCCCGTGTTCGACGCGCTGGGTGCCGACGTGCGCGTCATCAGCAACGCTCCGGACGGCTTCAACATCAACGTGGACTGCGGCTCCACGCACATAGAGCGCCTGCAGCGTCACGTGGTGGAGAACGCCCTGGACCTGGGCTTCGCATTCGACGGCGACGCCGACCGCTGCATAGCCGTGGACGAGCGCGGCCACGTCGTGGACGGCGACCTCATCCTGTACGTGTGCGGCAAGTACCTCAACAAGCACGGCCGGCTTGCCAAGGGCACCGTCGTTCCCACCGTCATGTCCAACTTCGGCCTCTTCCGCGCGCTCGACGAGGCCAAGCTCTCCTACGAGACCACTGCCGTGGGCGACAAGAACGTCTACGCCTGCATGCGCGAGAACGGCTATTCGCTGGGTGGCGAGCAGTCCGGCCACATCATCTTCGGTGACATCGAGAAGACCGGTGACGGCATCATGACGGCCCTGCGCGTCTGCGAGGTCGTGCGCGCGGAGCGCGAGCAGCTCTCTGTCCTGACGCGCCCGGTCAAGCTGTACCCGCAGCTGCTGATCAACGTGCGCGTGGCCGACAAGGAGGCCACCATGAAGGCGCCGGACGTGCTTGCCGCCGTCGCGCAGGCCGAGAAGTTCCTGGAGGGCAACGGCCGCGTGCTGGTGCGCGCCTCGGGCACGGAGCCCCTGGTGCGCGTCCTGGCGGAGGCCCCGACTGACGATTTGTGCAGGCAGGCGGACGACATCGTTCTAAAGGCGTTGGAGCCCTACAAGGAGTAGGCTCGGTTGCTAGAATCGTTCCATCGGAAGCTTCGGGCGCTCCTGGCGGGGCGCCCCTGCATTGGAGGCGTGCCATGTGCGGCGTAGTTGGATACACCGGTAAGAACCAGGCAGTGAAGTACCTGCTCGACGGGCTTTCCACCCTTGAGTACCGCGGCTACGACTCCGCGGGCGTCGAGGTCCTGTCGCCCTCGGGCAACCTGCACGGCGTGAAGTGCGTGGGCCGCGTGGCAACGCTGGTGGAGCGGTGCAAGACGGCCAACCTGGTGGGCACCGCGGGCATTGGCCACACGCGCTGGGCCACTCACGGCGCCCCCACGGACCGCAACGCCCACCCCCATACGGACTGCTCCGGCCGCATCGCCATAGTGCACAACGGCATCATCGAGAACTTCCAGGAGCTGCGGCGCGACCTCGCTGCGGCCGGCCACGAGCTCAGGAGCGACACGGACTCCGAGGTCATCGCCCATCTCGTCGAGGACGCCTGGAACGGCCCGGCCAAGGGCGACCTTGCGGCGGCCGTGCGCAACGCCTGCGACCGGCTGGAGGGCTCGTGGGCCATCGCCGCCATCTGTGCGGACGCCCCCGGGCAGATCGTGTGTACGCGCAAGGGCTCGCCGCTCGTGGTTGCCTCCACGCCCGACGGTGCCTACGCGGCTTCCGACGTGATGCCCCTGGCCAAGGTCACCTCCCACGTCATCCAGCTGGACGACGGCGACATCGCCACCTTGCGGCAGGACGGCTCCGTTGCCATCACCGACCGCGACGGCATTGCGGTGGAGCACCCCTCAACCATGGACATAGACTGGGACGCCTCCGCGGCAACGCTGGGCGGCTACTCCGACTTCATGGCCAAGGAGATTTCCGAGCAGCCCGCCGCCATCGAGCGCCTTCTCCAGGGCAGGCTGGGCAAGCATGGCGTGGAGCTCGACGAGCTCAGCATGAGCGACGAGGAGCTCGCCGCCATCGATCGCGTGTACGTGATCGCCTGCGGCACCTCCTACCACGTGGGCCTCATCACCAAGGCCATCATTCAGAAGTGGGCCAAGATTCCCGTCTTCTGCGAATATGCCTCGGAGTTCAACTATTCCGACGTGCTCGTCACCGAGCACACGCTCTGCGTCATTATCACCCAGTCCGGCGAGACGGCGGACACCCTTACGGCCGCCCGCCGCATGAAGGGCATGGGCTGTCGCGTCTTCGCCATCACCAACGTGCTCGGCTCGTCCGCCGCGCGCGAGTCGGACGGTACCATGTACATCCAGGCCGGCCCCGAGGTCTGCGTGTGCTCCACCAAGGCCTATACCGCGCAGATGGTGGCGGCGGTGCTTCTCGCCCTGCGTCTGGCCCTTGTCAACGGCCAGATGGACCAGGCGGAGGTGGAGCGCCACTTCCACGACTTGGAGCAGCTGCCGGGCCTCATCAGCGAGGTTCTCAAGCGCAGGTGGCAGGACAAGCAGGCCGCGCGCCTCTTCCGCAACGCCCACTCCTCGCTCTTCCTTGGTCGTGGCGTGAACTCGACCACCGCCTACGAGGGCGCCCTCAAGCTCAAGGAGGTCAGCTACCTGCACGCCGAGGCCTACCCCGCGGGCGAGATGAAGCATGGCCCCATTGCCCTGCTGGAGCCTGGCTTCCCTGTGGTCGCCGTCGTGCCTGCGGACCACGTGCACGACAAGACCGTCTCGAACATCCAGGAGTGCATCGCGCGCGGCGCCGTGGTGGTTGCCGTGGCAACGGATGGCGACGAGGCCGTGGCCAAGCTCTGCCAGGACGTCCTGTGGGTGCCGCCCGTGCCAGACGAGGACCTGTTCCCCATCGTGGGCGTCGTCCACCTGCAGCTGCTTGCCCGCTACGTGGCCCGCGCGCGTGGGTGCGACGTGGACAAGCCGCGCAACCTGGCCAAGTCGGTCACGGTGGAGTAGCGCCGTGGCACTGGCGGGCATCGGCGTCGACATGCTGGAGATCTCTCGCATGCAGAGGGCAATCGAGAGGCGCCCGTCCTTCGTGAGGCGCGTGTTCACGGAGGAGGAGCGGGCCTATTGCGAGCGGCTCGCGCGCCCGGCGCAGCACTACGCCGCCCGCTTCGCCGCGCGCGAGGCGGTGCTCAAGGCGTTGGGGACGGGGTTCTCGCAGGGCGTCGGCCTGCACGACGTCTGGGTGAGCAACAACGCGGCGGGGCGGCCTGAGGCCGTCCTGACGGGCCGCGCGGCCCAGATTGCCCGGCAGCAGGGCGTAAGAGAGGTCGCGCTCTCAATCTCGTACACGCACGAGCTTGCGGTGGCCAATGCCGTGGCGGTGACGGACGACGTCCGCCCCCAACGGGAGGAGAAGCCCGATCCCAAGGCGGAGCTGCGCGCCTCCTTCCGTGCGGCGCGCTCGGTCATAGACGAGCTCGAGCTCATGCAGCAGAATCCAGCGGCCGGCGCCGGGGAAGACGGCGAACCCGCTTCAGAGGGGCTCGCGGGCGCGAGCCAGAGGGAAGAGTGAAGTCGCTATGCAGCCAGTTTTGAACGTGGAGGACGTCCGCGACGTCGAACAGCAGCTATCGGAGGCGGGCGTCAGCCTGTCCGAGCTCATGCACAGGGCCGGTGCCGCCGCTGCCCAGGAGGTCATGAACCTGGGTGACGTGGAGTCCGTGGTGGTGCTTGCGGGCTTTGGCAACAACGGTGGCGACGGCTGGGTGGCCGCGGAGGTGCTGCGCGGCAACGACGTCTCCGTCACGGTGGTCACCCCCATCGAGCCCCAGGACATCAAGTCAGACCTGGCGCGCACCGTGGCAACGAGCGCCCGCCGCGCGGGCGTGCCCGTCGTGGTCTCCCCGCCCCGTGACGATCTTGAGAAGCTCATTGCTGGTGCGGACGTGGTGCTGGACGCCATGCTGGGCACGGGCTTCCGCGGCGAGCCGCGCGCCCCGTTCGACATCTGGATCGACTGCCTCAACGCCTCCGGCGTGCGTGTTGTGGCTGCCGACGTGCCTTCGGGTCTCTCGGCCCAGACGGGACTCGCCGCCGGCGCCTGCGTCATTGCGGACGTGACCGTGACCATGCTCTCGCTCAAGCCAGGCCTTCTGGCGGACGAGGGCCGCGACGCCTGCGGCTCCATCGTGGTTGCCCCGCTGGCGGAGCAGACGGAGGGCATCGTCCTGCAGGAGGAGCCCGTTGCCTGGCGGGCGGAGACCTCGGACTACCTGGACGTGATGCTGCCCTCCAGCTCTCAGGTTGACAAGTACACCCGCGGCTCGGTGCTGGTTGTGGGCGGTTCCGTGCGCTACCCGGGTGCCGCCATCATGGCCGCGCGCTCCGCGGCGCGTGCCGGGGCTGGTTACGTCACCCTGGCCGTGCCCGAGCCCCTGGTCCCCATAGTGCAGCCCCAGCTCATAGAGATACCCGTCGTTGGCCTGCCCGCCAACCCCGAGACGGGCACCTTCGCGCCAGACGCGCGCGACGCCATAGTGGAGCTTGCCAACAAGAACACCGCCGTGGTGGCGGGGCCGGGAATGACCGTCAGCGCATCCACCGTGGCGGTGGTCACGGGGCTTCTGCAGTGCTCCCGCCCGCTGGTGCTCGACGCCGACGCAATCAACTGCATCTCCCGGCTCACGGAGGGCCGGCTGGACAGCTTCCCGGAGCTCATTCGGCGTGACGCGCCGCTGGTGCTGACCCCGCACCGCCGCGAACTCGGCCGCCTGGTGGGAATGGCCGAGAACCCTCCCGCGTCGCTGGTGGACGCCATGGACGCCGCCCGCCGCGTGGTGTGGGCGGACGGTGGCAGCGAGCTCTGCGTGGTTGCCAAGGGCAACGCGACGGCCTGCGTGGGGGTTGAGATGTCCCTGCTCCCCAAGCCGGGTCCCGCCGCGCTTGCCACGGCTGGCTCCGGCGACGTGCTCTCGGGCATCGTGGGTGCCAACCTGGCGCGGGTTGCCGGCCAGCTTGACAACGAGAGCCTGCCGCTGCTGTGCGCCTATGCGTGCGAGATTCACGCCTATGCGGGCTCCATTGCGGCAGACCGCTACGGGTCGCGCGGGGTCATGGCAACCGACATCATAGACGCGGTGGGGCTTGCGACCGACGCCCTAGAGGAGCGTGCGGCCTACCCAGACGGCGCGCCCGACAAGCAGTAGGAGGCAGGAAGATGCCAGAGGTTCAGAGTCCGGAGACTCGCTGGTCCTGGGTTGAGATTGACCTGGACGCCGTGAGGCGCAACACGGCGGCCTTCAAGCGCTGCCTGGAGCGGGGCGTCCAGATGATGTGCGTGGTCAAGGCGGACGCCTACGGCCACGGCGCGGTGCGCTGCGCCCACCAGATGCTGCGGGCTGGCGCGGACCAGTTTGCCGTGGCGGACGTGGAAGAGGGCATCGCCCTGCGTCAGGCGGGAATCAGCGAGCCCATCTTGGTCCTCTCGGAGCCGCCGCTGGAAAGCGTTGGCAAGCTCGTTGAGTTCGACGTCATGCCGTCCGTGTACACGCAGGAGTTCGCCCTCGCGCTGGGCGAGTGCGCGGCTGCGCACAACAAGGTTGCCAAGTACCACCTTGCCGTGGACACGGGCATGACGCGCATCGGCGTGCTGCCGGAGGACGTTGTGGAGTTCCGCCGGGCAATAGACTTCCACCGCGGCATCGAGTGCGCCGGCACGTTCACGCACTTCGCCACGGCGGACGTTCCGGGCGACTGGGACTTCGAGATGCAGCGCAAGCGCTTCGACCAAGCGGTTGGGGCCCTGCGTGACGCCGGGTTGGAGACGGGCCTGGTGCACTGCGACAACACGCCGGGCACCGTCCTGCACCCAGAGATCCACTACGACATGAGCCGAGTGGGCATTGGACTGTACGGCCTGCACCCCGCGGACTCCACGCGCGGCAGGATCGACCTGGCGCCCGTCATGAGCGTGCGCGGCCGCATAACGCGCGTCGTGAAGCCGGAGGTCGGCACCCCCGTGGGCTACGGCGCCACCTACCGCGTGCCCAAGCCCAGCATCCAGATCGCGACGGTGCCCATTGGCTACGCCGACGGCCTGGCCCGCGTGCTCTCCAACAAGATGAGCGTGCTCGTGAACGGCGAGCGCTGCCGCCAGGTGGGCAGAATCTGCATGGACCAGTTCATGTTCGCGGTGGACGTCAACGGCGCCCGCGCCTACAAGCCAACGAAGCCGGTCTCCTACGGTGACGTGGTGACCATCGTCGGCCGCGACGGAGACGAGGAGATTACCATGGACCAGATGGCCGCCCAGCGCGACACCATCAACTACGAGGTCGCATGCGACTTTGGCCTGCGGCTGCAGAAGATCTATGTCTAGACGCGCCAAGCGACGCACCTACCTGAGCGACGAGGAGGGCGAAATGGGAGTGATGCACATCCCGGGGCACGACCACCAGAAGCCCCAGGAGGTCACGCTCGAGGAGATCCAGGCGGTGCTGGGCGACTGCCACCTCTGCCCGCTGGGCCAGACGCGCAACAAGATCGTCTTCGGCGTGGGCAACCCCAACGCACGCGTCATGTTCATCGGCGAGGGCCCGGGCAAGAACGAGGACCTGCAGGGCGAGCCCTTCGTGGGTGCGGCCGGCCACAACCTGGACGCGCTTCTCTCCAAGGCGGGCCTCAGGCGAGAGGACATATACATCGCCAACGTGGTCAAGTGCCGCCCGCCTGGCAACCGCAACCCTCGGCCGGAGGAGATAGAGATGTGCGCGCCCTTCCTGCGCGAGCAGATTCGCTCCATATGGCCGGATGTGATCGTCTGCCTGGGCAACTTTGCCGCTCACTTCGTGCTGCGGACGGAGACAGGCATCACGGGCCTGCGCGGCCGCATGCACCAGACGGGCCACTTCGTGGTCATGCCCACCTTCCACCCCGCGGCGGCCCTCTACCACCGCGAGTGGCAGCAGTACCTGGACGAGGACTTCGAGATGCTGGGCCGGTGGTTGGCGGACCACCCTGCCTCGCCCAACAAGCAGTAAGGCGCGTACTTTCGCGCGCAGAGGGGGCAAACATGAACCAAGACAACCTGCCCGCACACGCAGGCGTGGGTAAGTACGTATCGGATTCGCAGGAGTCCACCATCGCGCTGGGCACGGTGCTGGGCCGCCTGCTGCGCGAGGGAGACGTGCTGGTGCTGACGGGCGACCTTGGCGCCGGCAAGACCCAGCTCACCAAGGGCATCGCGGCTGGCATGGGGGTGGAGGACGACGTCACCAGCCCCACCTTCACCATCGAGATGGTGTACGAGGGGGAGGGGCTGCCCCTGTACCACTTTGACCTCTACCGCCTGGACGACCCGGACCAACTGGACGACACGGGCCTCTTCGACGTGCTGGGTGGTGACGGCCCCTGTGTCATCGAGTGGGGCGAGCAGTTCAGTGACGAGATTGGCCCCGAGCGCGTGGACGTGTTCCTGACCAGATTGGACAGCGAGGTCCCCGTGGGGGAGGAGCCGCCGCGCGAGATTCGCCTTGTTGCGCACGACGCCCGCGGCAGGGAGCTGGTGGCCGCGCTGGACGACGCCGTGGCGGGGGAGTTGTAGCGGGCTTGCCCGCGGCTGCCGCGCAACGGCACGCAGTATGTGTGATAGGACCACGCCGGTGCTAGACTGGCGTGGTCTTTTGTTCTTGATGCCGACCGCGGCGTGCGCGGCCGACGGAATGCGTGGTGATACCCATGGCGGAGTCCTCTACCTCCCGGCTCGTGCTTGCACTCGATACGTCCACCGACCAGCTGGCCTGCGCGGTTGCGCGCCTGGCACCGGAAGCGGACGGTGTGCATGGAATGGAGGTGCTCGCCGCCCGCGACCACCTGTGCCGCAGGCACGCCAACGAGGAGCTGGCCGATTGCGCCCGTGCCGCGCTGGCCGAGGCCGGCCTCTGCATGGAGGACGTGGACCAGGTGCTGGTTGGGCGCGGCCCCGGCTCCTTCACGGGCGTGCGCATTGCCGTTGCCACGGCCAAGGGCCTGGCGTGCGGACTGGGCAAGCCCCTGTGCGGTGGCTCCACGCTGGACGCCGTTGCCTGGACGTCCTGGCAGGCGGGCGTGCGCGGCAAGCTGGCCGTGGCCAACGACGCCATGCGCGGCGAGGTCTACCCCGGAATTTACGAGTTGGACGAGACGGGCGCCCACCGCACCTTCTTGGGTGAGACGGTGGTCAAGGCCGACGCCTGCGTGGCCGAGTGGGCTGCCCTGGCAGAGAAGGACGACCTGCAGCTTACGGGCAACGGCCTCTTCAAGTACCGTGTCCGCTTCGAGGCGGCCGGCTTCGGTCGCTTCGTGGACGAGTCCCTGTGGCTGCCCACGGCGGAGGGCCTGGTTCGCTCCGTGTGTGCCCCGGACTTCCGCCCCGCCGCCGGAGACGGAGACCCGGCGCTGGTGCTGCCCGTGTACACGCGCCTCTCCGACGCGGAGGAGAACGAGCGCAAGCGGCTGGGGCTCAAGCAGCCAGCCAGCGTGGAGGTCACGGGCGTGGACGACGCCCTGGCAGACGCCCACCTGCAGCTGCGCCCCATGTCCGTGAACGACCTTGACCAGGTTGCCGCACTTGAGGAGCGGGTCTTTGCCGACGCGGCCCACAACGCGTGGACGCGCAACATGTTCTACGAGGAGCTGTCCCAGCCGGCGCGCAGCTGGTGGGTGGCGCACGACCAGGGCACCGTCATCGGCTATGCCGGCGGCCAGATGGCCGGCGACGACTTCGAGGTGACCGACGTGGTGGTGACGCCCGAACGCAGGCGCCAGGGCATTGCGGCCAGGCTCGTCTCGCGCGTGGCATACGACGCGCAGATGCTGAATGCGGCCACCGTCTCGCTGGAGGTGGAGCAGAACAACGAGCCTGCCAAGGCCCTCTACGCCCGCCTTGGATTCAAGGAGGTGGGCCGCCGACCCCGCTACTACGCCCCCGACGTTGCGGCCATCATCATGCGGGCGGACCTGCCGCTTCAGGTGGACGCGAACATGGTGGGCGCCCGGCCGGAGCCCCACGCCTCCATCCGCCCCTGGCCCATCGTGCCCGGTCAGCGCACGGAGCAGGCCAAGGCCGCCCTGGCGCAGGCGGGAGACCTGATCCTTGCCATCGAGTCCTCCTGCGACGAAACAGCAATGGCCATCATCGATTCCAACGGCCAGATCTGCGCCAACGTGGTGGCCACGTCCATAGACTTCCACGCACGCTTCGGCGGTGTGGTGCCGGAGATTGCCTCCCGCAAGCACGTGGAGGCCATCGTGGGCGTGTACGAGGAGGTCATGGCCCAGGCCGGTGCCCACTTCGGGTGCGACACGCTGGCCCCTGCCGACCTTGCCGCCGTTGGCGTTACCGCAGGTCCCGGTCTTGTGGGCGCCCTGGTGGTGGGCGTGGCCTTCGCAAAGGGCCTGTGCGCGGCAACGGGGCTTGCCCTTATTCCGGTCCATCACCTGGAGGGCCACCTCTTTGCCAACCTGTTCCAGACACCGGACCTGCAGCCGCCCTTCGTGGCCAGTCTGGTCTCCGGCGGTAACACCATGCTGGTGCACGTGCGCGCCTGGGGCGACTACCAGATTCTTGGCCAGACCATAGACGACGCGGTGGGCGAGGCCTTCGACAAGGTGGCCAAGGCCCTGGGCCTGGGCTACCCCGGCGGTCCCGTCATCTCCAAGTACGCCGCGCAAGGCAACAAGAAGGCCATCCACTTCCCCCGTGCCATGATGCACTCCGGGGACTATCGCTTCTCGCTGTCTGGCCTTAAGACCGCCGTCATCACCTACATAGAGGGGGAGAACAAGGCCGGCCGTCCCATCAACCTGCCGGACTTGGCCGCCTCCTTCGAAGCCGCGGTCATAGACGTGCAGGTGGCCAAAGCCATAACGGCCGTGGACGAGACGGGCTCGTCCGACTTCTGTGTGGGCGGCGGCGTGGCGGCCAACCCTCAGCTGCGCGAGGCCTACCGCAGGAAGTTCGGCCGCCGCGGCGTGCGCGTTACGGTGCCGCCCATGAAGGCGTGCGGAGACAACGGTGCCATGATCGCCCTGGTTGCCCTGCGCAGCTGGCAGGCGGGGGCCGACTTCATCCAACGGCCCGAGGCCGGCCTGGCGCTGGATGCCAGTCCCAACGCCAAGCTGGGCACCTGGTCCTGCCCTGACGCGCCCACGGTTTGGCCCGGCGAGCAGGGCTGGCTGCAGAAGCGCTAGGAGCCACCATAGTTCCGCTCGCTGCTTCCTGCACGCCTGCGAGCATCAAGAGTGTTAAGGTGCCGTTTCCGTGCGCGGGGTGCGCGGAGGCGGTGCGGCGGTGGAGGCTATCCTAGGCAGCAATCGTCTTATATCCCCCGCCTTGGGGCGGGAATGCATCGGGGAAGGACATCAAACATGACCAACGAGATCAATCTCTCCCGTCGCGGTTTCCTGCGTGCTTCCGGCATGGCTGCCATGGGTGCCGGCGCCGTTGCCCTCGTGGGCTGCGGCCCCTCCTCCGCGTCCACCGGTGACGCCGGCAGCTCCGCTGAGGCCGGCAGCTCCGCGGCCGCTTCCTCCACCTTTGGCGAGAGCGGCAAGCTCCGCGTGGGCATGGAGGTCGCCTACCCGCCCTACAACTGGCAGGTCTCCGAGGAGTCCGAGTACACCATGCCAGTGGACGGCCAGTCTGGTGCCTATGCCGACGGCTACGACGTTGTGGTTGCCAAGAAGGTCGCCGAGGCCTTCGACCTTGAGCCCGTTGCCGTCAAGCTGGCTTGGTCCGGCCTCATCGAGGCCCTGACCTCCGGCCAGATCGACTGCATCATCGCCGGCATGACCGCCACGGACGAGCGCAAGGAGTCCATCGACTTCTCCGATCCCTACTTCGTTGGCCACTACGGTCTGCTGGTCCAGTCCGGCTCCCCGTACGAGAACGCCACCTCGCTTGAGGACTTCTCCGGCGCTTCCGTCCTGGGCCAGAAGGACACCCTGCTGGACACCGTCATCGACGAGATCCCGGGCGTCAACCACCGCACCCCGGTGGACTCCGTGCCGTCCCAGCTGTCCCAGCTGAACCAGGGCGCCGTGGATGCCATCACCTACAACACGGAGAACGTCAAGGGCCTGCTGGCGGCCAACCCCAACCTGGTTGCTGTCCAGTTCAATGGCGACTACACGCTCTTCCCAGATGAGGTGCCTGTGAACGTGGGCATCGCCAAGGGTCAGGACGACGTGCTTGCCAAGATCAACGACGTCGTCAACGCCATTCCCGAGGACGAGATGCAGTCGGAGTGGGACGCTGTCATTGAGCGTCAGCCTGCGTCCGCCTAAAGATTCCACAGTCTTTGTGGCGGGGTGCGAGCTGTCGGGGCAGTAATTGCCGCCGGCGGTATCGCACCCCGCTTGCCGTCTCTTGGAGGCTTGCATGTCGTCTACAGATTCAAGTGGCCCCACCACGAACACCCGCCCGCCCGAGCCCGCGCAGGGCCAGGAGAGTGCGGCTCCCAAGAAGAAGAGCCTTGCCGCCTTCTTCAGGGAGGATCACCGCTACGTCTTCTTGGGCACCAGCGTCATAGCCCTCATCGGCATTTGGTTCGGGCGCCAGCCGCACTCGGAGTGGAGCTTCCTCGCGCACTCCTACGCCGCCGAGTTCGTGCTGTACTACCTCATGGTGGCATGGATTGCGGTGTCGCTCGTGGCGCTTGTCAACAAGCTCCTCAAGTGGAAGGGTGACGCGTATGCGGAGACCTCTCCCTTCAAGAAGCCCGGTGCGGTGAAGATCGAGCGCTACTGCTCGTACGTTGTTTGGGCCATCGCCCTGCTCTTCTTCATTGACCGTGCGGTCATGGGCACGTGTGACCTCATCACCACGAGCATCGCGCAGTCCAAGAACCCACAGGACTTCCTCTCCAGCTCCGTGTTCATGATCTACAACTCCCGCGCCGTCTTCCTGCAGGGCATTGGGACCACGGTCGCCCTGGCGCTCTTCGGCACCATCATCGCCTTCTTCCTGGCGCTGCTACTGGTGTTCCTGCGCATTCAGGTCATCGACCGCACGGACAACGACTTCATCCGCTTCCTCAAGGTCGTCGGCTCCAGCTTCGCCAAGATCTATTCGGCCGTCATCCGCGGCACGCCCATGATGATTCAGGGCCTCATCATCTACTTCTTCGGCTTCTCCGTCCTGCGCGGTACGGGCATGAGCGTCTCGCAGATCTCCGGCATCTGGTCCACATTCACCGCCGGCCTGGTCACCATCTCGCTCAACTCCACCGCCTACATGATGGAGGTTCTGCGCGGCGGCATCGGCGCCGTGGACAAGGGCCAGACGGAGGCGGCGCGTTCGCTGGGCCTTTCCCAGTGGCAGGCCATGAGCAAGGTCGTCTTCCCACAGGGCATCAAGAACTCCATCCCCGCCCTCTCCAACGAGCTGGTCATCAACATCAAGGATTCGTCGGTGCTTTCGGTCATTGGCGTGGTTGACCTCATGTTTGCCACCACCACCATCTCCGGCAAGTACTACAAGCAGATGGAGGTGTACGTGGTGGCGGCGCTGGTTTACCTGTGCCTCACCATGATCGCGTCCAAGCTGCTGACCATGCTTTCCAAGCGGCTCGAGGTCCAGGCCCCGGGTACCGTCCCCAGCTCCAACTAGGAGGCTCAGAATGGCGAATAGCACCGCGGCCACCGAGCCGCTCATCAGGGTCGAGGGCCTGCGCAAGTCGTTTGGCTCGCTGGAGGTCCTGAAGAACATCAACTTCGAGGTCATGCCGGGCGAGGTCGTCACCATCATCGGCGCCTCCGGCTCGGGCAAGTCCACGCTCCTGCGCTGCATCAACCTGCTGGAGACGCCGGACGCTGGCCACGTCTGGTTCCACGGTGAGGATCTGGCCAGCGCCAAGACCAATGTCAACGCCCTGCGCGAGCGCATTGGCATGGTCTTCCAGACCTTCAACCTCTTCAACAACAAGAACGTGCTGGAGAACTGCACGCTTGCCCCCATCACGCTGAAGAAGTGCTCCAAGCAGGAAGCCGAGCAACGCGCCAAGGAGAACCTCGCCGCCGTCGGCCTTTCCGACTTCGTGGATGCGGCCTCGACCTCGCTTTCCGGCGGCCAGAAGCAGCGCGTGGCCATTGCCCGCGCCCTTTGCATGCAGCCGGAAATCATGCTCTTCGACGAGCCCACCTCCGCCCTTGACCCAGAGATCGTGGGCGAGGTCCTCAACGTCATGCGCGACCTTGCCGCCAACGGTATGACCATGGTCGTGGTCACGCACGAGATGGAGTTCGCCAAGAACGTCTCCGACCGCGTGGTCTTCATGGACAAGGGCGTCATTGCCGAGCAGGGCTCGCCCAAGGACATCTTCACCCACCCCAAGCTGGACCGCACGCGCGAGTTCCTGAAGCGCTACCTGGACGACACGGAAAGCGGAGAACAGCAATAGTGCAAGACGGGAGCGACCAGCCGAGTGCGGAAGAGGGGGCGGCCGTTTGGCGCTTCCTCTCGCACGAGGATGACCTTTCAGACGCAAAGAGGGGCCTCGACGAGGAGCTGCTGATGCGGAACCTGGCCGAGGCCCTTACCTACAAGAGCATTGCCCCCAAGGACGCGGCCGGCGGCGACTGGTCTGGCCACGCGCGCTTTCAGGAGTTCCTGAAGCGCGCCTTCCCGTACCTGTGGCGTTCGGCGCAGGTGGAGCACGTTGGCCTCTCCCTCATGATTACGCTGGAGGGGAGCTACCGGTCCCTGCAACCCCTGCTGCTCATTTCCCACCAGGACGTCGTGCCCGTGCAGCCCGGAACGGAGGGCGACTGGACCCACGGCGCCTTCGAAGGTTTTTCGGACGACTGCTACGTGTGGGGACGCGGTGCCATAGACATGAAGTCCCACCTCATGGGCGTGCTCGAGGCCACCGAATACCTGCTCAAACGCGGTTTTACACCCAGACGCACGCTCATCATTTGCCTGGGCCACGACGAGGAGAACTACGGCACGGGCGCGCGGCGCATGGCGGAGGTCCTGCGTCAGCGCCGCATCCGCCCCTTCATGCTGGTGGACGAGGGCGACTACACCGTGTCAGACCTGACCGCGCTGGGCGCACCCGGTCGCTGCTGCATTCGCGTGGGCATGGTGGAGAAGGGCTATGCGGACCTGCTGCTTACCGTACAGAGCGCGGGTGGCCACTCGTCCAACCCCTTTGGCGGCACGTCGCTGGGCATCATGTCCCAGGCAATTTCGCGGCTGGTTGAGCACCGTTGGCCGCTTGAGCTCATTGGGACTGAGCGCGAGCTGCTGGAAACCGTGGGGCCCCTGGTGACGGAGGGCGCGCTCGCGTCCCTGCTGGCGGGCGGACGGGAAGGCATTCAAGCCAATGCGCCGCAGATAGCGGAGCTGCTTGCGGGCCAGCGCGCCTTCTATCCCAACGTGCAGACCACCGTGGCGCCTACCATGATTTCCGGCGGCTCCTCGGCCGCCAACGTCATGCCTCAGTCCATGCGCGCGACCATTAATTACCGTCTGCTTGCGGGAACTACCGTGGCCGACGTGCTGGAACGCGCGCGGGAGGACCTGCGGGACCTGCCCGTTCAGGTGGCGGTGGACCAGGAGACAAGCAACGATCCCTCCTGCGCCTCTTCGGCAGCAAGCGAGGGATTCCGCCTGCTCAAGAGCGTGGCGGCGCGCTACTTTGTGGAGCCCGCCACGGGCCAGCCGCTTCCGCTGGTTCCCAGCATCGCCAAGGGCGCCTCGGACGCCCGCCTGTACGAGGGCGTTTGTGACGCCTGCCTGCGCTTCTCTCCCTTCCTGGTGGACCCGGAGGAGTCCGCGCGCGGCGTGCACGGCACCAACGAGCGCATAACCCGGAGGTCGTACGTGCATGGCATTCGCTTCTTCGTGCGCCTCATTCAAGAGGCCTGCCTCTGATTCATGGCGTTGGGGCGCTGGGGGCTGCGGCATCGGGGCATTGGGGCGCCGGGGCATTGAGCTAGCCGCACGGCGGTGTGTAACCGACCTGCACACTTGGCGCGATATCATGGGAAGAAATTTCGAGCCGAGCCGCCGCGCCGACGCGTGGCTGCACTCTGGGAGGTTCTCATGCGGGACGGTTTTGTCTCTGTTGCGGCGCGCACCCCGCGCATCCGCGTGGCGGACGTGGACTACAACGTTCAGACCTGCATCGACTGCATAGAGGAGGCCTACAACGCGGGGGCCAAGGTCATCGTGCTGCCGGAGCT
>OMVJ01000018.1 GCA_900314495.1 uncultured Olsenella sp.
GCCATCACCGCCGTCCAGGCCCAGATGGCCGAGTAATGAGACACGGGGCCGAATGAGACAGGGGGACGTACCTTTCGTCTCATATGAATGAGTGCCGTGCCTGCGGCACCCATGCAATTGCTCGCCAAGTTCACCCAAGAGTCGCTTTGCCACGGGGCCCGCATCACGCGGGCCCCTTTCTTCTTTCCAAGCGGTGCGTCTGCGTGCCGCGCCACCGTGCCCCGTCCCCGCATGCAGGAAAGCCAGCTGGGCGTGCGGCATTTGCGCCCAAATGCCGCGGTATATCGGCGCGTCCATCTCGGCGAGGGGCTATCATGTGACACGGCAAGCAGCAAAGGCAGCCCGGCCCAAGGGAGACGCGACATGGATGCCACACCCCGCAAGATGATCAGCCTCATCAGCGACGCCTACACCCGCTTTGTGGTGCCCGTGTACCAGCGGCCCTACTCCTGGGACATCAAGCAGTGCGTGCAGCTGTGGGACGACATCGTCTCTTGCGGGCGCAACAAGACACGCGCGCACTTCACGGGCTCCATCGTCTCCATCCAGGACGGGTCCGTCTCGTCGCAGGGCGTGGCGACGCTCCTCCTCATAGACGGCCAGCAGCGCACGGCCACCATGACCCTGCTGCTCATCGCCCTCGCACGCTACGCAGCGACACACCCGCAGGAGCGCCTAGAGTTCTCGCGGGAGGAGATCCTGGCCTCCGGCTACCTCACCAACCAGTTCCGCACCGGGAACGACCACTACAAGCTCACCCTCTCCAAGGGCGACGATCCCACGCTGCGGTCGCTCATCAACAACCTTGAGGATCCCTCCGCGCCCATAGTGGATGACTCGCCCCGCCTGCTGGAGAACCTGGACTTCTTCCAGAACCGCATCAACGCCATCGCGGACGTCAACGTTGTCTGGGAGGGCGTGCGCCGCATAGAGGTCGTCTCCATCGCCCTCACGCAGGGACAGGACAACCCGCAGGTCATCTTCGAGTCCATGAACTCCACCGGCAAGGACCTTGCACCCGCGGACCTCATCCGCAACTTCGTGCTCATGAACTACCCCATGGCAACCCAGGCGGAGACCTACCGCATATACTGGCGCCCCATGGAGACCACGCTCCAGGCCACCACCTACGACCAGCGCTTCGACGACTTCATCCGTGCCTACCTGGCCGTTGAGCTGGCGCCGGAGTCGCTGGACGGGCGCGACATCTACCACGCCTTCAAGCGCTACGTGTACTCCCGCGGCTACCACCTGGGCGGCCGCATACAGAACCTGCTGCTGAAGATGAAGCGCTTCGCCGGCTACTTCGCCTCCGTAACCGTGGGTACCGAGAAGGACCCGCAGCTGCGCGCCGCCTTTGGGCGCTTGGCCCTCATCGGCGCCACCCCCATGAACCCGCTGCTGCTCTCCCTGTACGAGGCCTACGACCAGAAGGCATGCAGCCGGGACGAGTTCCTGGGCATGCTGGAGTTGCTGGAGAGCTACCTGCTGCGCCGCGCCATCTGCGACTGCCCCGAGCGCATGCTTGCAGGCTTTGCCGCGTCGCTGGTGGCACGCATCGACGCCGTGCGCGAGGAGGGCGGCAACTGCGCCCAGGCGCTGCTTGCCATGCTGCTCAACGAGTCCGGCACGCCGCGCCGCTTCCCCTCCGACGCGGAGTTCTCGCATGCGCTCAAGACGCGCAACGCCTTCGACTGCGCCCAGGTGGTCTTCCTGATCACGGGGTTGGATACCGTCTCTCGCACGCGGGAGCTGGACCTCAGCAACGTGCATGTGGAGCGCATCATGCCGGCCGACGCGCTCAAGAGCGAGAAGTGGCTGCCCACACTGGGCGACGACCCGGAGCGCACCTTCGAGCTTGCCGTGAACAACCTTGGCAACCTGCGCCTCTCCACCGCGGGCGACACCGCGGAGAGCCCCGCCGGCTGGGGCCCCGCCGCCATTGCCGCCCACGCGGACGATCTTGCCGCCCGCGCCCTCTCCATCTGGCAGCTACCCACCCTGCCCGAGAAGGTCTGCGAGGTGTACCGCTCAACCCGCCGCGCCGCGCCGACGGACGCCGCCTCCTTCGAGCTCCTGTTCAAGGAGGGCGTCATCAACCCCGGCGACACGCTGGTTAGCGCAGACCCGGCCTACCCCGGCAGCGCAAACGTCACGGACATGGGCACCATCGTGCTGGACGGCGACCCGGACCGCGAGGCCTTCACCGGTCCCTCCGCGGCCTACGAGCGCCTGCTCAGCTCGCTGGGCGCCACCTTCTACGTGGCGGACGCGTGGTCGCGCTGGACGCTTGGCGAAGGCGGCCCCACCCTGGACAAGCTGCGGATGTAGGGCGCAGCTTCTGCCGCGTGCTAGAGACCCGCGACGATGTCGCCACAGCTGATTGAGAAACCCTCGAAAACTCTGGAGGGCACAGGCTCGGAGAAGGGGTAGACAGACGGCACCACATCGCTCTCGTCAAACTCATACACCATGGTTCGTTTCTTTTCTGGGTCACAAATCCAGTACTCTCGAACACCCGCCTCTTGGTAGAGGTGGAGTTTGGTCACGTAGTCCATGCCCCCGTTGCTTGGAGAGACAATTTCGACAATAAAGTCAGGGGCACCTTCGCATCCGCGCTTGCTTAGCTTGCTGCGATCGCAAATTGCCAACACATCGGGCTCCACGAAGACTGTCTCGTCTGAGAAGAGATTCACGGCGAATGGCGCGGTGTATACCTTGCAAGAACCTCCCCGCTCCCTGACAAAGCCCCGCAACTCGGAACCCACTGAGATAGCAATCTCCTGGTGTTCCCTACTGGGGGCAGCAAGGTCCCACAGCTCACCATCAATCAGCTCCGCGCGAACCCCTTCAGGTAGGGCCCAGTAGTCGCTTGCCCCGTACTTGTGTTTTGGAACCGGCACTGTACACCTCCAAAGCCATGCTGTTTCTGCAATTGTATCAGCCGCATCGGCCATAGCAGCACGGCTGGACACCCCAAGCATTACACATGACGGCCCATGGCTATACCGTCAGCGCATCCAGCAGCGACTGGCACCCTTCCAGCACGTCGCGGTACGTGGCATCAAAGTCGCCCGTGTACCAGGGGTCGGCAATCGCACGGGGATGCGCGGACCAATCCAACAGCAGGTGGACCTTGCCGTCAGGGTCCGCCCTGCGAGCGTAGTCCTTGCTCACCGGGTCCCAGCTCCAGCCGTAGCCCGTCTCCCCTGCCAGCAGCCGGTACATGCCGGCAAGGTTCTCCTGGTCCATGCCAATGATGAGGTCGTAGCGGCCGTAGTCCTCCGCGGTCATCTGCCGCGCGCGGTGGTTGCCGCAAGGTATGCCCTGCTCGCGCAGCTTGCGCCGGGTGCCGGGGTGGACCCCGTTGCCAATCTCCTCACGCGAGGTGGCTGCAGAGTCAGCATGTATGTGGTCATCCAACCCGCGCCTGCGTACCAGCTCGCACATCACGTACTCCGCCATGGTCGACCGGCAAATGTTGCCGTGGCACACGAAAAGAATGCGCGTGGACGCCTCCCCGCGACTTGACTCCTCGGCCATCAGAACCCCACCATGCCCTCGGCGCCGCGCAGGGGACGCATGCCGAGCTCGTCCGCGTACTCCTCGCGCGTGGCTCGCAGCTTGGCCAAGAGCTTCTCGCGGTCCTTGTTCAGGCGCCCCTCCAGAAGAACGATGTTTGACGGATGCAGGCCGAAGAGCAGACAGTCATCCATGTTGAGGTCGCTCAGCAGGTCCTCCTCCTCGTCCAGGTACTCGCCCAGCGTGGGCTCCACGAAGGCGCCGGACTGCATCTCCGCGTGCAGAGGGCAATCGGGCTCCGTGTGGATGGTACCCGTGAAGATCAAGTTTGGTTGCGTAGCGTTGAGCAATTCCACGGTGGCATGCGCATTCTGACGACCAAACCCCTCACCCGCGATGCCCAAGATGATGTTTGCACCCCAGTGGATGCCCGCCGCATTGAGGCGCAGCAGCTGCCTGCGCGCCTCCGCCGCCGTGTAGCCCTTGTTCATGTGGGCAAGCGCTGGGTCGTAGCCAGTCTCAATGCCAATGTTCAGGTCGTCGATGCCGGCCTCCGCCAGCGCGCGCAGCTCGGCGTCCGTCTTGGTTGCCACGTTCTTGACGGACGCGTACATGGCAATTGTGTTGACCACGGGCAGGTACTTGCGGACGAGCTCCGCAATGCGCAAGAGGCGCACCGCGCTCAGGGTGAAGGGGTCGCCGTTCTCCAAGAAGACGCGACGGGTACGAGGACGCAGTGCCGTACGCGCCCGCAGCTGGCGCACTACTTCGTCCTCCGGCAGGACCTCAAAGGGCACGTCACGGTACATGCTGCAGAAGGAACACCTGTTGTGCGAGCAGCCGCGCGTCACCTCCAGCAGGAAGGAGCCGGACTCGAACGGCGGGCGGTACATGACCATGGGGCATCCAATCAGTGGGGATCTGCGTGCGGGGCAAGCCCATACGTTACCAGAACGGTGCCCGGCGGCGGGGCCTGCGGCCAAACCCTACCCCACAACCGACATCCGCCGGTTGTGGGGTAATCCGCAACACCCCTGTCTACCTGCGGTTTTCTCGAAAAAACCAGCTACCCCACAACCGAAGGCTTTCGGTTGTGGGGTAGCCTTTGCTCGCTCGTGACGCCTACAACAGCGTGTCGCAGTCTCCTACTTGGAGTGCGGGCCGGCGTCGCGGACCTCGTTCTCCATGTCGGGGTACTTCTTGGCGGCGTTGTCCTCGAACATGGCGGCCAGCTTCTTGGCCTGCGCGTCGTAGGCCAGCTTGTCGGCCCAGGTGCTGCGCGGGTTCAGCACGCCGTCGGGCACGCCCTCGATGTGCTGCGGAATGTCAACGTTGAAGATGGGGTCGTGCTTGAAGTCCGCCATCTCCACGGCGCCGGTCAGCGCGGCAGTGACCATGGCGCGCGTGTACGGCAGGTTGATGCGCTTGCCCACACCGTAGGGGCCGCCGGTCCAGCCGGTGTTGATGAGGTAGACGCGGGTGCCGTACTTCTCCATGCGCTCGCCGAACATCTGCGCATACACCATGGGGTTCAGCGGCATGAAGGGCTCGCCAAAGAGGGTGGAGAAGGTGGGCGTGGGCTCCGTGATGCCGCGCTCCGTGCCAGCAACCTTGCTGGTGAAGCCAGACACGAAGTGGTACATGGCCGCGTTCTTGTTCAGGCGGGAGATGGGCGGCAGCACGCCGAAGGCATCGGCCGTCAGCATGATGACCACCTTGGGCAGGCCGCCATAACCCAGCAGCTGCGCGTTGTCGATGTACTCCACGGGGTAGGACACGCGGGTGTTCTCCGTCAGGGAGCCGTCAAAGTAGTCGGGCTCGCGGGTCTCCGGGTCCAGGATCACGTTCTCCGCCAGGGAGCCGAACTTGATGGCGGAGTAGATCTGCGGCTCCGTCACGTAGGAGATGCGGATGGCCTTGGCGTAGCAGCCGCCCTCGAAGTTGAAGACGCCGTCGTCCGCCCAGCCGTGCTCGTCGTCACCGATGAGGGCGCGGTTGGGGTCGGCGGAAAGGGTGGTCTTGCCGGTGCCGGAGAGGCCGAAGAAGACCGCCGTGTCGCCGGTCTTGGGGTCCATGTTGCAGCTGGAGTGCATGGGCAGGATGTTCTCCTCGACGGGCATGAGGTAGTTCATGGTCGAGAAGATGGACTTCTTGATCTCGCCGGAGTACTGGGTGCCGGCGATGACGATCTGACGCTCCTTGAAGTTGAGCATGACGCAGGCCTCGGAATTGATGCCGTACTTCTCCGGGTCCAGCTTCAGCATGGGGGCGGCCAGCACGGTGAAGTCGGGCTCGCCATAGTTTGCCAGCTCCTCCTTGCTGGGGCGCACCAACATGTTGCGCGCAAAGAGCGCCTGGCTGGCCAGCTCGCAGATCACGAAGTACTTGCGTGCGTACTTGCGGTTGGCACCGGCAAGGCCGTGGACCACGAAGAGGTCCTGCTTGGCAAGGTAGGCGCAGACCTCGTCCTTGATGGCATAGAACGTGTCCTCGGACATGGGCATGTTCACGTTGCCCCAGGCGATCTTGTCGTGCACGTCGGGCGTGTCCACGATGAAGCGATCCTTGGGAGAACGACCGGTGTACTTGCCGGTGGTGACGTTCAAGGCGCCCGTGCTCGTCAGCTCGCCCTCCCCGCGGGCTAGGGCCTTCTCCACCAGGATTGCGGGGCTTGCGTCAATAAGAACAGAACCGGTGCGGTTCTTGATGCCGGCCTTCACAAGGCGATCATCAATCATGTTTCCTCCTTGGCTAACGTCCGCGCACGATCGCGCGGCTTGGTAGTTGCCATCCATACCAGAACAGAGTGTAGGCCATACAGCCATTACGATGAGATTTTGTAACAAATCATGCGCCTAACCTGCACTTGGTTTCACATCTAACCAACATTGCCGCGAAGCGTTGGACAACGGACAGCAGGTCAGGGGGCATGGGCGGCACACGTGGGCCCGCCCCCTCGCGCAAGATTGCAAAACTCATTTGTTACAAGGCATAAGGCGCAGGTCACCGCGAGTGTTGCCGGAAGGCAACTCGCCCCCGCCCCACAACGGCGGCATGCCGGCCCGCCATGCGCCCCGTCGGATAGGCAAATGGGCCCGATGCGCGATGCCTGGGTTCGCCACGCCGTTTCCTGTTGCATGATGGTGGTTGGTGTGGGAATGCATCTCGACAGAAGGAGTGGGCATGTCAACCATTACGACCATCCGCAAGGGCAACCTGGAGGCAAGCATCGACTCCCAGGGCGCCCAACTCATGAGCGTCAAGCGCGACGGCGGCGAGTACCTGTGGCAGGGCGACCCCAAATGGTGGCCGCGCCGCGCACCCGTGCTCTTCCCCATCGTCGGCAACATCAGGAACGACGAGGCGGACTCCGCCCAGGGCAAGGTGCGCCTTGGCCGCCACGGCATCGCCCGCAACTGCGACCATGACATCGCTGAGGCAACGGAGAGCTCCGTCACCTACCAGCTGGTCTCCACCCCGCAGACGCGCGAGAAGTTCCCCTTCGACTTCAAGCTCAACATGACCTATGCGCTCACCGACGAGTTCCTGGTCCAGCGCTTCCAGGTCACCAACACCGGCGACGTCACCCTGCCCTTCACCCTGGGCGGCCACCCCGCCTTCAACGTGCCCGCACCCGGTGACGACGCGGACTTCTCCGAGTACGTGCTCAAGTTTGCGGAACCGTGGACCTTCTCCACCGGCACGCTGGTGGAGGGTGGCCTGTGGGATCTCTCCAACCGTATGCCGCTGCTGCAGGACTCCGACACCCTGCACCTGACACACCAGCTCTTCGACGTTGACACCCTCATGTTCGAGAACGTGCCCCAGCGCACCGTGCAGCTGCTGGGCCCCGCGGGCCACGGGGTGCAGCTGGACTTTGACGGCTTTGACTACCTGGGCATCTGGAGCGCCGCCAACAACGCCCCCTTCGTGGCCGTGGAGCCCTGGCGCGGCCCCGCCACCTGCACGGACGAGGACGACACCTTCGAGAACAAGCGCGGCATGGACCTGCTGGAGCCGGGCGAGGTCGCGGAGTACCAGTTCACCATCCGCCCCTTCTAGCGCGGGCAGGTAGCGCGGGCGCGCAACCGCGGCACAACAAGGCGGGGCAGGCAATTTGGTAGCCTGTCCCGCCTTTGTTTCACTCTGTGCGGCAATCATGCCGCCCGGTACCCGCCTTGGCCTTGGGGCCCGTCGTAGCCTTAGCGCAGGTTGTAGAAGGCGCTCATGCCGGCGTAGGTGGCGTAGGCACCCAGCTCGTCCTCAATGCGGAGCAGCTGATTGTACTTGGCAACGCGGTCCGTGCGGCACGGGGCACCGGTCTTGATCTGGCCGGCGTTGGTGGCAACGGCGAGGTCGGCAATGGTGGTGTCCTCGGTCTCGCCGGAGCGGTGCGAGACGACGGCGGTGCAACCGGCGCGCTTGGCCATCTCGATGGCGTCCAGGGTCTCCGTCAGGGAGCCGATCTGGTTCACCTTGATGAGGATGGCGTTGGCGCAGTCGGACTGGATGCCCTTGGAGAGGCGCTGCGTGTTGGTGACGAAGAGGTCGTCGCCCACGAGCTGGATCTTCTTGCCCAGGCGCTCGGTGAGCTCCTTCCAGCCCTCCCAATCCTCCTGGTCCAGGCCGTCCTCGATGGAGATGATGGGGAACTCGTTGATGAGCTCCTCCCAGTAGTCGATGAGCTGGGAGCTGGTGAGGGTACGGCCCTCGCCCTTCAGCTCGTACATGCCCGTCTCCTTGTTGTAGGTCTCGGAGGTGGCGGGGTCCATGGCAAAGCGGAAGTCACGGCCAAGCTCGAAGCCGGCCTTCTCGACGGCGCGGCTCATGTACTCCAGGGGCTCCTTGTTGGTCTTGAGGTCGGGCGCGAAGCCGCCCTCGTCGCCAACGCCGGTGGAGAGGCCCGCGTCTGCCAGGACCGACTTCAGGGTGTGGTAGACCTCGGAGGACCAGCGGAGCGCCTCACGGAAGGTGGGGGCGCCAACGGGCATGATCATGAACTCCTGGAAGTCCACGTTGTTGGTTGCGTGAACGCCACCGTTCATGATGTTCATCATGGGCGTGGGCAGGGTATGGGCCGCAACGCCGCCAAGGTACTCGTACAGGGACAGGTTGGAGGAGGCAGCAGCGGCGCGCGCGGTGGCCAGGGAGGCGCCCAGAATGGCGTTTGCGCCCAGGTTGCCCTTGTTGGGGGTGCCGTCTGCGGCAATGAGGGTCTCGTCAACGGCGCGCTGGTCGCGGGCGTCCATGCCGACGATGGCAGCCTTGACCTCCTTGTTAACGTGCTCGACGGCCTTCAGCACACCCTTGCCCTGGTAACGGCCCTTGTCACCGTCACGAAGCTCAACGGCCTCGAAGTCACCGGTGGAGGCGCCAGAGGGAACGAGGGCGCGAGAGCGCGTACCGTCCTCAAGGGTCACCTCGACCTCAACGGTGGGGTTGCCACGGGAGTCAAGCACCTCGCGGCCAAGTACGTCCTGAATCTTCGGCATGACTGTTCCTTTCTACTGCGGTCGCGCCCCCAAGGCGCGACACGCCTAATGACATCCAATCCAGCACATTCCGACGCCAGCGCAAGCAAGCCTAGCCCACGCGCGCGTCGCCCCTTCCGCCACCACACCAACTTCACAATGCGATGGCCCTAGAAGACGAAGCCCGTCAGAACAAGACTGGGGGACTCTGACGGGCTATTCATCTTCGGGAAGGCTTGGGGGTACCTTCCAACAAGGATCGCCGGGAGAGGGGTCAGTTCACCTTGTCTAACTGTCTTCATAATAAGAGTTAGCCATGGTTAATCAAGCCCTATTTCGGCTTTTCCTCAAAACTTTTCGTGTCCCTAACTGGCAGCAGACGAAGGCGGATTCCGACGATTGCCGCGGCGGGACGGCACGGGCAAGTTAGCCTAGTCCACTATGGGCTGCCACGCGTCGCCCGCGTCCAGCGCGGCAAAGCACATCTCCACCTGCGCACGCGTGGTCTTGGAGTCGTTCATGGGCGGAATCTGGTCCCGCGCGAAGAAGGCCCGGCCCAGGGTCTCGTCGTTGTCCCTGAACTCCCCGCCCAGGTTGCGGCACAGCACGAAGCACTTGATGATTCCCCAGGGCTTGGGGTGCGCGTTGTGCAGGTTGTGTTCCTGGAGGGCAATTATGCGCTCGGGCACCACCTGCAGCCCCGCCTCCTCGCGTGCCTCCTTGGCCGCGTTGGAGAAGATCGTTTGCCCCTGGTCTATCCAGCCGCCTGGCATGGACCACGCCCCGTACTCCCTCACCAGGCAGATGCGGCCCTCCTCGTCGAAGACCGCAGCTCGGGAGTCCATCTTGGGCGTCTGGTAGCACTCCCCGTCGTCGAAGAGGTCCTCGATGCGCCGCAGGGGCAGGCCAGAGAGCCGGGACATGCACTCGTCGGCCATCTGCCTGATGCGCTGGAACCGCTCGAGGTCGAAGACGTCCGTGGTGTAGAACTCGCCTATCTGGCCGATGGCCTGCAGCTCCCTGCACCAAGCGAGCCAGGGTTCCCGCTCTGCCGTGGGGGCCTCCAGCTCCGCCAGCTCCACCACGTGCCAGGGCGTCGGGCAGTAGGCGCGGGCGCGCACCGGCTCCCTCAGCGGCCGCTTGCGCCAGCAGGCCAGGGCAAAGTCGACCCCGGCCGCTGCGGCGCACTCGGCATCGCTCCTGCCGTCTCCCACGTACAGGGCCTCCTCCGGACGCGCACCCAGCAGGTCCAGGCAGTGCAGGAGGGGCTCCGCGTCGGGCTTGTTGTTCTTGGTGTCATCCGCCGTCACGGTGGCGGCGAAGCGGCCCATGAGGCCAAAGCGAGCGAATCCGTTGCGAATCTCGTACGCGGTGTCTGCCGTGACCAGGCCCAGCGTGCAGCCCCGCCCCCGCAGGGCGTCCAACATGGGCATGATTCCCTGGTAAAGGTCCACGTCGTCCCAGTGGTCGAACATGCGCGTCATCCACAGCTGGACGTTCTGCTCGCTCGGGGCCATGCCCATGGCCTCCAAGGCGCGCGGTGCGCTGAGGCCCTTGCCCCGCTCCGCCTCCGCATCCGTGAGGGGGCGGCCCAGCACCTCCCGTGCCATCTCCCTCAGGCCCAGGTCGATGGCCTCGGTGGAGTCGATGAGCGTTCCGTCTATGTCGAAGATCACGTACCTGTAGCGCATGTCCCCTCCCCGGTCACCAGCACACGAGCTGCTGGTCCCTAGTTTCACACAAGAAGGGCGCCCCGTCTTGCGGCGGGGCGCCCAACAAAGCACTAGTCACGCGGTTGCGCCGAGGCCAGCCTACTTGCCCAGCAGCTCCTCGACGTCCAGGGCGATCATGAGCTCCTCGTTGGTCGGGACGACCAGCACCTTGATCTTGGAGTCGTCGGTGGAGATCACGCGCAGCTCGTCGGAGCGAACCTTGTTCTTCTCCGGGTCGACCTTGACGCCCAGCCACTCCAGCTCCTTGGCCACGCCCATGCGCATGGTGGCGGAGTTCTCGCCGATGCCGGCGGAGAAGGCCATGGTGTCGAAGCCGTGCATGGACTGCGCCATCTCGGCAATGAGCTGGGAGGTACGGTAGTAGAACATGTCGAAGGCCATGATGCAGTTGGGGTCGCCCTTGTTCACGCCGTCCTCGATGTCGCGAGAGTCGGAGGAGATGCCGGAGAGGGCAAGCAGGCCGGACTGCTTGTTCATCATGGTGTCGACCTCGTCGATGGTGTAGCCACCCTCACGGACGAGGTAGCACACGGTGGCGGGGTCGATGGTGCCGCAGCGGGTGCCCATGATCAGGCCGTCGAGCGGCGTGAGACCCATGGTGGTGTCCATGTCCTTGCCGTCCTGGATGGCGGAGAGGGAGGCACCGGAGCCCAGGTGGCAGGAGACGAGCTTGTGCACGTCGTCACCGAGGAGCTCCTTGGTGGAACGCCAGATGTAGCGGTGGCTGGTGCCGTGGGCGCCGTACTTGCGAATGTGCAGCTTGTCCACCACGTCGCGCGGCAGGGCGTAGCGCCAGGCCTTCTCGGGAATGTTGTAGTGGAAGGAGGTGTCGGCCACGATCACGTTGCCGATGGAGGGGAACATCTCGCGGCAAATCTCGATGACGTCGGCCTCTGCGTAGTTGTGCAGCGGGGCGAGCGGGGCAACCTCGCGCACCCAACCCAGCGTCTCGTCAGTGACGACCTTGGACTCGGGGAAGTACCAACCACCCTGAACGACGCGGTGACCAATGCCCTCGATCTTGTCGGTGTCGAAGCCAGCACCAGCAAGAATCTCGAAGACGTGCTTGATGGCCGTCTTGTGGTCGGGAAGCGCGACCTCCAGCTTCTGCTTGTCGCCGTCCTTCACGTTGTAGCCGATGAAGGAGCCGTCGATGCCGATGCGCTCGCAGTTGCCCTTGGCGTAGACCTCGCGGGTCTTGGTGTCGAGCAGCTGGAACTTGAGCGACGAGCTGCCGGCGTTGATCACCAGTACGTTCATTGGATCCCCTCTCAGGTTAGAGTCGCGGTTAAATAACCGCAATTATAATAACCTCACTCGGGGTGTGAGGCCAGCTCAAATGGATTAGCCTATCAAGACTTTACAGGCGGGCGCTCATCGGCCCTAACTGGAATGAATTGTGGAGAATCCACGTCCTAGCGCTGCTCGGGCAGGATGGCGGAACCGAGGAACTCGCCGCCAAGCACGTGCACGTGCAGGTGCTGAACCACCTGGTCGGCGTCCTTGCCGGCGTTGGACACCACGCGGAACCCCGTCTTGTCTATGCCCGTGCGCTTTGCCACCTCCCGGACGGCGTGCGCCATGGCAACCAGCACCTCGGCGGGAATGTCGTCCGCAAGGTTCACGTAGTGGGCCTTGGGCACCACCAGCACATGAACGGGAGCCTCGGGGCTTGCGTCCCTGAAGGCGCAGACCAAGTCGTCCTCGTACACGTACTCGGACTCGATCTCGTGGTTGGCAATCTTGCAGAAGATGCAGTCAGACATAGCCCTTTCCTTTCACTGCCAAGCCCTTGCGGGCAGGCAAGCCGCGATTCCGCACATGTCCAAAGTCTACTCGTCCACGTAGGCGGTAGAGGGTGCCGCCGTCGTGTCGGGCACGAAGTCCCCCGCCTCGGAGGCGTCCAGGAGCACGCGGACCTTCTGCTCCGCGTTCGAGAGCCGCTCCCGCAGGCTCTTCAGGAGCTCGACGCCCCTCGTGTACTGCGCCAGCGACTCCTCCAGCTCCAAGTCTCCCGCCTCCAGGGAGCGCACGATCTGCTCCAGCTCCGTCGATGCCTCCTTGAAGGTCATGTCCTCGATCTTCTTCACGTCTGCCATGTCATCCTCCTCCTGCGGCCCCGCCCAGGGGCCAACCCTCACAAGAATAGCTACTCGGTGGTCCCGCCCCCGGCAGTCCGGGTCTCGGTCACGCGGGCGGTTAGCTCGCCCGAGCCCAGCATCACGTCTATGTCCTGTCCCACCTGCACCGAGGCGGCGTTCGTCAGGACCTTCCCGTCCTTGTCGCGGGCAACCGCATAGCCGCGGGCAAGCACCCGCAGGGGCGACAGTGCGTCAAGCGAGGCCGCGGACCTTGCGAGTGAGGCCTCGTACGGCCGCAGCAGCCGCTCCCCCACCCCTTCCAGCCTGCGCGCCTCTCGGTCCAGTTCCTGCGACCTGCGTGCGAGGCCTCGCGGCATTGCGTCATGCAGGCGCTGCTCGCTTTGGAGCAGCTGGTTGGTGCGGTCCTCCACCATGGCTGCGGGGTCCTGGAGGCAGCGGTGCCGGGCCAGCGCCTCCACCGAGACGCGCTCCCGGGACAGCCGGGCGCCCATGGACCTGCCCGCGGCGTTGCCCAGTAGCTGCACCTGCTGCTGGTCGCGCTCGACAATGGCGGACATTGCCGCGCCAAGCCTCTCCCTGCGCCGCAGAATGGTCTCGTACACCTCGTCGAGGGCAGGCGCGACGGACTCCGCGGCGGCAGTGGGCGTGGAGCAGCGCTTGTCGGCAACCATGTCGCATATGGAGGTGTCGGGCTCGTGGCCTATTCCGGTGACCACGGGAACGGGACATGCCGCGACGGCACGCGCGAGCCCCTCGTCGTTGAACGTCATCAGGTCCTCGAAGGACCCGCCGCCGCGGACCAGGAGGATTGCCTCCGGCTGTGACGCGGCGGCGACCCTCAGGGCACGAATGATGGTCTGCGGGGCACCCGGACCCTGCACCTGGGCGCCTACGCAATCCAGCTGCACCAGGGGGTTGCGCCGCCTGAGCGTGCGCTTGACGTCATCTATGACGCTGCCAGAGAGCGAGGTGACGACGCACACGCGCATGCAGAAGCGAGGCACGGGACGCTTGCGGGCCGGGTCCATGAGGCCCTCGCGCTCCAGCTTGCGGGCCAGCTGGGCAACCTGTTGCCTGAGCAGGCCCTCGCCCGACGCGGTTATGGACTTGGCGATGAACGACAACCGCCCCGTGGCCGCATACACGTCGAACTTGCCGGTGAGAAGGACCTGCATTCCGTCCCGAAGCCGAATGCCCGAGCGCGCGTACGTGTTGCGCCACACTATGGCGTCCATGGCGCAAGAGTCGTCCTTCACCTGGAAGTAGCAGTGGCCCGACCGTGCGTTGGGGCCGCGGAAGCCCGTGACCTCACCCAGCACGACCATGGTGGGAATGCTCGTAACGGCACCCTTCGCGACGTTGACCGCCTGGCTGACCGTCAGTGGTGTCTGCTCTGCCATGTGCGCCCCCGTCCGTTCCCGCTAGTTCCTGTCAGACCGCGAGATCAGGTACAGCAGCTGCAGGATGGACGTGAGCGCCGCTGCAACGTACGTGAGGGCCGCGGCCGTGAGCACCTGCTTTGCACCGCGCTTGTCCGTGAGGGCACCAGTGCTGCCAATGTAGTTGACGGCACGGCGGGAGGCGTCAATCTCAACGGGAAGGGTGACCAGCTGGAAGACCACGGGTATGGCATACAGGATCACGCCGATTTGCATGAGGGTGTAGCCGCCAATGGTGAAGAGGGGCATCACCATGCCTAGGAAGAAGACGACGCTCCACAGCTGCTGCGCCACGTTCACCACGGGAACTATGGCCGTCCTAATCTTGCCGGGCACGTACCCCTTGGCCGTCTGCACGGCATGACCGGCCTCGTGGCAGGCAACCGCCACGGACGCCACGCTTCCGCCCTGGAAGTTCTCGTCCGAGAGGTGCAGGTTGTTGTCACGCGGGTCATAGAAGTCCGTCAGGTGGCCGGCCACATGCGTGATGCCGACGTTCGATGCCCCGTTGGAGTCCAGCATGGAGCGGGCCACGGATGCCCCCGACACGCCGAACGTGCCGGGCACCTCAGACCACTTTCCGTACTGGCGCTTGATGTAGGCCTGCGTGGCAAGACCGAGCACCAGTGAAACGATGACGATGAACAGGTACAAGGGATCCCAGTAGTAGTACATGTCTGACCCAATCGATCGATGGCGGCCTGCGCGGCCCGCCGTCTGCGTAGTAGTTCTCTTGTACCCACGAAGGCGGGTTCGCAACCAACTTTCTGGGCTACAGAACCTCGATGCGGCCGTTCTTGACGGTCAGGCCAATCTGCCCGCCAAGGAGCTGCTCCAGCGAGCGCCCCACCAGCTCGTACCGCCATCCCTTCGCCAGCCTGCCGGAGCCCCCGTTGACGGCAAAGTGCGTGAGCTCGTCCCGGGTGGCTATGAGCTGGGGCGCAACGCCCGACTTCTCGGACTTCAGGCGCAGCATGGCGTTCATGAGGTCCACCACGCTCTCCGTCTCGGCCGCGGGGCGTGCATGTCGCTCCACGTAGGGCAGGTCATCCGGGTCGCACAGAAGGCCCTTCCTTATGGCCGCCACCAGCTCCTCCGCATCCCGCGCGGGAATCTGCTCCGTGCCGCGAATCCGCTTCAGGCGCTCCGCCGTCTTGGGAGTGTGCCTGCAAATCTCCACCAGCACCTCGTCCGAGCAGACCCACTTGCGGGGAATGTCCCTGTACGCCGCCTTCTGCTCGCGCCAGGCGCACACCTCGCGCGCGATGGCCATCTGCTTGCGGGTGAGGGACCCGGACCTCTTCAGGTGCCGGTAGGCCTCGCGCGGGTTGCGCTCGTACTTGGCCGGGTCGCAGAGGTCGTCCATCTCGGGCGTGAGCCAGGACAGGCGGTCCCGGGCAATGAGCTCATCCATCATGCGCTCGTAGATGCCGGGCAGGTAGCGAACGTCATCCTCCGCGTAGACCAGCTGCTCCCGGTCCAGCGGCCGCTGAGACCAGTCCGTCAGGGACTCCGCCTTGGGCAGGCGAACCCCCGTGTACGCCTCCACCAGGGCGCCATAGCCAAGCTGCATGCGAAAGCCCAGGAAGGCGGCGGCAAGCTGGGTGTCGAAGACGGGGGCGGGCACGCAGCCCAGGGCGTCACGAATGACCTCCAGGTCCTGGCCACACGCGTGGAAGACCTTCGTGATGCGGGTGTCGGTGAGCAAGTCCACCAGAGGGTCCAGGTCCTGGATCAGTATGGGGTCAATGGCAGCAATCTCGTCGGCCGTGCCAACCTGGATGAGGCAGAGCTTGGGGTAGTACGTCTTCTCGCGCAGGAACTCCGTGTCCACGCCAAGGACCCTCGCCTCACCAGCACGCTCGCAGAAGGCCGCAAGCGCATCAGCATCGGATATGTACACGCTGTCTCTCGATTCGTTCTCGTTGTGCGATGCGGGAGGACAACGGTACTATGGAGTCTCACCCGCAAGGCGCGGCTCTGACCTGCGCCCCACATCATCATAACCAAGATGCCTCTTGTGGCGGCAAGCACCGCCATATCACCGCAAGGAGACCGCGATGCGCACCCTCATCATCCACAACCCCGCCTCGGGCTTCGGTTCGGACGCCATCTACGAGTTCCAGCGGGCCCTCCTGTGCGAGGGCGACGAGTGCGTCATTCGCGTGATCAGGGTTGACCAGCCCAGCGCGCCGCTTGTTGCCGACGCGGAGAGCTTTGACCTGGTGGTCATCTCGGGCGGTGACGGCACCGTCACGAGCGTCCTGTACGACCTGCGCAACAGGGACGTGCTGACCTGCGTCTTCCCCTCTGGCACCGCCAACCTATTCGTGGCAAACCTGGGCAACGCGCTGGAGCCCGCAGCCATCGCGCGTGCGTGCCGCATGGGCCACTCCGCGCGAACGGACCTTGGCGAGGTCATGTGGCTGGACCAGAACGGCCGCCGCAAGCGCGCGGGGTTCGGCCTCATGGCGGGCCTTGGGTACGACGCCCTCATCATGCAGGCGGCAATGTCCTCCAAGAAGCGCATGGGCGAGGCCGCCTACTTCGCCGCGGCGGTAACCAACCCAAAGCCGCAGGTGCAGCGCTTCACCATCACGGTGGACGGGGTAACGTACGAGCGCACGGGAATCTCCTGCATAGTCGCCAACACAGACATGATACAGGGCGACATAGAGATAGTGCCCGACTGCGTGATGAACGACGGACTCATCGACATCATCATGGTGGAGACGCAGGATGCCGTGCAGCTGCTGAAGCCCGTCTTCTTCGGCCTTGTGGACCGCAACGGCAAGAAGATTGGCCGGCCCCGCCTGGAGACCTTCCGCGGCAGGGAGGTAAGGGTGGAGGTCACCGGGGAGCTTGCAATGCAGGTGGATGGCGACGTGGTCTCGCCGGGCATCAACGCCTTCATCGCCCGCGTGCTTCCCAGCGCAAACAAGCTCGTGGTGGACAGCCTCAGCCGCTACCACTCCAGCGACGAGGGTTCGCTCTTCGGCGGCACGGACCAGCCCCTCTTCCCAAAATGAGACAGGGGGACGTACCTTCTGTCTCATAGCAGGGGGCTGTCATAGCAAGCGGCAATTGGCTACCGACCGGCGGAGCCACCGGGCCCGAGCCCGCACCCTGCGCACCCTAGCCTCACCGCACAAGCACAAAGGGGGCCGCCCGTCGCGTGACGGGCGGCCCTCCTTTTTCATGCTCAGACAGGCAAGCGAACAGGGGGATGAGACAAAAGGTGCGTCCCCCTGTCTCATGCGCTACCTGACGGCGGCGTCCTCTGCACCCTCGGCGGCGCGAATGTACTCGCTCGGCATCTTCCAGGCGTGCTGGTCGGTGTGGAGCAGCTCCTCGGCCTTCTCGGAGCAGGGCTTGCCAAAGAACTCGTCGTAGCAGCGCTTGATGGACGGGTTCTCATAGGAGTTGCGGTACAGCGCGACCTTGTCAAGGCCGTACAGCACCTTGCCAAGCTGGCCGGCAAGCTCCTCGCCGTCGTGGATGGGCTGGCCGCCGCCACCGACGCAACCGCCGGGGCATGCCATGACCTCCACGAAGTCGTACTTGACCTCGCCGTTCACGATGGCGCGGCAGAGCTCGTCCGCGTTGGCCAGGCCACTGGCAACCGCCACGCGCACGGGCGTGCCGGCCAGGTCGAAGGTGGCCTCCTTCCAGCCCTTGAGGCCGCGGACGTCCGCGAACATGTCGTCCTTGGGGGCCTTGCCCGTCACCAGGAAGTGGGCGGTGCGCAGGGCGGCCTCCATGACGCCACCGGTGGCACCAAAGATGATGCCGGCGCCGGTGCCGTAGCCCAGGGGCTCGTCAAAGGCCTCGTCCTCCAGCTTGCGCGGGTCAATGTGGTCGGCACGCAGCATGCGGTCGATCTCGCGCACGGTCAGCACGACGTCCACGTCCGGGTCGCCGCAGGCATCGTTCATGTTGGGATACGCGGCCTCCGCCTTCTTCGCCGTGCAGGGCATGACAGAGATGGAGAAGATCTTGTGCGGGTCAACGCCCAGCATCTCCGCGTAGTAGCTCTTCACCACGGCGCCGAACATCTGCTGCGGGCTCTTGGAGGTGGAGACGTCGTCCACCAGCTCCGGGTAGTGGGCCTTGATGAAGCGCACCCAGCCGGGGCAGCAGGAGGTGAACATGGGGTAGCCGGTCTTGGAGTTCTGCATGTGCTCCAGCAGCTCCGTGCCCTCCTCCATGATGGTGAGGTCGGCAGAGAAGTCCGTGTTCACAATGTAGTCGAAGCCCATGGGGCGCAGGGAGGCGACCAGACGGTTGACCGTGGCCTCCTTCTTGGACATTCCCCAGTAGTCGCCCCAGGAGGTGCGCACGGACGGGGCAATCTGCACGATGGTGATGGTCTCGGGGTCCGCCAGCGCGTCGTACACCTTCTGCACGTCGTCGCGCTCGCGCAGGGCACCCGTGGGGCAGTGCGTGATGCACTGGCCGCAGAGGGTGCAGTCCACGTCGCGAATGTCCAGGCCACCGGCAACGCCCACCTGCGTGTGCGTGGCGCGGTTGGTGAGACCCCACACGTGGGAGGCCTGGATCTTGTCGCACACCTGGATGCAGCGCATGCACTTGATGCACTTCTTGTTGTTGCGGATCAGCGGGAAGTCCTTGGGCCAGTCGTACTTGTCGAAGAGGCTGTCGTAGGGGAAGTCCACGATGCCCAGGTCGTTGGAGACCTTCTGCAGGCTGCAGTTGCCGGACCGCACGCAGGTGGTGCAGGCGGGGTCATGCTGGGACAGAAGCAGCATGACGTTCTCCCTGCGGGCCTCGCGCACCTTGGGGCTGTTGGTGAGGACCTTCATGCCCTCGCGCACCACGTTGTTGCAGGAGGCGACCAGGCGGTCCTGCCCCTCGACCTCAACCACGCACACGCGGCAGGAGCCGATCTCGTTAATCTCCTTGAGGTAGCACAGGGTGGGGACGTCCGCGCCCGCCTTGCGGCAGGCGTCCAGAATCGTCGCGTCCGCACCAACGGTGACCTCTTTGCCGTCGACGGTCAGAGTCACGTCGTTGTTCATCTCTACCACATGAACTCCCTTCCGCCGCGGAAGGCGCCAAAGCCAAAGTGGTCGCAGTGCAGGCACCGCGACGCCTCCTGCATGACCTCCTGCTTGGTGAGGCCGATCTCGATCTCGTTGAAGTCGTGCTTGCGCTCCTCCGCCTCGCGGAAGGTGGTCTCGCAGCGGCCGCACTCCGGGATGCCGCCGAACTCGACGGGCGGAATGACGACGTCCAGGCCGATCTTGTGGTCGAAGCCCAGGTAGTTGTCGATGTTGCCGGCGGCAACCTTGCCAGCGTTGACGGCGCGGATGACGGTAGCGGGGCCGCTCTGGCAGTCGCCACCAGAGAAGACGCCGCTGAAGTTGGGCACCGCGGAGTCGCTGGTGACCTTGATCTTGCCGCGGTTGGCCTCGATGCCCTGCCCCTCGAAGGGTGCGGACTCGATGGCCTGGCCGATGGCGACCATGACGCGCTCGCAGGGAATGGTGACCTCGGGCGTGTCCGCGGCGTACGGCGCCGGGCGGCTGCCCTTGTACTTGCCAATGACCTGGGGCTGGACAACCAGGCCGCAGACCTTGCCCTCCTCGTCGTGCTCGATGCGGACGGGGGCGTTCAGCTCCAGGAGCTCGCAGCCCTCGGCCTGGGCGCCGGCAATCTCCTCGTCCTGGGCCGTCATGTCTGCCGCGCGACGGCGGTACACGATGGAGACCTTCTCGGCGTTGCAGCGAACCGCGGAGCGGGCCACGTCCATGGCAACGTTACCGCCGCCGATGACGCAGATGCGCTGGCCCGTGTAGTCGGGCATGTCCTCGTCACCGATGGCGCGAAGCATCTGGACGGCGCTCTCCACGCCAATGGAGTCCTCACCGGGGAGACCCAGCTTGCGGTCGGCGTGCGCGCCGATGGCCAGGTACACGGCGTCGAAGTCGCGACGCAGGTCCGCCAGGTCGCCCTCGACCTTGTGCTCCAGCTCCACGTTGATGCCCAGGTCAGTGATCCACTTGATCTCCTCGTCCAGGCGCTCGCGGGGCAGGCGGTAGCTGGGGATGCCGTAGCGCAGCATGCCGCCCAGGTGCTTGCGGGCCTCGAAGATGGTGACGTCGTGACCCATGAGCTTCAGGTAGTAGGCGCAGCTCAGGCCAGCCGGGCCGCCACCGACGACGGCGACGCGCTTGCCTGTGGGCTCCGCCATGTTGGGGCGGTAGTCGCTCTCCATATGCTCCGTGGCGTAACGCTTGATGGCGCGGATGTTGATGGGATTGTCAACCATGCCGCGACGGCAGTTGATCTCGCACGGGTGCTCGCAAACCAGGCCGCACACGACGGGCAGCGGGTTGTCCTTGCGAATGAGGCGCACGGCGTCGGCGTTGCGGCCGGCACCGACCAGCGCGATGTAGCCGGGAATATCCACACCTGCCGGGCAGCCAGAGACGCACGGAACCTTGGTGGACTGCGAGAAGCCGCAGGCGTGGTAGGTGACGTGGCTCACGAAGTCATCACGGAAGCCGCGTACCGCCTTCAGCGCCATGGCGCCAGCCTCGAAGCCAATGGCGCAGTCGCTGGAAAGGTAGATGGTACGCGCCAGGCGCTCGATGTCGTCGATGGTCTGCATGGTCGCACGCCCCTGCAGCACGTGGCTCAGCAGGTGGCGCAGGGTGCGCAGGCCGACGCGGCAGGGGGTGCACTTGCCGCAGCTCTGCGTGGAGCACATGTCGACGAACGCCATCGTGAACTCGACTGGGCACGGTGCAAGGGAGCTGACGGCAAGCCGCCTGCCCACTGCAGCGTGCAGCTCGTCCATGATCTGCTGCTCCTCGCTGCGCTCCATAACATGAAGTCTAGCCATAGGATTCCTCTCCCCTGTTCTTGTGGGAAACCAGCAAGCCGCAAGGTTCCCCTCCTCGCAACTTGCCAACCCGTTCCAGACGGATGGTTCCATCTAGTACAGATGGAGTAATCATAATCGCGATGATGATTACCTTATGCATGCCAACGGTAAACGGATGAGAATTGCCACCAACCGTTTGTGCCAGCATGCGAAGGAACGATTCCAGCCTATTTGGAACGTGGGACCCGCTGCGCGCTGATTTGGCGCTGCTATAAATGGTTTCGATAGCAGAATCGCGGCAGTGGTGCCCTCCGACGCCTCACGACGCACCCCATAGAACAGGGGGCCTAAGAAGTTGTACACCTCAAGGCCATTCATAGCGTCAGCGCGAGCCATCCAACTGGCATTATCGCATATACAGGCGATGGTCACGCTCGTTGAGGTGTACAAGAATTCGAGGGGTGTCTGGTATGGGAGCGCTCACCCGTTATCGATGGCAAGGCACAGCGGCCACTAGTCCCTCACTGCGCCGTTCCGGACCTCAAAGAGCGCTCGCATGTGACTTCTTCCTGCGCCGTGGCGCCTAACCCGCAAGGTACACAAGGGCTCCATAGCAGACCATGCCCACCACTGCGCACAAGACAAGGGACTTGGTCTTCCTTGCCACGATGAAGACGATTGCCGCCGCCACAAGCGGAACCAAGGCCGCCACCGGGTCCGACGTCAGCGTTGCGGGCTGGATGAGGTCGTTGGCCACAAGGGCAGCAAAGGCGGCGGAGGGTATTAGGCCGAGCGCACTCTCCATGCGCTCTGGCAGCTGACGGCCGCGCAGCAGCAGGATTGGTGCACAGCGCCACACCGCCATCGTCGCAAGAATGGCCACATACAGAAACAGAAACTCCTGCGTGCTCAATGCCGCGTCACCCCCCGAAAGGCAAGTCCCGCGCACACACCCACGAGCGCCCCAACCAGGATGGCCACGTTCGAGAGGCCCGCCAGCTTGCAAACCACCACGCCGGCCACCGCGCCGAGCGCCGCGATGACATTGGATCTGCTCTCCTCTTGGCCCGCCAGCAAACAGATGAAGATTGCAGTCATGCCAAACGAGAGTATGGCCACGGGCAGACTCACAACCGACCCCAGCAGCGCACCAGCAAGGTTTGCAAGCGCCCACGACGCCATGCACACCAGATTGGTCACCGTGGCATGCGCAACCGTCCAGTCCACACCCCTTGCAAAGAGGTCGAGGTTGACGCCGAAGCTCTCATCGGTGACGAACAGGGCGAAGAGGATGGTCTGGAACTTGCTGGCCTTCTTCACGTACGGCGCAAACGCCGCCGAATACAAGGCCTGCCGGGAGCTGACCAAGGCAACGCTCGCTGCAATGGCGGCCACGGGTGACCCCGCCGCCCACATTGAGGGAATCATGAACTGGCCGGCACCAGAATAGAACGTTGCGGAAAGCAGCAGGCACATCCAGGGCTTCAGGCCCACGCTCGCGCCCATGACGCCACAGGGCAGGCCAATGGTGAGGTAGCCGAGCACCACTGGCACGGCCGCCCGAGCCGATGGGCCGAGAATTGATGTAAGCGTCGTCTTTTCCTTCATGGTGCGCAGATTCTACAGCAAACGGGGCACGGCTCCAAACTCCGCGAGCGTGGCTGCCACACCAGACACCTTGTTTCGCCCAGTGTCATGTATTCGTTGGCAGGTCTGGCCGCAGGTCGCTCAATCGTGGCATAGTTTCACGTGAAACCACCTATGTTTGCCCCGCACTCGGACGCGGGCAAGATTGGAGCCACCCGTGTTCTCCTTTGACAGCACCGTTCGCTACAGCGAATGCGACGAAACCGGGACCCTCTCGATCCTTGGGATGATCGATTACATGCAGGACTGCTCCATGTTCCACACGGAAAGCCTGGGCCACGGCTTCGAATACATGGCAGAGCACCACTTCGCCTGGTTCCTGACGGCCTGGCAAATTGAGGTGGAGCGTCTGCCGCACTTCAACGAGCACATCACCGTCGGCACCAACTGCTACGACATGTCGCGCGCCCTCGCCTTCAGGAACTTCTCCATCAAGGACGCGGACGGAACCTACCTGGTCAAGGCGGACTCGCTCTTCTTCACCTTCGACACCAAGGCGGGCAGGCCCTGCCGCATCCCGGACTCCGAGAAGGTCTACCTCTCCGACGACCCCAGGTTGGACCTGCCCAAGACCGACCGGCACGTCCGCTTTGAGGGGGAGGGGCGGCGCATGGACCCCATCGTGGTCAACGAACAGCACCTGGACACCAACCACCACGTCAACAACGCCCAATACGTGGCCATCGCAGACGCCATCGTCAGGAAGCTGGACGCGGACTTTCGGCTGCACAGAATCTGCGTGCAGTACAAGCAGATGGCACTGCTGGGCGACACCATGGTTCCCTGGGTCCACACCCGCGAGAACGGTTACGTCGTGAACCTGGCAAACGAGGCGGGCGACAGCTTTGCCGTGGTATCACTAGAGAGCTAGGAGTCAGGAAGCATGGAGCGCAAGAACGTCCGCGCCGCGGCGGCAATCATCCAACACGACGGCAAGATCCTTGCCTGCCAGCGGGGCTATGGCCCCATGAAGGACGGCTGGGAGTTCCCCGGCGGCAAGATCGAGCCCGGCGAGACCCCGGAGCAGGCCTGCCGGCGCGAGATTCGCGAGGAGCTTGCCGTGGACCTTTCCACCATGTGGTACCTGGACACGGTGGAGTACGACTACCCGGACTTCCACCTGTCCATGGACTGCTTCGTGGCAACGCTCAAGCCGGGCCAGGAGCCCGAGTTCCTGGAGCACGAGAGCGCGCGCTGGGTCGGGCAGGACGAACTCCTGGACGTAGGCTGGCTTCCCGCAGACAAGGGGCTCGTCGAGTCCCTCGGCGGCCTGTGGGACCAGATCTTCTCGGCGGAGCATCTGTAGGAGCACTTGGGGGATTGGGTATCATGGGTCTTGTTGGCGTCGCGTGCCAGACGCCTGCAAGACCCATGTCATCTCACAGCGGCGCAGCCACGACGCCACCAGCGCCCGACACCCCGCCGAAGAGAGGGAGGCAAGAATGGATGCCAGTTCCCCCGCCAGCGACGCCAACCAGCAGGGCGGCAGCGCCAACGTCCCCGCGGTGGCCGCGAGGGTCATAGAGTCCGCCAGCGCCACGACGTCGCCCGACAACGCCAACTCGGGCAACGCCGCATACATCATCACGGGTGTGTGCCTGGCCATCATGGTGGCAATCAGCATGCTGTTCGCAAACGCATTCGGAAGCGCGCTGGAGTTGATTGCCGGCGAGGTGGAGGATGACATCTACGACGACTACGGCATCGGCCTTCCGTCCACTCCCTATGACTCCTACGGCCAGGACCCCTACGGCAGCCAGGGCATCCAGGGCAGCCTTCCCGTGTCTGTTGTGCTCAACATGAGCCTGGCCCCCTATACGGAGACCATAGACGCAAACCTTCCTGCCACCGACTACTCTGGCACCCCCGCGGACGTGCGCGACTTCGTGAGGACCATCGTGAAGGATGACGGCACCTACGCCAGCCAGGTGGCGGACGAGCTCAACGCCGCCGCCCGTGACGAGTCCGCGCAGGCGGAGCACCTGCAGAACGCACTGGCGGCATGCGATGCCGCCGTCAGCGACTTCTCCGCCCGCACCGTGCCGGAATTCGACGTGCGAGATGCCGACACCGTGAACCAGAGCGCGACAACTGCCCTGGCGGACGTGACTTCCCGCTGGCAAGCCGTGAAGCAGGAGATTCAGCTCCTGGCAGACGCCTCCGGCAGCGGTTCCGAGGTCTCCGCGTCAGACCTGACCGATGCGGACTCCAGCGTTTCCGGCGCAACCTACGACGCCGCCGCCAGCCTGGACGACCTGCTTTACGCGTCCGCAGGCAATTAGCAACTCCCCCTCAACCACCCGAACGAAGCGAGCAGCACCCATGAGCAAAGCCGACAGCATCTTCATCCGCATGTGCCGCGACATCATTGACAACGGCACCACCACCCAGGGGCAGAAGGTACGCCCGCACTGGCCGGACGGCACCCCCGCGTACACCATCAAGCAGTTCGGCGTATGCAACCGCTACGACCTGCGCGAGGAGTTCCCCGCCATCACGCTGCGCCGCACCGCACTCAAGTCTGCCATGGACGAGGTGCTGTGGATTTACCAGAAGAAGTCCAACAACATCAACGACCTTCACTCCCACATCTGGGACGAGTGGGCCGACCAGACGGGGTCCATCGGCAAGGCCTACGGCTACCAGATTGGCGTCAAGTCCCACTACCCAGAGGGCGACATGGACCAGATGGACCGGGTCCTCTTCGACCTGAGGCACAACCCCTTCAGCCGGCGCATCATGACCAACACCTACACCTTCGCCGACCTGAGCCAGATGCACCTCTATCCCTGTGCCTACAACGTCATCTACAACGTGACGGACGCCGACGGCGACGAGCGCCCCACCCTGAACATGATGCTCGTCCAGCGCAGCCAGGACGTGCTTGCCGCCAACAACTGGAACGTCTGCCAGTACGCCATCCTTCTCATGATGGTTGCGCAGGTCAGCGGCATGGTCGCCGGCGAGCTCGTGCACTGCATCGCCGACGCCCACATCTACGACCGCCACGTCGCCGCCGTGGAGGAGCTCATCTCTCGCCCAACCTACCCCGCGCCCAAGGTGAGCCTCAACCCCAGCGTCACGAACTTCTATGCGTTCACCACGGACGACCTGATTGTCCAGGACTACAGCCACGGGCCGCAAATCAAGAACATCCCCATCGCCGTCTAGCACCGCTCGTCTAGCACCGCGCTGGCATGAGACTGACATTCCAAGGAGGGACATGGACGCCATAGTTGCCGTCTGCTCGGATTGGGCCATTGGCAAGGACGGGGGGCTCCTCGTCCGCAACAAGGAGGACATGCACCGCTTTGTGCAGCTCACACGCGGATGCACCGTCGTTATGGGGCGCAAGACCTACGAGAGCTTCCCGGGCGGCCCGCTCAAGGGGCGCCGCAACGTCATCGTGACCCACGACGCGTCCTATGTGCCGCCCAAGGCGCAGAACCTGGCGGAGGGAACCTCCGTTGTGGTCGTGACCTCCCCCGAGGCAGCTTTGGCCGCCGCCCAGGGCGATGCCCAGGCCTGGCTCATCGGCGGCGAGTCGCTGTATCGGGCGCTTCTTCCCCAGTGCGCATGCTGCTTCGTCACGCTCAATAAGACGCAGGTAGATGGGGCAGACGCCTTCTTCCCCAACCTAGACGAGGACCCGCGGTGGACGCTTGCCTCCCGCGACGGCGAGGGGGTCACCGCCGAGGGAGTACCGTTCGAGTTCGTAACCTACCAGCGCACCGCACGCTAGCCCGCCCAGCCCCGACCTGCGAACCCCCGCCCAGCGCACCACCGTCAAGCGCACACAGGAGGACACCATGATCACCGTCTACGGCTCCGACCACTGCCCCGACTGCCGGAACTTCAAGTTCAACCTCGCGGCGAACGAGATTCCCTACACGTACGTGAACATCACCGACTCCATGCCCAACCTCAAGCGCTTCCTGCACCTGCGCGACCACGAGGCCATCTTCGAGCCCGTTCGACTCGCAGGCAATGTGGGAATTCCCTGCATTGTGGAGCCTGACGGTGCCATGACGCTGGACTGGGAGGCATGGCTGCGCGACAGGGGCATCACGCACATTCGCTATGAGGATGACGCCCCCGAGGGGGCAGCGTGCAGCCTCGACGGAACGAGCTGCTGAACGAGCGCGCCGCCGCGGATTGCCGAGCCCCTCTCTACAGCTCCGCAGCTACCCCACAACCGAAAGCCGTCGGTTGTGGGGTAGCGTGCTTTTCTATAGAAATCGCAGGTAAACACCCGTGTCTCGCTCTACCCCATAACCGAAAGGTGTCGGTTATGGGGTAGGCTTTCAGCGGAGACGAGCCGCTCCGAACCCCACCCGACGCGACTCGCGCCACGTATGGAACTCAGTTCTGTGGATACCATGACGTGGTTCAGGAGCCATACTTTCTGCAGCGACGCCAATCACGGAAGCGCACCACTTGCGAGCGGCCTTGATAGCATGATGCCGCATCTTGTTGCAATGTTCACCAACGCCTTGTGCACAATAAGTGCAAGTAGGCACCGCTACCCTCAAGGCATGGACAACAGCACAGTCATCCTTGCAGGTTCAAGCGCAACGCGACTTTACAGAAGCGCTTGCACCCCCGGGACAAAGAACAACCAAACGAGCGAGTGGGCACTTTCCATAGGGCTGCGCATCGCCAATCCGGAAGGACTGCAGCTGAATGGTCAACCCGCAGCAGAGCAATCGCGGAGCGCAGAATGCGGGACGAATCCTGGGGAGGAGCTTCTTGACCACACCACCTGTAGCCCAAAGCAGATTGCGAAAGCGCTGGAAGCTCTGAACCTGCCATACAAGCTCAACGAGTCACAAACCGACCTCCTGTTTTCATCACCAAACAAGAGGCCGCACCTGCCTGCCGTCAAGCCGCATGTATGGAGTGGCCCCGTTCCACAGGGGGCACTTATTCAACTTAGGGACGACGTTGCCGCCTGCTCGCCAGAGTTTCTTTTCCTGACCAGGTCACCGGAACTCGGATTCATCAAGACCATACGGCTGGGGTGCGAGCTTTGTGGCAACTACTCTCTGGACGCGAGCAAGAGGGGCTTTAACGAACATCCGCCGTTCACCACCACCGACAAGCTATGGAAGTTTGTGAACTCGTGCGGCGGAGCATATGGCGCCAAGGCGGCACGGAAGGCGCTCAGGTGGGTGGCCGATGGTCTCAGGTCGCCTGCCGAGTGCAATCAATACCTGTTGCTCGCTCTCCCAAAGGAGATGGGGGCGTACGGGCTCAGAGATTCCCTCGAGGTAAACGTAAAGATTCCGGTACCGAGAGAGCTGTGGCACCTCAGCGAGGTTCACGAGTACGAGGTTGACCTTCTGGGGCGCAGCGGTCCGGTCATCATCGAATATGACGGCGCAGACCACGATGACACGGAGCAGCAGGCCCGCGACATGGTCAAGACGCGAGTCCTGCAGCAAATGGGATACCTGGTAATCAGGGTCAACAAGGCAATTCTTGGCAGCCCCTACCGCTTCGACAAGGTTGGGCGCAGCATATGCGAGCAGGTCGGCGAGACCGTACCCACCTACAACACCGACTTCGCCAACAATCGCACTAAGCTGCGAAACCAGATCTTCGAGAAGTTCTAGGAGCCCGCGGAGTCCGTCTTAGTCCAATAGCCTTACCCCACAAACGAACGCCTCCGGTTGTGGGGTAAGAGGCCTCTTTGACAATTTCGCAGGTCAGAGGCATTGTATGAAACTGCCCACAACCGAAAGCCGCCGGTTGTGGGGTAGCCGACTTGCACGGCAAGGCCACCAGCCCAGCATGGCCATGCCGCACAAACCCGCAGCTGCTACCGCTTCGCTGCCTCCAGCGCCTTCTGTAGGTCTTCCAGCAGGTCATCAATGGCCTCGACGCCAACGGAGAACCTCAGCATGGTCTTTGTGATGCCAATCTGCGCCTGAAGCTCGGGCGAGTATTCCTCGTGCGTCATGGTCGCAGGGCAGCAGACCAGCGACTCTATGCCACCCAGGCTCACCGCCAGGTCAATGAACCTCAGCGCGTGGCAGAAGGCATCAAGATCGTACTCGTCCTTGAAGTCCACGGAGAGCACGGCGCCGTTACCGCGCGCTTGGCGCCTCTGCAGCTCGTAGCCGGGGTTACTGGGCAGGCCGGGGTAATACACGGCCTTGGCGGCACGGGACTCCTCGAAGAACTTGGCCACTGCCAGGGCGTTCTGCTCGTGCCTGTCCATGCGAAGCGGCAGCGTCTTTATGCCGCGCGCCACCAGGAAGGACGAGAAGGGATCCAGCATGCCACCCAGCGTCTTCTGGTTGAACTTGAGCTTGTCGAAGACCTGGTCATCGTTCAGAACCACCAGGCCGGCAATGACGTCGGAGTGGCCGGCGTAGTACTTGGTCGCTGAGTAGACGACCACATCCGCACCAAGATCAAGCGGCCTCTGCAGGTAGGAGGTCATGAAGGTGTTGTCCACGATCACGCGCCAGCCCTTGGCGTGTGCGCGGGCGGCGACGTCGGCGATGTCGGTGACCTCCAGCAGCGGGTTGGACGGCGTCTCCAGGAACACGGTGGAGACATTGCCCTCCACTGCGTCGAAGTCGCAGTTGGCAAAGTCGGTCACGATCTCGAAGTCGATGCCGCGGTCGCAGAACACGTGCGAGACGAAGTTACAGGTGCCACCGTACACGTTGCTGTTGATGAGCACCTTCTCGCCGGACTTGACCAGGGAGAATGCCAGCGCGGTGGCCGCCATGCCGCTGGACATTGCCAGGCCATGCTTGGCGCCCTCCAACTGGGCAACGAGCTGCTCCAGGTTGTCGCGCGTGGGGTTCTTGGAGCGGGAGTACATGAACTCGCGGAAGTCGTTGACCCCGTCCTGCGTGAAGGTCGAAGTCAGATAGATGGGGAAGCTCTCACCGCGAATCTGCTCCCCGCTCGTGTCGCGCCCACCATGAATCGCAGCAGTCTCGTACCTCATGCCCCACGCCTTCCCTTCCTCGGCAGCAATGTCCGCACCCTAACAGCACACGATATGTTGACCGTTTAAGTCATCAGGCCGCAGGATCGCGATTAGCTTTTTCAGACACTCATTGTCACCGTTCTCAACGCCAACCGCAATACCGTTCCCTGACCGTTGGCCATCACAAAGGGCGCGGCTGAACCTGCTCGCACGAGGTCCCAGCGGTACGAGCCAGCGTGGAATTCCTGTCCCGCACGGTTGATAAGCTCCCTCCAGTTCCAGACGGAACCCAAGCCAATGGAGGGTGATGCATATGTTGAGGCTGGTTGGCATGAGCACGCGCGTGGGCGACAGGTGCCCCATGGGCGTGGTAAGCGTGGATTCGCGTTGGAGCCGTTGCGCGTCCAAGATGTCGTACCCATCCAAGGGGGTGGCCATAATGGCGGCATCCCACGGCTGCACCATAAGCCAGAGCTCGACCATGCGCCCTTACAAATGCCCCTACTGTCACAGGTGGCACCTCATATCCTGCAGCGGAGGAGGCCGTTCCTGCGTCCTGCAGGCATAGCCGCGCGGGCCGCGCAAAAGCGAGGGGCCACCCAACGCTCACCAACTTCGTCCAAGATGATCCGCCATGCGTGGTATCGTCACTCCCATATACAAGGCCGCGCGGGATTGGTGGGCATGATGGTCATCACTTTTTGGTCGGACATAGCCTGTTCCTACTGCTACATCGGCCTTGCCCGTCTGAAGCGTGCGCTCCGTGCGGTCGGCATGGACCAGTACACGGAGCTGCGCTTTAGGGCCTACCAGCTGGACTCCAAGACTCCGGACGTCACCATGGACACCATGAAGGAGCACCTGAAGAAGGAGTACCACCTGGGCGAGAACCGCGTTACCAGCGTCATGTCCTGGATGGACTTCTCGGCCCAGGAGGAGGGCCTGGGCATGAACATTGCCCAGGCCAGGCCAACCAACACGCTGAATGCTCTCCGTCTTGTGAAGCTCGCTCAGACGAAGGGCGATCCTGGCCTGACAGACAGCGTGCTGCAGAGCCTGTGGCGTGCCCACTTCGAGGAGTGCAAGAACACCGCCGTCAACGCGGTGCTGCACGACGCGGCTACCAGGGCCGGCCTCTCTGGCGCGGAGGTGGACCAGGTACTGGCATCGCGGCAGTTCGAGCGAGAGGTTCTGTTGGACGAGTGGTACGCCCGCAGGCGCGGCATCACGGGCCTGCCCTACTACCTCATTGACGGTCAGTTTGACATTCGCGGGGCGCAGTCCTTCGACACCATGGTCGCAACGCTGCAGACGGTGCTCGAGCAAGGGCCAACGTACGCGAACTAGGGCCACTCCGCCCGTGGCCACGCGCCACCCAGCACTCCGAGGTATGGATTGCAAATGAGAACGCCCCGCCGCCGGGCGTTCTTGCCGCCGCTACCCATAAACTGGTGGGCATTCGTCAGTTCGGAAAGGACCTCACGCTTGGACGCCTTCATCACATGGTTCTCCACCCACCTCGGGTTTCTGTCCCCGCAGGCGGCCGTCACCTTCGTCAGCATGCTGCCCATCATCGAGCTGCGCGGCGGCATCCCCCTGGCACGGCTGCTCAAGCTGCCCGTGGAGCAGGCAATCTTCTTCTCCGTGCTGGGAAACGCGATTCCCATCCCCTTCATCCTGCTGCTCATAAACAAGATCTTCGACTGGCTGCGCCCCACCAAGGTCTTTGGCCCCCTCGTCCGCAAGCTGGAGGCCCGCGCCATGTCCAAGTCCGAGGGCGTGCAGAAGGCGGAGTTCTGGGGCCTGGTCGCCTTTGTCGGCATTCCCCTGCCCGGCACCGGCGGCTGGACGGGCTCCCTCGTGGCGTCGCTGCTGAAGGTGGACCTCAAGAAGGCCTTCCCAGCCGTCTTCCTGGGAATCGCCGTTGCCGCCACCATCATGGGGCTCATCTCGTACGGCATCTTCCACATGTAGTTGGTGCGGGCAAGACCCGTAGCAAACAGCCAGAGCACGAAAAAGGGACCCCGACCAAGCCGGGGTCCCTTCCTTTGTCGCTTGGACTGGGCAGCCGTTACCAGACTTACTCGTAGTCGGTGGAGGCGTTCACGAAGCTGAGCAGCATGTCCTCGCGCGCCTTGCGGCCGCGGGACAGCTCCGCCGCAGCCACGACGGGCAGCCAGTAGTTGATGACCTGCTTGGGCGTGTCGGAGCGCTTGGAGTAGGTGTCCAGGTACATCTCCGCGAACTCCGGGTGCTTCACGTGGAAGAGCAGGTAGGTGGTGGCGGCGTCCACCACAGGCAGACCGGCGGTGACGTGCGCCCAGTCGCACACGTACAGCTCGCCGTCGTCGCCCAGGATGACGTTGGACTGGATGAAGTCGCCGTGGCAGACCTTGTTGCCGGGCTTCATGCCGTCGATGCGCATCTCAAGCTCGTAGCGAATGGACGGGTCGATGATCTTCACGTTCTTGACCATGCGGAGCAGCTTGTCCTTCTGGCGGGTGACGGCGGGAGCGTCGACCGTCTGGATGGCAATCTGCAGGTCCACGAAGCGGTCCATGTGCTTCTGGGCGTGCTCGGGGTCGTCCGTGACGGCGGTCCAGGCGTTGATGCCGGGGACGTAGCTGGTCGCCAGGGCCCACTGGCCGCGCTCGGCGCCGTCGTCGATGCGGGACACCTCGCGAATGCGCGGGACCTTGATGCCGGTCTCCTGGACGCGGGCGATGTTCAGCGCCTCGTTGAAGACGTCGGAGGCGGGCTTGTTCTCGTTGAAGACCTTGACGATGCGGTCGCCGTCCTGGTACACGACCTTGTTGTGACGGCGGACGATCTCTACCTTGCTATCGGAAAGCTTCATATTTCCACTCCCCCTTTGGGTGAGAATCCATTGCTTGCAACCTCAGGTGGCCCCGCACCCGCACCGGCGCGTGCGGGGCCCACGGAAGGCTTACTCCTCGCCAACCTCGTAGAACTTGGCGGGACGGCCGTAATAGGCGTCCAGGTAGAGCTCCTTGATCTCGCTGATCAGCGGGTAGCGCGGGTTGGCGCCGGTGCACTGGTCGTTGAAGGCGTTCTCGGACATCTCGTCCAGCGTGTCCAGGAAGTACTGCTCGTCCACGCCGTACTCGGCAATGGTGTGCTTGACGCCCACGTGGTCGAAGAGCTCTGCGATCTTCTGCAGGAACTTCTCGAACACGTCGCGGTCGTCAGTGCCCTCCACGCCGCAGAAGCGGGCGGCCATGGCGTAGCGGTGCATGGTCTGCGGGTACTGGTACTGCGGGAAGGTGCCCATGCGGGTCGGGATCTCCGCCGCGTTGTAGCGCATGACGCGGGTGAGGATGACGGCGTTGGCCCAGCCGTGCGGAATGTGGTGGTAGGCACCCAGCTTGTGGGCCATGGAGTGGTTAACGCCCAGGAAGGCGTTGGCGAAGGCGAGGCCGCCCAGGCAGGAGGCGTTGGCCATGTGGTCGCGGGCCTCGACGTCGTTGGGGTTGTCGTAGGCGCGCGGCAGGTAGTCGAACACAAGCTTCATGCCCTGCAGGGCGAAGGAATCCGTGTAGTCGGACCGCATCATGGAGACGTAGGCCTCAAGGCAGTGCGTGAGGACGTCCACGCCGGAGGCGGAGGTCAGGCCCTTGGGCTGGGTCATCATGTTGTCGGTGTCCACGATGGCCATGTTGGGCATGAGCGCGTAGTCAGTGACGGGCCACTTGATGCCGGTCTCCGCGTCGGTGATGATGGCGAACGGCGTAACCTCGGAGCCCGTGCCGGAAGAGGTGGGGATGGCCACGAAGTAGGCCTTCTTGCCCATGGGCGGGAAGTCGTACACGCGCTTGCGGATGTCCATGAAGTCCATGGACATGTCCTCGAAGCGCTCGTCAGGGTTCTCGTACATGGACCACATGATCTTGCCCGCGTCCATTGCGGAGCCGCCGCCGATGGCGATGATGGTGTCGGGCTCGAAGGCGCGGAGAAGCTCCAGGCCCTTCTGGGCGTCCTGCAGCTTGGGGTCGGGGCTGATGCTCCAGAAGCTAGCGTGAGCGATGCCCATCTGGTCCAGCTTGTCCTCGATCTTCTTGGTGAAGCCGGACTTGTAGAGGAAGGAGTCGGTGACGATGAAGGCACGCTTCTTGTGCATGACGGTGCCGAGCTCGTCCAGGGCGGTGGACATGCAGCCCTTCTTGAAGTAGATCTTCTCGGGGGTACGCACCCACAGCATGTTTTCCCGCCTTTCCGCGACGTACTTGTAGTTGAGCAGGTTCTTGGGGCCGACGTTGCCGCAGACGGAGTTGCCGCCCCAGGAGCCGCAGCCAAGGGTCAGCGAAGGCGGAACCTTGAAGTTGTAGAGGTCACCGATGCCGCCCTGGGAGGTGGGGGTGTTGATGAGGATGCGGCAGGTCTTCATGGCCTCGGCGTGCTTGTGGATCTTCTCCTTCTGGCTGGGGTCAATGTAGAGGCCAGAGGTGTGGCCGTAGCCGCCGTCCGCAACCAGGCGCTCCGCCTTGGAGATGGCGTCATCAAAGTCCTTGGCGCGGTACATTGCCAGCGTCGGGGAGAGCTTCTCGTGCGCGAACTCCTCCGCCGGGGTGACGTCCTCCACCTCGCCGATGAGAACCTTGGTGCCCTTGGGCACATCGACGCCCGCGAGGGCGGCAATGGCGTCCGCCGGCTGGCCGACGACCTTGCGGTTGACGGCGCCGTTGACGATGAGCGTCTTGCGGACGCGGTCCAGCTCCTCGCCCTCCTTCAGGAAGTAGCAGCCGCGGCGGGCGAACTCGGCCTTCAGGGCGTCGTACACGTCGTTCACCACGATGACGGAGTTCTCGGACGCGCAGATCATGCCGTTGTCGAAGGTCTTGGAGTGGATGATGGAGTTGGCCGCCATCTTGATGTCAGCGGTGGAATCGATGACGACTGGGGTGTTGCCGGGGCCGACGCCCAGGGCGGGCTTGCCGGAGCTGTAGGCAGCCTTGACCATGCCGGGGCCGCCGGTGGCCAGGATGATGTCCGCGTCGTGCATGAGCTCGTTGGTGAGCTCCAGCGTGGGGACGTCAATCCACGAGATGATGCCCTTGGGCAGACCGGCCTTCTCCGCGGCCTCGCGCACGATGCGGGCGGCCTCGATGGTGCACTTGCCGGCGCGCGGGTGCGGGGAGATGATGATGGCGTTGCGGGTCTTCAGGCAGACCAGGCACTTGAAGATGGCGGTGGAGGTGGGGTTGGTGGTGGGGATGACCGCGGCGACGATGCCGATGGGCTCCGCCACGCGCCTGAAGCCGTTGGCCTCGTCCTCCTCGACCACGCCGACCGTCTTCATGTGCTTGTACTTGTTGTACACGTACTCAGAGGCGTAGTGGTTCTTGATGACCTTGTCCTCCACAAGGCCCATCCCCGTCTCCTCCACGGCCATCTTGGCCAGGGGGATGCGGGCCTTGTTCGCGGCAAGGGCCGCCTCGTAGAAGATCTTGTCGACCTGCTCCTGGGTGAACGTCGCGAACTCCGCCTGAGCGACGCGCATGTCTCCCATGCGCTCAGTCAGCGCGTCCACGCTGTCGATGACCTTGTCGAAATCGGCCATTCTTCCTCCTTACGTAGGCTAACGCGACGCCCCCGCGCCGCGCCTCCGGACCTGAGCCTAGATTAGCGAAAACGGCATAGCTTGTCTTCCCGCGTTTCATGAGTTATGGGGAATCGTGATGATGAAACGCCAGTTGACGGCCATAGTTGGTCATTTGAAGCAGCGGAAGCCAATCCGTGAGCGGTGTTGTTTCGACGGTTAACGCTTTCGTTTCAAAAGTTCTTCACAGGATTTTACTGACGAATCGCAACCTAAATGGTCGTGGCTTCGAAAGCTACAGAGGACGAAACAGAGCCTCCAGCTGCATTGCGAGCTCCTTGGAGTCGCCCGTACCGCACCACAGCCGGTACCACTCGCCATCCTCGCTGGTAATGGAACCCAGGGGTTGCAGCCGCGACGCCTCGCCGCCAGGCACGAAGGCGTCCCCGCACAGGACCCTGGCCTCCGCGTTCAGCCGGTAGGTCGGACCCAGCGCGAAGTCAACAACGGGGCCAAAGCCGTTGCGAAGCTGCTTTGCCGCCGCCTCATGGGAGTGGTCGTGCGGAAGGCCGGGGTACGAGACGTGATGCACCTTTGGGTGGCACATCAGGAAGAGGGCAATGACCTGCGCCACGTCGTTTGCCTTGCGGCGACGCACGTTGAAGGTGCGAAGGGCCTCCCCCACCTGCGCGCCCCGCTCGTCGCTGATGCCCGGCAGGGCATCCAGGCTCTGGCGCACGCCGTTGCAGTAGGCGACGGCATCCTTGGCATAGCTCACGGCGAAGGCACCGCACATTTCCTGGCCCAGCACGTAGTCCAGCGACTCTATGACCATGTGGGCGCCCAGCTGGATTGCGGGGCACCCGAACGAGGTGGGAATGCTGTTGTCCACAACGAAGAACTCGTTGCCGTTGCGCGCAAGGTTCCCGTACTGGCGAAGGTCGGTGAAGCGCAAGGGTTCCCCGCCCAGGGCGGGCATGAAGAGCGACGGCACGCCCAGGTTCAGACTGGCGAAGACCTGGCGGGCGGAAGTGCCCTCCACCAGCCTTGTGTGCGCGCTCCGCAGCCGGTGGGAAAAGCTGTGGCGGGCGCGGTCTGCCTGCGCCGCACGATCCTCGGGCCCGTTCGCAACTGGTTCGACCTTACCCGTGCCCATGCTCAGCACCCCGTTCCGAATAGCGTTCTCTTCTGCGGCTCGGCGGCAATGCGACCGAGGTTGTGTCTATTGTGCGCTGCCCGCAAACCCCACCGCGACGCAGACCTTGGCCGCTTCCGCAAACGGTACGTCCATGACAGGCCGCGAACGTACGACGCCCTTGCAAGGCAAGAAGAACGCCCCGCGCGGCGAGTTCCGCGCGGGGCGTCGTCAGTGGCGCGATGGAGGCTCGCATGACGGGCTAGCCGCGGCGCTCCTCAATCTCGGCCGTGATGTCGGCAATGAAGGCATTCAGCTCGGCCGCCTTAGTCTCGTTCGTGCGGTCACGCACGGAGATGTTGCCGGCCTCCTTCTCCTTCTCGCCAAGAATCAGCATGTAGGGCACGCGGTCGATGGAGCGGGCCTCGCGAATCTTGTAGCCAATCTTCTCGTCGCGGTCGTCCAGCTTCACGCGGATGCCGGCGTCGCGCAGGCTCTGCGCAACCTGCTCCGCGTAGTCGCGGGTCTTCTCGGAGACGGGCAGGACCTTGACCTGGCAGGGGGCCAGCCAGGTGGGGAACTTGCCCTCGTACTGCTCGATCAGCATACCAATGAAGCGCTCGAAGGAGCCGAAACCGGCGCGGTGAATCATGATGGGGCGCTGCTTGGAGCCGTCCTTGTCCGTGTACTCCAGCTCGAAGCGCTCCGGCAGCTGGAAGTCAAGCTGAATGGTGCCGCACTGCCACTCGCGGCCCAGGCAGTCCTGCAGGTGGAAGTCGATCTTGGGGCCATAGAAGGCGCCGTCACCGGGGTTGAGCACGTAGTCAACGTGCATGGCCTCCAGAGCGTCCTTCAGGCCCTGCTCGGCGAGCGCCCAGTCCTCGTCGGAACCCATGGAGTTGTCCGGGCGGGTGGAGAGCTCAACGCGGTAGGGGAAGCCGAACTGCTTGTAGTAGGCGGTGATCAGGTGGGCGACGTCCGTGACCTGCTCGGTGATCTGGTCGCGGCGAATGAAGAGGTGGGCGTCGTCCTGGGTGAAGGAGCGCACGCGGAAGAGGCCGTGGAGTGCGCCCTTGAGCTCGTGGCGGTGGTCCTTGCCGGCCTCCGCCAGCTTGAGGGGCAGGTCACGGTAGGAGCGCGGGCGGGACTTGTAAATGAGGCAGGCACCGGGGCAGTTCATCGGCTTGATGGCAAAGTCCTCGTCGTCGATGGACGTGGTGTACATGTTCTCCTTGTAGTGGTCCCAGTGGCCGGAGGTCTCCCACAGCTTGCGGGACAGGATGATGGGCGTGTCCACCTGCTCGTAGCCGTACTTGGTCTGCATCTCAATCCAGTACTGCTTGAGGGCGTTGTAGACCTTCATGCCATTGGGCAGCCAGAAGGGGAAGCCCGGGCCGAAGTCCGAGAACATGAAGAGCTCCATCTCCTTGCCGATCTTGCGGTGGTCGCGCTTGGCGGCCTCCTCAAGCAGCTTGAAGTGGGCGTCCATCTCGTCCTTGTTGCGGAAGGCGACGCCGTTGATGCGGGTGAGCATCTTGTTGTCCTTGTCGCCCTTCCAGTAGGCGCCACTGACGCCCGTGAGCTTGAAGGCCTTAAGGGCCTTGGTGTACATGATGTGCGGGCCAACGCACATGTCCACGTACTCGCCCTGCTGGTAGAAGGTGATGCGGGCGTCGGGGTCAAGGTCGCCGATGTGCTCCACCTTGTAGTCCTGGCCGCGCTCCTTCATGAAGGCCACGGCCTCGTCGCGCGGCTTCTCGTACACCTGGAACTTCAGGTTCTCCTTGCAGATCTTCTTCATCTCGTCCTCGATGGCGGGGAAGTCCTCCTCAGAGATCTTCTTGTCACCAAGGTCGACGTCGTAGTAGAAGCCGTTGTCCGTAGCGGGGCCATAGGCGAACTTGGCGCCGGGGTACAGGCGCTCGATGGCCTGGGCCATGATGTGCGCGGCGGAGTGGCGGATGACGTGGAGCTCCTCGTCCTCGGGAATCTCGTCCACGTGGCCGTCGTTGAAAAGTGCCTTCATCTGAATACCTCTCCTGAGACATGGGGTGAGACAGGGGGACGCACCTTTTGTCTCATTTTCTTTCCGTGACAAGAGGGGACGTTTCCCTTTTGACACGCATTCTTGTTGGACTCACGGATTACGGCGTCTGCCGCACGGACCTGGCCGCAGCAAAAGGGCAGACGCCTACCTAGTGGCCGTAGGGCGCGAGGCCCGGGTTGTGGGAGAAAGCATTCAAGACCTCCGCAACGCTTCACATGCGGCAATAGTTTAGCACTACCCAACGGGAGGGCACGCCTTTGCCCCGACGCATACAATGAGACAGCAGCGCAACCGCGGGACGTGTCATTAGGGAAACGTCCCCTTCTGACACCCTTCTGACACGCGGGAGGAAGCCACAATGCAGATCGACAGGAACCACGCCGGGCAGGCCTTCACCACCTACGTGAGCGCGTACGACCCCACCGACCCCAAGATCGCCCTCAAGGTCCAGCACACCTGGCGCGTGGCGGACCTCTGCCAGAGGATTGCGCAAAGCCTGGGCCTCTCCCCCGCCGACGTGGACCTTGCCTGGCTTCTTGGGCTGCTTCACGACGTTGGCCGCTTTGAGCAGGTGCGCGTGTACGGCACCTTCGAGGACGGCAAGTCCGTGAGCCACGCCGCCCTGGGTGCCAAGGTGCTCTTCGACGGGTACGCGGGCCAGCCGCCCACCATCCGCAGCTACGTGGACGACCCAAGCGGAGACGAGCTCATACGCACGACCATAGAGCTCCACAGCTCATGGCGGCTGCCGCAAGACCAAGACGAGCGAACGCGCACCTTCTGCCAGATCCTGCGCGACGCGGACAAAATCGACATCCTCAAGGTCAACTGCATCTGCTCCGTGGAGTCAATCTACGGCATCTCCTACCAGCAGATGCTTGAAAGCCAGCTCTCACCAGAGACCGAGTCCTGGTTCTGGCGCCACTCCTGCGTGCCGCGCGGGGCGCGCCACTTCCCCGCCGACGTCCTGCTTGGGCACATCTGCTTCATGTGGGAGCTCGTCTACCCCGAGAGCATCCGCGCCGCCGTGGAGCAGGGCTACGTCTTCCAGATGCTGGAGCGGCCATGGACGCGTCCGGAGACGCTGGCGGAGTTCCAGCGCATGGACGCGCACCTGCGCGGCTGGCTGCGTGAGAACGGCTACTTGGAGTAGGCGCTCGTCTTAGAGTGCCGCCTCGCCGGAGGCCCCACTTTTCTTGGAGCGCCACCACTCTTGGCGCGTCACCAAACCCCCGACGCCACCTCACAACCGACAGCTTCCACTTGTGAGGTGGCGCGATTTCTTGACAAACCCGCAGTTAAACGGCCACGTGTCGCTCTACCTCACAACCGAACAACGTCGGTTGTGAGGTAGCAGGCTTGCCCCCTATGACCCGCATAAAAAGGGCCCCGACGCACCGGATGCGTCGGGGCCCATGAGGAGGCGTCCAACTCTGCAGGGCAGCCCCTGAAGGCTAGTCCTTCAGCCCAAGGCGCTTCTTAGCGGCAACGAGCAGCGCTGCACCGCCTGCAAGGAGGCCGGCAGCGACGCCGTTGTTGGTGGCGTCGCCTGTGGCGGGCGTCGCGCTCTTCGCCATGGCAGCCTTGGCGGGGGCGGACTTGGCGACTGCCTGCTTCACCGGAGTCTCTGCGGACTTCTGCGCTGCGGGCTTCGTCGGCTGCACGGGCTGCTCGGGCTGCGCCGGCTGGTCGGGCTGCGCCGGAGCCGAAGGCTGATCGGGCTTAGCGGGCTGGTCCGGCGTATCCGGCTGGTCGGGCTTGCTGGGCTCGGGCTTCTTGTCCCACTGGGCAATGATCTCCACGTCGCCGTGGAGCTGCTGGCTGGGGTCGAAGTCCTGGCCATCGGCCGTCTTCCAGCCCTTGAAGTCATAGCCGTCGCGGGTGGGCGTTTCAACGCTGACCTTGTTGTCATCGCCAGCGGTGATGACCTTGGTTTCGTTCTTGCCATCGCCATCGGCGTCGTAACCGTAGTCCACGGTTGCCTGCGGCACGGGCTCGACCTGGATAGTGTCATTCGAAGCGGGAGCAGCCTCGGCAACCTCGGCAACCGCCATCGCACGCATGTGGCGCGGCGCAGCCTTGGCGGCAGAAGCCTCCGCCATGGTCCAAGCGCGCTTGCGCGGGCGGGAAGTCATGTCGTAGACGAGCTCGTAGGTGACGTCGGGCGAGCCAGCAACACGACGGTAGGTACGGCCCATCGCGGCACTGTACTTGGCGATGTAGGCGTCGTAGTCCGTGAGCGTGATGGTCGTGCGGCAAGTGCCCGTGGCATCGTCGTAGGCAATCGCGGAGTGGTCGAAGGTACCCTGTGCCAGGTCGTACTCCTTGGTGGTGGTGCCGTCGGACACCTTCACCTTACCAGTGATGGGCGCCACGTCCCACACGGCGATCTGGTACTGGCCCACGGAGGAGAGGCCCCACTTGCCGTCCTTGTACTCAAGGTCGTAGCTCAGTGGCACTCTGGTCAGGCCGTTCTCGCTCACGTAGAACTTGCCGGGGTTCTCAGAGTTGAGCTTGTCGATGTAAGCCTGCTGGCCCTGGCCCACGATGGTGAGGTGCGCGTGGGTTCCGTCGTACTCAACGGTGTAGGTGTCGGGCAGGATGTTGTAGGTCGCGAACGTCTCCTCGACGTCACGATCCACCAGGTAGACCGCAGGCTCACCCATGGCGGCGTTCACGTCGTCAGTCGTGAGGGTGATGTCCTTCACCCAGATGTACTGGTCGGGCTCGAAGGTGCTCACCCACTTGCCGTCGCGGTAGTACAGGTAGAAGCGGCGGCTGGTGTTGTCGGGGTTGTTGAGGTTGACGTAGTGCTTGCCCTCAGACTCGCCGTTCAGCTTGTCGATGTAGGGCTGGGTGCCCTCGTCGCCCTTCTTGATGACGATGGAGGCGCTGATGCTGCCGTTCCTGCCCTGGGAGACCTTCACGTCGTAGGTGCCGTCGATGAGGCCGTACTTTGCGACCTCAGGCGTGTTGCGGCGACCCTTGTACTCGCGCATGGTGATGGCGGCGTTGTTGATCGCGGCGTTGATCGTGGCGGTGCTGGGCGTGAGGTCCTTGACGTAGATGTACTGGTCGGTGAAGCGGTTGGTCCACTCGCCGGTGGCGGGGTCGTAGTACACGACGAAGGACAGGCGCGTGTTGTCCGGGTTGTTGAGGTTCACGTAGAACTTGCCCTCGGCAACGGGCAGCTTGTTGAGCGCGTCGACGTAGGCCTGGTGGGCGTCCTGGTTGATGACGATGGTCGCGCTGGACTTGCCGGTCTTGGCGTTGGTGCCGTAGCTCACCGTGTAGGTGCCGTCAATCAGCGGGATGTTGGCGATCTCGGGCGTGTTGCGGCGGCCCTTGTACTCGCGCATGGTGACCGCGTTGTCCTTGATGGCCTGGTTGATCTGATCCGTGGTGAGGGAGTTGTCCTTGACCCAGATGTACTGGTCGGGCTCGAAGGAGCTGGTCCACTTGCCGTCGCGGTAGTACAGGTAGAAGCGGCGGCTCGTGTTGTCGGGGTTGTTGAGGTTCACGTAGCACTTGCCAGCAGCGGCATCCGACTTGTTGAAGGCGTCGATGTAGGCCTGGTGCTCGTCCTGGTTGATCTTGATGCTGGCGCTGATGCCGCTGGTACCGTTGCCCACGGTGACCGTGTACGTGCCGTCGAGCAGGCCGACGGTACCCAGGTCCTTGCCCTTGGCGTCGCGGATCCTGATGCCGGCGTTGTTGATTGCGGTGTTAATCTCGTCCAGTGTGGGGGCGTCGAGCTTCTTTACGATGATGTCGGACGGGACGGGATCGAAGATTCCCCACGCGTCCTCATCCTCGCTGTACTCGAGGGTCAGGTCGTAGGTGATGTTCTTCCACTCGCCATCGAGCGCGTAGGCACCGCCCTTGGTCTTGGCGTACTTCTGCACGTAGGGATAGGGGTTGGTGATGGTGACGGTCACCTTGTAACGGTTGCCAAGGTCCTGGACGTCACCGATCTTGTAGGAGTAGCGAAGGATGTCGTAGGTCTCCTGTGTATCGGTATCAACCCAGTCGTAGTCCTCATAGCGGAGGCCCACGTTCACGACCTGCCTGAGCTCTGCCTCCACCTGCTTCTTGGTGGGCTTTGCAGGGATGACCTTCTTCAGGTCGATAACCAGCGCGTTGTCGTCCTCGTTGGCAGCGAACCAACCGGCGGGATCCCAGTCAGTAGCTTCCCTGTAGATGAGGTCGAACACCTTCTCCTTGAAGGCACCCGCCGCGACATGCTTGCCAAGGATGGAGCGATACTCCTCGTTGAAGGCATCCACGTAAGCCTGCTGGCCGTCGGCCTTGATGGTCAGGGCGGAGTGATAGGTGCCGTCCTCGGCCTTGGTCACCGGACCGAACTCGAGCTTGCCCTTGTCGATGGAAGGCTCCACGTAATAGCCGTTGCCCTGGGTCTGGACGTGCACGTACACGTCGTTCACGGTCTCGGCGGTGGGAGCACTCGGGGCGTCATCCTCGACGGGTGTGACCACGATGACGTCAGAGTTCTTGTTGGCGTCTGCCGGTGCCTTGGCCGGCGCTTCAGCCGGCGCCTCCGCAGGAGCGTCGGCCGCCGACTCAGCCGGAGCCTCGGCGGGCGTTACCTCCGCCGGCTTCTCCTCTGCCGTGGCCGTGCTCGCATCCGCGGTAGCCGCGGACTCCGCCACCGTTTCGGCGGCAGGCTCTGCAGCGACCTCTTTTGTGGCAACGGGCTCGGCAGCGGGCTCGGCCGCCGGCTCCGCAACGGGCTCGGCAGCGGCCTCTACCACAGCCGTGGGCTCGACAACAGCCATGTGCTGCGGCTGGGCCTTCTCCTGCTCAATGGCAACGGGCTCCACCGCGGCAGCGGTATCGGCCTCCTCGGCGAGTGCGGGCACAACGCCGACGCTGAACGACAGCGCTGCCGCGATGGCGGCCGCGGCAATCTTACCGTGAACGTTCATCAAGTCATCCCTTCTCTGGCACATAACTCACAGGCGGAAAAACACGCCTACCAGAGTAGGGGCAGCTTGAACGCTCCCTGAAATGTTCCTGTCATGCCGCCGTAACGCACGGTGATGCCTTGGTAAGTTCACCAGCGATTTGTGTAATGAGTGGCACCTGCAAGGCACGACACGTGACATCTGAACAACGAAGAAAAGAGGAAAGGCCACGGCAAACTGCGACCTTCCCTAGAGACGACCATCAATTTGTGGCCGAGTGGGCCCTCGCGAACCCCCTTGCCCAGCGCCTACTGAATGCGCGTGCGGCAGTAGGGGCAGACCTTCCAGTCCGCGTTCAGCGGGCGGTGGCAGGTGGGGCAAACGTTACGCACCTGCGTGTTGCAGATGGGGCACACCACGAAGTCACGGTCGATGGGGGCACCGCACTTGGGGCAGATGCCGTAGTGCGAGAGCTGATGCTCCCGCAGGGCAATGTCCAGGTCCTGCTCCTCCCGGTCCACCAAGTAGGAGCTGGGGCGCAGAATCACGTACGCCAAGAGGCCGATGATGGGAATGACGGAGATGATGGCCCACAGCCACCAAGGCTCCGCGCCACGGCGCTGTGCGTCGCGGACAACGTACACGATGGAGAGCACGTACAGCATGACCACGCAGAAGGCCATGAGCATGAGGACGATGCGAACCTCGGGGGTGAGAATCTGGTCGAGAAGATCTGCCATGGGGCGGCACTTCCTTTGTGTATCAAGAACGCGGCACATCGCTGGCACGAAGCTGCCACGAAGCATGCATTGATGGTGTGCCAAAGATTGTAGCAAAGGCATGCGCCTATGGCAGGTCTGGTTTGTTGCCTACCGCACGAAGTACGTGGCGCAATTGAGGGGCGTCTCGTAGCAGTCCACCTGCGAGACGGGCAGGCCGCGCTCCATAAGCCGCTCCGCGAAGTAGCGGGCCAGATTCTCCGCCGTGGTACGGAAGGGCAGGATGGTCAGCGTAAAGCCCTCGTCCTCCGTGAGCGCGCGGACGGTGCCCGGCTTGAGCGACCCCTCCTCCACCAGGAAGGTGTGGTCAAGCTTGCCCACCTCCTCGCGCACGATGCGCTTGAACTCGCCAAAGTCCAGCACCATGTCCCGCCCCGTACCGTCTGAGCCCAGCTCCTCCTGCTGGATGTAGGCCACCACCCGCCAGCGATGACCGTGCAGGTTCTCGCACTTGCCGTAGTAGTCCGTCAGGAAGTGGGCGCCGTCAAAGCTCGCCTCCGTCTTCAGTCCGTACATGCTAGGCCTCCACACCCTCGTCTACCTGCGCGGCATTGCGCGTGATGTCCTCGCCGCCACGCGCGTTCTGCACGCCCGGACGAAGAATCGCCGCAACCTCGCCCGCCGTGGTAATGGAGCCGCAGGCCACGAAGGGCACGTCGGCAAGGTCTTCCACAGCCTCCCCCACAGAGGCGAACACCGCCAGGGGCGACTTGCCAGCAGCTTCGAACAGCCTGCCGAGCTCCCCCGCCGGCAGCGCGCGCGGCGAGGACGTCTGCGTAACGTACACCTGGGGAAACTCCGGGGCAAGCAGCCGCACGATGCCCTCCACGTCCTTGTCGGCCAGGACGGCGCACAGGAGTGCCGGCCGGTCGGCCACCTTGGGCTGGACGCTCCGCACCGCGGTGAGGAAGGTCTGCACGCTCTGCGGGTTGTGGCACGCGTCGATGAGTGCCACCGGCTTGGGTCGCAGCACGTCGAAGCGGCCCGGCGTGGGGCAGCGAACCACGGAGTCGAACAAGGCGTCCTCATCTAGCGGGTGGCCCAGGAATTGTTCGCACAACTCCACCGCGCATGCAATGTTTGCCGCCTGGTAGGACGGCTTCAGCGCAGAGAGCTCCCGATACGTAGCTCCAGAGTCGGTGGTGACGTCCAGGATGAGTGGGCCGCCTACGCGGCTGGGGTGCTGTGTTATCGCGTAGCTGGCGCGGGGCAGGTCTGCGTGCTCGCGGGGCTGGCCGGCATGCATCTCCCCCGCTGCGTCCTCGAGCCTCTGCGGACGCAGCAAGACCGGCGTCACACCGGAAGCCTCGCAATGGCCCAGGAACACGTCCTCCACGCTGTCCGGCGTCGCCGTCCCCACGCCCAGCACACAGGTGCGGCCTGGCTTGATGACGGCTGCCTTCTCCGACGCAATCTTCTCCAGCGTGTCACCCAAAATGCGCATGTGGTCCAGGCCAACGCCCGTCACGGCCACGCTCTGGATGGAGCCAAAGGCGGACGTGGCGTCCCAACGGCCGCCCATGCCGCATTCCAGCACCGCCACGTCTATGCCAGCCTCCGCAAAGATGACGGCAGCGGCCACCGTCAGCGTGTCGAACTCCGTTATGTCGTAGGGTCGCTCGCCCGCCGCGGACCGCCGCGCGTTCACCCGCTGACCCGCCACCGTTGCAGCACTGATGCCGCGCGCAAAGGCGTCCTGGCAGACGGGCCTGCCGTCCACCTCCATGCGCTCCGTGTAGCTCACCAGCTCCGGAGAGGTGTAGAGCGCGGCCTTGAGCCCCTCCCCCATGAGGATGGCAGCCGTATAGCGTGCCGTTGAGGTCTTGCCGTTGGTACCTGCAATCTGGATGCTCCGGAAGCAGCGGTCGGGGTTGCCCAGCTCCGCCAGCATGTCCTCCACGCTCTCCAGCATGGGTTGAATGCCAAAGCGCAGCGCAGAGTGCAGCTGCGCCAAAGAGTCCGCATAGGTGATTGTTGGTACGTCGAACGGAATCCGGTACATTGTAAGATCTTTCGTCTTTCGCTCAAAGGCGCCCGGGGCTCACGCCTCGGGCGCCCAGTCAATGGTTCTTCTTAGTTTCCTACTTCTTGCCGCCCTTGAAGGCAAGCCAGTAGCCGCAGCCAATCAGCACGACGCCACCCAGCAGGTTACCCAAGGTCGCCGCAGACAGGTTGTAGAGGAAGCCGCCCACGTTCAGGCTGGCAATGGCGGCACCCTCCGGCGCAAAGCCCATGGAAGCGGCCACGATGCCGACGGGAATGAAGTACATGTTGGCCACGCAGTGCTCAAAGCCGCATGCCACGAAGGCGGCCACCGGCAGCGCCGCACACACAAGCTTGTCGACGGTGGAGTGCCCACCGAAGCTCATCCACACCGCAAGGCAGACCAGCATGTTGCAGAGAACACCCCTGAAGAAGATGTTCCACCAGGGCATGCTCACCTTGCCTGCCGCCACCTTAACCATGGCTGCGCCAACGGCACCGTCGCCCATGGTGGCAATGCCGGAAAGGGTGACCAGCAGCACCAGCAGTAGAGACCCCACCAAGTTGCCCACGTACACGACACCCCAGCTGGAGAGCAGCTCGCCCACGGAGTAGCGCCCGGACAGGCGACCGCAGATCATGAGGCTGTTACCCGTGAAGAGCTCGGCCCCCGCGCACAGCACCATGAAGAGGCCAAAGCTGAAGGCCAGGCCACCCAGGAGCTGTGACGTGGCAAACGAGAAGGTTCCGTCCGCCTTGACGAACGTCATGAACACCGCACCGAAGCCGATGAAGACGCCCGCCATCATGCCCAGGATGAACTGGCGCAGCCGCGGCATCCGCGCCTTGCCCGTGCCGATAGTCTCTGCCTTCTCTTCAATCTGCCCGGGTGCCAGTGCGTCTACGGGATTGGGTTCTGCCATGATGACCTCCTAGGTAACGATTTCCTCTCGGTTCCCACCAATATAGGATTCGCTGATGAGACGAAGGTGAACGCCGCGTTACAGGCCCAACAGCCGCATGGCCTCCGCCCGCGTTCGCAGGTCCTTCTTGAAGGTACCGCGCACCGCCGAGGTCACTGTCTGGGCACCTGCCGCCTTGATGCCGCGGATGGTCATGCAAGTGTGCTCCGCCTTGATGACCACCAGCACGCCCAACGGGTCCAGTTCCTGCACCATGGCATCGGCCACCTGCTGCGTCAGACGCTCCTGCAGCTGGGGCCGGCGGGCATAGCCGTTCACGCAGCGGGCGATCTTGGAGAGGCCCGTGATGCGCCCCTGCCGCGGAATATAGGCAACGTTCGCCGTGCCCTGGAAGGGCAGGATGTGGTGCTCACACATGGAGGCGAAGGGGATGTCACGCACGATGACCATCTCCTCGTTGTGGTCCTCCTGGAACTGCTTGCGCAGGTAGGCGGCAGGGTCCTCCTGCAGGCCGCCGAAGATCTCCTCGCAGGCGCGGGCGACGCGGTCCGGCGTACCCTGCAGGCCAGCCCGGTCCGGGTCTTCGCCGATGCCAATGAGGAACTCACGCACGGCTGCCTCGATGCGCGGCTTGTCAATCTGGTTGTAGTTTAACTCCTCGGCTGCCAACTTACGCTACCGTCCTTTCGGCTGCCTGGACCACATGACTCATCAGAACCGCGGTCGTAACGGAACCCACACCGCCCGGAACGGGCGTGATGCCGCCTACGATGGGCTCCACAGCATCGTAATCCACATCGCCCACGAGTTTCTGCGCCTCTTCGTCCCAGTTGATGCCCACGTCGATGACAACCTGCCCGGCGCGCACCGCGTCCGCGCCCACCGTCTTGGCGTGGCCCGCCGCGGCAACCAACACCTCTGCCTGCTGGCACTTTGCCGGCAGGTCACGGGTCTTAGTATGGCACATGGTCACCGTGGCATTGGCGGCCTGCAGCATCATGGAGACGGGCTTGCCAATAACCAGCGAACGGCCCACCACCGTGACATCTGCACCGCGCAGGGGCACGTCGTAGAACTTGAGCAGCTGCATCACGGCCTCCGCCGTGCAAGGCGGGAAGCCCTTGGGACGGTTGGCAAAGACGCCGAAGAGCGACCCCTCGGTGATGCAGTCCACGTCCTTGGCTGGGTCCAGCGCAGCGCAGGCTCCGTCCTCGTCCAGCGTCTTTGGAAGCGGACGGAACATGAGGCAGCCGTGGATGGAGTCGTCCTCGTTGATGCGCGCGATGGCGGCCATCAGGTCGTCCTGCGAGCAGTCTATGGGAAGCACTACGTTCTGCACTGCGACCCCGCACTTCTCGGCGCGCTTGGTGGCGCCGCGCTCGTACGAGAGGTCGTCAGCTCGCTCCCCCACGCGCAGAATCGCCAGCTTTGGAGAAACTCCCTTGGCCTCGAGAGCCGCAACGCGCGCCTTGACCTCCTCGGTCAGCGCGTCGGCAACCGGCTTGCCCCTTAGTGCTTTGCCCATCTGATCCCCCTCTCCACCGCGAGGTAGGTCCGGTCCGCATTCTGGCATCCGTCATCCAGAAGCGTCTGCGTCTTGGCAACAAGCTCGTCCGCGTAGTCGCGGTCCTTCATGGACTTGGCGTTGATGAAGACGTTGAGGCTGGCACCCTTGAGGGCGGCGGAGGCAAAGGCCGCGCCCGCGCCCACGTCGCTGATGGCGATGCGGGTGCCAATCTTTGAGAGCTCCGCAAGCAGGTCGACGACCTGACTGATGGTCTCCATGATCTGGTACGGCGGCTCGCACGCCGTGCGCAGCGCGGCCTCCATGACCTGGGCCTTGTGCGCCTGCTCCTCCGGCGTGGACTTGGGGAGGCCATACGCCTTGGAAAGGGGCGCGAAGGCCGCCGCGTCGGCGTCTGCAAGTTCAAGTAGCTTGTCTCGCAAGGCCTCGAGCTGGGGAATTATCTCGTCAATGCGACCCTGCACGTCGGCATACTTCTTGTTGCCACTGGTAAGGTTGGCCACCATGGCACCCAGGGACGCAGCCATGGCACCCGCCATGGCAGAGGCACCTCCACCACCGGGAGTAGGAGCCTTGGAAGTGAGCTCACCCAAGAAGCCCTCAACGGTCTGTTCGCGCAACACGAAACCCACCCCTCTCCAAGAGGTTCAAGTTCAACACGGGTTATTGCTTGGATTGAATCCTCTTGAGGCGCGCGGGCGAGAGGCAGGCACCGCCCGCGCGGCCAGACAAGGAGCATGGGCCCAGGCAACCGCCCAGACCCTGCAAGAACCTAGAACAGGCCCACGATCTTGCCGTCGGGCGTGACGTCGATCTTCTCTGCCGCGGGGACCTTGGGCAGACCGGGCATGGTCATGATGTCGCCCGTCAGCGCCACCACGAAGCCTGCGCCAGCGGAGACCTTGACGTTGCGGACGGTGATGCGGAAGCCTTCCGGGGCGCCCAGCTTGGTCTGATCGTCCGTGAAGGAGTACTGGGTCTTGGCCATGCAGACGGGCATGTTGCCAAAACCAAGGTCCTCGAGCTCCTTGATCTGCTTGGCAGCCTTGGGCAGGTAGTCAACGCCGTCGGCGTGGTAGATCTTGGTGGCAATGTCGTTGATCTTGTCCTTGAGGGACTCGTCCAGGCTGTAGGCAAACTGGAAGTCGTTGGGCTCGTCGCACAGGCGCACGACCTCCTGGGCCAGGGCCAGGCCGCCCTCGCCGCCCTTGGCCCACACCTCGGAGAGGGCCACGTTCACGCCAAGCTTCTTGCACTCGTCCTCCACGAGCTTGAGCTCGGCCTCGGTGTCCGTGGGGAAGGCGTTGATNACGTCCTTGATGTTGGAGATGTGGCGCAGCAGGTTGGGCAGGCCAGCCTTGACGGCGTCCAGGTTCTCTGTCGTGAGCTCGGCCTTGGGCACGCCGCCGTTGTACTTGAGGGCGCGCACCGTTGCAACCAGCACCACCGCGTTGGGGCGCAGGCCTGCCATGCGGCTCTTGATGTCCAGGAACTTCTCCGCGCCCAAGTCCGCACCGAAGCCGGCCTCGGTCACCACGTAGTCAGCCAGCTTCAGGGCCGTAGTCGTGGCCTCGACGGAGTTGCAGCCGTGGGCGATGTTGGCGAAGGGGCCGCCGTGCACGAAGGCGGGGTTGTTCTCCAGCGTCTGCACCAGGTTGGGCTTGATGGCGTCCTTCAGAAGGGCCGTGCAGGCGCCCTCGGCGTGAATGTCGGAAACGGTGACGGGCTTGCGGTCGTAGGTGTAGGCGATGACCATGCGGCCCAGGCGCGCCTTGAGGTCCATGAGGTCGGTCGCCAGGCAGAAGACGGCCATGACCTCCGAGGCCACGGTGATGTCGAAGCCGTCCTCGCGCGGCACGCCGTTGGCGACGCCGCCCATGCCGTCGACGATGTTCCTGAGCTGGCGATCGTTCATGTCCATCGCGCGCTTCCACACGATGCGACGCGGGTCGATGTTGAGGGCGTTGCCCTGCTTGATGTGGTTGTCCAGCATGGCAGCGATGAGGTTGTTGGCGTTCTCGATGGCGTGGAAGTCACCGGTGAAGTGCAGGTTGATGTCCTCCATGGGGACCACCTGCGCGTAGCCGCCACCAGCCGCGCCGCCCTTGATGCCAAAGACGGGGCCAAGGGAGGGCTCGCGCAGGCAGAGCATGGAGTTCTTGCCCAGCTTGCACAGGGCATCGTGCAGACCGACGGACGTGGTGGTCTTGCCCTCGCCCGCAGGGGTGGGGTTGATGGCGGTGACCAGAATGAGCTTGCCCTTTGTGGGTGCGTCCTTGAAGGCGTGAATGTCAACCTTGGCCTTGTAGTTTCCGTAGAGCTCCAGCTGCTCTGGCTTGAGGCCAGCCTTGGCTGCAACCTCCGTGATGGGAAGCATGGTCGCTTCCTGGGCAATCTCGATGTCTGACTTTGCCATCTGTGCACATCCTTTCGCTTCTTGGCGTCGTCGCGCCAATGGTTACCGAGTTTACGGGACGAATGACCATGCCCCGTATTGTCCTCCCCACATGAGATTTTGCAACCATCGGAGGTCACAGAACCCCTCATTGCGTGCATTAACCCATGCCAAATCCAAATGCCAACCGCACGGTACGGCGCTCACCGCAGGCGCCGAATTCCCATAATTGGTACTCGACGCCAAGCCCGCCGCCGACCACCCCGCTAAACAGCCCAATCGTACGGACGCGCGGGCAACCACTCAACGGCGATTGCGACGATTTGCGGATGCCGCTTCCGTGCAAAGTGACCAACCAGCCCCCACAATCCGTACGCCTTATCAACATTGCACGCGAACGACCCAACGCCTAAGCCCTCGCTGCAATCCCTTCGAGCGCCTTCTTGCGCATGAGGTCGCGCGCGGCTCACCATCTCCTGCCAGGCGGCGTCGCGGTCCTGCGACTTGTAGCTCCAGTCCCCGGTTGCCATGGCATGCTACTTGAGCTGGTGGCGCCAGCCGGCAAGGTCCTCGGTGGCCTCCTCCTGCACGCGGACCTCGTCCACCGTAACGCCCGCACGCTCCGCATTCATGGCGCTACCTGGCCATTCCCGCCGCCGCGCACACGCGGTCCATGATTGTCAGGTCATGTGGCTCCGCGTCCACGACGGCGCCCTCCGTCGTAAGGAGCGTGGAGGCGACCGAGGCGGCGCACTGCAGCGAGTCGAGGCACACCTTGGCGGGATCGATGATCCCCGCCTCGTTGGCGTTCACAAAACGGAGCCCCTGGGCGTCGAACACCGTTCCATGCCCCATGGTGCGAACCTTGTCCAGCACCATGCCCGGGACCTCGCCGGCGTTGGCAGCCTGCCGGCGCAGGGGCTCCTCCAAGGCGCAAACCACCAGCTCTGCCCCCGTGCGCTGGTCTCCGGAAAGGGTGGCCGCGTATGCCTTGGCAGCACGCTGCACCAACAGATACGCGACGCCGCCGCCCGGCACTATGCCCTCCTCAAGCGCCGCGCGCCCGGCGTTGATGGCATCCTCCACGCGCAGCTTGCGCTCGTTCACGTTCTCCTCGCTGACGCCACCCACGCGAATGACCGCCCTGCCGCCCGTAAGGCGCGAGAGGCGCTCAGTCATGCGTTGCTTGTTGAACTCATAGTCCGTCTCCGCAATGCGGCGGCGCAGGTCCGCCACACGGTTGCGAATCTCCTGCACGTCGCCGGCACCCCCGATGACCTGCGTGGAGTTGCGCCCGACGACCACCCTCTGCGCATGGCCCAGCATGCTAGGCGTGACGTCCCCCATGGTGTAGCCCATCAGCTCGTGGTCCACATAGGTGGCGCCCGTGAAGATGGCCAGGTCCTCCATGCACTTGCGGCGGCCTTCGGCATAGGCCGGCGGGTCAACCTCAACCACCCGCACCACACCCGCCGTCACGTTCTTCACGATGGTGGAGAGGGCCTCGCCGTCCAACTTCTCCGCCACCATGAGCAGCGGATTCTGCTGGTCCAGGGCCATCTCCAGCACGGGCAGCACCTGCTTCACCAGCGGCGTCGCAAATGCTGCGAGCGGCACTCAACTCCACGGGCACATGTTTCCTGTTCGTGGAAGGTCTCGCAGCGTTCAGCCCCAGATGATGCAGTCGGTGTATGTTTTGCTCGTAGTTCGTTCCAAGGGAGGCCGCCATGACCGCAACCAACCCAGACAAGCGTGGGCTTGAGCTGCAAGCCGACAAGGTTCTCTTCACCTCGTCGCTGGATGGTCAGCCGGACGCGCCTTCCCGCGCGGAGTTCTCCGATGAGCAACAGTCCCTGCTAGATGACTACTCCACACAGATTGGCACGGACCTGGTCACGTTCCTGCGCGCCGCCACTCCCTTCCTGCGCGCTGCGACGCAGACTGAGTGGAACGTCCTCAGCTTTATTGCGAACTTCGACGCCAGCGAGGGCACGCCGGCGCACATCGCGCAGGAGATAACCGTCACCAAGGCACGCGTCACGCAGATTTGCAACAGCCTGGAGGAGCGGGGCCTCATCGAGCGCCATCCGGACGAGTCCGACCACCGCAAGGTATGCTTCACGCTCACGGATGCCGGCCAGAAACTCTGCTCGGAGCGCGACCGGCGGTTCCTGCTCCTCATCCAGAACTACCTGCTGCTCTTGGGACAGGACGACGCGCGAGAGTTCATGCGTCTACTGGACCGTACAGCACGTATCGTGTCCCAGTTTGACATGACCAAGGCCAACGAGTTCCTGAACCAGGCGTAGGAGCGCAATGCCGCGCTTCTGCAGCGTTCTAGATTCCATTGACCACGCAGGTGGGACGCTCGCCCCGTTCCAGCGCATGCACGTTGGCCCACATGTGGCGTTGCAACCTTCGGAGGGAACCCGTCGTGATGCCGCCCACGTGCGGCGAGAAGAGCACGCACCCAGCGGCCCGGTCAGAAAGGTTGAGCAGCGGGTTGTCTGACGTCACGGGCTCGGGCGCCACCGTGTCCAGTCCAGCGCCCGCAAGGTGGCCCGACTCCAAGGCCCGTGCCAGCGCCTCGTTGTTCACCAGGTCTCCGCGCGCCGTATTGATGAGATAGGAGCCGCTCTTCATCGCAGCCAGGAAACCGTCATTCACCATGCCCGTTGTCTCTGGCGTGACGGCACAGTTCAGGCTCACGATGTCGCTCTGCACCAGCAGGTCGAGAAGCCCCAGCCATTCGATGCCCAACTCATCTTCCGCATCTTTCTTGCGATGCCTGGACGTGTAGATCACGCGGCACCCAAAGGGAACGAGCCGCGCAGCCAACGCCTTGCCAATAGCGCCCAGCCCGACAATGCCCACCGTCATGTCCATCAGATCGTCCTCGCCGTTGGCGAAGACCATGTTCTTGGCCTCAATCTGCTTGCCCGCACGAACGGCACAGTCTCCCCACGTTACCTTCCGCAACAGCCCCAGCATGAGAAGAATCGCCTGTTCGGCCACCGCCCCGGCATTCATGCCCGCACCGTTGGTGACGTAGACGCCCCGTCCTGCGGCAGCCGCGCAGTCTATCTTGTTGTACGCCACACCTTCGGAGCAAATCATCCTGAGCTTGGGCAGCGCCGCAATCAGCTCCGCGCTCACGGGACTTATCGCATCGGCCAGTATCACCTCGGCGTCAGGCTGGGCGCTAACGGCATCCGCGACGGATGCGTCAATTGGCACGAACACGATGGAATCCCCTGCCGCCTTCAAGTCCTCAGGATCCATGCGCTCGTACTTTGCCCTGTCGCTGATTGCGAGTATCTTCATCAAGCGCCCCCCAGCCACCTTTATCCAACGCGCTCAATTATGCAGGAATGCTTACGTGTCTTCTTGTCATAGCTAACTCCGGCAAGTATGACCTGACCACCATCTCTGCGCCATTGTTCAAGCACATCCGGATAACGCCTCTGATGAATCTGCTCGATGGCCGTCTCTGCAGATTCATCCCACTTGAGTTCCGCCACGATAGCCGGACGGTCAGCATAGGCACGCCGTGGAATGAAGACCAAGTCGGCAAACCCCTTGCCCGCCGGTAACTCCCTAATCACGTCGTACCACTGTCTCGCAGCATATAGGCCAAGCGACAGTGTATATGCCAGAGCGTTCTCGTCGTTGTATGTCAGGTGACTCGTCTCTTGATGCGCGACCTCTATCCCCGCGGCCACAGCATCCTCATTACCAGCAATGATGTTCTGCAGCAGCCGCCCAGATCCCCTCACTGCACGAGCGACCTCGTTCCAGCCACCATTGTCAGTTGAGTTTACGAACTCCTGCATCACCTCTCGATTGGGCACAAAGACCTCTCTCGAGGTTTGATCATAGGCAAGATACCCAAGATGCACGAGCAATGCCAGCACATCGTCAGCCGAGACGAAGGAGGTCATATCGTTGGAGAACTTCCCGATGTTTACCACATGACGATCGCCTGCCATCATCGCCACAACGGCATCACGTAGGCCATCGTAGTTGAGGTCCAAGTAGACCTTCAGGGCTTCGTAGGTCTCGGTGGAATTCCAGTAGTCGCCAAATGCGTGTCGGGTCATGGCTTCCACAATAGATTGCGGCGAATATATTTCACCAGCACCCTCTAGCAGGTACCCGTCATACCAAGCACGCGTCTCATCGTATGGCATGTTCCACTCGCGGCAGAGTGCACGTACTTCCGCGTCTGTGAAGCCCATGGTCGGTGCCAATACATCGGCATCAGCCATGGAGAACTCGCTGAACATGTTGAGCGCTGAGTGCTCCCCATACTTCTTGATGGGCAGGATGCCTGTCATGTACGCTAGGGCAACGTACGGACGATCCTTGAGCCAGAGGCGAAGGAAGTCTAGGTAGTCTCTCTGGGCATCCTCGTCATGCTGGTACACACGGAAGACGGCATCCCACTCGTCGATGACTATTACGAACTGACGCCCCGTGGCATCGAATATCTTTGCCATAGACCGCGCTAGTCTACGTTGGTCGAGCGGGACATCCGGATATTCCCCGCCAAGTTCTTCCAGCACCGACTCGGAGATGTCCTGCAACATGTCCGGCATATTGGCATTTTCGCTCAGGAAGTCACGGATGTTGAGCTTGATTACGTCATAACGGTTGCGGCACTCGTCAAACTTCGAGTCCTTGGCAATCTGTAGGCCATGGAAAACCTGTCTGCCGTCGACGGAACGATCGTAGTAAGCGCTCACCATGTTGGCGGCCATGGATTTGCCAAAGCGGCGAGGCCTGCTCACGCATACGTACTTTTGCTCGGAGTTCAGCACGGAATTGAGGTACGCAATGAGCGCACTCTTGTCTACGTAGATCTTTGAATTGCGACCCTGGCGCAACATCGCGTCACCCGGATTCAGAAACACGCCCATCCCGCATCACCTCCGTACCTGCGCTCTCATACTACCAGCGCATCTATCGATAACGCTTGCCTACTCGTAACGCTCGTCGTACACGCGCTTGGTCTTCTTCTCGCTGCGTGGAAGCATGCCGTTCTCTACAATCTTCACCAGCGGGGTGAAGCCGATGCGGTGACGAACCTTGGTGGCGACGGCCTTGGACATGTCCTCCCAGTCCACGGAGCCGTTGGTCTCTACGTAGATGCGCATGGTGTCGCGTCCGTCCAGGTGCGAGAGGCGAATCTGGTACTCGCTGGAAAGGTCGGGGAACTCCTGGAGCACCTCCTCGATCTGCCGTGGGAAGACGTTGACGCCGTGAATCTTGATCATGTCATCGGAACGGCCCATAAGGGTGTCGATGCGCGGGTGGCGCGAGCCGCACGCGCACTCGCCAGGGATGATGCGGCTGATGTCGTGAGTGCGGAAGCGGATGAGCGGCGCCCCCTCCTTGACGAGCGTCGTGAGGACAATTTCTCCCCATTCGCCGTCCGGTACGTTCTTGCCCGTCTGTGGGTCGATGATCTCCGCATACACGAAGTCATCCCAGACGTGCATGCCGTCGCCCTCGCTGCAGCTGATGCCGATGCCGGGGCCGTACACCTCCGTGAGACCGTATATGTCATAGAGCTGGATGCCCAGCTTGCTGGCAATGCTCTTGCGCATCTTGTCGCTCCAACGTTCGGAGCCGATGACGCCGCGCTTGAGGGCGATCTTGTCCCTCAGACCGCGCTTCTCGACCTCCTCCGCAAGGAGCAGGGCATAGCTCGAGGTGGCACAGAGCACCGTGGACTGCATGTCCACCATAAACTGCAGCTGCTTCTCGGTGTTGCCAGGACCCATGGGAATGGCCATGGCTCCCAAGAGCTCGCAGCCCGCCTGGAAGCCGATGCCTGCGGTCCAAAGGCCGTAGCCCGGGGTTATCTGAACGCGGTCCTGGGGTGTCACGCCTGCATATTCATAGCAGCGGGCGAACTGGATGGCCCAGTCGTCCACATCCTTCTTGGTGTAGGGGACGATCACAGGCGTACCCGTGGTACCACTGGAGGAGTGGATGCGCACGATCTTCTCCTGAGGCACCGCAGAAAGTCCCAGCGGGTAGGCGGCGCGGAGGTCATCCTTCTCGCTGAAGGGCAGCGCGAGAAAGTCCTCGTGCGTGGAGACGCCGGTGATTCCGGCATCCCGCAGACGCTTGCCATAGAAGTTCTCAGAAGCGATGAGTCGCTTGATCTGCGTGTCGACCTGCTTGAGCTGCGTCTCGTTGATCTGCATGATGGATTTCCTCCCGTTGGTTTGTAGGTACCTGTAGTGGCCCCCAGTACGCCGTCTTGCCCCGCTACTATACCGTGGAACCCGCGTAGGCAAGCGCGCGGGTATTCAGCTTCTGGAAACGCTCGGGGACAACACGCCGAATTGCTCCGAGTAGATCTTCCTCGCTGAGCCCCAGCACGCCCGCCCGCGCCGCAGCACCCAAGAGCACCACGTTAAGGCACTTGGCGGAACCGAGGTCACGAGCTGCCCGCACGGCATCCACCTCAATGAGGTTGGGCACCGCGGCACGCAGGTAGGCAAGCACCTCCTCCACGTGGTATGCCGGTCCTCCCGTCATGGCGGACACAGGCACCACGGGGGTGATGCTGGTCACCACGGTGCCACCCTTGCGCAGGTAGGGCAGTTGCCGTGCCACCTCCGCAGGTTCGAAGCCGATGATCGCATCCGCTCTGCCACGACCGATGAGCGGGCACTCGACACCCTCCCCAAGGCGCACGTGCGTGAAGACGCTACCGCCGCGCTGCGCCATGCCAATGGTCTCTGCCGTCTTTACCTCCATGCCGCGGGCCATTGCTGCGTTGGAGATGAGCTTTCCCGCCAAGACGCTGCCCTGGCCGCCCACGCCACAGATAATCATGCTGCAGCTCATATGATCACTCCCCCAGAGATTGCGCCCGCCGGGCAAACCTGCTCGCAGAGCGTGCATCCCGTGCACTGGGATTGGTCTATCTCCACATGACCGTCGGCTTGAGGTATAAGCGCCGGACAACCCAGCTGCCTGTAGCAGCTTCCGCATCCAATGCACTTCTCCGCGTCAACATGGCTACGGTTCCTTGGTTTGACCAGCGCGACGCACGGGGAACGGAAGATGATAGCCTTCACCCCAGGTTCGGCATCCACACGCTTGACCGTCTCGACGGCGGTAGCCTGGTCCAGCGGGTTCACAACCTCAACCGTCGTCAGCCCAATCGCCCGTAGCACCGCCTCCATGTTCACGGCACTGACCACCTCACCGCGAATGGTACGTCCCGTTCCTGGGTGCGGCTGGTGTCCCGTCATTGCCGTGGTGGAGTTATCTAGCACCACTAGGGTCATGGAGGCCTGGTTGTAGTACGCATTTACCACGCCCGTAATGCCACTGGCAAAGAACGTGGAGTCACCGACAAAGGCGAAGGCGTGCGTGTCTGGCTCCACGTGGTAGACGCCCTGCGCGATGTTGATGCCCGCGCCCATACAGAGGCAGGTATCGCACATGTCCAAGGGCTGAGCGTTGCCCAGCGTGTAGCACCCAATGTCACCGCAGAAGATGGTCTTCTTGCCCCGCATGGCCCGCTTTACGGCATAGAAGCTCGCACGATGTGGGCAACCTGCACAAAGCACAGGCGGACGCACGGGAAGCTGCGGCGCAGATGGAACAGGGGCCGCAGCCTCATCCCGAGCAGCGCTCCTACCCAGGAACGCGTCCAGGACTTCTCCCACATAGTCCACGGAGTTCTCACCCGAAGGCTTTACGTCCCCGGTGAGCTTTCCCCGAACGCGTACATCCAGGTGATACTTCCCGCACACGCCGATGAGCGCTCGTTCAATAACCGGATCAAGCTCCTCAACGCACAGGACCTCGTCCAGGCCGTCAAGAAACTCTAGTGCGAGTTGCTCCGGAAAGGGGAACGGAGTTCCCACGCGCATAACCCGAACGTCATCCGTTGCAGTCAGGCTCTCTCGCACGTAGCTGTAATTGACGCCGTGGGTCGCAACGCCAAGCCTGCGCCCGTCCGAGCGACTTCCCGTCTCGCGTTCGATGAAGTTCCCTTGGTAGGCAGAAAGACGCCTGGAGAGCTCTGCGTTGCGCCTCTCGATTTTCGCATGGTTGGCTACAGAGAGGCGCGGGAAGATGACCCACCTGCTGGAGTCCTTGGCGAACCCCTCGGGTGCACGGACGGGCCAATCCGCCTCATCCACAACGTCAAACGCCTGGTAAGCATGGTCTATGCGCGTGGTCGGCCTCAGGAAGACCGGCGTGCCCAGCTCTTCCGAGAGAGCGAATGCATCCTGCACCATCTGATAGGCCTCGGGAACCGACGAAGGGTCGAAGCAGGGTACCTTGGAGAAGGCGGCAAATGTCCGCGTGTCTTGCTCCGTCTGAGACGAGATGGGTCCGGGGTCGTCCGCGACAACGATGACCATGCCACCCTTGACCCCTATGTACTCCAGGCTCATAAGCGGATCGGAGGCGACGTTCAGGCCGACCTGCTTCATGGTCACCAGGGCACGGGCGCCAGCATAGGCCGCGCCCGCAGCCACTTCCAATGCAGATTTCTCGTTGACGGACCATTCCACGTGCACGTGCTCCGGCGCACGCTTTCCCATGGTCTCGAGAATCTCCGTCGAAGGCGTGCCAGGGTAGCCGCAAGCAACGTTGACACCAGCTGCCAGCGCACCTAGGGCGATGGCCTCGTTGCCCATCAAGAATTCTCTGTGCATGTATCCCCCCTATGCAGCACACTCACTACTCGATGCCAAATTCCTGAAAAAGTTGTTCTAGTATCTCGCGGTCACCCATGGCGGGCACTAGCTCGTCAGCCCTCCCATGGTCAGACAGCGCTTGGGCGAGCTTGCTCATCTTTTCGTACGTCTCTGCCTTTCCTTCCGCCTTTCCTTCTGCCTTTCCTTCTCGCCTGGCATCTTCCAAGTTCCACTCGTACATGACGTATTCCTTCCTCTTCTTAGATGAGAGGAGCACCCTCTGCACGGTCTGTTGAATGTCCCGAACCAATTCGCTCTGTTCAGCATTATCACCCGCCAGATAGTCAAGTACGTCTTGAAGAGCATCGTTGACCGTGCCGACGGTGCCCGTGGCATTCAGGAACACGTGTTCGGTTCCATCCCAAGGCATCGCGACCTCGTTCTCAACACAGACCCGCCGATACGTATACCGCTTGAGGCCGTACCCAAACGGATCGAACGTGCAGAAGAAGATGACGTACGAATCCGAAAGTCGTCCGTAGTCCAACCCCTTGCCCAGCTGACCGGTATCCATAGCCGCCTGGTAATAGCGCGCACGCTTCACCAGGTCAGTCGCGTTGCTGCGCTGCATCTCCACATCGAACACGCGACCCGAGCCGTCCTTGGCGTACACGTCAAGCCTTACACCCTTCGAACTCGGCGAGGGTTCGAAGCCACGCTCGGCAGCACTCACTTCAACATGATCGATGGGAATCTCCAGCACTGCCTCAAGCAGACGTTGACATACCTCGAGGTTCGACGCGAGCACCTCACCGAAGACGTAGTTGTCCGCGAAGGTGAGTTTGCTCCACTTGCCCTCCAGCCGATCGATGTCTTGCTGGCTTGGCATCTTATGATTCAATTCGTGCTCCATGCTGCCCCCTTGGTGTTTCGTACGATTGCTTCGTTCGTTCAAGACAAGCTCGTCTAGGTACCTAACGGAGTGAAAGCGGATCCCCATCCATTTGGCTGTAATGTGATGTTATGATAACACATATAGCGAACCGTTGTTCGCTTATCTAAGAAATCTGTTGTCCGTAGACGCGACAAGGGACACCCACTGCGGTCGCCTATCCACTGACTGTAATTCATGCAGCTGATGCCTATGGATCGCTCAAAACTTAAGAGCTCTCATGAGGTCAGCCTCTGCCATCAGTGACCTCCCGAGTCCCGCCCGCAGCTTGCGCGGCCTCCTCCTTGATGCAGCCCTCCAACGTGTTCAGGAAGAGCGGAACCATCGCTGACGGGCTGTACTTACGGTACGCATAGCCATAGGTGATAGACAGGTCAACCCTTCACCTTGGCTCGCCACAAGTCCCCAAAGCGGGGCCGCGTAAAGCGCCGTTCGTCAGGAAGAACACGTCCGGATATATACATGGAGAGCATGTTGACCTGCTGGAAGTCCCTCATGGTGGAGGAGCACACGGCCTGCCTGACGCCCACGCGCAACTCCCCACCCAGTTCACGCACATACTCGTCGACCTCGTTCTGCATGAGGTCGTACTCGGCGAACATGCGCCTAAACCGCTTGGGCAAATGCCTCCCGCCGCGTTCGCACGTACCTCATGGCCGCTGCGGTCAAGCAAGGGAACTCCCAGCTCCTCCTCCACCTGCTCGCATGGTGTGAAATGGTGGGCGGGTCACGTACAACGCCTTGCCCGTTTGCGCGAAGCTCTTGTTGCTGGCCAAGTTCACAAACTCGCGTACGTTCTACGTCAATCATGGGCGCCTCCTTGAAGGGACATCGTGACACCTCAAGCAAGCGAAGGATCGCAGTACTCGGAAGACGATTGCTTTGGCACACAGAGGAAGTTCATGACCAACCTGACCATGGCCTCCTTCTCTTCCGCGTTTGACTCTGCAATCATGATGGTCATGGCCACCAACACATCGTCCTGCAAGCGCTTCTCTCCATGCGCATCGTAGAGGAGATTGTTTCTGTCCAGGAAGTAGAGAAAGATAGCGGCAGCTATACGCTTGTTACCGTCAAGGAAACTGTGATTCTTTACCACGAAGTACAGGAGGTTCGCCGCCTTCTCCTCCGTCGATGAGTACGCATCCTGGCCACCAAAGCTCGCATAGATGTCACCTATGCTGGCCCGGAATGAGTCGTCCTTCTCCACGCCAAACAGGCTCGACTCGGAACCAAACCGCATGTGCGAAATGACGTCGCGGCACTCATCGTACGTCAGCACCTCCGAGGACTTGCTGCCCTCAGGCTTTGCAATTGACTTGTTGTCGTAGTCATCCAGGAGGTCAAGCGCCTGAGCATAGCTCTGCACTATTTCGATAACCTGCCGCGTCCCGATTTGCCCCTCTGACAGGCGAGACATCACCTCTACCGTCTGTCGGAGTTGCCTGAGCCGCGCCTCGTTTGCGACGTAACCACGAACCACGTAGTTGCGCAACACCGCGGTGGCCCATCGACGGAACTCGACGCCCCTCTTGGATTTCACTCGGTAGCCGACCGAGATGATGGCATCCAAGTTATAGAGCTTTACCTTGTAGTTCTTTCCGTCTGTGGCAGTTGTCAAGGATTCCTTGACAACTTCGGTGCGTTCCAGTTCGCCTTCTTTGAAGCAGTTATTGACATGCAAGCTCACGTTCTGCTTGGTCGTGTCAAAGAGAAGCGACATCTGGTGTTGGCTCAGCCAAACGGAGTCATCCTCGACGGCAACCGGAAGCGTTATCTGGCCATCGCTCGACTCAAACAGAACAATCTGACCTTTCGGCCATCTGTCCTCTGGGTCGGTCACATAGTTGTATGGCTCTACAAATGCTTGTTCTGTCATTGTTACCCCAATCACATCGGTCAACAGTGCCTCTCCCGTTTGGACCGACTGATTAAGGAAGACAAGCAATAGGCATAGTGAGCCCTCCTTTCACAAAACGGTCCGAACGGACGTCTTGCTACGGAGGCACTCACTGAGGAATTGAAAGCCCCGATAACTCCTGGGACACCTTATAGCCACAGGCTTTCGTGCCAAAGGATCGAGGTCCGGTACGCTCCTCGTTCGCTCGTACGTCGACGGCCTCTCACCTTGCAGCAACGCAAGTCTAGCACACTACAAACGTATGTTCTAATGTTTTTTCTAGAAACCCTGCCACACAGGCGCACCGGGGTAGACCTGTGCCTCCGCGTCACCCGCCAGCACGTCACAGGCGGCTTGCGCCATGGCCTGCTGCTCAAGCTCGTCGGGGTAGGTGTAGATTGGGGCAATCCAGCCGCAGCGGGCGCGAACGCCGTTTACCACGTCGTCAAACCGCAACAGGCCGCCCGTCAGCAGAATGGCATCCACTTGGCCGCTGAGCGCGCCAGCCATTGCCGCGATCCACTTGCAAGTTTGGTAGATCATCGCGGACCACACGCGCGTTGCCACGGGGTCGCCCTCCTCCACCATCTTGTGCACGGCGTCCGAACTGCTGGTGCCAAACCAGGAGGAAAGACCGCCACCCTGCGAGCAGAGCGTGCGCACATCCTCGGGCTTCTGGTCCCACAGGTGGTCAAGCACGTCCGTCACCGCCATGGACCCCATGCGGGTGGGCGTGAAGGGGCCCTCTCCCCCGCCGGCGTCGTTGCCGTCTACCATGCAGCCATGCTGGTGGGCAGTGATGGAGATGCCGCCGTCGATGTGCGCGACGATGAAGTTGTGGTCCTCGTAACGAATGCCCTGCTCCTCGCAGTGACGGCGCGCGACAGCCTTGAGGTTGAGCGCGTGGCTAACGGCGCGGCGGTACACCCCACGGACACCTGTGATGCGCGCGTCCTCGCAGAGCTCGTCCACAATGGGCGGGTTCACCATGAGCGCGAGGCCACCGTAGCGCGCGTGAACGCGCTGCGCCATCTGCACGCCCAGCATGGAGGCATGGTACAGGCCACCCTTGCAGGCGCGCGTGTCGTCAATGAGCCGCTGGTCAATGGCATAGATTCCGCTCGCCACGGGATAACAGCTGCCGCCCCGGCCAACCACGGCGTCTATGCCCGTCAGGTCGATTCCGTTCTCGCGCAGGAAGTCCTCCAGCACGCCCATGCGGTAGTCAAGCTGGTCGTTTATGGTCCCCAGCTGGCGCAGCATGCTGGAATCGTGGAAGACGTCCGTGTCAAACTCGCACACGCCGTTCTGGAACAGAGAGACCTTGGTGGAGGTGGACCCCGGGTTGATGACGAAGATTCGCCAAGGACCAGTAACGGCCTGGCCAACGTTGCTGGGCATGTGGTTGGGCTCCCTTCCGCGCTATGCGTACAACCGCGCATGATAGCACGGAGGGCACGCGCCAGCGCCTATCGCCCGCGCACGTACAGCGTTTCGCTCTCCGTGATCACCACGTCCACGGGCACGTCGTACTTCTCCACCACGGTCAGCTTATCCACCAGCGTGGACTCGCGGCAGATGCCCACAGAGGTCCCCGCGAAGGCGGCCAGGAACGAGTCGTAGAAGCCGCCGCCGTAGCCAAGGCGATAACCGCGCCGGTCAAACGCCAACCCCGGCACAATGGCCAGGGCATGGGTGCCGGCATCCTCGGGGTTGACCTCCGCGCGGCGCTGGGCTGGCGGTTCCAGCACGCCAAACTTGCTCTTCTCCAAACCGTCAAGGTCATCCACCTGGTACCAGGTCATTTGGTGGGGGCCGATGACGCGCGGCAGGGCAACCAGCTTGCCCGCTTCCCACGCAGCCTGGATTATGGCGCGGGTCTCAACCTCGGAGCCCATGGCCAGGTAGGTCAGAAGCAGGCGCGACCGCCCCCACTCCGGCAGCGCCGTGATCGCCGCCTGAATCCTGCGGTCCGTTGCCGCTCGCTCCTCGGGATCACGCGCGTCGCGCTCCGCGCGTAGGCGGGCACGGAGCTCGCGCTTTTCATCTGCAAGGTTCTTCTCCGCCATGTGACACCAACCCCCTATACAACGGGCAACCCGGCCGCCCAGCAACTTCACGCTAATGGTTCACCAGCTTATACAAGAACGGGCCCGTGGGAAGCCGAGACTCCCCACGGGCCCGTCAGCGGTTGCAAGGTCACAAGCGAGAGTCCGCCAGCTACTACGCGCTGGCCAGCGGCGTGAAGCCCACCTTCTGGAAGCAGGCGCTCGCGTCCGGGGTCTGCAGGAAGTCAAGGAACTCCTTGGCCAGCTCGGGCTCCGGTGCCTCCTTCAGCACGGCGGCGGGGTACACGACCTTGCCGCACATCTCCTCCGTTGCCTCGTCCACCACGGTCAGGCCCGCAGAGGTGGCGTCCGTCTTGTAGATTACGCCGCAATCAACCGCGGCCTCACTCACCTGAGAGGTGACCTCCTTGACGTTGGTTCCGTACGTGATGCAGCCAGCGTTGGCAAGCGTCTTTTCGTCCAGGCTGTAGTACGCAAGAATCTTTTGCGTGTACTGGCCAACGGGCACGTCGGAGTTGCCCATGGCCAGCAGGATGGACTGCCCCTTCAGCTTCTGCGCCATGTCGTCAAAGCCAGAGACCTTAGCGCCCTCGCCGCCCAAGTCCGGCACGACCAGCGTGACCTTGTTCTCCAGAATGTCAAAACGAGTGGAATGATCCACGAAGTCAAGGCCCTCGTCGTTGCCGGTCTCGGACTGTGCGTCCAGGGCGTTCATCTGTTTCTGCGCGGCGGAGATGAACACGTCGCACGCGGCACCCTCCTGAATCTGCGTCTTCAGCGTGCCAGATGAGTCAAAGTCGTACGAGATGTCCACGTTGGGGTTGGCCTGCCTGAAGAGGTCCGCAATCTCCGTAAGGGACTCCGTGAGCGAGGCGGCAGCGAAGACCGTCAGCGTCTTGCTCTCACCCGCACCCGCGGCAGACGAGCCAGCCGCACCGTTCGCGGCAGCTGACCCCGCGTCTGAGCTTGCGCCCGAAGATCCGCACGCGGCTAGTCCCAACGCGCCCACAAGACCAACCGCGGCAACGAATGCGCGCCTGGTCATACCGTATGTTCCGCCCATACTTGCGCTTCCCCTACTTGCCCGCATGAGGCCTTGCGTCGGAAGGCCTCAACTCCGCGCGACAGCGAATCATCTCCGCCGCGATGGATACCGCAATCTCCGCAGGCGTGACGGCCAGAATCCGCTCGCCAATCGGCAAATGGATGCCATCAAGCCACCCCTTGTCCACCCCGCGCCGTGCTAGTTCCTCGCGCGCAAAGGCGGCCTTGGCGCGGCTGCCGATGCAGCCCACGTAGGCCGGCCGTACGCGAGCCAGCCGTTCCAGCACGTCAATGTCCGCCGCATGGCCGTGCGTGAGCACAACGGCGTAATCACGCCGCGTGACCTGCACTTTATTGCTAAGGTCCAAAAAGTCACCGCAGATCACGCGCTCCGCCGCAGGGAACCGCTCCGGACGCGAGAACTCCTCGCGGTCGTCGTACACCACCACACGGAAGCCCACGCTGGCCAGCACGGGCGCAAGCGCGCAACCCACGTGGCCGCCGCCAAAGATGTATGCGATGGGGTCGGGACCCATGGGCTCCGCGTACGTGCGCGCCTCCTCGCTCCACAGTGGCACCTCCGCATTGGCAGCGGGGTCATCTGCGGCAAGCTCTTCCACGTCCGCCAGGGTCATCACAGGCTTGGCAGGGTCCGACCAATCCTCAGACAGCACAAAGCGCTTCTCCGCCACCAGGCAATCGCACAAGCCCTCAAGAAAGTCCTGCTCGCCAGGGGTGCAGAGGCGCACGCCCACCAGGGCGTCGCCCCCGCATGCCATGCCGGTCTTTGCGTGCGTCAGCCACTCCAGCGAGGGTTCCTCCGCACCGGCAAGCACGGCGCGAAGCCGCTCCTCCCCCATCTGCTCCACGCGGCCACCGCCGATGGTCCCCATGAAGGTACCGTCCGCCAGCAAGGCCAGCCTCGCGCCTGCGGCCCGCGGCATGGACCGGCGCGTGGCCAGGACCGTTGCCAAAGCAAAGGGCCGGCCAGCGCGAGCCTCCACAAGTAGCTTCTCAACAAACCGCAGGTCGCGCATGGTATCGCGAGAGTCTTCCAACATGTTTACCCCCTCAGCCTTCCAGAGAAGTGCAGCAGTGCCTCCAGCACGCCACCGCCCACGGCGCGCGCCTTGTCAGAACAGGTGAAGCAGTGCGCGCGCTTGCAGCGCGGGTCGATGTCGCCGGACTTCATGCCCTTGGTCACGGGCACGCCCTCCTGCAGCAGGCCGCGCAGGATGCCGTCGATGGTGGCGGGCATGGGCTGACCCTCCACCGTGGCAATGAGGTCACCCCGCTTCACCTGGTCCCCAATGTGGGCAACAGGTTTGAAGAGGCCATCCGCCGGCGCTCGCAGCACACGCTCCGTGGTGTAGCCGCCAATGTTGCCAGGCACTCCGGTGTTGGGAATGGCGGAGCCGTCGTAGATCACGCGTCCCAGGTAGTGGCCGCGCTTGGTCTCTATGACGGCATCGCAATCCGCGTGGGGGTCCGCCCCGGCGCGGAAACCCGGTCCAACAGCAATCACGATGGGCGCCATGTCCTTGTTGGTACCCAGGTTGCGCTTGGCAATAATCGCGTCGACCACTGCCGCTGGCTTGAGCTCGGCAATGGAGGCGCCGTCTGGGTCAACCAGCACAGCCACGTGGCCCATCTCCGCCACGCGACGAGCCTCGTCCGCCGTGGCGCAGCGGTATGCGCACACGTCCTCCACGGTTGCCTCTCCCAGTCGTATGGCCTCACTGAAGGCAACAGTCCTGCGCACCGCCGTGGGAACGGCCACGTCCGTCATCACTATGTTCGCGCCGGCACCATGCAGGCGAATGGCAACACCCGTCGCGAGGTCCCCCGCTCCGCGAATCACGACCAACATGTCAACTCACTCCAACCGAACTCGCACCCACACCTGTACCATGTATACGCACGCATTCTTTGGAGCAGCCCATGAACCTTGCACGCGTCATGCATATTTCTGGCGGCGTCACCGCCGTCATCGGCAGCGGCGGGAAGACGACGCTCCTGTCCGCACTGGCAGGCAACCTCTCCGGCACCGTCATCCTCACCACCTCCACGCACATCCTGCCCTTCCCCAACCTGCCCTTGGCAAGCAACGAAGCGCAGGTCAAAGCCCTCATTGGTGCCAACCACATCGTCTGCGTTGGCGCGCCAGTCGCAAACGGCAAGCTTGCTGAGCCCGCCTGCGGAATTCCCACGCTCGCACCGCTGGCTGACCACGTGCTGGTGGAAGCCGACGGCTCCCACCACCTTCCCCTCAAGGCGCACGCAGAGTGGGAACCCGTGGTCCCCGCCAGCACCAACCAGACCATCCTGGTGGTGGGCGCCTCCGGATTTGGCCAGCCCGTGAAGAAGGCCGTCCACCGGCCGGAGCTCTTCTGCAAGCGCACCGGCTGCCTTCCAACGGACCCCGCAGGCCCCCGGCTGGTTGCCCGCGAGCTTGCGGCGGAGGTTGGCGAGGGTCGCATCGCCTTCGACCGCCTGCTCGTCAACCAAGTGGACGACGAGCACGCCCTCGCGGATGCCACCGCCCTTGCCCACGAGCTTGCCCGCCTGGGCATCTGCCAGCCCGTTGTCGCTGCCTCGCTCCGCAGCGGTTGGGCGCAGCAGCTCTAGCGCGCTACCTGGCCACGTACGTGCCCGGCTTCGCCCCAGTGGGCTCGCCGTCCCGCGCAGCAAGCTCGCCGTTCACGTACACCAGGTGCGCGCGGCCCTTGCACTGGAAGCCCTCGTAGGTGGTGTAGTCAACGTTTTGGTGCTGCGTCGCCGCGCTGATGGTCCACTCCTGTGCGGGGTCCCACACGCAGACGTCTGCATCGGATCCCACGGCCAGGATGCCCTTGCGCGGGAACATGCCAAAGACGCGTGCCTGGTTCTCGGAGAGAAGAGCCAGCAGCTCGCGCGGGCCCAGCGCATCCGCGAAGCTGGTGGCAATGAGCGCCGGCCTGTGCTCCACGCCGGGACCGCCGTTGGGAATCTTGCGGAAGTCACCCATGCCGCGGTCCTTCTGCCCATGCAGGTTGAAGGAGCAGTGGTCGGTGGAGATGGTGTCAATCTCCCCCTCAACCACGGCCCTGCGCAGGGCGGCGCGGTCCGTGGCCTTGCGCAGCGGCGGGCTCATGACGTACTTGGCGCCCTCGAAGCCGGGCTCCAGGTAGCGGGTCTCGTCCAGCAGCAGGTACTGGGGGCAGGTCTCCACAAAGATGTTCCTCTGGCCGCGCTCCTTTGCCGCACGGATGACCTCCAGCCCCAGCTTGGTGGAGAGGTGCACCACGTTCACGCGGGCATCCCCGGCCAGGTGGGCAATCATCAGCAGGCGGGAGATGGCCTCCGCCTCGCAGACGTCCGGCCGGCTCATGGGGTGGCCCTCCGGCCCGGTCACGCCGGACTCGAACACGCGCCGCTGCAGCTCGTTCACCAGGGTGCCGTTCTCGCAGTGCACGCAGAGGGTGCCACCCAAGGGCGCCAGGGCCTCCAGCACCTCCAGGGTCTGGGCGTCGTCCAGCCGCAGGTGGTCATAGGCAAAGTAGGTCTTGAAGGAGCTCACGCCCGCCTGGCGAATGGCCGCCAGGTCGGCGCGGGTCTGGTCGCTCCAGTCCGCGATGGCCATGTGGAAGGCGTAGTTGGCGGCACACGTGCCGTCGGCGCGCCTGTGCCACTCCTCCAGGGCCTGCGGCATGGTCATGCCCTTGTCCTGGGTTGCGTAGTCCACGATGGTGGTGGTGCCACCGCACGCTGCCGCGCGGGTTCCCGTCTCGAAGCTGTCCGCCGTCCAGTCCATGCCCGTCCAGCACTGCATGTGCGTGTGGGCGTCAATGAAGCCCGGGAAGACCCAGCAGCCCGTCACGTCCGTGACCTCGTCGGCCTCCGCCGGGGAAATGGTGCCCCCCACGCGCACGATCTTGCCGCCCTCCATGGCAAGGTCACCCACGACCAAGCCCTGCGGCAGCACCAGCGTGCCACCCTTCAATACCTTCATGCCATCATCTTCCTTCGACGATGCGTTCAATGCGCTCCAGGTCGGCGGGGGTGTCTATGTCCATGACCTCGGCCTTGGAGCCCGCCTCCACAAGAATCGTCCTGCTGGCAAGGTCTGGGTCGTTCCGCAGAATCTGCGAGCCACCCACGTCGCCCTCCAGCGCCCTCAGCCTGCGGAAGAGCCTCCGCGGGAAGAGCACCGGGTTATGCGCCTGGCCCTTCCACGCCAACCGCACCACGCGGTCGGGATGCTGCCCGAATGCGTCCAGCATGGCACGCACGCTCGCCTGCGTAAGCAGCGGCTGATCGGCCGTTACGAACAGGCAACCGTCCCAGCGCTCCTCCCCCGCGGCAAGGCCAATGCGAACCGTGTCGCTCTGGTAGGGCAACACGTTCAGGTAGTACGGCACGTCCAGCTCTATCATGAGCCGGGCAACGTCCATGGACCGCGTTACCACCACGGGCTCCACCGCGTCCAAGGGCAGGGCTGCGAGCGTGTGCTGAATGACGGGCTTCCCCGCCAAGTCCGCCAGCAGCTTGTTGGACCCGAACCTGCGTGCCACGCCAGATGCCATGACCACGGCGCCAATGCTCAAGGCCTTGCCACTTGCGCTTTCCTTAGCTTCCTTCTCCATATGAAATCGCCCACTTCGCCTCGCCCCAGTTGAACGGCAGGCACTCCGCCTGCTTGACTTGCAGGTATATCATGCTGGCCTACGACGGCAGCGCACCATTCGGCGGCATGCCGCCGCATCCGTCCCACATGCGACGCGAGGGTACCGCACGGGGCGATACTTACTTATTGTTCGTCTTCCATACTTTTTGTTTTGTTGAGAATAGCCCAGCGGCAGCCGTGAATCAAGCGGCTGGTCACCCACTGCGTCGCGTTCTGGTGGGCGGCGCAATACGGCTCACGAATGGCGGGGGCCACACAGAGGCGGTTCAGTCGTCCTCGTCGCTGCAAAGCGAGTCCAGGGCATGAACTATGCGCAGGTCAGGCACGATCCACAGCGCAAAGGCGGCCAGCAGGGCCACGTAGGCCAAGTGGGAGCCGGGCACAAGCAGGGCCAAGGCCAGGGCCACCAGCTGCAGGGCGATCGTCAGGCACTCCTTGGTGAGCAGGCGGTTGTGCATCCTGGCGCTTTCCCTCATGCAGCACTTGGCGTTGCGCCTGGAGCGGACCTCACGCTCCAGGTTCATGTAAGAGAGCGAGACCAACATGTTGAGCACCACATAGGCAGTGGTGGGCACCATGGCGAAGCCCGTCACGTCAATCCAGTCCGTGGCTACTGGCACCAGGGAGAGCACAAAGAGGAAGAGAAGGTTGGCCCAGAGCAGGCGCCCGTTTACCCGCGTCACAAGGTTCAGCAGGTGATGGTGGTTGTTCCAGTAGATGCCCACGAACACGAAGGAAATCGCGTAACTCATGAGGCGCGGCAGAATGGACTCAAGAGCGACGATGTCCGACCCCTTTGGCGTCGCAATCTCCAGCACCATGATGGTGATGATAATGGCAATCACGCCGTCGCTGAACGCCTCGAGCCTGCCCTTGTCCATGTTGCCTCCTGACTCACCCCGCACAACCTGCGGACCGCTTCAGTTTAGCAGCGCTCAATAACGCACGTATGCTCGCGGGTCGACTTGTCGTAGCTCACGCCTGCCAGAATCAGCTCACCGCCGTCGGCAAGCCACTGGTCAAAGACAGCTGGGTAGTGCTTGCGGTGGATTTGCGCGATGGCCGCGTCGGCAGACTTGTCCCACTTGAGCTCAATTAGGATTGCCGGTCGGTTCGCATACATGCGACGTGGTACCAAAGCGAGGTCGGCGAACCCCTTGCCCGCAGGCAGTTCACGCGTCACCGTGTACCACTGGCGCGCAGCATAGAGTCCAAGCGACAGCGTGTAGCTGAGCGCCTCCTCGCTGTTGTAGCTGATGTGGCTGGTCTCTTGGTGTGCCGCCGCAATGCCCGCCGCCACAGCCTCCTCGTCACCGGCGATGATTGCATCCAAAAGGTCCTTCGACCCCTGCACCGCGCGCGCCACCTCGTCCCAGCCACCTACGCTTGTAGCGCTGACGAACTCGGCTGCCACCTCGCGGTTGGGCACGAAGGCCTCTTTGGTCTCCCGGTCGTAACCCAAGTAACCCAAGTGCACAAGCAACGTGAGCACGTCATCCGCCGTGGCGAAGGTGGTCATGTCGTTGTTGAAGGTTCCGACGTTTATCTGGCGCCTGTCGCCTGCGAGCAACGCCACGACTGCATCGTGAAGGCCATCGTAGTTCATGTCGATGTAGACCTTCAGTGCTTCGAACGTCTCCGTCTGGTTCCAGTAATCCTCGAAGGAGTGGCGCGTCATCGCTTCGACGATGGACTGCGGCGAGTACACGTCAATCTCCGCGCTCTCGTCCCCGTGCACCCAGACGAGCCTGTACCCGTCATACCAGGCCTTTGTCTCGTCGTACGGCATGTTCCACTGCTGGCAGAGCTCGCGCACCTCCGCCTCCGTGAATCCCATGGAGGGAGCAAGCAGGTCCGCACTGGTCATCGAGAACTCGCTGAACATATTGAGCGCCGAGTGTTTTCCGTACTTCTTTATGGGAAGGATGCCCGTCATGTAGGCTAGTACCACATAGGTCTTGTCCTTTAGCAGAACGCGCAGCCAGTCCAGATACGCCTTCTGGCCAGCATCGTCGTCCATAGCCTCCCGCATGAGGCAGTCCCACTCGTCGATTACGATAACGAAGCGATGGCCGGTCTGGGCATACACGTCCCCTAGAACGAGCGGAAGATCTTCCTCATCCAGCAGGCCTACCTCCGGATATGCCCGCTTGACCTCGTGCGTCACAACGAGGGTGATGCGTCGCAACATGGCATTGACATCGTGGGTCTTGGTCCAATAATCCACCATGTTGAGCCGGATCACGTCGAAGCGGTTGCGATACTCGTCAAAGCTAGGGTCATCCGCGATGTCGAGGCCGGCAAAAGCATCGGCACCGTCGACCGTACGATCGTAGTAGGCACAAAGCATGTTGGCCGCCATGGACTTGCCAAAGCGGCGAGGGCGAGAGACACAGACGTACTCCTGCTCGGTGTCCAAGACGCTGTTTGTGAACGCAAGGAACGCCGACTTATCCACGTATATTTTTGAATTCCGTGCGCGGCGCAGTGCGTCCGCGCCTGGGTTCAGGTAGATGCCCACACGCGCCTCCCAAGTCTGCTCTGTGTGGCAATTCTACCAGCAAGCTAAGCGTGCCTAGGAGTATTGATGTCTGAGACAACGCACTACAATCGCCTTTTCAAGATCAGATGGGCAGACATTCACCCTGTCCCACGGAATCTTGGACAGATTCGTCCCTTCGTGGAACCGATCTTGTCCAAGATTCCGTGGGACACGCATCGGAAGGCCATTGCAAGCAGCAGCGGCCCGGAAAAGTGGTTCCATTCGGCCCTCTACTTACAAGGCCAAGAAGGCCGCGCGGCGCCTAGTCCTGCGGGAACACCACGCCGGCACCCAGGCGAAGCTCCGTCTGCACGCGGCTGACCTCGAGCGACAAGTCAAGCTCGCGCAGGCAGCCGGCAAGGTCGCCGGAGTCCATCTGCTGCTGGAAGTGGCGGAACTCCCCCTCCCAAGGGGCCGAGAGGCTGCGGTCGTACGTCTCCTCGGTGCCGTCGTTCAGGCGCAGCGTGACCGCGCCGCACACGTTGGGTGCGGTGTTGCTCACGATGGAACCCTCGGTGCCCTGGATTACCGTCTGCGTGAAGTTGCAGTCCTTGGAGCAGATGCAGGCGACCTGGAAGCCGTCGTACTCCAGCGTGGAGATGCCCGAAGTGTCGATGTTGCGCTCCACGTTTGCCGCATAACGGCAGGTCAGTGGCTTGCCGAAGAGGCCGATTGCGTACGTGAGCGTGTAGAGGCCAATGTCCATGATGGCACCGCCGGCCTTGGCCGGGTCAAACGCGGGCAGGACCTCCCCCGCGCGGAAGGCGTCGTAGCGGCTGGAGTACTGCGAATAGTTGATGGTAGCGATCTTGACATCACCTATGCGGCCCAGCAGCTCGTCACGCACCAAGAGGAAGTTGGGCTGGCGCGTGGTTACCACGGCCTCCCAGAAGAAGACGCTCGCCGCCTTGGCCTCCGCCACAAGCTCCGCCGCCTCACGCGCGTTGGAGGCAAGGGGCTTCTCGCAAATGACGTTCTTGCCGGCGGCCATGGCCTGCTCGCTCACGGGCTTGTGGAGGAAGTTGGGCACCGCGACGTAGACGGTGTCAACGTTTGGGTCCGCCATGAGGACTGCCTGGTCATCGTAGGCGGCTGCGCCCGGGAAGTAATCCGCGATGAGCTCGCGCGTCTTCTGCGCGCTGCGCGGCGTGCCGGCCACAGCAGTTACCTCGACGCCCCACGAGGTCAGGTAGGGGGCAATCATCTGCGTCATCTTGCCCGTGCCAACGATTCCAAGTTTCATGTTCGGCTCCCTTCCCGCGGCCAAGAGCGGCCTCCCGGCGCGGCGTTCCCCGGTGATTAACTAATCACACGGTACGACACCGCTACGCCGAACGGCACAAGCAACCCGCGAGGACCCAAAGGGAGGGCCCCAGTGGGGAGGGCATCATTGGGTGGGCGTAGGGCGAGCAACGCGTCAGAACAGCTGGCACCCCGCCACGAACTTGTGGGCGATGCGCCCACCCTCGCTGGACAGGTGGCAGAAGCGCTCCAGGCGCTGAGCCGCATCAAGGTGCCGCGGGGTGCGAATGCCGGAGTCGTCCAGCACCAGCGCGTCGAACTCGTAGCCGGCGACCAGGCTCCCCACCCTGCCGAAGAAGGAGCCACCACCGCACGTGGCCAGCCAGAACGCCTCTTGGATGGAGAGCGGCGGCAGCCCCTGGTCCACGCAGCGCCACCTCAGCTTTGAGACGGCCACGGCGTCACTCACCGCGCGGAACATGTTGAGGCTCGCACCGCCGGCAACGTCCGTGCCCAGACCGACGTTCATGCCCAGGTCCAGGTAGCGGCGGATGGGCGCCATGCCGGAGCTGATGAGGGTGTTGGACTGCGGGCAATGGGCGATGTAGGTGCCGTGGGCCTGCAAGAGCCGGACCTCCTCGTCTGAGCAGTAGTTGCAGTGCGCCATGATGGCCTTGCCGCCTGCTGGGCCCTCGTCTCCCAGCAGGCCGAAGCGCGCGTACGTCTGCCCGTAGCAGCTGGACCAGGGGCAGAGCTCCTTGACCCAGGCAATCTCGGAGAGGTTCTCAGAGAGGTGCGACTGCACGTTGAGGCCGCGCTCATGGGCCAGCCTGCCCAGACCGCTCATGAGCTCGTCGTCGCAGCTGGGCGTGAAACGCGGCGTGATGATGGGCCGCGTGTTGGAGTAGCCGCGCGCCTCCACGCCGTCCAGCCACGCACGCGTGGCCGCCAGCGAATCCGCCGCCGTGCCGTCGGCCAGGTAGTCAGGGCTGTTGCGGTTCATGTTGACCTTGCCCACGAACGTCTTGAGACCCGTGGCCTCCAGCTTGTCCATGAGGAGCATCGTGGCAGGAACGTGCAGCGTGCCAAAGATGGCCGCCCGCGTGGTGGCGGAGCGGGCAAGGTCCTCCACGAAGTAGCCGTAGGCCTGGTGTGCATACGAGAGGTCCGCGTACTTGGCCTCCTCCGGGAAGGTGTAGGTGTTCAGCCAGTCCAGAAGCTCCAGGTCCGCACCCGTGCCGCGGAAGGTGTACTGGGGCGCGTGCACGTGCAAGTCCACTAGGCCGGGGCAAATTAGCTTGCCCGCGCAGTCAACCAGCGGCAGGTCAGCGTAGTCGGGCGGGATCTCGTCGAAGACGCCCGCACTCACGCCGTCATGGCAGACCACGTACGCATCCTCCCGCGCGTCGAAGGTCGTCGGGCTGGCGTTGTAGCACACAGCACCCCTGAGGACGAACCCATTCATGTCTGCACCTCGCGACTCGTGGTCTGTAAGTCGTCACAAAGAACCCGCCGCTCCATTGTATGCAAGGGAGCGGCGGGTCTCGCCACGTGTGTCAAAAGGGAAACGTCCCCTTTTGGCACTTGAAGTCAGACAAATTGTTTGGTCTAATAACTTCTAGTCTGTTAAGGTGGTCTGGGATGTCCCAGAGCGCGCAGGCTTGCACTAATGCCCGAGGCCAGGACGACCAAGGGTCCCACAACTGGTAGCGCGGTGGCACGGGAGGCACACATGGATGCGCAGCAGAGGGAGTTCTGCCAGAGGGTGGCGCGGGGCATTGCCACGGAGTTTGGCCCAAAGTGCGAGGTTGTGGTGCACGACCTTGAGAGTGCCGACCCCGACCACACCGTCATCATTGTGGAGAACGGGGAGGTGACGGGAAGGAAGGTGGGCGACGGCCCCTCCCGCGTGGCCCTGGAGGCGCTGCGCAGCAAGTGCAATCCTCCCCAAGACAGGATTGCCTACCTCACCAAGACGGAGGACGGGCGCATCCTCAAGTCCACCACCATCTTCCTGCGCAACCAGGACGGCGAGGCCACCGGCATCCTGGCCATAAACTACGACATAACCCTCATGGTGAGCGCCAGCCAGGAGCTGAGCGCGCTTGCCGGCGACGCGGGTGACACCGCGAAAACCGCCCAGTTCATCCCCCGCAGTGTGAGCCAGCTGCTGGACGACCTCATAGAGAAGAGCGTGGAACTCGTCGGCAAGCCCGTATCGCTCATGGGCAGGGACGACAAGGTGCGTGCCGTCGGCTTCCTGGACAACGCCGGCGCCTTCCTCATAACGCGGGCGGGACAGCGGGTGTGCGACCGCTTCGGCATATCAAAGTTCACCCTTTATAGCTATCTGGACGCCGCGCGGCAGCAGGCGCAGGGAGCATAGGGTACTGCTGGCCTGATTTATGCCGCCCGTACCAGAAACCCTCCCTTAGCGCTACACTTCTGCACATCGCATATGTGCAGACGGGGTCTGGAAGGGGAACTACATGCAGGAGCTTGAGGAGCGAATCCTGACCGAGGGCGTCATCAGGCCGGGCAACGTGCTGAAGGTGGACGGCTTCATCAACCACCAGTGCGACGTGGACCTGTTCGACAGGATGGGTGCCGAGTGGGCACGGCTCTTCGCCGGCCGCCCCGTGGACAAGATCCTGACCATCGAGGCCTCGGGCATTGCGCTGGCCAGCATCGCGGCACTGCACTTCGGCCGCGTTCCCGTGGTGTTCGCGCGCAAGTCCGTGGGCAAAAACCTTGACGGCGACCTCTACCACGCGGTCGTTCACTCCTACACGCACGGCGTGGACAACAACGTGATCGTGGAGCGCCGCCTGCTCAACCCCGGCGAGAACGTCATCCTTATCGACGACTTCCTGGCCAACGGTGCCGCCATCCGCGGCTTGCTGGAGATTTGCGACCAGGCCAAGGTCAACGTGCAGGGCATTGGCATCGCCGTGGAGAAGGGCTTCCAGACCGGTGGCCACGACCTGCGCGCCATGGGCTACGACGTGCAGTCCCTGGCCATTGTCCAGGAGATGGATGCCGACACGGGCACCATCCGCTTTGCCTAGCGCAAGGGTAATGTGACTTCCGTGCAAGCTTCCGATGCTCTGGGCCTGCTGAGACAACTTGCCGTCATTCCCGCGCCGTCCCACCATGAGGAGCGGCGCGCCACTTTCGTGCGGGACTGGCTGCGCGCGGCGGGTGCCACCCACATGGAGATTGACGACGTCAAGAACGTGGTGTGCCAGCTGGGACCCGCGGACGTGGACCGCTTCGTGGTCTTCTCCGCACACACGGACGTCGTGTTCCCGGACACGGACCCACTGCCCCTGCACGAGGACGCAGAGAAGATCTATGCCCCTGGCGTGGGCGATGACACCGCCAACCTGTGCGCCCTGCTGCTGGCAACGCGCGAGCTCATTGCCCACCCCGAGGCCCTGCCGCGCAGCTGCGGCGTGCTGGTGGTGGCCAACTCCTGCGAGGAGGGCCTGGGCAACCTGGACGGAACCAAGGCGCTCTACCGCAGGTACGCGGGGCAGATTGTGGAGCACGTGGCCTTTGACCTGTACCTGCCGCAGTGTATCTCCTGCGCCGTGGGCTCGCACCGCTACCGCATTACCTGCCACACGCAGGGCGGCCACTCCCTGCGGGACTACGGCCGCCCCAACGCCATAGAGGTCCTGTGCAACCTGGTGGAGGACCTGTACGGCAACGGGCGTCCCTGGGGCGCGGAGCCCTTCCCCGACGACGAGGGTGCCACGCAGAACGTGGGGGTCATCAGCGGCGGAACCAGCGTGAACGCCATCCCCGCGGAGGCCAGCATGCTGTACGAGTACCGGTCCGCGTCTGAGCTGATGCTCCAGAACCTGGCAAGCAGGCTGCGTGGCACAATTCAGAAGCACAGCCACTTCGACGGAACGCTTGAGCTGCAGTGCATTGGCGAGCGTCCGGGCAACGGGCGCGTGGACCAGGTTGCCCTTGAGGCGCTGGCGGCCCGGGCGGGCGAAGTCATCACCCGCGTTACGGGCCAGGAGCCGGACCAGTCCCCCGCCTCCACGGACGTCAACGTGCCCCTCTCGCTGGGGATTCCCGCGGTATGCGTGGGCGCCGTGCGCGGCGGCCTTCTGCACACCCGCGACGAGTGGGTGGAGAAGGCCAGCCTGGAAGACGGTTGCCGCGTGGCGCACGACATCATGTTCGGCGAGCTGGCGCGCCTGTAGCGAGACCAGCGCGCGGTGCAGGCAGGCAGGCGAGGATTCCCGACGGCAAGGAGCAGGCAATGGCGGACCAACAGCGCGAGGAGACCGCGACCGACAGGCTGCAGATCGTTCTTGGCCAGGAGGGCCTGGCGCGGCTGCAGACGGCCACGGTCATGGTGCTGGGGCTTGGCGGCGTGGGATCCAACTGCGCGGTGGCCCTTGCCCGCGGGGGCGTGGGGCACCTGGTGCTGGTGGACAAGGACGTGGTGGGTGCCAGCAACATAAACCGGCAGGCCGTGGCGCGCGTGAGCACCATTGGCCAGCCCAAGACCGACGTCATGCGCCAGATGGTGGCCGACATCAACCCCAGCTGCCAGGTAACGACGCTCACCGCCTTCATTGAGAAGGACCGCGTGGCAGACCAGCTGGGCGCCCTCCCCCGGCCGGACTACGTGGTGGACGCCATCGACACCGTTACGTGGTGGACGCCATCGACACCGTATCCCAGAAGCTGCAGATTGCCCAATGGTGCCAGGAGCAAGGTCTGCGGGAGATAAGCTCCATGGGTGGCGCCAACAAGATCGACCCCACGCGGTTCCGCGTGAGCGACATCAACAAGACCAACATCGACCCCCTGTGCCGCATCATCCGCAAGGAGTGCCGCAAGCGCGGCATCCGCCACCTGCAGGTCCTGTGGTCGGACGAGGAGCCCATGCGCGTGGAGCCCATCGACGGCCCGCGCGACCACAGTACCAGGCCGGAGGACAAGGGCTCCATCCTGGGCACCATGAGCTACATCCCGCCCATCATGGGGCAGATCATGGCCGGCCGCGTGATCTGCGACCTGGTGGGCTTGAAGAACGGCTACGCCGCGAGGCCGTGGTAGACGTGGGCGCGGCGCAACCGGACAGCATGCGAATCTGCGACATGCATGTTCACCTGGGCTTCATTGCCAATGCGCCGCAGGTCGTGGTCGACGCCGCCGCCGATGGCCTGGCGCTCTTCGCAAACACCGTGACGCCGGAGGAGTACGTTACCGCTCGCGAGGAGGCGTGGTCGCGTGCGACGAACGTTCGCATGGGAGTGGGCATGCACCCCTGGTGGGTGGCGGACGGACGGGTGAGCGCAAGCGACGTGCAGCTCTTCTGCGAGCTTGCCGCAGACGCCCACTACATCGGCGAGATCGGACTGGACTTCTCCGACAAGCACACAGATCCGGCGTCGCGCGACACGCAGGTTGCCGCATTCACCGCCGCCGCGCAGGTCTGCGCCGAGGACGCGAAGGTCGTCTCCATCCACTCCGTACGCGCGGTGGATGCCGTGCTCGACGTGCTGGAATCCACGGGGGCACTCAGCAAGTCCCACTGCATCTTCCACTGGTTCAGCGGGTCCACGCCGGAACTGTGGCGCGCCATCCATGCGGGCTGCTACTTCTCCGTCAACGAGATGCAGGTCAGGACCCGTAAGGCAAAGGAACAGCTCAAGCTCATCCCACGTGAGCGTCTGCTGCTGGAGACGGACCTGCCGCCTGGCGAGGGTGTGGACTTCTCAGCAGAACAGATTGAAGACTCTCTGCAGAACGCGCTTGCAGGCCTTGAGCAGATTCGCGGTGAAAGCCTGCAGTCCACGTGCCGAGAGAATGCCGGCAGGCTCCTGGCATAGGCGAAATGGACCCAACGCGGTGCCCTGATTTGCGATTCTGCGAGTCTTAGACCGACTTGGCCGAGCACATCGTGTTATCACCGCAGATAGGATGCTCGCGCGGGAGGTGAGTATTCCCCACCGTGGGAAACAGCACCTCCCCGCGGAAGACCATTTTGCAAAATTGCAGCTCAGAGGGGGTGCGCGTTTTTCTGAGCTCGGCTGAGACAGCGCTTCGCATCCAAAACTCTCATTTTCGCAAATGAAGGTCTCGGAACCGCCCGGAGTAACCCCGGATGGCAGGCTCCCAGGCTTCCAGTAGGCGGAGTGACCTGAATACCCCAGCCTGAATACCCGCTTCCGGCACCAGCGCCCATCATACTTCACACAGGAAAGAGCCATGCGTTTGCCGACGTGGACCTCTTCAACCCCGCCGGATTTCCTATCGTTATGACGGCTTCGCTACAAAGGAGAACCATGACCGACCCTGCAGACAACACCTCGAGCAGAAATCCTGAGGTACCCCTCTACTCCACCCAAGAGGTATACCGGCCCGTGTTCGAGGAGAAGAGCGCCCTCTTGGAGGTGCAGGTTGGCTGCAGCTGGCGGCGGTGCAAGTTCTGCGACTTCCCGCATGACGGTTACCGAATGTTCACGCTGGACGAGATTGACGCCAAGGCACGGCAGCTTGCGGTGCTGGCTCAGGGCAGTAGGCGCCTCTTCCTGCTCGGCGCCAACGCATTCCACCGACCCGCACGCGAGCTGCTGCAGATCTTCCAGATCGTGTACAAGTACATGCCCTGGATCGAAGAGATCAGCATGTACGCGCGCTACACGGACGTGATGGAGAAGACCGACCAGGAGCTGCAGCTGCTGCACGAGTGCGGCCTGGTGGAACTGCACATCGGCATGGAGTCTGGCTACCAGAAGCTGCTGGACTACATGGACAAGGGCGTGAGCGTGGAAGACGCCAAGCTGGCATGCCGCCGCCTGCGCGCGGCCGGCATCGTGTACACCTTCACCATGATCTGCGGCCTGGGCGGACAGAACATGTCCGTGGAGCACGCGTACTATTCCGCCCTCTTCCTCAACGAGACGCAACCCAAACGCCTGTGGATTCTGGGCCTTTTGCTCTGGCCAAACACCCCGCTTGCAACCCTGGTGGAACGGGGCGAGTTCAAGCAACTCTCGCTCAAGCAGCGCCTGGAGGAGCTGGGCCGCATGGTGGACATGCTGCAGCTGGACGACTGCCAGTTCGTGGACTCGACGGTGCTCAACAAGTACACGCTGCGGGCCCACCTGCCGGAGGAGCTACCCCAGCTGCGCGGGGCGATTCAGGCGCTGATGTGGGAGGCGTAAGCCCGGAGCTAGAGCTGCGTCACGAAGAAGGACCACGCCTCGAGTGCGCTGCCGCTGACAATGCCACGCCGGTTGAATGGCGTGAGAGCAAACGACCTCCCTTCCAAGACGTGCTTTGAGGATGCAAGACGTGCTTTGAGGATGCGGAATCCATAGACGCATGCCCTCCTCGACCCATCGTAGAGGCAAAGATGCACGTTGCAGGCATAAGAAAAGGCCGGGCACCTGAGGTGCCCGGCCCCAATGAGACAAAAGGTACGTCCCCGTGTCTCACTGGAAGTCGGCGATCTGGGCCTTGAGCTGCTCGATGGTGGTCTCCAGGTCTGCCTTCTGGGTGCGCTTCTTCTCGATGACCGCGGGTGCCGCCTTGGCAACGAAGCCCTGGTTGGAGAGGGTCTTGGTAACGGAGGCAAGGTCCTTCTCGGCCTTGGCAAGCTCCTTCTGCAGGCGCTTGGACTCCGCGGAGAGGTCCACCAGGTCGCCCAGGACAACGAAGGCCTCGAAGTCGGGGTCGCTCACACTGACGGAGTTGGCGGGCTTGGCCTGCTCCGCACCCAGGGCCAGCTGGTCAACGTGACCCACGGAGCAGATGAAGCCACGCTGGGCCTCGAACACCGGGGCATCCTCGCGCTTGCAGTTCACGACCACGTCCAGAGCGGCGCGCGGCGACAGGCGGTAGCGGGCGCGGGTGGAACGCACGACGCTGATCAGGCGCTTGGCAAGGTCGAAGTCGTGCTCGGCGCTCTCGTTCACGTACTGCTCGAAGTCTGCGGGCTCGGGCCACTTGGCAAGCATGAGGAACTTGGCGTCGCCCTCGCCGTCTGCCGCGGCGTGGCCCAGGCCGGACTCGGGCAGCGCGTCCCAGACCTTCTCGGTCACGAAGGGCATGGCGGGGTGCAGCAGGCGCAGGGAGGTGTCAAGCACGAAGACCAGGTTGCGCTGGACCTGCAGCTTCTGCTCCGGCGTGCCGTCCAGCAGGCGGCCCTTGCAGAGCTCGATGTACCAGTCGCAGACGTCACCCCAGAAGAAGCTCTGGATGTTGCGGGCGTAGTCGCCGAAGCCGTAGTTCTGCAGCTCGTCCGTGGACTCGCGCACGATCTTGGCCAGGCGGCTGAGCATCCAGGCGTCCTCGGGCGTCTCCGCCTTGGGCGCGCCGGGCGTGTAGCCGCCCAGGTTCATCTGCACGAAGCGGCTGGCGTTCCAGATCTTGGTCACGAAGCCCTTGGCGGCCTCCGTGCGCGGGGAATCCACCAGCTCGCGGGTCTTCTTGTCCAGGTTGGCGTCGAACTTGACGTCCTGGTTGTTGGTGATGAGCGTGAGCAGGTTGTAGCGCATGGCGTCCGCGCCGTACATCTTCATGAGGGCCATGGGGTCGACGCCGTTGCCCTTGGACTTGCTCATGCGGCTGCCGTCCTTGGCCAGGATGGTGGCGTAGATGTACACGTCGTGGAAGGGAATCTGGTCCGTGAAGTAGAGGGAGCTCATGATCATGCGGGCAACCCACAGGGCGATGATGTCGCGCGCGGTGACCAGCACCGTGGTGGGGTGGTGGCCCTCCATCTGCTCCGGGTGGTCAGGCCAGCCCTGCGTGGCAAAGGTCCACAGCTGGGAGCTGAACCAGGTGTCCAGAACGTCCTCCTCCTGGTGCACGTGGTGGCCGCCGCACTTGGGGCACACGTCCGTGTCGTCCATGAGGGCGTCCTCCCAGCCGCAGTCGTCGCAGTGGAAGACGGGAATGCGGTGACCCCACCACAGCTGGCGGCTGATGCACCAGTCCTTGAGGTTCTCCATCCAGGTGAGGTAGGTCTGCGTCCAGCGGGCCGGGTGGAAGGTGACCTCCCCGTCCGTCACCACCTTGGTGGCGCGCTCCTTGAGCTTGTCAACGGCAACGAACCACTGCTCGGACAGCCAGGGCTCCAGCGCGGTGCCGCAGCGGTAGCAGTGCATGACGGAGTGGTCCAGCTCCTCGATGTGGTCCAGCAGGCCGTGCTCCTCGAACCAGTTGACGATGGCGGTGCGGGCCTCGTCGCGGTCCATGCCGCTGAACTCGCCGTAGCCCTCCACCACGTGGGCGGTCTCGTCGAAGATGTTGATCTGCTCAAGGCCGTGCGTCTGCCCCATGGCGAAGTCGTTGGGGTCGTGCGCGGGGGTGACCTTCACATAGCCGGTGCCGAAGTTCTTGTCAACGTGCCAGTCGGAGAAGATGGGAATCTCGCGGTTCACGATGGGCAGCATGACGGTCTTGCCCACCAGCTTGGCCTTCTCCGGGTCCTCCGGCGAGACGGCCACGCCGGTGTCGCCGAGCATGGTCTCGGGCCTGGTGGTGGCGACCACGATGTACTCGATGCCGTCCACGGGCTCCGTCAGCGGGTAGCGCAGGTACCAGAGGTGGCCCTTCTCGTCCTTGTACTCCGCCTCGTCGTCGGAGATGGCGGTGCGGCAGTTGGGGCACCAGTTGACGATGCGCTTGCCGCGGTAGATGAGGCCGTCGTGGTACCAGTCCACGAAGACCTTGCGCACGGCCTTGGCGTACTCCGGGCTCATGGTGAACTTCTCGTCGTCGAAGTCTATGGAGCAGCCCATGCGCTTGATCTGGCTGACGATGGTTCCGCCGTACTCCTCGCGCCACTTCCAGCACTCGTCCAGGAACTTCTCTCGCCCGATCTGTAGGCGGGAGATGCCCTCGCTCTTGAGCTTCTTGTCAACCTTGGTCTGGGTGGCGATGCCGGCGTGGTCCGTGCCCAGGATCCAGCGGGTGGAGCGGCCGCGCATGCGGCTGTAGCGCACGAAGGTGTCCTGGATGGTGTCGTCCATGGCGTGGCCCATGTGGAGGATGCCCGTCACGTTGGGGGGCGGGATGACCACGGTGCAGTCGCCCACGCCCTTGCTGCGCTTGTAGCAGCCGGCTTGCATCCACTGGTCGATAAGCTCAGGCTCAACAGTCTGAGGGTCATAGGTCTTTGGCATGTCTTCCACGACGGTTCCGCCTTCTGGTCCTGACGCGCACTGGCACCGCGCCACAAAGCTTCATATGCAGGTCAAGAGGATAGCACTGTTGGGCCACGGCCGCTTGCGAGCGGTCGTGGCCAGGAAACGGGCTGATGTTTGCGGCTGATGTTACGGGCGCTGGGGGCCGTGCTGGCAGCGGACGGCAACGGCTAGGAGTCAAGCTCCGCCATGATGACCTGCACCTCGGCGTCTGCCAGCACGGAGTTCGCGGCGTCCAGCTCCCGCTGGGCCTGCGCAAGCGCCTCCGACGCCTTGCGGTAGCCAGCGGAGAGGCCCGCGGACTTGACCTCGGCCTCCTTCATGATGGCCTGCTTCTCCTGGATGGTCTGCTCCGCGTCCGCGATGACGGACTCCGTGGCAGAGAGCTCCTTCTGGGCCTGCTCGTTGGCCTTGGCGCTTGCCGCCAGGCGCTCCTTGGCAAGGCTGACCGCCATCTGCGCGTTCTGGTAGTCTATGCGCGACTTCTCCACCCCGGCGACTGCGGTGTGCACGGCCGTCTGGCACTGCTTGGCAAGCGAGACCGCGTCCCTGCCCGCCTGGCCGCTCTTCTCGGTTGCCGTGCGCATCTCCTTCAGGCCCGTCTGGGCGCTGCGGTTGTCACCGGTGGCGCGGGTCTCCTCGGACTCGGCGTTCTTCTGCGCCTCCTCGGCGTCGCGCACCTCCGCCTCTATGCGCGCCACGTGCTCCGTCGCGGCGTGGCGCCTTGCCTGGGCGTCCTCCAGGGCGGAGCGGGCCACGGCAAGGTCACTCTCGGCCCTGACCAGCCTGGACCGAGTGTCGTCCACCAGGGAGCGCGTCTGCTCGCAGGTCAGGTGCGCGCGGATGGCGGCAACGTCCGCATCCGCCACGGCCGTCAGGGCCTCCGTGTTCACGGTGAGGGCGGCGGCGCGCAGGTCACCGGCATTGGAGAAGTCCGCCACGGCCGTGGCGTACGCCTTCTTTGCCGAGTCGTCAGCACCCTTGCCCAGAAGGGCCTGGCACTCGTGCATGCGGGCCTCGGCGCGGTCGGACGCCGCGATGGCGGACTTGAGGTTGGCCTGGGTCTTCTCGTAGTTCTTCTTGGCGACCTCCGCAGCCTTCTCCGTCTTGGCCAGGTGGGTCTCCGCGTCCTTGTTGGACCTCTCGGCAGACTTGGCGGCCTCCGCGGCCTTGCGGTAGGCGGCGGACCGCTCCTCTATCTTGGCCTCGAGCTTTGAGTCGTCCGTCTGCATGGAGTCTGCCTTGGCCTTGGCCTCATCCAGCTCCTTCCTCAGGCGCTCCACCAGGCCGCGCGCGTCCGCGGTGGCCTGGGAGGCGGAGTCAAGCCGCCGCTGGGCCTCCGTGGCCGCCTGCACCTTCTCGTCCAGGCTGGTGCGCATGGCAGACTCGTCGTCGCCCACGCGCGCCACGCGCTCGTTGGCCTCCGCCAGCGCGCGCTCCGCACCCTCGTGAGCGCTCTCCGCACTTGCAAGCTTGTCGTGGGCCGCCTTGGCGGCAGCCACGGCCTCGTCCACCTGGCGCTCCGCCACCTCGTACTCCACCTTTGCTTTGCGGGCGGCAGCCGTGTTGTTCACCGATTCCTCGCGAATGGACCTCAGCTTGGCCTTGAGGTCGTCCACAACGGCCTTGGCCTCGTTGCGGCGGGCGTTTGCCTCCTCCATCTGAACCCTTGCCTCAGACGCTGCCGCCAGGGCCTCCGCCCGGGCCGCCGTCTTCTTCTGCACGTCCGCCTCAGCCGCGTCACGCGCCTTGCGCGCATCCGCCACACTTATCATGAAAGCCTCCATGGCTCAGTTGACCGAATAGCACACACATAGAATAGCAACCCGACCCGCCGTCGGCGCCAACCTGTTGGCAAATCGTGGCGGTGCGTCAATTCGTTCGGCGGCCGCCGCCCGCCAAAGGAAGACCCCCGGTCGCACTTGGGGCAGCCGGGGGTCCATTGGTCTTGCACGGGCCTTGTGGGAAGGCGAAGGGAGAGGTCAGCGCCCTAGGCAGACCGCCTCTCCACGTGCTGGGAGCGAATGACGCGGGGCTTCTCCGTCCCGTCCACGGCCTCCTTGGTCACCAGCACGCGGGTGATGTCCAAGTCGCTCGGCAGGTCGAACATGGTCTCCTGCAGGGTGTTCTCGCAAATGGCGCGCAGGCCACGGGCACCGGTGTTGCGCTTTATGGCCTGGCGGGCAATCTCGCGCAGGGCGTCCTCCTGGAAGTCCAGCGTGACGCCCTCGATCTGGAACATGCGCTTGTACTGCTTCACGATGGCGTTCTTGGGCTTGGTCAGAATCTCGACCAAGTCGTCCTCCGTCAGCTCCTTGGTGGAGGTGATGACGGGGATGCGGCCCACGAACTCCGGGATCATGCCAAACTTGTGCAGGTCCTGGGGCATGACCTGGCTCATGAGCTCGTCCTCGTTCTGTTCCACCTTCTTGCCAAGCTCGGCGTTGAAGCCAACGCCCTTCTTGCCAATGCGGTCCGCCACGATCTTGTCCAGCCCGACGAAGGCGCCGCCGCAGATGAACAGGATGTTGGTGGTGTCGATGTGGATGAGCTCCTGCTGGGGGTGCTTGCGGCCGCCCTGGGGCGGGACGCTGGCCTCCGTGCCCTCGAGAATCTTGAGCAGGGCCTGCTGCACGCCCTCGCCGGAGACGTCGCGCGTGATGGAGAGGTTCTCCGCCTTGCGGGCAACCTTGTCGATCTCGTCGATGTAGACGATGCCCACCTGCGCGCGCTCCACGTCGCCGTCTGCGGCCGTGATGAGCTTGAGCAGGATGTTCTCCACGTCCTCGCCCACGTAGCCGGCCTCCGTCAGCGTGGTGGCGTCCGCAATGGCGAAGGGCACCTCCAGGAAGCGGGCCAGGGTCTGCGCCAGGAGCGTCTTGCCTGTGCCGGTGGGGCCCAGCAGCAGGATGTTACTCTTGGCAAGCTCCACCTTCTCGGACCCCTCGGGCACCTCGTCGTCGCCCGAGAGAATGCGCCGGTAGTGGTTGTACACGGCCACGCTCATGGCGCGCTTGGCGGCCTCCTGGCCCATGACGTACTGGGAGAGCTCGTCGTAGATCTGGTGCGGGGTGGGAAGGTCCCTCAGGGGCAGGTCGCCCTCGTACTCCTCGTACTCCAGGGGCTCCGCCTCCTCCCCCACGGCGGCGTTGGCGTCGGCCTCGTGCATGATGTCTTCGCACGCGTTGACGCACTCATCGCAGATGTAGACCCCGTTGGGGCCCCCGATGAGCTTGCGAACCTGGCTCCGCGACTTGCCACAGAACGAACAATGCATCTCGTCGTTGTAGGACGGCATCCAATTACTCCTCGGTGTTCTGCTGTGCGCGAGAGGTGATGACATGGTCCACAAGACCATACTCAAGGGCCTGCTGCGCGCGCATGTAGTTGTCACGCTCCGTGTCTGCGTTGATCTTCTCCACGGGCTGGCCGGTGTACTGGGACAGCAGCTCGTTCAGGTGGCCGCGGATCCACTTGGTCTCGTCCGCGACGATCTGGATGTCCGTCTGCTGGCCCTGGGCGCCGGAGCTGGGCTGGTGGATGAGGATCATGGAGTTGGGCAGGGCGAAGCGCTTGCCCCTGGTGCCAGCCGCAAGCAGCACGCTTGCCATGGAGGCAGCCATGCCCACGCAGATGGTGGAGACGTCCGGCTTGATGAAGTTCATGGTGTCCAGAATGCCAAGGCCGGCGTAGACCTCGCCACCGGGGGAGTCAATGTACAGGGAGATGTCCTTGTCTGGATCCTGGCTCTCGAGGTGCAGGAGCTGGGCTATGACCAGGTTGGCGGAGTCGCGCGTGATCTCCTCCCCCAGGAAGACGATGCGGTCGTTCAGCAGGCGAGAGTAGATGTCGTAGCTGCGCTCACCGCGGGGCGTCTGCTCCACGACGTAGGGGATGAGCGGAATGTTGGTGGGGTTTGCCATGCGGTCCCATCCTTTCTTGCAAATGTGCCCCAGGCGCTAACGCCCGGGGCACGATCGTTAACGAGGTTTGTTATACCCCAAAACGAAAGTTCGAAACTACTCGGCCGCGTTCTCCTCGGCCTCGGCAGTGGGCTCCTCGGCGGCAGCCTCTGCGGGCTCCTCGGCAGACTCGTCCTCGATGGTCACCGTGGCGTTCTCGACCAGCCAGTCAACCGCCTTGGTGCGCTTGATGGACTCGCGGATGCCAGGCAGACGGCCCTCGGAACGGAACTGCTCGATGGACTTGTCAACGTCCTCCACGCCAGCCTTGACGAACTCGGCGCGGACCTCCTCCTCGGAGGCCTCGAAGCCCAGCTTCTTGGCCAGGGCGTCCAGCGCCAGGGACTGGCGGGCGCGCTCGCCGGCCTGCTCGCGCAGGTCCTTCACGAAGGCGTCACCAGAGATGCCGCGGGCGCGCAGGTAAAGGTCCAGCGTCATGCCCTGGTTCTGCAGCTGCTGCAGGAACTGGTTGGCAATCTCGTTGAAGACCTGCTCGGTGTAGTCGGCGGGGACCTCCTCCAGGGTGAGGTGCTTGCCAACCTCCTCCACCAGGCGGTCCTCCTTGAGCTCGGGGAGGGTGCGCTTCTTGTCCTCCTCGATCTCCTCCTTCACGGCGTCACGAAGCTCCTGCACGGTGTCGAAGCCAAAGTCGGTCTTGACGGACTCGTCCGTGAGCTCCGGGGTGACGGGCTTGCGGATGGCCTTGAGGGTGACGGTGCCGGCGAACTCCAGGGTGTGCTTCTCGCCGTCGTGCTCGTGCTCCGTGGTCCAGGAGACGTCCTTGGTCTCGCCCTTCTTCATGCCGACGATGCCGTCACGCAGGTTCTCGTCCGCGGTGGAGAGGTTGACCATGCGGTCGGTGCCCTCGTACTGCAGGAGGTTGGACTTGTTGGCGAAGTCGATGAGGACGAAGTCCGTGGCCTCCACGGGGCGGTCCTCCTCCACGTCCTCATAGGAGGTGCGGTAGGACAGGAGCTCCTGGATCTGGGCGTCAATCTCGGCCTCGGTTGCCTCCTCGGAAGGCATGGTGATGGCGGGGGCGTCATAGGAGTCAAGCTCGGCCTCGGGACGGAGCTCGATCTTCACGTCCACCACGTAGTCCTGGTGCTCGACCACGAGGGCGGGATTCTCACCGTAGTCCGGCTGCTTGACGGGGACGACGTCCAGCTCCTCCAGCATGAGGGGCTCCGCCTGGGTGAGGACGGAGTTGGTTGCCTCGGCATAGACCGCACGACGGCCGATGATGCTGTCGATGACGGGACGGGGGGCGCGGCCACGACGGAAGCCCTGGAAGTTGTACTGATAGGCAATGTCCTTGTAGGTCTTCTTGACAGCGGCGTCGACGTCCTTCTTGTCGACAGTGAGCTTTGCGGCAAGCTCGTTGTCCTGGCCCTTCTCGGCGGTGACGGTGATCTTCAACGTTCCTCCAGTGTCTCGTACTCCGGCGACGGCCGCCGCCGGTGCTTTCCTGCTCAAGCGTGCGCTGATGGTGCGGGCGAAAGGACTCGAACCTTCACGGAATTTCTCCCACTGGAACCTAAATCCAGCGCGTCTACCAGTTCCGCCACGCCCGCATGAATCTGCGCAAGCCTTCACATAATACCAAACAGAGGGATTATACCCAACTTCATGCACGGTCTTTCCACTCAAAAGCGCCCCAGACGGCCAATTCCAGCCGTCTGGGGCGCCCAGCTCCGCTTTGGGCA
>OMVJ01000025.1 GCA_900314495.1 uncultured Olsenella sp.
GGTGGAGGAGCTCAAGGAGGTCCGCGACTTCCTGCGCGAGCCCGAGCGCTACCAGAAGATGGGCGCAAAGATACCGCACGGCGTGCTTCTCGTGGGCCCTCCGGGCACGGGCAAGACGCTGCTCGCCAAGGCGGTGGCCGGCGAGGCGGGCGTGCCATTCTTCTCGATATCCGGCTCTGACTTCGTGGAGATGTTCGTGGGCGTGGGCGCAAGCCGCGTGCGCGACCTCTTCAAGCAGGCCAAGGCGGCCGCGCCCTGCATTATCTTCATCGATGAGATCGACGCCGTGGGACGTCAGCGCGGAGCCGGCTTGGGCGGCGGCCACGACGAGCGCGAGCAGACCCTGAACCAGCTGCTGGTAGAGATGGACGGCTTCGAGGACAACTCGGCCGTCATTCTCATCGCCGCCACCAACCGCCCGGACATCCTTGACCCGGCACTGCTGCGCCCCGGCCGCTTTGACCGCCGCGTGACCGTGGACCGCCCCGACGTAAAGGGCCGCGAGCAGATTCTGCGCGTGCACTCCAAGAACAAGCCACTTGGTGACGACGTCAAGTTCGAGCGCCTGGCCCAGCTCACGCCGGGCTTCACGGGTGCCGACCTGGCCAACCTCATGAACGAGGCAGCCCTGCTCGCCGCCCGTCGCCACAAGGACAAGGTGGGCATGACCGAGGTCGAGGAGGCAATGGAGCGCGTCATAGCCGGCCCGGAGCGCAAGAGCCGCGTCATGACGGAGAAGGAGCGCAGCACCATAGCGTTCCATGAGTCGGGCCATGCCCTGGTTGGCCACGTGCTGGAGAACTCGGACCCCGTGCACAAGATCTCCATCATCAGCCGCGGGCGCGCCCTGGGCTACACCCTGCAGCTGCCCGAAGAGGACCACTTCCTGGAGACGCGCGACGGCATGCTGGACCAGATTGCCGTGCTGCTTGGCGGTCGCACCGCCGAGGAGCTCTTCTGCGGGGACATCACCACGGGCGCGAGCAACGACCTGGAGCGTGCCACCAAGATCGCGCGCGAGATGGTCACGCGCTACGGCATGAGCGAGGAGCTGGGCGCGCAGGTCTTCGGCGAGGCCCAGCACGAGGTGTTCCTGGGACGCGACTACGCCAACCACAACGACTACTCGGCCGAGACGTCCAAGCGCATCGACGACGAGGTGGAACGCATCATGCGCAAGGCGCATGCGCGCGCGACCAAGGTCCTCTCGTCCCGGCGCAGGCAGATGGAGACCATGGCCGCCGTCCTGCTGGACCGCGAGACCGTGGAGGGTGAGGTCGTGGACGCGCTTCTGGACGACAAGTGGGACGAGTACGTTGCCGAGCACCCCTCCGAGGCAATTGGCGCCGCCGACCACAGCGCTGCCGTCCGCCGCGGCGACGTTCGGAAGCCACTGACGGACGTGGCGGGCGCAGACGAGGAGGCCATGCCCGCGGATGCGGAAGACTCCTCCGTCGAGGCTCCCACCACGGGCGAGACTGCGGGGGAGTGACCTGGCATGGGCTCGCGCTGGGACGAAGGCCGAACGGGCAGGGGCGCTGGGGGCCAGCGAGCGACCGGTGCCTCGCTGCGGGGCTCGGGCTACGGCTACAACGCGCAGGGGTACAACCTGCGCGGCGCCAGCCAGGGCTACGTGCGCGACCACAACGGCTACGACCGCAACGGTTACCCCGTGCAGGGTGGAAGCGTGCGGCGGGACCGCAACGGCCGGCCCGTCTATGCGCAGCCTCCCGCACCCTTGGGCAGCCTGGGCAGGCAGCGCGTCCCAATGGGCGGCATCAGCCCGGACGACGGCCGCTCCGGAAGGTCCGACCGCAGGTCCGGGAGTGCCCGCCGGGCCGGTGACCACCAGCGCAGGCGGGGCACCGCACGCCGCGATGCCGCCGCGAGGCCTCGCTCCGGCGAGCCCACGGTGGGCGGCGTGCGCATCCTGCCCGTCATTGCCCTGCTCATCCTGGTGCTGGCCATCGTCATTGCCGTTCGGGGCCTTGCCGTGGGCTAGCCTTCGCCAGGCGTGCGAGCCGCGGGGAGTCACCAAGGCTTCCGCAACAAATTAGACCAAGAAAAACCAATGGGCCCCAACCGTCGTCCTCGGTTGGGGCCCATCTTGTACGCGCTTGCTCGTAACGGGGAAGGGAAGGTGGATTCCATTACTTTGCAAGTTGTCCGAACGCGGCGTTCCCTGTTCGCTTTGTTCGTTGATGTACTTTTACCCCCTTTGCTCGTCTTCGTTCTGGAAGTTGCGCGATTCAAATATTCTTGACATCCAGAACACCGTTTGCACAAAGTTGGCTTCCGCAGGGCTGCCGAAGCCCGTTTGGGCAAGTCACGGCGAGCGCGAGGGCGTGGTACACCGCGTGCAAGACGGCCCTGACGACGATGTGCCGGAGAAGAGGAGTGGTCGTCAGGGCCTACGGCTATTCTTGCGTGAGCCTATGACTTTCTTGTAATTGGAAAAGTACGTTTGTGGGTCGCTCCTGTTGCGAACGCGTGTCGTGCCTTGGGGTGTGCTCCTCGCCACATGGTCGTATACTTCTGCAGGTACAAGGGCTGACAGGGGAATACCATGACCATCATCAGGAACGATCGGAACGCGGCCGCGCGCCGCAACGCAGAGGCGGCAAAGGCGGCGCCGGAGGAGGAGCCGGAGGTCGACTACACGTGGCGGCCTACGCCGGAGGACTACGACCCGCAGATCACCGTGGACCAATGGGCCGCCATGCTGGCGGATTCCTCCGTCTTTGACGAGGACGGCCTGCGCGCCACGCAGGAGCTGCGGGACTACGGTGTCCCCGCAACCTTCCAGCAGCTGAGCGTGCGTTACGGTGCCACCATGGGTCGTTACCGCCGCTGGCTGGAGGATACCGCCAAGCGCGTGGGGGAGCATCTGGGCAAGGAGCCTCCCCAGCGGGACCAGTTTGGCAACCCGGAGTGGTGGCCCCTCATGTACCAGCAGCGTCCGGCCGGCAAGGTGGGCGCCCACCGCTTCGAGATGCTGCTCAGGCCAGAGCTGGTGGAGGCGCTGGACAAGCGCGTGTCCGCGGCCGAGGCAGAGAAGGAGAGGGCCAAGAAGGAGGCCGAGGAGGCCGCGGCAAAGGCGCGGGCGGAGGCGTCCAAGAAGGCCATTCAGGAGCGTATAGCCGCAGCGCAGGCGCGCCAGCAGGCCCAACTGGCGCAGGCCGAGGCCGAGCGTGCGGAGAGGCAGGCGCGGGAGGAGGCTGTCCGCGCCGCGGCCCAGCAGGAGGCGGCCCGGCGGGAGGCCCAGGCCTCGGCACCCCAGCCACAGCAGGCGGACGCAGGCCAGCAAGGCGGCTTCTCGGATGACGCTGTGCCGGCCCGCCAGCGCGCGGCCGAGCAGGCGAGACCCCGTGCCGCGCACGATGCTGGCGAGTTCGCCTCCGTGGCGGCGTTCCTGCAGGCGGCGGAGGACGACGACTCCGCGGTGGCCGCCTTCGACCTGGTCTCCAAGGGTTCCTCCCGGAAGAAGGGGGCGGGAGCCGCAAGGAAGCGCGCGGCGGACGGGTCCCGCCTGCCCCTTGACTACGCAAAGACGTACGCAGAGCGCATATACGAGGCCCTCGACCTCATTGCGGAGGGGGAGCCTGGGGTGACTCCCGCCGCGGTGGCGCGCCTTGCCGGTGGGTCCTCCGTGGAGGCCCTGCAGGGTTGCCTCAACGGCCAGTCCGTTCCCAGCTTCGACCAGCTGGACCGCCTGTGCGAGGCTCTCTTCCTCAACCCCAGGCGGCTTGAGGCGACGGATGCCGAGCGCGCCAAGGCACTGCCCGTCTTCTCCACCCTGCGGGAGCGGTGCGGTGCCGCGCAGGCCGCCGCCTATCTGCAGGGGAGGAGGCCCAAGCACGTCTACTTCGTGGTGGACGACTCCGAGGACCGCAGGACGGGAGTCATCCTTGGCTATTCGGAGCTTGCCTACGTGCTGCTGGAACGCGTGCCCGTGAACGCGGACGCAGACCGGACCAAGGACCCCACGCTCAAGGCCTTCGTGCGCATGGTGAGGGACATCGACGCCGCCTCCAAGCGCAGTGACCTGCAGAAGTCCAGCCTGACCATCAGCTCCAGCGAGTGGGACGCCCTGGCTGCGGGCAACGTGTGGCCGGGAACGGTGGTCGCGCGCCACGCGTAGCACGCGACCAGCCGTCTATTGCAGCTACTTGAGGGAGACGCAGTCCGCGAGCTCGGCCACCGCTTCGTCCTGGCCCCAGGGGCCATACACCGTGACGTGCCAGCCCGGGGCGGCGATGACGTCCCCAAGCGGTATGGCGGAGAACTCCCCCTGGACGTCGTAGTTCTCGTTGAAGACCGTGATGCCGTAGACGCCAGAGGCGTAGTCCTCCTGCGTTGGGGCGGCGGTGGGGTCGTCGGAATCCACGCGGGCGATGTGCACGGTGCAGCCCAGGCCCGTGCCGTCGTCACGCGTGACGAGCTCCGCCCCCTCGTCCCAGGCCTTGTAGTGGCCGGTCCAGCTGCTGGGCAGGACGACGGCGTAGTAGGGCGTGTCTATTATGTTGCGGCTGACGTCGTAGGTGATCTGCGCGGCGGCGGGTTCCGCGGTGGGGGAGGGTGCGGCGGAGCTTCCGGCCTGTGCGGCAGAGCCAGCAGAGCTACCGGCCTCCGCAGAGCTGCCGGCGTCTGCGGCGCTGCCGGCCGAGGACGCGGCAGACCCGGCTGTCGTGGCCTGCTGGGCGGATGACCCGCCGGCTGCTGCGGTTCCCTGGGAATTGCAGGCCACGAGCCCGGGGGACAGGGCCAGTGCGAGTGAGAGCGCGAGTGCGGTTCTGCGTGCGTACTTCATGGGGTGCTCCAATCTGCTGCGTTCGGGGCTTGGTGCCGGGGCGTCTGCCTGGTTCTTGGTGTCTGTACTTCGGAGCTTACCATCGGGCCTACCACGAGACGGCGGCAATGGCGTCGCCGGCGCTGATCTCTTTGCCGCGTTCGGCAAAGCGGACGTGGCTCATCTCTGATGCGTTGGTTATCTCAACCGTGACCACGGTCGCGAGGGCACGAACCTCCGGCTTGGTGGCATCCCACGAGATGAGGGGCATGCCGCGCCTGATGCTGTCGTTCTGCCAGGCGTGCTGCCTGAAGCCGTCGCCGTGGTATGCCGTGGGATTCTCCCCAATGGAGATGACGAGCTCCATCCCGTCCTGCGTGAGAAGGCCAATGGCGTTGTGGCTGGGAATCTGCGCCGTCACGCGGCAGGTGGCGGGGGCGTAGACCGTGTGGCCTGTCGGCGCCAGCCGTATGCGGGCGGACCCGCCTTCCGTCCCCGGCAGGTGGTGGGACAGGACCACGCCCGGCACTGGCGCGAAGAGCTTGCCCATCTCGGCCTCCGGCACATCGAGGGTGATGTACTCATGGTCGTGGAAGGAGCGGTCGTGCATGCCCTCGTCCACGCGGTCCGTCAGGTCGCGCGTGCGCTGGGCGTAGTAGTACAGGTCCGCGATCATCTTGTCGGGGTTGTGGTACGTGCTCAGGTAGTAGGCGCGCTTCTGGTCCGCCTCCGTGGAGGAGTCGTTGAGCAGGTCCACGCTGAAGGCTGGCTCGGGTTGCTTGCCCGTGAGCCGCAGGCGGACGCGGGCCAGCTCGGAGTCGGTGACGCCACACTCCTCCAGGTAGTGCTGGAAGCTGCCGTAGGTGGAGATGAGGCGGTCGTGCGCGACGGAGATGGCATCTATGCGCATGGCAAGGTCCTCGCGCACGTGGTGCTGCGTGCCCGCGCCGAAGATGGCGGCGTTGACCTCCGGAATGTAGCCGAAGGAGTAGGCGTAGTCGGCAATGAGCTGCTTGCGCTCAACTCCAACCAGGCCCAGCAGCAGCATGGAGACTATGCCCGTGCGGTCGCTGCCCGCACCGCAGTGGAAGAGGGTGCAGCTGTCGAGCGGCTCCGCGGCCAAGAAGGAGAAGATGGCGCGCACGGCCGCCTTGTTGGAGAGCATCTTGAGGTAGCCCTCGGCCAGGTAGCCATCGGAGCTGCCGGGGCGCTCCAGCAGGGCCGCGGTCATGTCGTAGTCATAGAGCGGGACGTTCAGGTAATGCACGTCCAGGAGCTGGGCCAGGCGTTCCGGGCTGCCTGCGACCTCATCGGTTCCGCGCAGGTCAAGCACGCTGCGCACGCCGTAGCCCCAGAGTTCCCCCGCATCCTTCTTGCTGATGTTGGCCGTGGTGCCGGAGCGGATGAAGCGGTGGTTGAGCGTGCGGCCGCTTGGCGTCTCGAAGCCGCCGAGCTCGCGCACGTTCATGCCCGATGCGATGTCAATCTCCCCCGTCGCAAAGCCGCGTCGCGGCCCGTAGCGAAAGAGGAGGTCGCGCCAGAAGCTCATGCGAACCCTCCCTCAGGCCAGCCCTACAGACCATCATACGGTGACGCGGCGCACGCGGCCAGCGCCTTGCGGCAAACGAAGGCAGGCCAACACCGGCAGGAATACGAGGAGTGCGGGGTATGGGGCACGGCGCATGTAGAAGAAATAACGCATGTACAAAGACAAACATATGTTGATTTCTACGAACTTTGGGTAGATATTTCTGTCGAGATGGGATTTGGCCCTGCGGCCAAGTTGCCCAAGGGCGGCCCGTTGGAGGAGGCGGACAGGGATGCAGAAGACAACTGGCGGAAAGACGAGGAACCGCAACGCGGAGCGGTCGGTTCGGCTGCTGGAATCGGCCTTCTTGGAGCTCTTGGCCGAGAAGCCCTACGAGAAGATCACGGTGACCGACGTGACGGCACGTGCCGACCTCAACCGCGGGACGTTCTATGCCCACTTCAAGAACATGGACGACCTCATGAACACGGCGGTGGACACGCTCACGGACACCCTGTCGAACCTGCTGGTCCAGGTGATGGACCCCTCCTGCATAGAGAACCCCATGCCGGTGCTGGAGCAGACGGGCAACTTCATCAACGCGAACCGCGCCCTGCTGCAGAAGCTCACGGGCACGAGCAGCCTGGGACCCCTCACCGTCGCCATTGTTGGCAAGACCAGGGAGCGGCTGCGCGACTTCCTCAACGAGGAGTATGGCGAGCGCGCGCTCACCGTCTTGGAGCATGCGGACTTCATCTTCGCGGGAGTGCTCTGGGCCCAGTACAGCTGGCTGACGGGCGAGTACGGCGCGAGGGACATTCACGAGGTGAACGAGGAGCTCTGCAAGATGATCCAGGGGGTAGGGTCAAGCGTCAGGAGGAGGCCTGGCGGCGAGGCTGGTACGGCGGAGTAACTGGAAGGTGCGGCTGGCGTCATCGTCACTACCTCGGCCTTCATGCGACCACAAACAAAGGGCCCGCACGGCACAACCGTGCGGGCCCTGGTGCGCCAGGTTGCTGCGTCTGGAATCAGCAGCGCTCCCCAAGCTTCTTTGCCTCGGCGCGCTCCCGCTCGGCGACGTCCTTGTGCGCGTCGCACTGAGCCCTCTGCTGGCGAAGCATAGGCCTGCGCTGCTCCAGCTCTTGGAGCGCGGCAATACCCAAGAGGGTCTTGAAGTCCATTAGAACCGCCTTCAGTAAAACAACAGAAAACATATCTGCAGCTAAACAGGGTAACGCTGTGCTAGTTGAAGAGGGAACAATCGCAGTTCGTCCACATTTTGGGTCCAAAAGGTACCGCTTGCGGCAAAAATGCGACCGTTTGTGACCGCTAGGCCTCAGACTTGACAAGCTCGGCAAGGTCTTTCATGGCCCGCCTTGCCTCCGGGGTGGGGTGGAGCGGCCAGGCGTGGTTGAGGTTCTTGCCTATGACCATGTCTGTCGCCACGTCCGCCGCCTGCAGCTGGTCTGCAAACTCAACGATGTCCGGGTAGTAGAGCTCGCGCGTTCCCGCGTAAAGCGTGACGTTCTGGAGGCAGGAGACGTCGCCGAACTTGGGGGAGAGGCGCGGAGAGGTGAGGTCATCGCCGTCGGCCCAGGCACGCCCGTACTGGGCCACTGCCCAGGGATCCAGGTAGGGGTCCTTGGCCGCAAGCCGAATGATCTCTGGGTTGAACATGCTGAGGTCGAGTTCGGGCGAGATGAGCACCAGGTGCGCGGGCTGCGGCAGCTGGAACTCCGGCAGGGCCTCCGCAAGGCCAGCGGCGAAGCCGCCGCCGGCCGAGTCGCCCATGAGGGTCAGGTTTTCCGCGCCATAGCGGTCAACCATGCCGGCGTAGAGGGCGCGCACGCACTCGTAGGCCTCGTCGTAGGAGTGCTCCGGCGCAAGCGGGTAGAGGGGCACGCAGATCTCCGCCCCGCTCAGGCGGCACAGGCGGTCGACGAAGGACCAGTGAAGCGCGTTCGGCTGCTTGGCGTAGCCGCCCCCGTGCAGGTAGAGGACGGCGCGCTCGTTCTTGCCCGTCGTGCCAATGTGGTAGGTCTTCATGTCGTCCCGGGTCTCGTCAAACGAGATGGAGCGCAGGGGAATGGGCGGCTTGTAGGGCCTCTCGTTGGAGATGCTGAGCTTGTTTAGCTGGTCTGTCAGCTCCTGGCTGTTGCGGGGCGTGGACGAGCGGGAGATGGGCCTCATTGCCAGCTCGCACAGGGTGGCGGAGGCGGAGCGCCCGTAGCGCAGGTGAGAATAGGCGCCAAGTGCCGCGCCTGCCGCGGTAACGGCGGCAGCGGCTATGCCGGCCGCCCTCAGGGCTTTCTTGGGCATGGGAGTAGTCCTTTCCTTTGCCTACAAGGAACAGCGTACCGTTGAGAATAGCAGCATCCCATTCCCTTGGCGGCATACCGGCGGCGGGCGTGGCTGCCCTCCTTGGCGAGTGAGCGCACGGGCCACGCGTGGGGCGTGGCCTTGCCGCCGGCGTTTCCAGTCTGGGGCATTGTGGCACGGTACCAGCGAGGTGCCTACAATAAAACCCATCTGTGACCTTTGTGGCGCGGGCACGGCCGGACGCGTGGCGCCCAGGCTCCCCGCGCCTGAGCAAGAAGGGGTTTCCATGAGCATTAACCAGATGAGCTACGCATACGGCGCTTCCAAGAGCTCCATCCGCGAGATCGCGGCCTACGGCAGCGCCCGCAAGGCGGAGATTGGCGCGGAGAACGTGTTCGACTTCAGCCTGGGCAACCCCAGCGTGCCCGCGCCGGACGCCGTGCGCGACTCCATTGGGCATGCCCTCACGCTGCCCGCCGTGTCCCTGCACGGCTACACGCCCGCGGCGGGCCTGCCCCAGGCGCGCAAGGCTGTGGCGGACTCGCTCAACCGTCGCTTCGGCACCGGCTACGCCCCGGCAGACCTGTACCTGACCTGCGGTGCCGCGGGCTCGCTCTCCATCGTCTTCAACGCCATTGTGGAGCGCGACGCAGCCTGCGAGGTGGCCGTGGTGGCCCCCTACTTCCCGGAATACAAGGTCTTCATAGAGAACGCCGGCGCCAAGTGCGTGGAGGTGCTGGCGGACCCAGCCACGTTCCAGATTGACGTTGCGGCCATGGCGGCGGCCATCAACGAGCACACGGTGGCCGTGCTCATTGACTCGCCCAACAACCCCGTGGGCTCCGTCTACAGCCAGCAGAACCTGGAGGACCTGGCGGCCGTCCTCAGGGAGAAGTCCGCGACGTACGGCCACACCATCTACCTGGTGTCCGACGAGCCCTACCGCGAGCTTGCCTACGGGGTTGAGGTGCCTTGGGTGCCCAGCATCTACGACGCGACCATCGTGTGCTACAGCTACTCCAAGTCCCTCTCGCTCCCCGGCGAGCGCATTGGCTGGATCCTGGTGCCCAACACCAACCCGGACCACGACAGCCTGGTGTTTGCCGTGGCCGGCTCCGGCCGCAAGCTGGGCTTCGTGTGCGCCCCCGCCCTCTTCCAGCGCGTGCTCATTGACTGCGTTGACGTGCCCACCAACCTGGACGCCTACGTCAGGAACCGCGAGGCCCTGCTGAGCGGCCTCTCTGAGCTGGGCTACGAGTACATTGAGCCGCAGGGTGCCTTCTACCTGTGGATGAAGGCGCTGGAGCCGGACGAGAACGCCTTCTTCGAGCGCTGCAAGAAGCTGGAGCTGCTGCCCGTGCCGTCCGAGTCCTTCGGCTGCCACGGCTGGGTGCGCCTGGGCTACTGCGTGAGCTACGAGACCATCGTGAACTCCATGCCCGCCTGGAAGAAGCTCAAGGAAAGCTATGCCCAGTAAGCCGCTTCGCATAGCCTGCGACGTCCACACGCACACCATCTATTCTCGTCACGCCTACTCCACCATTGGCGAGTGCGTGCGCGCCGCCGCCGAGGCCGGCCTTGAGCTGCTGGGCTCCACGGACCATTTTGGTGCCATGCTCTTCCCCACCAACGACGCCCGCAACTTCCAGCACTTCATCAACTTTGGAATATGGCCGCGCGTGTGGGACGGGGTGGTGGTCTTGCACGGCTGCGAGGCCGACATCATGGACCTTGAGGGTCACCTCTTCGGCTGGAACGTTCCCGTGGGCTGCGACATAACCCAGAAGCCGCTTGCCGCGCCGACCACCCTCAAGGACTTCGTCTTCCGTGGCGCGGACTACGCCATTGCCAGCATTCACAACACGGCCCCCATGGCTGGCGCCTCCCTTGCCGCCACGACGCAGATGTACGTCAACGTCCTGGAGGACCCTAAGGTGCTCATTCTAGGGCACGTGGGGAGGTCTGGCGTGCCGTTCGACTTGGACGAGGTCCTGACCGTGGCCAAGGAGAAGGGCAAGCTCATCGAGATAAACGAGCACAGCCTGGAGGGCAGGCACGCCAAGGAGGCGCGCGGCAGGTGCCTGGCAATAGCGGAGCGCTGCGCCGAGCTGGGCGTCATGGTCTCGACCGCAACGGACGCGCACATCTACCCCTCGGTAGGGCAGTTCGGGCGCGTGCGGGCGCTTCTGGACGAGGTGCACTTCCCGCAGGAGCTGGTTGCCACGCGCGACAGGAAGACCTTCCTGGCGGTGCTGGAGCATGCCGTGGGGACGCGCGTACAGCTGTAGCGGCAAGGGGCCCCACCGCCGCGGGGCAGGGCCAGCCTAGCGCAGGTCCAGCCGGTAGAAGTACTCTGCCACGTAGCGGTCCGGCGCCAGGCGGCGCTCCGTCTGCCCCTTGCGAACGAAGCCCAGGTGCTCCGCGCTGACGGAGGCGAGGGGGTTGGCCTTGGCGACGCGCAGCGCCAGGTGCGTCATGTCCAGCTGGTCCGCCGCCTTTGCGGCAAAGGCAACAAGGTCACGAGAGAGGCCCTTGCCGCGCTGGGCGGGGTCAAGGTAGAGGGCGATGACGTCCAGCGTGTGGGGCGCCTCCGGCCCATGGGGCTGAAGGCCCAGCAGGCCCAGCGGCGCGGGTGCGGCCTCGGCGGGGGTGCCATTCATGGCCTGCGCGTCGCCCCCGCGCCGGTAGACCAGCCAATAGCCCGTCCCCTCGCGGGAGATCTGCGCCGCCAGGGAGGCCGCGGTGGCATGTGCGTCGGCCCAGGCGGCAAGGTCTGCCTCCGCAAGGTCTATTCCCCAGGCATCCTGCAGGTTCCTGCGGTAAAGGCCCTGCAGGAGGCCCACCTGGGTCGCGTCGGCGGGGTCCACCTCAACATAGCGAAGCTTGGGCTCGGCGAACGAACGCACCCGACGCGCTGGGGCTGAGGCGTTGCCCCGTTGGGCAACGGGCTGCATGGGCTTGAAGTCCGGAATCATCTGCAGCGCCTGCTCCGTCTGGGCGAGGCGCTCCTCGTCCTTGCTGATGAGCTTGGCCACTTCGCGGGCGTGGGCCGTGGGCTCCCGAGTGAAGCCCGCGGACCTGAGCACGTGGGCGGAGACCAGAGCATGCGTCACAAGGACGCGGAAGGCAACCGCGGCAAAGACGGCAATGCCCAGGGCGGCCGTCGCCACCCGCAGGCCGGCGGCAAAGAGGCCAAGCGCGACCGTAGGGACCAGGGCAAAGGCCAGGAGCATGAGAAGCACGTCCAGCCACCGTGGCCTGAGGTCAAACTCGCGGCCGCACTTCGGGCACTTGCCCAGCGTGGTCCCCGCCACGCCCACCTTGTGCCCGCAGCGCTCGCAATACATTGGTACCTCCCGTTCGTGTTGGCCAGGCACTTGCCTAGACGGCGAGCTCGTAAACGAAGTCATCCATGAAGAAGCCGTTGCCTATGTCGTTCTTCTCCTCGCGCACCTTCTTGAAGCCCAGGTGCTCGTAGGCAAGGATGGCCTGGTAGTTGTTGCGGTTCACGTTGAGGGTGATGCGGTTGCAGTCTAGCTCGCGGGCGGCGTCCGCCACGAAGGCGAGCATGTCGCGCGAGAGGCCGCGCCCGCGGCAGTCGCGCCTCAGGTAGAACTTGCTGAGGTAGAGCTCCCCGGCCTTGCGCGGGTAAAAGGCAACGAAGCCCACGTGGCGGTCTGCCGGCAGGGCGCTGGCGGATGCCTCTGGGTCGTTCACGAAGAAGTAGCGGTAGCCCTCCTCGCCCAGCTGGCGGCCTATGGCCTCTGGGGTGTTGAAGCGCCGGATCATGTAGTCGTTCTGCTCGGGGCCGATGATGGGGTCGAAGTGCTCCTTCACAATGCTGGACGAGAGCGCGCCAAGCTCGGCTATGCCCGCGGCGTCGTTGGCACGGACCTCATCGTAGGTGTTGCGGTGGCGGGGCCGCACGGGTGCGGGTGCCTGGCGCCTTTGGGCACGGGGGGCCGGGCGTTCCACGGCCAGGCGTCGCCCCTCCTGCAGGCTGGTCTTGGGCAGGTCCACCTGCGCGAGGTTGACCTCAATCTGCTGCGCGGCGCTGAGCTTGCGGGCGGACCCCTGGCGGCGGCATGCGGCCGGCCGCTGCGCGGTAAGGGAGTCGCAGGTCATGACTGCCGTTCTGAAGAGAACCACCTGCAGAAGGTTGAAGGCCAAGATTCCCAGGGCAACGCCCAGGGCGGCACCGGCCGCAAGGGGGAGCGAGAGTGCCCTGAAGACCAGAATGACCGCCAGCGAGACGGCAAGCAGGACCAGCAGGGCCACCGTGGGGACCCACGTGGGCGCGTAGTCAAGCGGACGCTTGCAGCCGGGGCACTTGCTGGGGACGAAGAGGACGGGCTCTACCTTGTGTCCGCAGTCCTTGCAGTACATGGGGCCTCCTACATTCCCACGGAGAACCCGGCTAGGCCGTACGGGGAGGCCGGGCTGACGGTGGGCTGGTCGGTGGGCTGGGCAAGGGCGCAGGCGTCGTCCTGGAGCCTGGCCAGCCATTCGGCGGGGTCCGCCTTGGGGCCGGCCGTCTCGTTCCCGAAGAGGAACTTGCGGATGCGAGGAAGCTCGCGAACGCCCTGGTCGTAGCCAAGCAGGTAGGCGTCGCGAAGGACGGCCACGTCTTGGGTGGTGGACTTGAGGGGCATGATCTCTGGGCAGACGATCAGGGCCCTGCCCTCTTGCTCCAGCTGGAACATGTGGTCAAGGGCGGCGTTGTAGCGCTCGTAGCGCGTGAGCAGGGCGTCCGCCAGGTAGGGGTAGCGGCTGCGCGTCCGCTCCAGCAGCTGGCGGTAGGCGCCGCTCGGTGCCGTCTTGCGGTAGCCGCGCGGGCGCGTGGCCACGAAGAGGAACTTGGTGTAGCCGTCCTCCTCCGCCAGGTGGGTGGGGATGCCGGCGCCCACGCCAAGGCCGCCGTCGAACATGCGATGGCCGTCACGCAGCAGGGGGTGCATGAAGCCAGGCAGCGTGGAGCTCATGCGGACGGCATCGACCATGTCGTATATGTCCCCCATGTCCTCCTTGCGGAACTCCACGGTCTGGCCGGTCTCCGCGTCGAAGGTCTGGATGGCAATCCGCACGTCGCTGGCCGTGAAGGTGCCCCAGTCAAAGGGCATGTATCCGTCCTCGATGCAGCCGGTGTAGTCGTACTCCGCGTCGAAGTAGCCCTTGCCGCGCAGGATGGAGCGGAGGCCGCCGCGGTCGGGGAGGGTGGCGAAGTCTATGAAGCTGCGGCGAATGCGTACGCGGTCCCTGCTGGCGTAGTCCACGGTGTGCGAGGCGCCCGCGGAAAGGCCGCAGACGTAGCCGAAGTTGATGCCCTGGTCCAAGAGGACGTTGGCGATGCCGGCGGTGTAGCTGGCCCGGAAGCCGCCGCCCTCGAAGACGAGGGCGCAGTCAGTGACGTTGCAGGGGGTGATGGCAGGTGTGGGGTGCTGAGGCGCAGCCATGACGTTTCGCTTGCCTTTCTTGCCGGGGTCCTGACGCTAGGATGTGCCCGCGCGCCCCGGCGGGTGCTAGAGTTTGACGCAAGTAATGGTAGGGGAATGAGGGGGAGCTATGGCGAAAACAATCAAAGACCCCAAAGAGGCCGCGGCAACGCTGAAGGCGGCGGTCCAGGAGGCCGGCAGCGTGGTCTTCTTCGGCGGCGCGGGCGTCTCCACGGCAAGCGGCATCCCGGACTTCAGGAGCCCCAACGGCCTGTACCACCAGCGCGGGTACAAGTACCCGCCCGAGACCATGCTCAGCCACAGCTTCTACCAGACCCACCGCGAGGAGTTCTTTGACTTCTACCGCCACGTCATGTGCGTGCCGGACGCCAAGCCCAACCAGTGCCACAGGAAGCTGGCGCAGCTGGAGCAGGAGGGCAAGCTGACGGCCGTGGTGACGCAGAACATAGACGGCCTGCACCAGGCGGCCGGCAGCAGGCGGGTGTACGAGCTGCACGGCTCCACCCACCGGAACATCTGCCGCAAGTGCGGTGCCGTGTACGACCAGGACTGGGTTCTGGCCACCACCGGGGAGCCCCGGTGCGAGAAGTGCGGCGGCCCGGTCAAGCCGGACGTGGTCCTGTACGAGGAGAGCCTGGACCAAGACGTGATCATGGGGGCGGTTCGCGCCATCCAGACCTGCGACCTGCTCGTCATTGGCGGCACGTCGCTGGTGGTGTACCCCGCGGCGGGGCTCGTGGACTACTTCCGCGGCAGCCAGCTCATCATCTGCAACCTGGAGCCCACGCCCGGGGACAGCATGGCGGACGTCATCTGCGCCTGCGACATTGCCAAGGCCTTCGACTGGTAGGGTCTCCCACGCCAACGGCATCCCCGCGAACAGCCGTTCCTCAAAGTCGCTACAATGATTGGATGCATGTGTGCCCGGCCTGCGCGGAGGCGGAGTTGCCGGTGCGGGCGCGCCAGAGCGGAAGGACCACTGGATGCTTCGAGAGAACTACTACACCTGGCAGTGCGGCGAGCACGAGATTTCCCTCGTGCGGCCCCGCATCATGGGCATTCTGAATGTCACGCCAGATTCCTTCTCTGACGGCGGGGAGTTCAGCGATCCTCAGGTGGCCATCCAGCACGGTCTGGACATGCTGGACGCCGGGGCGGACATCATTGACGTGGGCGGGGAGTCCACCCGCCCCGGTCACACGCCCGTCTCCGCGGAGGAGGAGGCCAAGCGCGTCGTCCCCGTGGTGCGCGCCCTGGCGGAGGCCGGTGCCGTCGTCTCCATAGACACGCGCCACGCGTCCACGGCAAAGATCTGCGTGCGGCTGGGCGCCTCCATCGTCAACGACGTTACGGGCTTCACGGACCCAGATATGCTGGACGTGGTTGCCAACTCCAACTGCGGCGTCGTCATCATGCACTGGAACGAGACCTCGGGAAGAAGCTCCCGCAAGTCCGTCACGCTGGACACGGCCCGCGGCCCGCGCAGGCTGGCGCCAAGCAACCGCCGCTTCACCCTGCCGGAGGAGGGCCCCATCCTGCGCGAGGTCATGGGCTTCCTGGGTGACCAGGCGCGCACGCTCATGCGTGCCGGCGTCGCGCACGAGAGGATCTGCGTGGACCCCGGCCCCGGCTTTGCCAAGACCACGGACGAGGACGTCGTCATCCAGCGCAACATGCGCAAGATCGTCTCCATGGGCTACCCCGTGCTGGAGGCGGTGTCGCGCAAGCGCTTCGTCGGCGCCGTGACCAACGTGAAGGAGGCGCAGGAGAGGGACGCCGCGACGGTGGGCATGTGCCTTCAGGCCGTTGCGAACGGCGCCCGCATCCTGCGCGTTCACAACGTTGGCATGGCCGCCCAGGCCGTGAACGCCTTCCTGTCCGTCGGCCAGCGTGACGACCGCCAGGCCTTCGTCTCGCTGGGGTCCAACGTGGGCGACCGCCTGGGCTACCTGCGCCGTGCGGCGCAGCTCATAGACCAGCTGCCTCTCACCTGCGTGGTGAGCGTGAGCCACGCGTACGTGACAGAGCCCGCCTACGGCATTGCCGCGCCCGTGGCGAACGCGGTGGCGGAGATTCGCACCGAGCTCGCCCCCGTCGTCCTCATGCGGAACCTGCTGGAGGTAGAGGATGCGCTGGACCGCGTCCGCAAGCCTGGCGAGGAGGGCCACGGCCCCCGCACCATTGACTGCGACCTCTGCTGGGTGGAGGGGGAGTCGCACGCGGGGCCGCTGCTGACGCTGCCCCACCCCCACCTTGGGGAGCGTGACTACGTGCTCGTGCCCATGGAGGACCTCATGAGCGACCCGGTGCGCTTCCTCACGCACGCCGGCGTCGAGGTCGCGCCCGTGGAAGAGCGGGTTGGGCACGTCCTGGCGGACCTTGGCCCCATAGAGTGGCAGTAGGCCCCGGCATGGCAGGGGCGAGTGACGCGCGCGGGGCGGACGCCCCGCTGGCATACCTTACCGAGGCCGCATACGCGGGTGCGCCTGCGGGTGAGTCCACGGGATTCGTGGACGGTGGCCTGCTGAGGTGCGGCGTCCTTCTGCGGCCGGACGTCCCCATGGGTCAGCTGGTGGCGGCTCCCGCAGTGCTGGCCCTGGGGGTGCGTGACGGCCTGCTGGCGCTGGGCGCGCCTTCGGAAGAGGTTGGCATCGGCTGGCCGGACCAGGTCGTCTTAGGCGAGGGGGATCAGACCCTGGCCCACGTCTCCAGCAAGGCGGGCTACGCGGAGGGCATGTTCGTGGTGGCGGCGGTGGACGTGGAGACGGCGAAGCTTCCGCCTGCACTTGCGCACGCCACCCCGGAGGGCCTGATTCGGGCCCTGTGTGACGGCATGACGGCCCGCTCGGATGCCTGGGCGCGGGATTCCCGCTCCAGCCGCGCCAAGGCCGGGCCATGGGCAACCTTCCTGCCGGAATACTTTGATTGCGTGCCCCTTCTGGGCAAGCCCGTCAACGTGTGCTACCCCAACGGGCGCGTCTACGCGCGGGGCCACTTCGTGGGCATAGACATCTGGGGCCGCGCCACGGTGCGGACCAAGAGCGCGGGCGACATAGAGTTCCCGCCAGAGAAGTTCGTCATTCGCCCTCAGGAGTAGGTGTCCGGCGCGGCGCGCGGCCGCTATGCCTGCGCCTCCGCGGCGCGAATCTGCAGCCAGATCTCCCGTATGCCGCGCAGCGTCAGGTCTGGGTCCACGGCGGTGAAGAGGTCCGTGGCCTGGGCAACCGTGCGTGCAAGGCCGCCCGTCGCAACGACGGGGGCGTCCTCTATGGCCAGCTCCCGTTTGATGCGGGCTACCAGCCCCTCCGCCTGCGCGGCCGCGCCAACGACCAGGCCGGACTGGACGGCGGTTTCCGTGGTGTTACCAAGGGCGTGGGCGGGTGCCTCAATGGGAACGCTGGAGAGCTTTGCCGCTCGGGAGAAGAGCGCGCTGGCGGAGAGCATGAGCCCCGGGGCTATGGCACCGCCGCGGAAGCTTCCCGTGGCGTCCACGACGTCTATGTTCGTTGCGGTGCCAAAGTCCACCACAATCACCGGCGCACCGTAGGTCCCTATGGCGGCGACCGCGTTGGCGATCCTGTCCGCGCCAACGGTGGAGGGGTTGGGCATGTTGACCGGGAGCGTGTGGGGCGTGTCTGCGCCCACGCGGATGGGGCTGCGCCCCAAGACCTTCTGCAGGCAGCGGCACCACGCCCTTGTGAGCACGGGGACGACGCTGGCAATGGCGGCGTCCGTGACGAGCGCCAGGTCAAAGTGGTCCATGGCGAAGTAGCCGTGCAGGCGCTCGCGGAGCTCGTCCGAGGTGTCCGCGCGGTCGGTGGCGAGGCGCCAGCCGTGCAGGAAGGAGCCCCCGTCGTCGAAGAGCCCGATGGTGGTCTGGGTGTTGCCCACGTCTATGGAGATGAACATGACTGCTCCTAGCGGTTTGCCGGTGAATCAGATTGTATCCAAGCGGCGGCGGGTGGGCGGCCACGTGGCCGGCCCTCGCAGCATGTGGGGGTTAATGTGGAGCAAACGTTGTCGCGCTTGTCGCGGGTGAGGTGAGATATACTTCCTTACTTGGCTGTCCAGAATACCGTCAGGTTGCGGATGGTCAGAACCACCCCTCGCCTGGTCGGAAACCAGGCCGGTCAAAGGAGTCCAGCATGAAGCAAGGCATCCATCCCAACTACGTTATGTGCACCGTTCGCTGCACCTGCGGCAACACCTGGGTCACCCGCTCCACCAAGAGCGAGATGACCGTTGACCTGTGCGACAAGTGCCACCCCTTCTACACCGGCCAGCAGAAGCTGGTCGACACCGGTGGTCGCGTCCAGCGCTTCTCCGACAAGTTCGGTGGCGCCGCAGCCGCCCAGCTCAAGAAGGCCCAGGAGGCCAAGGCCGCCAAGGCCGCCAAGGCTGCCGAGGCAGAGGCTGCAAAGAAGGCCGCCAAGGCCGCCAAGGCAGCGGAGAAGGCCAAGCGTGCCGCCGAGTACGCCAAGAAGGCCGAGGCCGAGGCTGCCAAGCAGGCTGCCGCAGAGGCCGCTGCCGCCGAGGCTGCCCCTGCTGCGGAGGAGACTCCGGCCGAGTAGGCTGGCCTCACTGCCAGGTGCCGCTTGCAGGCAAACGCAAGGGAACAAGAAGGGCCGGCCCATTGGGTCGGCCCTTTTGCTGTCTCGCGCCCATGTACCAGCCGTGGCGCTACTCCGCCGCGGCGCGAGAGAGCGAGTAGGTGTCCGTGTAGGTGACCTGGGTCTGGTAGGGCACCACAAACAGGAGCCTCTCGGTGTACTCGTGCGTCGTGCTCACAATGGCGACGGCACCCGTCGGGTCGTCCTTGGGGCCAAAGCCCAGCGTGAAGGCAAGGGAGCCCCCTGCGGAGTCGGGAACCTTGCACGCTATGTTGAGGTCGGCGTTCGTCTGGTCGTCGTGGGCGGTTGAGATGGTGCCCGTGAAGGCCACGTCCCGGAGCTCCTGGTCTCCCTCGTCGGAATCCTCGCTGGTCTTGGCGGGCGCGTGGAAGTGGGCCAGGCCGCTGATGGTGCCCGTGACCTGGCTGCGGCTGCCGGAGGAATCGCCCACGCTCGCAATCGTCACGCTGAGGGGCGTGGAGTTCGCACCGTAGCACGCGCCGGCGGTGCTCTGCGACCCCGTGTGGGTGCCCACCCAGGTGCCGACCAGCTGGTCGTAAACGGGAGTGAGCGCACCTTCGGATGCCTCTGCGGAGCGAAGCTGCCACGTGCCGTCCAGGAAGGCAAAGTGGGCCACGATGTCAGTCCGCACGGACCAGAAGGTGTCTGCTCGCTCGGCGTGCAGGGTGACGTCGTCGGTGGAGGTGTCGTTCTCCGGCGACGCCTGGAAGTCGTTGCCCACGACGGAGAAGGTCGCGTCCTGGTATGCGCTGGCAAGGGAGCCCCCGCCCTTCCACGAGGAGTCCGCCTCGGCAAGGATGGCGGCCGCGTTTGCCAACACCTTGTCTTGGTCGACGCCAGAGCGAGCCGTGTAGCTGGTGCCGAGGTCGCTCAGCTCGCCCGAGAGGACCCAGCCCTCGCTCGACTGCACGTAGGTGCCCCCAACGTTGCGGACTATCTCCACGCTTCCGTTCAGGTAGTGCACCTCAGCCTGCACGTCGTAGGCCGCGGCGGAAAGGCCACCCGTCTGGGCTGCGGGGGATTGCGTCTGGGTCTTTCTGGTTATGGAGACCGACGAGACCGAGAGCTCCTCGTCCGAGCCGTACTGGCCGGCCGTGTAGGTTGCGGAGCCGGCCCGCTGGGCGATATCGGCCTCCAGGGCGGCGTTCGTGGGGGCGCTGGCCAAGGCCCGAGCGAAGAGGACGGCCGCGAGCAGCGCGCCCAGCGCAACCACGGCAAGCACCGCGACGGCGCGCTGGTGCCTGTGCAGGAAGGCCCCCGCCTTCCTGCCCTGCTGGGAAAGGAACTCCTTCCAGGTGACGTCGCGTGGCGGGGGAGCCTGCCCCGGCGCCTGCCTGTGGGGCAGCGGCTGCGTGCCGCTTCCGCCCTCGCCTTGCGCGGGGACCTGGGTCAGGTCCGCGCCGCAGGCGGAGCACCTGGTGGCTTTGTCGCTGTTGTCGTGTCCGCAGGCGGGGCAGATCATGGTTCCTCCATACGCGTTGCCGGGGGCAACCTCCATGGCCACGGTCTAGTTTCCCACACCGGGGAGCTTCCTGCTTGGCCTGTTGCCTCGCATGGAATGAATAAGAAGCAGCGTAGGGTGGTAGACTAGGAATGCTGAACATTCATGCCGCGCAACCGTGTGTCGCGGCACTTCTAAGGAGTTGCACCATGGGCGACAAGCTTGAGCGGATCATTGCCGCGTTTGAGGAACTAGAGAAGAAGATGATGGACCCCGCCGTCGTCTCGGACCCCAAGGAGTACGCGCGCATAGCCAAGGAGCATGCGAGCCAGGCCCCCCTGGTGGAGAAGGCGCGCGAGTACCTGCAGGCCCAGGAAGACATAGAGGTCGCGAAGGAGATGCTGCACGAGACCTCCGACCCCGAGGAGAAGGAGATGCTCCAGGCGGACATCTCCGAGACGGAGGCAAAGCTCCCCGGCCTTGAGGACGAGATAAAGATCATGCTCATCCCCGGGGATCCCAACGACGAGAAGAACACCATCGTGGAGATTCGCGCCGGCGTCGGCGGCGACGAGGCGGCCATCTTCGCGGGTGACCTCTACGCCATGTACGAGCGCTTCGCCCAGTCGCGCAACTGGAAGCTGGAGGTCCTGTCCAGCTCCCCGTCGGACGCCGGTGGCTTCAAGACCATCGAGTTCAAGGTCACGGGCGACAAGGTCTATTCCGTCATGAAGTACGAGTCGGGCGTGCACCGCGTGCAGCGCATCCCCAAGACGGAGAGCCAGGGCCGCATCCAGACGTCAACCGCCACGGTCGCCGTGCTTCCCGAGGCGGAGGAGATCGACATCGAGATCAAGGACGAGGACCTGCGCATCGACACCTACTGCGCGTCGGGCCCCGGCGGCCAGGGCGTCAACACCACGTACTCCGCCGTACGCATCACGCACCTGCCCACCAACACGGTCGTGCAGTCGCAGGACCAGCGGTCGCAGATCCAGAACCGCGCCGTCTGCATGGAGATGCTCCGCGCCCGCCTGTACCAGATGGAGCTGGAGAAGCAGCAGGAGGAGCAGGGCGCGGCTCGCCTCTCGCAGATCGGCCATGGAAACCGGTCCGAGAAGATCCGCACCTACAACCAGCCGCAGGACCGCGTGACGGACCACCGCATTGGCTTCAACAGCACCTACACGGGCGTTCTTTTGGGCGACAAGCTGGGTGAGGTCATCGACGCCCTCGCGGCTGCGGAGCGTGCGGAGAAGCTTGCGGAGGCAGTGTGAGACCGCGGCTTTCATAGCGGTTCTTCCGGCGTCGGCTTCGGTCGGCGCCGGTTTTGGTATTGGGGCGTGTCAGTTTGGTGCAAGCTGGCAGAGACGAAAGGGGCGTGGCATGGCAGACGGGGTTTGGACGATTGGCCGTATGCTGGCGTGGATCTCCGACTACCTTGGCAAGAAGGGGGACGAGCACGGGCGCCTGTCGGCGGAGTGGCTCGTGAGTGACGTGACGGGCCTGACGCGCGTGCAGATATACATGAGCTTCGACCGCGTGCTGACCCCAGACGAGCTGCACCGCATGCACGACGCCGTCGTTCGCCGCGCAAAGGGCGAGCCGCTGCAGTACGTGACGGGCGAGATGCCCTTCCGTCACATAGTGCTCAGGTGCGAGCGCGGCGTGCTCATCCCGCGCCCCGAGACGGAGGTGCTGGTCGATGCCGCCCTGGAGGGCGTGGACGCCGCCGTCGCGGCGGGCGTCGTCTGGCCCAACGAGCGGAAGTCGGCCGCAGCGAACGAGCAGGCCGTGCCCGCCCCGGACCAGCCCGCGGAAGAGGAGGCGCGCGTGGGGCAGGCCGTCTCCAGCTTCGCTGGCGACTCCAGCCATGACGCCGCCTCAGCGGAAGACGACACGGAGGAGACCATTGACCCCATCGTTCCCGTCGCGGGGCCAGAGGAGGCCCTTCGCGAGGTCTTCATTCCCGGTCCCGGCGACGTAGTGCCCGAGGAGGCCGAAGGAGGCGCGCCGGCCGCTCCGGAGACGGAGCCCGCTCTGCCAAGCGGGCCGCGCGTGCTCGAGGTGGGCTGCGGCACGGGTTGCATAGCGCTCTCCATAGCGAGCGAGCGCCCGGGGACGCACGTCGTGACGACGGACCTCTCCGAAAAGGCGGTCGCGCTCGCCCTGCGCAACAGGGACGCCCTGCGCCTCGGGGACTTCGTGGACGTGATCCAGTGCGACCTCGCCGCGGGCGTAAGCCAGGACCTCATGGGGACGTTCTCCGTGCTCGTCTCCAATCCGCCCTACATTCCAACGTCCATCGTTCCCACGCTGCCCCATGAGGTTGTGGGGTTCGAGCCGAAGCTCGCGTTGGACGGCGGGCCCGACGGCCTGGACGTGTTCCGCAGAATCCTGGCGCTTGCTCCCCGCGCGCTGACCCCTGGCGGCATGCTCTGCTGCGAGCTCTTCGAGGACAACGTGACCAAGGCCGCGGAGCTGGTGCGGCGGCAGCCGGGCTGGGCCAGGGTGGAGGTGCGCCGTGACCTTACGCACAGGCCGCGCGTGCTGGTGGCCGTGAGGGAGTGACAGCGCTAGCATGGGTGGATGCTCCGGCCATGGGAGGGAGAGACTATGGGCAAGATGGTGAGGGTTGACCAGGCGGCACCGAGCGAGGAGGCCATGTCCCTTGCCTCCAAGGTGCTGCTTGGGGGCGGCGTGCTGGTCATGCCGACGGATTCCGTATATGGGATCGGCTGCGCGGCAACGCCCGGCAACCCCGGCCACGAGCGCATCTTTGGCATCAAGAGGCGCGACAGGGCCCAGACCCTCCCATGGCTGGTGGCGGACGTGGCGGACTTGGAGCGCTACGGTGCGAACGTGCCGCGGTGGGCGGTTGCCGTGGCCGGCAAGCTTTGGCCTGGCGCCCTGACGCTGGTGGTCAAGGCCTCGCGGGAGGTGCCGGGGGAGTACGCGAGGGCGGGGGACGGGACGATTGCGCTCAGGTGCCCGGCCTCCAACCTCGTGCGGGGGCTCGCCCGGCGCTGCGCGGTCCCGCTGGCCACCACAAGCGCCAACACGCACGGTGCGGACCCAGCGGTCACGGGCCTGGGCGTGGAGAGCCGCCTGGTGAGCGAGGCGGACCTGACCCTGGACGGAGGGCCCGCCCCGCTTGCCGTCCCCTCTACCATCGTGGACTGCACGAGGGCCGAGCCGGCGTTTCTGCGCGTTGGGGCAATTGACCCCGCGGAGATATTACTCATTGCCAATCTCAGCTCCTAGCGACTATTCTGTGACCTACGTGGACGCGGGTGAGGGCTTGCTAGCCAAGGTTGCGCGCCGCCCATAAGAGTCCTGCAAGCGGGGTGTGGCCCCACGGCCGGCAAGGAGAGATTCATGAGCTTTAGTTACCTCGGCACGTCTGACCCAGAAATCGCCAACGCCATTGGCGCCGAGCTGGGACGCCAGCGCGATTCCATCGAGCTCATCGCCTCGGAGAACTTCGTTTCTCCCGCGGTGATGGAGGCCGTCGGTTCGGTCCTTACCAACAAGTACGCCGAGGGCCTGCCCGGCAAGCGCTACTACGGCGGCTGCTGGGCGGTGGACAACGTGGAGAACATCGCGCGCGACCGCGTCAAGCGGCTCTTCGGCGCCTCCTTCGCAAACGTCCAACCTCACTCGGGCGCACAGGCAAACTTTGCCGCAGAGACGGCGTTCGCCAAGCCTGGTGACACCGTCATGGGCATGGACCTCTCCAACGGCGGCCACCTAACGCATGGCTCGCCCGCCAACTTCTCGGGCAAGCTCTTCAACATCGTCTCGTATGGCCTGAACCCCCAGACGGAGCGCATCGACTTCGAGGACGTGGCTCGCAAGGCGGAGCAGAACCACCCCGCCATCATCATTGCCGGGGCATCGGCCTACCCGCGCGTCATTGACTTCGAGCGCTTTGCGCAGATCGCGCACGACAACGGCGCGGTCCTCATGGTGGACATGGCGCACATTGCCGGCATCGTCGCAGCGGGCAGGCACCCCAACCCCGTGCCGGTTGCGGACGTCGTCACGTCCACGACGCACAAGACCCTGCGCGGCACGCGTGGTGGCATCATCCTGTGGAACAATCCCGACTACACCAAGCGCCTGAACTCCTCCGTGTTCCCCGGCAGCCAGGGTGGCCCCCTGGAGCACGTGATCGCCGGCAAGGCGGTCGCCTTTGGCGAGGCCCTGAAGCCCGAGTTCAAGGACTACATCGACGGTGTGCTCAAGAACGCCAAGGCCCTCGGGCGCGGCATGGAGGCGTCCGGCCTGCGCCTTGTGACCGGTGGCACCGACAACCACCTGCTTCTGGCGGACCTCACCCCGGCCAAGGACATCACCGGGCGCGACGCCGAGCAGGCGCTGGAGCGCGTGGGTATCACCGTCAACAAGAACACCATTCCCGGCGAGCAGCGCAGCCCCTTTGTGACCAGCGGCATTCGCGTCGGGTCGGCCGCCGCAACCACGCGTGGCTTCACGGAGGCGGAGATGGAGCGCGTGGGCCAGATCATCGGCGAGACCGTGTTCTGCCTGCAGCGTGGGGAGGATGCCAAGCTTGACTCCCTTAATGCCGAGGTTGCCCAGATGCTGGGGGAACACCCCCTGTACCCCGAGCTTGGCTAGGTTTTCACCCACAATCCAGAATCCGCGCCGGAGAGGAGACTGACCGCCATGGAGTTTGACGAGAAGCGATTTCAGATAATCGACCACCCGCTGGTACAGCACAAGCTGTCCATTCTGCGCAACAGGGCCACGGGCACCAAGCAGTTCCGCGAGCTCGTCACGGAACTTGCGGTACTTGAGGGTTACGAGGCCATGCGTGACTTTCCGCTTGAGGACGTAGTGGTGGAGACTCCCCTGGAGTCCACCGTCTGCAAGCAGATAGCCGGCAAGAAGGTTGCGATCATCCCCATCCTGCGCGCAGGCCTGGGCATGGTGGACGGCATCCTCACCCTGACTCCTTCCGCTCGCGTGGGCCACGTCGGCATGTACCGTGACCCCGTGACGCACGAGCCCCACCAGTACTACTGCAAGTTCCCGCCCGACATCCAGAACCGCACGTGCCTCGTGGTTGACCCCATGCTTGCCACGGGCGGCTCGCTCACGGCGGCGATCAAGTTCCTGCGCGAGGCCGGGGTGAGGGACATCCGCTGCCTGACGCTCGTCTCTGCCCCGGAGGGCGTGAAGGCGGTCTTGGATTACGACCAGGACGTTCGTCTGTACACGTGCTCGCTCGACAGGCAGCTGAACGAGAACGCCTACATCCTCCCCGGCCTTGGTGACGCCGGCGATAGGATCTATGGCACCAAGTAACCATAGTGGGGCCCGGTGCCGCGTCTCGGTAGGGACGTGACACCGGGTCTTCTTTTTGCGCAGTGGCTCCCATACTCGTGCGACTTGTTGCGGGTGTGTTGGAAAACTGAACAGATGTGCTTTTTTGTGGATTCAAAAGAGCAAAATGACTAGGATAGCCACGTCGTTTTTCGCAGCTCTTGTGAGAGGCGGTACCTTGGAGGTGTGGAGTGCGGTAGTCGCGGGCGCCATCTGCGGGCTCGCTGGGTGTGTTCCGCCCGCATTCTTGCTCGAAGGGGTTATGAGTAAGGGAATACGGGTAAACATAGCCACAGGCTTGGCGAGCATCATTGTCTCGTTCGTCATGCTTTCGGTTGCGGTCTTGGTCGTATACCTTGTTGCTAGCGAGGCAACGCTCGTATTTGGGTGTTCTATGGCGGCTGCGTTCCTTGCCGTTTGGGCAGTGGAGTCGCTAAGGGCCTGGAGGGATGCCAACGGCAGCCCGAAGGGTCGGAAGGAAGGATAGAGGATGAACCCTCTCGATGGCCTGAACAGCGCGGTTAACGAGCTGATTGACAGCTTCATGGCACACGACGTCGTGGGTGACGAGACTGCCACGCTGACCAGCGTGGGCCTCACGCAGTACATCTTCTGGATGACGGTAGCGCTGGTTCTGCTTCTTGTGGTTGTCTTCGTGTTCAGGAAGAAGCAGTCGCAGAGCCTGGTTCCCCATGGCGTCTTCGTAAACGGCATGGAGTACATCATCGAGTTCGCTCGCGACGACCTCTGTAAGTCCATCCTGCCGGAGACTTGGAAGAAGCACTTCCCCTTCATCTTCGCGCTGTTCTTCTTCATCCTGGCCAACAACATCGTGGGCATCATCCCCGGCTGTCACCCCGGCACGGGCACCATGGGCGTTACCGCGGCGCTGGCCCTCTACTCGTTCGTCTACTTCATCGTGGTTGGTTGCAAGAACAAGGGCGTGTGGGGCTACATCAAGAGCCTGGCCCCTGAGGGCGTTGCCTTCCCGCTCAACGTCCTCGTCTGGCTGATCGAGCTCTTCTCCACGTTCCTGCGCTTGGTCACGCTTGCCGTCCGACTCTTCTGCAACATGTTCGCCGGACACGTGGTCATGGGCGCGTTCGCAATCCTGGCTTCGCTCTTCTTCCAGCCACTGACCAGCGCGCTTTCCGGCGCAACCGCGTTCAGCGCCGCCGCCATCGGCAACGCCGGGGCATCCGTCATGTGGATTGCCGTTCTCATCATCATCTACTTGGTGGAGATTCTGGTTGCCGCCATCCAGGCGTACGTCTTCGCGCTCCTCACCGCCGTGTACATCCAGACGGCCGAGGGCGGGGAGTAGGACTTGGCATCAGGCGAAGGAACTGCCTTCGCTTCTTGTAACTTTGTAAGCACTCGTCCCTTCAGGGGCGAATAACGAAGGAGGAAATCGTGGGTGCTCTCGGTGTTGTTGGTTACGGTCTTGGTGTCATCGGCGCTGGCATTGGCATTGGCCTTGCCGCCTATGGCGCGACTTCGGCAATGGCTCGCCAGCCCGAGGTTCAGGGCCGTCTGTTCACCGTCTTCATTCTGGGCTCCGCATTCGTCGAGGCCCTGGCTCTGATCGGCTTCGTTGTCTCGCTGATTGTCAAGTAATCAGAGCGACGAATCACGCCGAGTTGGAGGTGCGTATGTATACCGGAAAGAGGGATCTTGTGCGGCTGGCCTCTGCCGCTTGCGCCATGGCGGCGGCCGTGCTCGCGTCGCCGACCGTTGCGCTGGCCGACGTGAGCGGACCAGACATCCTGCTTCCCAAGGCGTCTGAGTTCATTCCCGCCCTCATTGCCTTTGCCGTCATCTGGGTCGTTCTTGCCAAGTTCGCGTGGCCTCCCATCCTGAAGATGATGGAGGACCGCGAGAACAAGATTAAGTCCGACTTGGACGAGGCCGAGCGTTCCAAGAACGACGCGGCAGCAAGCGCCCAGGAGTACAAGGACCGCATTGCGGAGGCTGACCGCAAGGCAGAGGAAATCATCGCCGAGGCAAAGAAGGAGGCCGAGGCCCAGCGTGCGGAGATCATCTCCAAGGCGCAGCAGGACGCGGCCCAGATCATCACCAAGGCCCACGGAGCCGTGGAGTCCGAGCGTCACAAGGCAATGATCGAGCTCTCTGGCTCCGTCGTGGACCTGTCGGTGGAGATTGCCAGCAAGGTCATCGGCGACAGCATGGACGAGGCGCAGCAGCGCAAACTGGCCGAGAAGTACCTCACGGAAGTGGGTAGCCTGAATGACAAGTAAGCGCGTCGAGCAGAAGAAGATCGAGGCCTACACCAGGGCCCTGCTCGAGGCCGCAAAGTCAGAGGGACGAGCGGCGCGAGACCTCGAGCAGATCAAGCACGTTCTGAAGTTCTCCCCAGAAGTGATGGAGACCATCACCGCCATGGAGGGCGAGGATGACCTTGACCTGCTCGACAAGGTCTACTCCGAGTACAAGGGCATGCTCGACAAGGGGGACACGACTGTCTCCGTTGACGTCACCACGGCCGTTCCCATGGATGATGACCTTCGCGAGAAGGTGCGCCAGAAGTGCTACGACGACTTCAAAGCGCCCATCTACCTGGTCGAGCACGTTGACCCCAAGATTCTTGGCGGTATCATCCTCGAGGCGCGCGGCCACCGGCGCGACGCATCCGTTCGCGCGCAGCTCGTGAACATCCGGAAGACCCTCTCTTCGTCCTATATCGGAAGCGAGGACTAATGATTGGAAACATTGATGCCTCCGGCATCATGAGGACCCTGCGGGGCGAGCTGGACAGCATTGCCACGAAGGTGGAAACCCACGAGGCCTCCACGGTCATAGAGGTTGGCGACGGCATTGCCCACATCGCAGGCCTCAAGAGCGCCATGTCCGGCGAGCTGCTGCAGTTCACGAGCTCCGCAACGGGCAGAAGCGTGTACGGCCTGGCTCAGAACCTCGAGGAAGACGAGGTTGGCGCCGTCCTTTTCGGTGACGTCGATTCCATCAAGGAGGGCGACGAGGTAACCACGACGGGTCACGTCATGGACATCCCCGTCGGTCACGCCATGCTGGGCCGCGTCGTCAACCCCCTTGGCGCGCCCATCGACGGCAAGGGACCCATCAACACGACGCATCGTCGTCCCATCGAGTTCAAGGCGCCCGGCATCATGGAGCGCCAGCCCGTAAGCGAGCCCGTCCAGACGGGCCTCATGGCCATCGACGCCATGGTCCCCATTGGGCGCGGCCAGCGCGAGCTGATCATCGGTGACCGCAAGACGGGCAAGACGGCCATCGCCATCGACACGATCATCAACCAGAAGGATACGGACATCATCTGTATCTACGTGGCAATCGGTCAGAAGGCGTCCACCGTTGCCGGCATCAGGGAGACCCTCCTGCGTCACGGTGTGCTCGACAAGACGATCATCGTCTCTGCCACCGCCGCGGACTCTGCCCCGCTCCAGTACATTGCTCCCATGGCCGGCGCCGCAATCGGCGAATACTTCATGTACAACGACGAGCATGGCAACCCCGCGGATGCGGAGCACCCGGGTGGTCATGTGCTCATCGTCTACGACGACCTTTCCAAACAGGCCGTCGCGTACCGTCAGATGTCCCTTACGCTGCACAGGCCGCCCGGACGCGAGGCGTACCCTGGCGACATCTTCTACCTGCACTCTCGCCTCTTGGAGCGAGCCGTCAAGATGAGCGATGCAAACGGTGGCGGCTCCATGACCGCGCTCCCCATAATCGAGACGCAGGAGGGCGACGTTTCCGCCTACATCCCCACCAACGTGATCTCCATCACGGATGGTCAGATCTACCTGCAGTCCAGTCTCTTCTTCCAGGGCCAGCGCCCGGCAGTCGACGTGGGCATCTCCGTGTCGCGCGTCGGCGGCTCCGCCCAGCTTGCTGCAATGAAGCAGGTGGCTGGCACGCTTCGCCTTGACTTGGCCAGCTACCGCGAGCGCCAGGCCTTCGCACAGTTCGGCTCCGACCTTGACCAGACGACCCAGTACCAGCTGAACCATGGCGCCCACATGATGGAGCTCCTGAAGCAGAAGCGCTACGCGGCGCTTCCCGTTGCAGACCAGGTGATTGCCATCTACGCGGCCAAGGAGAACTTCCTCGACGACCTCGATCTTGGCCAGGTCGTGGCCTTCCGTGACGGGCTTGCCAAGTTCATGGAGGCTCGCCACCCGAGCGTGCGCCAGAAGGTCCTCTCGGGCAAGATTTCCGCGGAACTGGGTGCAGAACTCGACAAGTACATTGGTGAGTTCAAGGAACAGTTCCTCGAGAAGGTGGGCGCAACGGACGTGCTCCCCGCAACCGACGAGGCGGCAAAGTCCGATGACGCGGCCGCCAAGAGTGAGGCGTAGGGCGTCGCATGGCAAACCTTCGCGAAATAAAGGCGCGCATCGACTCCGTCAGGAGCACGAGCCAGGTGACCAAGACCATGGAGATGATTTCCACGGCCAGAATTCGCAGGGCACTGGAGCGGGCGCAGGAGGCAGAGCCGTACAAGGACGCCATCACCAGGATGCTCGCCAACGTGGCCAGCGCCGGCTTCGATTCCTCCCAGCCGCTGCTTCAGCGGCATGCCGAGGAGAAGTGCGTGCTGTTCATACTGATTGCGTCTGACCGTGGCATGGCGGGCGGCTTCAACATCACCCTGCAGAGGGCGGTTCAGCGCGAGATCGAGGCGCTCTCTGCCAAGGGCGTCTCTTCCCGCCTGATCACGTGCGGACGCAAGCCAACCGAATACTTCAAGTTCCGCGGCGTCGAGCCCGTGCTCTCCTTTGAGGGCATGTCCTCCGAGCCGACCATGGATGAGGCCGACCGGATCGCGTCGTATCTCATGCATGGCTATGAGACTGGAGAGCTCGACCGCGTGATGATCTACTACCAGCACGCGCGAAACCGCGTTGACCAGGATACGGTCATCGAGAAGCTACTCCCCCTCTCTGCCGAGGAGCTCATGATGCCGAACCAGCCGCGCACCCCCGAGGCCATGTCCGAGATCAAGCACGAGATGTACCCGGACTTCGAGTTTGCGCCCTCGGCGTCGGAAGTCCTGAGCTATCTCATGCCTGCGTACCTGCGTACCGTCATCTACCACGCATTGCTTGACTCTGCTGCGGCGGAACACGGAGCACGCAGGCGCGCCATGAAGTCGGCAACGGACAACGCTAACGAGATTATCACCTCGCTCAGCCGCACGTACAACCGCGAGAGGCAGGGTTCGATCACCACCGAGCTCAACGAGATCGTTGCCGGTGCGTCCGCATTGGAGGACAACGAATGACGAATGAAGCAGTGCAGGATGAGTCGACGCTCGAAAGAGCTGCGGCGCACCTGATGAGAAGAAGCGCCGGTACGGGCACCATCGTTCGTATAGTCGGTGCTGTCGTGGACGTCAGGTTCGACGGTGACGTCCCCGACATCTACAACGCCCTGAAGGTGGACGACGTGACGCCCATCGGCGAGGTCCATACCGTGCTCGAGGTGGAGTCTCAGCTACCGGGCAACATCGTCCGTACCGTAGCCATGTCTTCGACGGACGGCCTGCAGCGCGGTCTGCGCGTCGAGGACACGGGTGCCCCCATGATGATGCCCGTCGGCCCCTCGACCCTTGGTCGCGTGTGGAACGTGATGGGCGAGCCGGTGGACGGCAAGCCCATCCCCGAGGACGTGCAGTACTATCCGATCCACAGGCCTGCCCCCACATTCGAGGAGCTGACCACCCAGACAGAGATCTTCGAGACCGGCATCAAGGCCATCGACCTCTTGGAGCCCTACGTTCGCGGCGGCAAGACCGGCCTGTTCGGCGGCGCTGGCGTTGGCAAGACGGTCCTGATCCAGGAGCTCATCAACAACCTCGCGCAGGAGCACGGTGGCACGTCCGTGTTCACGGGCGTGGGCGAGCGTACCCGCGAGGGCACGGACCTCTACCTTGAGATGACGGAGTCCGGAGTCATCAACAAGACCTGCCTGGTCTACGGCCAGATGAACGAGCCGCCTGGAGCGCGACTGCGCGTCGGTCTGGCGGGCCTCACCACGGCAGAGTACTTCCGCGACCAGGGCCAGGACGTCCTGCTGTTCATCGACAACATCTTCCGCTTCTCGCAGGCGGGATCCGAGGTTTCCGCGCTGCTGGGCCGCATGCCTTCCGCAGTCGGCTACCAGCCCACGCTTGCCACGGAGATGGGCGACCTCCAGGAGCGCATCACCTCCACCCGCGAGGGCTCCATCACGTCGGTACCCCGCGCCCGCTACCACGTTCACGCACCTGGACGCCCAGACGGTCCTTTCCCGTGCGATCACGGAGCTGGGCATCTACCCCGCCATCGACCCCCTGGCAAGCTCGAGCTCCGCGCTCGACCCAGAAATCGTGGGCGAGGAGCATTACCGCGTTGCCGAGAAGACGCAGGAGATCCTTCAGGAGTACTCCGACCTGCAGGACATCATCGCCATCCTCGGCATGGATGAGCTCTCGGAGGAGCAGCAGCTGGTCGTCTCGCGTGCGCGCAAGATTCAGCAGTTCCTCTCGCAGTCCTTCCACGTTGCGGAGAAGTTCACTGGCAATCCGGGCGTGTACGTGCGCGTGGAGGACACCGTTCGCTCGTTTGCCGCCATCGTCGACGGTGAGTGCGACGATCTTCCCGAGCAGGCCTTCCGCTATGCAAGCACCATCGAAGACGTGCGCGAGCGCGCGAAGAAGATGTCCTCGAAGGAAAGCAAGTAGGGAGGACGCATGGCTGAGCTCAATTGTCAGTTCGTGCGACCGGACAAGCTTGTTTACGAGGGCTTGGTGGACCACCTCATCCTCGTGACGTATTCTGGCGAGCTTGGCGTGTGGCCCGGCCACGCGCCGCAGATCTGTGCGCTGGGCGACGGCGTGGTCAGGCTCCACCAGCGCTCCGAAGACGGCGGGGGCGAGATCGACGTGGTCATCTCCGGCGGCTACGCGGAAGTCGTCAACGACACGGTCATCATTCTCGCCGACCATGCAAGGTTGACAAACGACATCGAACCCGACGTGGTCATGAGCACGCGAACCAAAGCGATGGAGTCCCGCGACAAGCTGCCTGACGGCGACGCCCGAAGGGCGTATTATAATAACAAGATTAAGTGGTGCAACTTGCTCCTAAAGCAGACTTCCGAGGCCTAACGCCTCGGGGGTCTGCCCCTAATCGCAGGTCAAATGAGCCAAAGGGGAACGATGGAAGTAATTCGCGTCGAAGGCGGCCATCCGCTGTCGGGTGAGGTAACGGTCGAGGGCGCGAAGAACTCCGCCCTGAAGCTCATGGCGGCAACCATACTTGCGCCTGGCGTGAACTACCTGAGGAACGTCCCGAACATCGCTGACGTTCATGTTATGGGCAAGGTTCTGAAGTGCCTTGGTGCCAAGGTGGACGTTCTTGGTGTCCATGAGCTGCGAATCGACACCTCGTCTGTGGACAGCTGGGAGACACCCTACCATCTGGTTGAGCAGATGAGGGCATCCACGGCGGTCTTGGGACCCCTGATTGCCCGTTTCGGCAAGGCCATCGTTGCCATGCCTGGTGGCTGCAACATCGGTGCCCGGAAGATCGACATGCACATCCTAGGCCTGCAGGCCTTGGGTGTCGAGTTCAACATTGACCACGGCGACATTCATGCCAGCGCCCCCCATGGCGTGACCGGCACCACCGTATCTCTGGACTTTGCTAGCGTTGGTGCAACGGAGAACCTGATCATGGCCTCCGTGCACGCCAAGGGCACGACCGTCATCGACAACGCCGCGCGCGAGCCAGAGATTGTCGATCTGGCCAACATGCTGAACGAGATGGGTGCCCACATCAAAGGTGCCGGCTCCCCTGTGATAGAGGTGACTGGCGTCGACAAGCTGTCGCCGGTTGATCACACGGTTGTCGGAGACAGGATTGAGGCGGGCACGTTCATCGCCGCGATGGCGGGCATCACTGGCGACAAGCTTACGGTGAAGGGCTTCGAGCCTCTGCATCTTGGCCTGGTCCTGAAGAAGTACGAGCAGATGGGCATAAGCATCGAACGAGGTGACCGCGAGGTCGTCGCCAGCCGAAGCGGGGACATTCGTCCCGTTGACATTCAGACGCTGCCATTTCCGGGTTTCCCAACGGACATGCAATCGCAGACTATGTGTCTGCTCTCCGTTGCCAAGGGCACGTGCATAATCACGGAGAACGTCTTCGAGAGCCGCTTCATGTTTGCCAGCGAGCTGCAGCGCATGGGTTCCAATATCGTGATCAAGGGGCACCATGCAGTGGTGCACGGGGTGGACGGCCTGCAGGGAGCGGAGGTCAAGTCGCCAGACCTGCGTGGAGGCGCCGCGCTGGTCATGGCCGGCCTGGTTGCCGATGGAGTTACCACGGTGTCGGCAATCCACCACATCGACAGGGGGTACGAGGGCTTCGTCGAGAAGCTGCAGGCCCTTGGGGCAAAGGTCGAGCGGGTGCAGGTACCTGATCCCGAGATAGTGGAGTAGGGCAGGCTCTGACCGCGCCGCACACGGATGCGCGTCGAGTCACCTGAAACTCTTCGATTTCTTTGGGCATAAAGATTACCATCTAATGGCTGGAAGTCATTCTTATGTGGCTGAATAGTTAGATATATTTAACTAATCCAACGAGACGTGACGCACGGCCGCGAAGTCGCATCAAGAAGGGTGGAAATAGGATGTCCAAGCAAGTCAAGGGTGGTCACGAGCTCTCGATGGCGAGCGAGGACTATCTGGAGTCCATCTATCGCATCACCATCGACAAGGCGGAGGAGGCAGACGGTATCCGCTCAGTTGACGTTGCGGAGCAGCTAGGTGTGTCCAAGGCGAGCGTGAACAAGGCCCTTTCCACGTTGAAAGAGGCTGGCATGGTGGAGCAGACGAGGTATGGGCGCGTGAAGCTGACCGAGGAGGGGCGTGTCTATGCGGCTCGTGTTTGGCGGACCCACCGAACCCTGCGCTCTTTCCTCGAGGACGACCTTGGCGTGACTCCCGAAGTCGCGGATGAGGAGGCCTGCCTCATGGAGCACTACCTCTCGGATGACACCGTGTCCCGTTGGTGTGACTACCTCGAAAAGCAGGGGTTTAAGATCCGCTAGGCGCCGTTCGGAATCCTGAGCTAGCGGGGGCCATCGGCGGCTACTATTCTTCATAGGCAAAGAGCGTTTCCTCAGTCTGTACAAGAAAGGACTCGGTATGAAGGCAATCATTCCCGCCGCGGGCTTGGGCACGCGCTTCCTCCCCGCGACAAAGTGCACACCGAAGGAACTTCTGCCCGTGCTCAACAAGCCAGTCATCCAATACGTCGTGGAGGAGGCGCTCGAGCCAAGGGGAGTCGACGAGGTTGTCATCGTCAATTCTCACGAGAAGCCGCAAATCGAGAAGTACTTCTCGCCAGACCAGGACTTCGAGGCGTATCTGCATGCGCATGGCAAGGATGCGCTGGCCGAGAAGGTCCATGCCGCCGGCGCCCTTCCCGTGAGTTTTGTCTACCAGGACGACCCGAAGGGTCTGGGTCACGCGGTTTACATGGCCAAGGACAAGATGGACGGGTCGCCATTCTTCATCCTTCTTGGTGACTACTTCGTGCCGGATCGCCAGATGTGCGTGAACATGCAAAAGGTGTCGGAGGAACACGGCGGGGCATCCGTCATTGCCGTCGCGCCGGTTCCGGCGGATCAGGTCAGCCGCTATGGAATCATCGCAGGCGAGTGCGTCGGCACGCTCACGGGTGAAGAGGCTCAGGACATCGAGCAGGAAGGTGCCGTCTGGAAGGTAACGGGCCTCGTAGAGAAGCCGGCGCCCGAAGACGCGCCGTCGCACCTCTTCATTGTGGGGCGCTACCTGCTGAGCCCGCGCATCATGGACTTGCTCGCCACACAAGCGGCTGGTGCCGGCGGGGAGATTCAACTGACCGATTCCATGGAGCGGCTCCTGGATGAGGAAGAGATGTATGCCCTGGTGGTGGACCCTGCCGAGGGCTGTGACACGGGTACGCCTGCCGCCTGGGCCGCAACGAATGCGCGCATGGCGTTGCGCGACGCAGCCCAAAGGGAGGCCTTCCTGGAGGCACTCGGACCAACGGACGAGCTGAAGTAGGGCCTGCGACCTCAGGTCCAGCTGCCTTCGATATACAGATGGGACAAGGTGAGGGGTGCCCAAGGTGGTGCCCCTCACACATATGCTCAATGCCTATATAGGGATGAGCAAAATACCGTCCCGGGCCCCGGTTGTGGAGGTCCCGTGGAGGCGCCCGCCGAGGGCGCCGGCGGCGCGGAGGGGGAGTATATTCGTTCCTCGCGCGCGGGCGCGGC
>OMVJ01000017.1 GCA_900314495.1 uncultured Olsenella sp.
CAAGCCGCGTCAGCAGGTAGATGGGTCATCGTCCCGGCCATCCACTTAAGGGTAGGTCCTACGATCCCACCCCCTGACAACAATTATCAGTGCAGGTAGCGCCCGTTGCAACCACTGGTTGACAAACTTCCAAGCGCGCTTGGTGGCCTGCAACCGCGCTCACTGGCATGCTCGAATCGTCACGAAGGCGCGGGCCTTGCACGCACCTTACAGGCCAGCGAGCGCCAGTCACTAGACTGGGCACGAGGAAAGGACCGACCATGATTCTCGCCGACAAGATCATCGACCTCCGCAAGAAGGAAGGGCTCTCCCAGGAGGAGCTCGCCAACAAGCTGGGCGTCTCGCGCCAGTCCGTCTCCAAGTGGGAGGGCGCGCAGTCCACGCCCGATATGGACAAGATCATCAAACTCGCCGACCTCTTTGGCGTGAGCACGGACTACCTGCTGCGGGACGAGATTGACGCCCCGGCCGCCGCCCCGTCCGAAGCCCCAGATCAGGCCGTGGGTGCCGAGGACGAGCCTCTTGACCCCGTGAGCATGGAAGAAGCTAACGCCTACCTTGCGGACGCCGAGGGGCACGCCACCCGCGTCGCCATCGGGGTCGCCCTGTGCATCCTGAGCTGCACGCCCATGCTCGTGCTGGTAAGCGCCGCGGAGTCGGAGCGCCTCGACCTTGGCGAGGAGCCGACCATTGCCCTTGGCGCCGCGCTCCTGCTGGTCATGGTCGCATGCGCCGTCGCACTCTTCATCGTCAGCGGGCGCCGCATGGAGCGCTACGACCACCTGCAGAAGAACCCGCTGGACACCGCCTACGGCGTGGACGGCATGGTTCGCGATCGCCGCCAGCGCAACGAGCGCGGCCGCACCGCGCAGATTGCCGCGGGTGTCGCGCTTTGCGTGATTGCGGCCATCCCCGTCCTGCTTTCCTTCGTCTTTACGACAACGAACGTCTGGCTGGGCATGGCAGGCGTGGCACTCCTGCTGCTGTTCGTTGCAGCCGGCGCCTTCCTGCTGGTGCGCGTGGGCATCATTGAGGGCTCGTACAACGTCCTCTTGGAGGAGAAGGACTACACCCGCCAGGCCAAGCGGGTCAGCAAGCGCTACAGCGGCATCTACTGGGGCGCCGTCACGGCCATCTACCTGCTGGTCAGCTTCGTCACCATGGACTGGGTAACCACCTGGATCATCTGGCCCGTGGCGGGCGTGGCCTACGCCGTTCTCTCCACCGTCGCGGGCAACCGCAGGTAACCGCGCCGTGTCAAAGGGGCGTGTCAGGGGGACGTTTCTCTTTTGACACGCCCCTCGGAGCGCCATGACCCCTATCCACATCGCACTGGCGCATAGCCATCGCAATTCTCGTGTCCCACGGAATCTTGGACAATAGCGCCCCCTCAAGGCGACAATTTTGTCCAGAATTCCGTGGGGCAGGCCATGCGTGGGACAAGCCATGCCGGTCCGCGGACCACGGTGAGGCACGTATGCCTATCGATGTCCGCATCTGGCTAGCACGCCTTGGACAACTGGGCTAAGGTCAACGAGGCACCGCGACCAGGCATGATTCACTCATTGATATGCCTCGGCCTACTTCCAACTGAGCTGCATCTGCCTATCCACATCTTCCAGGGGGGACCGCACATGAACGCCCAACAGGTCAAGGCATCACTCGCTTCTTGCATCACGGGCGCAATCGCCCAGTTCAGCGCCGAGCACGAGGCCGCCACTGAGTGGGGCGCTCCCATCGTCGGCTTTGCCGATGCCCACGGCCCCTACGTCCAGGCGCTCCCGCAGATCATCTCCCCAACGCACCACCTACCCCAGGACCTCCTTGCCGACGCGACCGTCGTTATCGTCTACTTCCTGCCGTTCGTGCCGGGCATCGAGCGCGCCAACCGCGCAGGCGACGAGCCATCCCCCTCTTGGATCACCGCCTACAACGAGACGAACAGCATGTTCCCAGCCATAGACGCGCAGGTCACAGCCCTCATACGCAGCTGGGGGTACGCGGCCGTATGCCCAGGAGACATCGGCACCGTCGACCCCCAGCACATCTACAGCAACTGGTCGCAGCGGCACTTTGCCTATGCAGCCGGCATCGGGACCTTCGGTCTCAACAACATGCTCATCACCGAGGTGGGCACCTGCGGCCGAATCCGCACCATCGTGACCAACCTGCCCGTCACGCCCGACCAGCCCCTGAAGGAGGAGCGCTGCCTCTACAAGCGCAATGGCAGCTGCAAGCTGTGCGCGCAGCACTGCCCCATCGGGGCCATTCACACGGACGCGCCCTTCGACCGACAGGCCTGCTGGTCACGGCTCGACGTGTTCGAGAGGAACCTGGGCGCCGACGCCTGCGGCAAGTGCGTGGTGGGTCTGCCCTGCTCCCTGCACGACCCCAGCCGCAGCGCAAATTAGGGCTCACTACAAGGCTACGCGAGGGTTCGCCGCCCTGCTACAATAGCCCCTGCGTGTATGCCCTGGCCTGCCTTTCGCAAGCGGGCCCCAAGTTAGGAGAAAGAGACCTTGCGCAAGTAGACGCATCCCACACGGGAACAAGGCATCAATTCACTCTGTCGCCGCACGGCGGCTGCCAGCGTCTGCGAGGTCAGCATGCAACTCAACCTTACGAACATCCACTACACCTATCCCGAGAGCCCCAACGAGGTGCTCCACGGCGTGACGCTGACCCTTCCCCAGGGTTGGACCGGCGTCGTGGGAGACAACGGCTGCGGCAAGTCCACGCTCGCGCGCGTAGCCATAGGCGAGCACGCGCCCACGTCGGGCCAGGTCTTCCCGCATCTGCTGGGAGCCTACTGCGAGCAGGACTGCGCGGTGGCTCCGCCAGAGCTCAGCGACTTTGCGTGCGACTACAGCCGCGAGGCCATCCACCTGCGCGACCTCCTGGGCATACGCGACGACTGGCCCTGGCACTACAGGGAGCTCTCGTGCGGGCAGCAGAAGCGCCTGCAAGTGGCGGTCTCGCTCTGGCAAAGGCCAGACGTGCTGGTGATGGATGAGCCCACCAACCACCTGGACGCCCCGGCGCGCGAGGCGGTTGCCCGCGCGCTGGAAGGCTTCCGCGGTATCGGCATCCTCATCTCGCACGACCGAGACCTGCTCGACCGGCTGGTCACCCAGTGCGTGAGCTTCGAGGCAGGCGACGTGCGCATGCGGCCAGGCAACTACTCCCAGGCGTTCGGCCAGCGGAGCTTGGAGGAGGCCACTGCCCGCGCCGAGCAGCGTGACGCTAGGCGCGAGCAAAAGCGTCTGGAGGCGGAGCGCCAGCGCAGGGCCGAGGCCGCGTCTCGTTCCGAGGCGCGCCGCAGCAAGGCGGGCCTAGACCCCCGTGACCATGACGCGCGGGAGAAGATTGGCCGTTACATTGTTTCTGGCCAAGACGGCCGCGCAGCGCACCTCTTCAAGACGCTTGACGCCAGAATCTCCGGCGCAGCCAGTCGGGCAAACGCCGCCGCAGTCGAGCACCGCTACGACGGCGACGTGCCTGACTACGGCATCCGCTCCAAACGAGGCGTGCTCCTGCGGCTGGACTCGCAGGTCATTCCCTACGCACCGGGCGCCGACGCGGGCATATCAATACCGCAGCTGGCGCTGGGTTCGGCAGACCACGTGGGCTTGGTGGGGCCAAACGGATCCGGCAAGTCCACGCTGGTGCGTGCCCTAGTCGATGCGCTACCAGACGACGTCCCACTGGTATACGTTCCGCAGGAGCTCGAGCAGCACGACGTCGAGCAGCTGCTGAACCGGCTGCGCAGGCTCTCCCCAGCGGACCGAGGCCGCGTTCTCTCCATGGTGGCACAGCTCAACTCCAAGCCGGAGGCCCTGCTTGACGGCAGCACCGCTAGCCCCGGGGAGCTGCGCAAGCTGGCCATCGCCGAGGGAGCGCTGGACCAACCTCAACTGCTGGTCATGGACGAGCCCACCAACCACCTTGACCTGCACTCCGTTGAAGCGCTGGAGCGCTTCCTCGCGCGATTCCCCGGCGCAGTGGTGTTGGTCTCCCACGACGCCCGGCTCATCCATGGAGCCACAAACGCACGTTGGGAGCTGGAGCCGCAACCCAGCGGCGGCTCAGTGCTTCGGGTGGGATAAATATGACAGGGGGACGTTTCCCTTCTGTCACACCTCCGGCACCATGCCCGGAAACTGCGCAAGCCAGTTGAGAAGCACCGTGCGGTTGATCTGCTGGTCGGTCCCGTGGTTGGAGTAGGGCAACTCCACCAGCGTCACGTTCGCGCCGCACTCGTCGGCCTGGCGCTTGTACTCCTCCGAGCCGTGCACGTCCACCAGCGTGTCCTTCTCGCCGTGCAGGATGAGGACGGGTGGCAGGTCCGCGCCCATGTACGTGAGCGGCGAGACGAACTTCACGCGGTCCGGATACTCGCCCAGCTCGCCGCCGATGTAGGACTCGCAGATGCCGGGAATCTTCTCCGTGGTCATGTAGTGGGCGTTGTCCGCGGTCCATTGCAGATCCACCACGGGGTACATGGCGAGCACCGCCTGGGGCTCCGGCGCGTCCAGCTGCCCCGCGCTGGTCATGCCGGCATAGTGCAGCACGAGGTTGCCGCCCGCGGACTCGCCCGCCAAGATGATGTGGTCCGGGTCGCCGCCGTACTCGCGCGCATGGTCGTGAATCCAGTTCATGGCGTCGGCGCAGTCGTAGATAGCCTTGTCCCAGGTGGGGTTGCTGGTACCAGGGTAGGTGCACAGGCGGTAGTTGATGCTGAAGCCCACGTATCCGGCGTCAGCCATCTGCCGGTGCATGTTGGAGTTGGTGTCCGCGTCGTTTGAGCTCCAGCCGCCGCCGTGCATGTACACGTAGACCGGGCGCAGCTCGCCATCCGTAGCGCTTTCCGTCTGGTCGGGCTTGTAGATGGAAATGGTCAGGTCCTGGCCGTCGCGGTTGGCGTAGACGACCTGCTCGTCGGGCTCGCTCATCTGGACGTCCTTGAAGGTGAGGCTCTCCAGCAGGCTGTAGCTGCCTCCAGCGTCGCGTGCGACCATTTTGAAGTGAGCAGCCTCAACGCCCAGTACCGCAAACGCCACGACACTCGCCGCCAGCATCACGCGGAAGAAGCCCTTGCCGCCGTGCCCCTTGCGCACCACCAGCAGGCTGACGACGGCAGCCACCATCACAGCGATGAGCAGGAAGGGCAGAACCAAGGTAAAGAAGACCGTACAGAGCTGCGTGGTAATCCAGAAACGGTCGCCGAGGACACCGAGCCCGAAGAAGAGGCCGAGCAGAACAACGAGGCCGAAAAATATTCCCAAGAGCACGCGCAGAACCTTCTTCATCTCTGCTCCTTCGATTCTTTAACCCGATTCACTTGATTCTTGCAAGACATTTGTATCGTATGATATATTCGTCTCGTTTACAAGACCAAACTAATAAGGCTCATCAGACGAAGAACCACGAGAGGAGTAGACCGATGAACAGACGGGAGCGGATGACGATCGAACTCAAGGATGACCTTGGGCAGGCGCTCGTCAGCCTCATGCGCGAGAAGCCTTTCGACAAGATAACCGTGGAGGACATCATCACCTCCGCCAGCGCAAGCAGGGCCAGCTTCTACCGTCACTTCAAGGACAAGGAGAAGCTCTTGAGCTACGAGCTCCTGCGCCAATGGGCACGGTATGCCACGGAGCACTCGCTCCTCAGCACGGACGCATCCAGGGAGCGCGACCAGCTCTTCTTTGAGTTCATCTATTCCATCCGCGAAGAGAACCAGTTGGTCATGGAGGCGGGTTGCGAATCCTGTATCTCCGAGGCCATATGGAACGCCTTCGAGGGCATCCAGCAGGACGAAGACCCGCACGAGTACTACCGGGATTGCTTCCGCGCAAGCGGGCTGAGCGGTCTGACCATTGGATGGATCAAGGCGGGTTACGACTTGACCGTCGATCAGATGGCAGATCTTGCAGCCGAGCTCTTTGACAGGCTCTAAGGAGGACGAATGGGAACCATGCTCTCCAAAGTCAGGCTGAGCGGCAGGCAAGTTGCATGCCTCGTGCTGCTCACGCTGGCTGCCTCGGTGGCCGAGATGATGCTGCCTACCATACTGGCAACCATGATCGACACGGGCGTCAAGTCCGCAAGCCGCGGGTTTCTCATCAGTCTGGGCATCGTTATGGCCGTAATGGCGACAGTATCCTGCGCGGCAAACGTCGCTGGAACACGCATCTCGGCGCGCATCTCGTCGCACTTCGCGGCCGACCTCCGCCGAGAGATCTTCTACAAGGTCCAAGACCTGTCCAGCTCAGAAATCGACCACTTTGGTACGGCGAGCCTCGTCACCAGGAGCACCTCTGACGTCACCAACGTACAGTCCTTCCTCACGCTCCTCTTGCGCATGGGCATCATGGCGCCCCTTATGGCCATCGCGGGCCTGGTGCTCTCATCAGCCACGGGCGGCAAGGTAAGCTCCGTGCTCAACACCGCTATCCCCGTCCTTCTCATCGTGAGCGTCATCATCCTGGTGGCGGCGGGCAGCTACTCCACCAAGATGCGCAAGATGATCGACCGCATCAACACCCTCTTCCTCGAGACCCTGGAGGGCGTGCGCGTAATCCGCGCCTTCAACAAGCAGGAGACGGAGATCGCCCGCTTCGGCGACGCCAATGCCAGCCTTTCCCACCTCATGGTGGGATCGGGCAGGCTGACGGGCGCCCTCATGCCCGCCATCACCGCGATCTTCGGCGTGACCACCACAGCCGTCATGGCACTTGGCTCCGTCTACGTGTCGCAGGGTCAGATGGAGGTGGGGGCCCTCGTGGCCAACAGCCAGTACATCTCCATGATCCTCATGTCGATCATCATGCTGGCAGCCGTGATCATGATGCTCCCCAACGCCTTGACCTGCGCAAATCGTATCGCGGAGGTGCTTGCCGCCGAGAGCTCCCTCAAGGACGGCGACAAGACCCTCGCAGACAAGACCGCGAGCGCCACGGTGGAGTTTCGCAATGTGTCCTTCGTCTATCCCGGAGCCGAGGAGCCCGTGCTGCAGAACATCTCCTTCACCGCCAAGCCCGGTGAGGTCACCGCGATCATCGGCCGCACGGGCTGCGGAAAGAGCAGCCTGGTCAAGCTCGTTCCCCGCCTGTACGACGCGACGGTGGGCCACATTTTTGTGGACGGCATCGACGTTCGTGACTACGCAATCGCCGACCTACGCTCCGTCATCGGCTACGTGCCCCAGAAGAACGTGCTCTTCTCCGGGGACATCGCCAGCAACCTCAACTTTGGCAAGGAGAACGGCACAGACGAGGACTGGGAGCGTGCGGCCCGCATCTCTTGCGCGGACGAGTTCATCGCGCGCAAGGCGGATGGCTTCCACGAGCACATCGCCCAAGGCGGCACCAACCTATCCGGCGGCCAGCGCCAGCGCCTGGCCATCGCCCGCGCAGTCATGAAGCAGCCCGAGGTCTACCTCTTTGACGACAGCTTCTCAGCCCTGGACATGAAGACCGACCGTCAGCTGCGCCAAAACCTGCGCGAGGCCGCCGGCGACGCCACGATCATCATGGTCGCCCAGCGCATCGGTACCATCCTGGACGCGGACCGCATTATCGTGCTCGAGGACGGCGAGGTGGCCGGTATGGGGACCCACAGGGAACTTCTGCGCGATTGCCCGATGTATCGCGAGATGGCTGAGCTGCAGCTCGGCAAGGAGGCGGTGGAGAATGAGTAAGCAGAACAAAGGCAAGCTCGGCGGCCTCGGCCGCATGATGGGCTACCTGGGCAAGCACAAGGTCAGGCTCTTCTTCGTAATCCTCTTCGCCATCGTGAGCACCATCTTTACGGTGCTCGCCCCCATGGTGATGGGCCTCATCACCACGGAGCTCTTCGACGGGGCATCGTCGGGCGCCTTCGACTGGCAGCGCATCGTGACCCTGCTAGTCGTCCTCGCGGCCCTCTACATAGTGGCCCAGCTCTTCGCCTATCTGCAGAACGTGGGCATGACGCATGTGTCGGCCAGCGTCTTGCGCGGTCTGCGTGACGACATCGACCAAAAGATGCACCGTCTGCCGCTCAACTACTACGACACCAAGACCAACGGCGAGATTCTCTCCGTCATCACCAACGACATGGACACGGTCTCCAACATGATCAGCCAGTCTCTGGCACAGATGGTGAGCCAAGTTGTCACGGCGGTGGGTATCCTGATCGTCATGCTCTCCACCAACGGCTGGCTCACTCTGATCGCCGTCGCCATGGTGCCACTCTCCCTGCTCTCCGCCCTGGGCGTCATGAAGGCCAGCACCAAGCACTACGGCCAGCAACAGGAGCTCATCGGCGAGATGAACGGTTGCATCGAGGAAATCTACAACGGCAACGCCGTGATCAAGGCCTTCGGTCGCGAGGGCCAGGCCAAGACCACATTCGACGACATCAACGGCCGCCTGCAGGCGACCGCCGAGAAGGCCGACACCGAGTCAGGCCTCATCTCGCCCATCACGTCGCTGGTGAACAACCTGGGCTATGTGGTCAGCGCCGTCCTGGGCTGCTTCTTCGTGATCGGCGGCGGCATGACTGTTGGCGGCGTCCAGGCCATGTTGCAGTACACCAAGCAGTTCTCCCAGCCCTTCACCAGCATCGCGGGGATGGCGGGCAGCATCGGCGCCGCCTCCGCTGCGGCCACGCGCATCTTCGAGCTCCTGGATGCCCCAGAGCAGGAGGCGGACGTCGCCGTATCCCAGCCCACAACGACCGCCGGCGGCGAGGTGACCTTCTCGCACGTGAAGTTCGGCTACGACCCCACGCGGCCCCTCATGACCGACGTGAGCTTCACGGCCAGGCCCAGCCAGAAGATTGCCATCGTGGGTCCCACGGGCGCGGGCAAGACCACCCTTGTCAACCTCCTCATGCGCTTCTACGAAATCGACGGCGGCCACATCTATGTTGACGGCGTGGACACTAGGCAGATGACGCGGGAGGACCTGCGACGGCACTTCTCCATGGTGCTGCAGGACACCTGGCTCTTTGAGGGCACCATCGGCGACAACCTGGCCTATGGCAGGGAGAATCTGACCAAGGAGGAAGTCCTCGCGGCTTCCAAGGCGGCAAGTGCGGACGACTTCGTGCGCACGCTGCCCGACGGCTACGACTTCATGCTGAGCCACAGTGGCGAAAACGTCTCGCAGGGCGAGCGCCAACTCCTCACCATCGCGCGTGCCATGGCCTGCGACCCAGAGATCATGATTCTGGACGAGGCCACCTCAAACGTGGACACCTATACCGAGCAGCGTATCCAGGACGCCATGGCCCAGCTGCTGCGTGGTCGCACGAGCTTTGTGATCGCGCATCGGCTCTCCACCATCCGCGACGCCGACATGATCCTCTACATGGAGAATGGCGACATCAAGGAGGCCGGCAGCCACGACGAGCTCATGGCCAAGCACGGCAAGTACGAGGCCCTCTATATGAGCCAGTTCGCATAAACGCTTTGGGGGCTCGTCCGGACCTCTACCCTTCGGCCTGGACGAGCTCTTTATACTGGGCACTCGTCATGGTCCGAATCATCGAATACCTGAAGGCATCCGCATCGCGCGTGAGGATGATCGAGACGTCATTGAGTTCCGCCGCGGCCCTCACCTGCCCGTCTTCAAAATCGGGCTCGTTTGACTTCAGCGCGAGCACACACTCTTCCTCGCCCACTGGTGCCACGACGAGGAGGTCAAGAAAGAGGCCCACGGCTTCGCGAGCTTGTTTTTCTCCAAAGCGTTTTGAGAGTACATAGTAGACATCCTTGAGTGACCCCGAGGTGACGAGACCGAGATCGCCCCCACCGTTGCAGTGCCTGAGCGCGAAGCAAGCTTCCTGCGACTCGGGACGGTGCTCGTCAATGGCGTCCAGCAGGATGTTCGTGTCAAAAAGAATTCGCCGGGCATTGAAGTCGTGCTTGCTGCGCCACACACTCTGCTCAGACATACTTCTCCTCCAACGCTGCTGTGACGACGTCGCGTATGCCCTCATCGTTCAAGTCGGCGAGCCAGTCCTCGCCTTCCCCGCTACCGTTCAGACCATCCCTGAACTCCATGAAGGCACGCCAGGATGCATCGCCGGAAAAATCGCTTTGCTCGACTGGCTGGGGAAGCTCACCAGTCCGAGCGATGTTGTCCCACACACGCTTGATGACGTCGCCCACAGTGAGACCCGCGGCTCGGATGATTGCCCCTACCTTTTCCTTCGTCGATTCTTCAACGCGTCCGGAAATGATTGCTGTCGCCACGGTGTAACCCCCTCAGCCAATAGACTGTATACGCGTATACACTATACCCATAATACCCCTGTTGAGACCAGCCCGCCACGGCTGTTGTGGTCATATTGTCGACTGCTTACGAGGCCCCAAAAGTCCTGATAGATTGGCTGACCAGCTGGACTACTTTGAGCCAAAGAACGCCGCGTCGGCCGGTCGCCACGCAGTGAGTCGCGTGGGATCGTACGCGCAGTGGGCGTGCGTGGGCACGTCTTGCCAGCTCACGTTGTAGCCGGCGCCGTGGGAACAGAAGACGCTGTCCGGCGTGTTGGGCAAGTCCGCAACGGGGTCGTAGGCCGCACGTTCGATGACATCATCCACATTGTGGCAGGCCGCGTAGCCGTCAAACCGCAGAGACAGGCTGCCCTGGCCGTGCGTGTATGCCGCCAGCTCCACCGCGTAGTCTTGCACTTCGCTGGCAGGAACCCGGCCCTCAATGCGCATGCGGCTGGCACCCTCCGTGCTGGGCGCATCAAAGCTCGCGGACATCTTTTGCAGGTCGGCCATGGCTCGGCCCACGCAGTCCGCGGGCACCCGTAGCGCAAAGCGGTACATGGGCTCCAGCAGCACGGCCTGGTCGTCGGCCTTTGCCTGCATGAGGCCCTGGCGAATGGCCCGGTAGACGGCCTGCCTAAAGTCCCCGCCTTCGGTGTGCTTGAGGTGCGCACGCCCCGCCACCAGCGTGATGCGCACGTCCGTTATGGGCGCGCCGATGAGAACGCCGCGGTGGTCGCGCTCCATGGCGTTGGTCAGGGCCAGGCGCTGCCAGTTCAGATCCAGGTCGTCCACGTGGCAGCGGGTGCCAAAGACCACGCCGCTCCCCGCCGGCAGCGGCTCCAGCAGGAACTGTGCTTCCGCGTAGTGGCGCAGCGGCTCAAAGTGGCCAATGCCAAGCACGGGCGCAGAGATGGTCTCGCGGTAGAGAATGCCGCCCGGCCCAAAGTCCACGTCCAGTCCAAAGCGCGTGGCCAACGTCTGGCGCAGGGCCTCCAGCTGCACCGTGCCCATGAGGCTCACACGCAGCTCCTGCAGCTCCTCGCTCCAGGTCACGCCCAGCTGCGGGTCCTCGTCGGTCAGCTCGCGCAGGGCGGCGTGAACCTTATGGGCGTCGTTACCGCCGATAAGCACCTTGCTGGAGAGGACCGGTGCCAGCACGGGGCGGGGCGGCTCCTTCTCCGCGCCCAGCGCGCAGCCAACCTGCGCGTGGGCGAGGCCCGTGACTGCGACGACCTGACCTGCCTGTGCTGAGTCCACGGCCGTGAACCGGCCACCCGTGTAAATGCGCAGCTGGTTGGCCTTCTCAGCGAAGACTTCGGAGCCTACCGCTACATCCAATGGCCGCCGGGCCCGCAGCTCCCCGCCCGTCACCTTCAGCCACGCCAGCCGGTTGCCCTGATCGTCATGGGAAACCTTGAACACGCGGGCGCCGAAGTCCGCCGGCCAGGTCTTCTCGGCCGTAAACTCCATCAGCCCGTCCAGCAGATCGTCAATCCCCTCAAGCCGCAGCGCAGACCCAAAGAAGCACGGGAACACGCGCCTCTCGGCCACCAACCGCCGCACCGTTTGTGGCGCAAGCACGCCAGCATCCAGGTACTCCTCCAGCGCGGCCTCATCGGTCATGGCACATTCCTCGGCCGGCGCTCCGCGCGAGAAATCTAGGCAACCCGCATCCAGCCGTTCCGCAAGCTGCGCGCAAACCTCCTCCCGCGTGGCTTCGGCGTGGTCCATCTTGTTCACGAAGATGAAGGTCGGCACCCCATAGCGCGCAAGCAAATCCCACAGCGTCTCGGTGTGGCTCTGCACGCCGCTGGCTCCGTCAATCACCAGCAAGGCGTAGTCCAGCGCCTGCATGGTGCGCTCCGCCTCGGCGGAGAAGTCCACGTGGCCGGGTGTGTCCAGCAGGGTAAACGACGCGTCGCCGCGCTGGACCACGGCCTCCTTTGCATAAATCGTGATGCCGCGCTCGCGCTCCAGCGCGTTGAAGTCCAGCGTGGAGTCGCCGTGGTCAACGCGCCCCAGCTTGCGAATGGTGCCCGTGCGAAAGAGCAGGGCCTCGCTCAGGGTGGTCTTGCCGGCGTCCACGTGCGCCACTATGCCCAATACCAAGTGTCTCATGCGAGCAATTATACGGGATGACAAAGGGGGACGTTTCCCTTCTGACACACCGCCGGCTCGGTCGTGACAGTAGGGAAACGTCCCCATTTGTCACGCTTGTGGCATGACCCCTGGCAGGTCATTCATCGGTACCTAATCGCTCACCGGTACTCATGGTACAGCCCCGGCAGAATCTGCGCGAGGTTACGGTACTCCACGCAGCAATGTTCAGCCATACCGCGCGCCGTCTGGTCCGTGAGCACGAACTTCCTCAGCAGGGGATTGTGCAACGTCCTGCCCAGCCAAAAGCGACTCACAAGCAACAGGCCGTCATCCGTCTGTTTCAACATGTGCGCCATCTCGGTGTGCCAGACCAATCCGTTCAGAAGGCCCACATGCCCGCACACGATTATGGGAAAGCCAGCCCGCTCCATAGCGTCCGGTGAGAACCCGAACGTCCGGGGCTCCACAAAGTCGATGCGCAGCGGCATACGCATGCCGCTAATGCGCTCCGTGGGCAACTGGGTGTTTGGCTGGAACTCGGGCATGGTGTCCCGCTCAAAGTAGGGCGCCTCGCGCTTGGGGTAGCGGTTGGAGAAGTGCTCGCCCGGGAACCACACCTGGTAGCGCAGGTCCTCGCGCGGGTGCCACCAGAACCACCAGGCAATCATGTCTGCCGTGACCCCAGGCATGGGGCAGTACATGGAGACGAGGTAGCCCTGCTTGCCAGGAAACTTGCGGTAGCCCGTCTCCATGTGCAGGCGCTCGTCAGTAAGAATGCGGTTCTTGTCCTCAAACGCGGTAAGCGTGATCAGCGTCGGATCCTGCAGCGTACCTGCAATGTCTGCTGGAATCTTTGGCAGGGGCTTCTCAAGAAGGTCTTCCAGCGGCATGCCATCCTCCAAACGCTACATTGCGACTCGCACGCAATAGTCTTCCGTATGAGTCTAACGCCTGCCAAAGATGCGCGATAGCAGCGGGCAGACGAAAGTGACAGAAGGGGACGTTTACCTTTTGACATGACAGAAGGGAAACGTCCCCTTCTAAACATCAGAAGTTGAGCAGCGTAAAGTCTCCCCGTGTGCGGCTTGCAAGGGCGACCCTGGTCATCTGCGCGGCGGACTCCCGCATGTCACGCCCAAACCAGAGGAGCATGTCGTTGTAGATGCCGCCAACGTGATAGGCAACGGCGTACTGTGCGAGAGGCTCATCGGCACGGGTAAAGACCTCCAGACGGAAACGGGCGGACAGGACGTCCAGCAGCAGGTAAGCGGCCCCCGCCCGATAGACCGCCAGCATGTCATCCTTGCGCTCCAGCGCCACGGAGAAGACACAGGCCAGGTAGGTGCCCATGTCCTGTCCGCCCGACCTGCGGAACCGCTCCACGCATTCCGTAAGGTAGTCGTCGTAATAGGAGGTCACGATGGCATCTTTGTTGTCGAAGTGCCGGTAGCATGTTGCGCGGTCAACGCCTGCCACGCGCGCAATCTCGGCAACCGTAATCTTGTTGTAGGGCTTCTTTCGCATGAGGCGCAGCAGCGCCACGCGAATGTCCTCCTCCACCACGGGCCCTTCGATCACCACGCCAGCCATGGCACCCCTTCCCGCCGCGCGACATTCTTCGCGCTCTGTTGCATCCCTGCGCGACGCTTGCACCGCCGACCCTACCATAGCTGCAACACCTGTTGCGGGCACAAAGGCCACCCCAGCCATCCAGAAGGAGAAGACAATGCAGAAAACTGCGGACAAGCTCTACCAGTTCTCTATGTACATCCCACCCATGGACTTCACCATCCACCAGTACCTCCTGGCCACCGATCCGGCCATCCTGTTCGCGGCGGGAACCGCCCAGCAGGCAGCGTCGATTCTGCCCGAGGTGCAGAAAGTCTTGGGCGAGCGGCCGCTGAAGTACGTGTTCGTCTCCCACATGGAGAGCGACGAGGTGGGCGGCATATTCGCCATCCGCAGAGCCTACCCTAACGTGCAGGTAATCTGCGGCCGACTTGCCGCGCGCGAGCTTCCAGGTTGGGGCTACGAGGGAGCTGTCCTCGCACAGGCGGGCGGAGGAACGCTGCGTGACGGCGAGCTTGACCTGCAGTTCATTGATTATCCCGCCGAAGTGCACGACCAAGACGGCATCATCGCAATCGACCGCACGTCCGGCATCCTCTACTCCGCGGACCTCTTCCTGCGCTACGGTAACGGGGTGGGTCAAGTAATCGACGGCAACTGGGCGGAAGAGGTCGCCTCCATAGACGAGGCGCGCGTTCCCGTGGACGCCAAGCGCGACGCGCTCAAGGCTGCGCTGGCGCAAGTGAACCCGAGCCTTCTCGCCGTGGGGCACGGTTTCTGCATCCGCTGCCACTAGTACGTGACAAGGGGGTGACAAAGGGGGACGTTTCCCTTCTGTCACGCCGCCGATGCGATCAGTGCATCTCCGTCACGCCACATCATCCCGGCGGTCGGCTATTCTGGATGGAACTTACGCGACCACATGGCGAGGGAGGCCGCATGCGCGAGACGATACTCTCTGAGCTTACCAAGCTGGACCAGACCAACAACGTGCAGGTCATCTATGCCGTTGAGTCCGGCAGCCGCGCCTGGGGCTTCGAGTCACCGGACAGCGACTACGACGTGCGGTTCATTTACGTGCGCCCACAGGACGACTACTTGCGCATAGATCGCGTCCGCGACGTCATCGACTGGCAGCCGGACCCCCTCTTCGATGCGACGGGCTGGGACCTCCCCAAGACGCTGCGACTCATGCGAAAGTCCAACCCATCGCTGTATGAATGGGCTGCGTCGCCCATCGTCTACCGCAGCACACCCACATGGGAGCTGCTGGGACCGATGCTAGACCGCTGCTTCTCCCCGCGCGCCATCGGCATGCACTACCTCTCCATGGCGCGGCGCAACCGGGAGGAGCACCTGCTGGCGCCAACGGTCAAGCTGAAGAAGTACCTTTACGTGCTGCGCCCCATCCTCGCCTGCCGCTGGCTTGTGGAGCGCGGAACCATGCCACCCGTGCGGTTCTCAGACCTCGTGGAGGCGGAGCTGCCGCAAGACCTGAAACCATCCGTGGATGACCTACTTGCACGCAAGCGCGCCGCAAACGAGGCTAAGCGCATCGAACACATGCCAGACATTGACTCCTTCATCGAACGTGGTCTGGCGGATATGGACGGCAAGATTCGCGAGCTGCCCAAGGCTGAGGACGTGCCCTGGGAGGACTTGGATGCGCTCTTCCGCGAGATTCTCCAACGAGGGTGACATGACAAAAGGGGACGTTTCCCTTTTGTCATGCATCGGGCCCTTGCGCGAGGACCCTGCGCTCGTCATACTGTCGCCACCATTGGGCGGCTGTTGGGGGGCGGTGCCTATGCCACGAGGAGCGCGGAAGCAAAGCGAGTCGAGCATCTACCACGTGATGGTTCGCGGCGTCAATCAGATGCAGCTCTTCTACGACGACGAGGACCGAATCGTGTTCGTGGAGCGCATCAGGCGTTACAGGGACGAATGCGGCTTCAAGCTGTACGCATGGTGCCTCATGGACAACCACGTCCACCTGCTCATCGAAGTGGGTAACGTTGAGCTTGCCACCATAATGAAGAAGCTCCTGCTCAGCTACTCGCATTGGTTCAACAACAAGTACGACAGGTCGGGCTACCTTTACGAAGGCCGGTTTGTGAGCAAGGCGGTTGACGACGACCACTACCTGCTGGGTGCCGTCCGCTACATTCACCGCAACCCACTCGAGGTGGGTGGCAGCGTCGACACGTGGACGAGCTACCGGGATTACATGGGCTCGGATGGACCGGGGATTACCGACACTGGCCTTGTGCTCGGCATGCTCGCGGAAGACCCCGAACGCGCGCGGCTTGCGTTCCACGAACTGGTGACTGGCGAAGCCGAACCGTGCGACTACGACTTTGGAAAACCGCGTGGGCAGATTCAGGAGGAGCAGGCCGCCAGCCTCATCAAGGAGATCGCCGGTGTCGAGAATTGCACGGACGTTTGCGCGTTGGATTCCGTGCGCAGGAGCGCCGCCATTGCCGAGATGCGGTCGAAGGGGCTGAGCATCCGACGCATATCCCGTCTGACCGGTCTCAGCCGAGGCGTCGTGGAGCGAGCCGGTTACATGTAGGGTATCAAGAGGATGTCAAAGGGGGACGTTTCTCTATTGACACGCGTGACGTGACAAAAGTGAAACGTCCCCCTGACACATCCCGCCCTGACGCCCCTGACACGCCTAGGCTTCCTCGACGAGCCAGCCCTCCTCTATCGTGCGCTCGGCAGAGGAGTAGTTGACGCCGACCTTGACCAGCTTCTTGCCGCTGGCCTGGAAGGGAACCAAGTAGCCCTTGGAATCAATCTGCTCAAGTGCATCCCGCGCGCTGCCGTCGTACTTGAGCTCGAGCACGAAGATGGTGGTGCGCGTCTCGAGCACCGCATCAATCCTGCCCGTCGCGGTCCTGACCTCGGTGTCAATCCTGGCACCCACGGTCTTGAGCAGGATGAAGAGCTGAGCCTGGAAGGCCTTCTCGTCCTTTGCGGCAAGATCATACGGAATGCCAGCGAGGAAGCTCCTCAGCTCACGTAGCGCCGCTTCGATGTCGTCACCCCGCAGGGCTTTCACAAACGAGATGAGAAACCCGCTTGAGCTCAAAGCGTTTGGAGTCACATAGGAAGGCAGCAGCGCCCGGTACAGTCCTTCTTCCACCTCCGCGTTGGGCACGCCCAAGGTATACAGATCCAGCTCGGAGTCATACCCTTTAATGGTGAGGTAGCCCGACTGGTAGAGCAGGGGCATGGGGCTCGTCATCTGCTCGGTGGGGGCGTCAAAGTCAACCTCTTGAACTTGGAGGCCCTCCAAGCTGGGTACATCGAAGTCGAAGCGCTTCAAGGTGTCGGCAAGTACCGCAGGTGTACCAGAGCCAAACCACCAGCTGCCAAGATCGCGGTTTTGAAGAGAAAGGACCAGGCTGTAGGGGTTGTAGACGTCGGGCGACCGCTTGGCGAAGTGATACCCATCGTACTTCTCCCTGAGTGCCGCCATGGTCTGGTCGCGGGACATGCCAAGCTGCCCCGCCAGCCAGTCCACGTCAGGTGCCATGTCGCTCTCAAGCTCCTCCGCCGTGATGCCGCAGATCCCCGCATACTGCGGCAGCATGCTCACGTTGTTGAGGTTGTTCAGTTCGGAGAAGATCGAGAGCTGGCTGAACTTGGTGATGCCAGTAAGGAAGACAAAGCGCAGCAGTCCCTCCTCCGCCTTAAGTGGCGCGTAAAAGTCGCGCATGACCTCGCGGAATTTGCGCAGCATTTCAGGGTCATTGAGCACCGGAAGCAGCGGCGAGTCGTACTCGTCCACAAGGACAACAACCTGCTCGCCCGTTTGCTGGTAAGCGGCCTCGATAAGGCGGCTCATGCGCACGGAAAAACTACCCTCCGTCGCGCTGATTCCATAGACCCTTTCCTGGGACTCCAGTACGAAGCCCAGCGTCTCCTTGAGGCCTTGGATGCCAGTGGCCTTCACGGCGGAGAGGTCGAAGCGCAGGACGGGGCTGTGGCGCCACTCAGTCTCGCGCTCGCCTATGTAGAGTCCTTGGAACAGCTCGCGCCGTCCCTCGAAATAGGCCTGCATGGTACTGACCAGCAATGTCTTGCCAAAGCGACGCGGGCGCGAGAGGAACCAATAGGACCCACCGCTGGTCACCATGTCCCAGATGTAGCGGGTTTTGTCCACGTAGAGGAAGTTGTCTTGGCGCATTTGGGGGAATACCGTCTTGCCAGCCGGGTACCTGTGAGGTGCTTCCATCCTTGCCCCCGCTCTGAGTGCTGTCTAGATGTTTCACTATAGCATCGGAGGAGGCACATCCCTCATCGTGCCGTGGCGAGGACGCGTCAGCCAAAAGGGTGTCAAAGGGGGATGTCAAGAGGGGACGTTTCCCTTTTGTCACATCACGCGCGTCAATAGGGAAACGTCCCCTTTTGTCCCTTTTGCCATCCCCCTTTGTCACGTCAGCGCTTGAGTTCGCGGGCCGCACGACGCAGGCGGGGCAGCGCATAGTCCGCAAAGCTGCGTGCCGCGGGTGAGGCAATCTCACGTCGGACGGTCGCCACGCCAATGGAGACGCTCACGCTGGGCGTCAACGGCAGCGCACGCACGCGGTCATCGTTCCAGTCGGCGAAAATCTTGTTCGCCAGCGTCACTCCCAAGCCAATGGCCACAAGCTCGCGGGCCTCCCGCAACTCGCGCACGGTGTAGAGGCCGTTGGTACGAATGCCGCGCGCCGCAAGCGTGCGGGAGTTGTCGGACTCCTCGTCCGGGTACAGCACGATGAAGGGATCCTTGGAAAAGCGCTCGATGGGATACCTGCCGACGCCAACAAGCGGGTGGTCGGCGGGCACGAGCGCAACCATCGGGTCATCCAACAGAAGCATCCAGTCAAACACACCGTCGCGATGGCTTATCACGGCAAGATCAATCTTGCCGTGCTCCAAATCGTCCGCCAACGGACTGCTGTTGCGGATGGTCATCTCGACCTCCACGCCCGGGTGCGCGGCCTTGAACTCCTCCATGACCTGCGCGAGCGGCGCATAGAAGGAGCGGTAGGCGCAGCCAACCCTCACGTGGCCCACCTCCACTCCGCGGATGAGCGAGGCCTGCTGCTCGCACGTCTCGCCCAGGCGTGCCAGCTGCGTGAGCGTGGGGAGTATGCGCACGCACTCCGCGGTTGGGGTGACGCCCGACTTTCCGCGCACCAGGAGCGCGAAGCCCAGCTCCGACTCCAGCGAGAGCATCATGCGGCTGATGCCAGACGTTGTGTAGCCAAGGGATTCCGCCGCGGCGGCCAGGCTGCCGCATTCGATTACGGTCAGGAGCGCCCTGCATTTTCCGGTGTCCACGCTACCCCCTATCATTGCGCTTTCCTCAATGTTGAGTATAGATAGTTGCGCTTTACGCTGCGACTACAAGGCCGTATTCTCTAGCCGTCAAAAGGAACCAACCACCAAACATTGGGAGGCAACAATGTTCAACGCAATCGCCAACAAGACCACCAACACCAACGCCTTCAACCGCCTGCGCAACGCCCTCGCGTCCAAGCAGGGCAACAACGCCGAGGTCCAGGCTGCCACCCGCACCGCCCTCGCGCGTCGCGGCCTGCTCACCCTGTACTAAGTCGTGCGTCGCGCCACGCGGCCAAGCAAACGACAAGAGCCCCGATGGTCCGCACGACCACCGGGGCTCCTCTTTTGTGTTGCGCCTCCGCGTTCGGTCTCTAGACCGGTATTGCGTTTTCGCGGCCAGGCGTTAGACCGTGATCTCCAGCTGGTTACCCTCAAAGCCAAGGACGCTGCTCTCGTAGTAGCCGTCACCGGTGGTGCGCGGGCCACTCAGGGTCTGGTAGCCATCGGCCGCCAGGCGGGCCGTCAGCTCGTCCACCTTCTCGGGGGAGCCCAGGGCAAAGGCAAGGTGGGCGTAGCCCGTGCGGTTGAGCGGCTTCTCGAGGTCGTCCATCTGCGGCTTGTGCATGAGCTCCAGGCGAGCGCTGCCCTCGTCAAAGCCCATGAAATAGGAACGGAAGTCAGTCTTGGGGTTGTGGTAGGGGTTGTCGGTCACGTGGGCACCAAAGTAGGTCTCGAAAAAGGTGCGCGCACCCTCCAGGTCGTTCACATACATTGCAACGTGCTCAATCCTCATGGTTTGGCTCCTCTCCCTTGCGGGTGATGGTGAAAAGTTCCTCCCAACAGGTACAAGTATAAGAAGAGCAACGGGCAGCAGCCGTTACAAGCCATTCCAGCCTTACGAATCGGCCCGCTGACCTGCACCGATATGGTCGGTCGTACGGAATCAGCCGTCGTGCACGACCTATCATTGCGTGTTTGTCAATACAGCATGACCATTATTGCGCTTTACGTCCTTGAAACATAATCATATGCTCTACTCAACGACGAAAGCCCGACAGTGCGAGGTCAAAATGAGCACTCAAAACAACAAGATCGCAAACTTCTTCAATCGTCTTCGCAACGCATTTGCTGGCAAGCAGAACAAGAACGCTGAGGTTGAGGCAGCCACTCGCGTTGCCCTCGCCCGTCGCGGCCTTCTCACCCTTTACTAATAACCTGTATGCCGCTGTGCGCAGCGGCAGATAAAACCTACTGGAGCCCCGGCGGTCGCGCAGGCCACCGGGGCTCCTTCTTGTGTCAGGGGGGTGTCAACGGGGACGTTTCCCTTTTGACACGCCTGACAAAAGGGAAACGTCCCCAAGTGACACGCCTAGCCAAAGACCTCGGGCAGGTGCTTGTACAGGCTGTGGGCGATGCCGTCTTCCTCGTTGGAATCGGTCACCTCGTCGCACGCGGCCTTGAGCTCCGGCACCGCGTTGCCCATGGCCACGCCAATGCCCGCGTACTTGCACATGGACGCGTCGTTCTGCCCGTCGCCAAAGGCGATCATCTCGTCGGACGCGTAGCCCCTGGGCTCAAAGGCCTCGCGCAGGGCGCGCGCCTTGTCCACACCCTTGGGCGTGAACTCATAGTAGAAGGGAGCCGTGAACATGGAGGCCAGTCGGTCACGGAAGGGCTCTGCGAACTCCTCGGCATGTGCCTTCAGATAGTCCGGGTCCGCCAAGGTCAGAATCTTGTTGGGCTCCCAGTCCAGCGTGGTCGCCATGTCGCGCTTCTCCGCCAAAAGGAAGCCGTTGTTGTGAGCCTCGTAGTCATAAATGTTGAAGTCAGCGCCCTCGTTGGCCACATAGGACCCGCCACCGAACTTGATGTTGCAGTCGAAGACGTTCTCCACGTACATGTAGTCGCCGCGGTCGATCATGGCGCGGATGCGGGGGAACTTCTTCATCTGGGCCAGCACCGCGCGGGCGTCATCCACGCTTATGGCCTGGTTGAACCAGACCTCGCGCGTCTCGCAGTCCACCACCTGGGCTCCGTTGTAGCTCACATAGAAGCCGTGATGCTGGCGCATGTCCAGCATGTCGGCAAACTTGTCCAGCCCACGGGTCGCGCGACCGGACGCGAGCACCAGGCGAACGCCCGCCTCTTGTGCGCGAATGAGCGCATCGTGCGTCTCTGGCGTGATGACCTTCTGGCTGTTGGTGAGCGTACCGTCAATGTCCAGCAAAATGAGCTTGATCATAGGGCTCCCTTCGCTTCTGTTGTGCCAAATTATAGAGGCACGCCGGGCAATGGATGTTCCAAGGCATTTCATCTCAACGCGCGTCAGGGGTGTGTCAGGGGGACGTTTGCCATTCGACACACCACGCCAAGAGGAGGTTTAGCATGAGCAACGGCAAGCACAAAGTCCTGAAGGCCTTCGCCCGCATCCTACTTGGCATCGCGAGCGCCGTACTCGGTTTGTATATCTCCGCTTGGATCATGGTCACCTTGGCCATCCACAGCGGAGTCGCGGGTGCCACCATCACCGCAATCAAGCTCATAGCTTTTGGCCCAGCGGGGCTCACCGGCAAGGCAGTGCTGTTCGTTGTGGTTGCCATCGCCTTGGCCGTAGGCACCTACCTAGGCGTGTACAAGCTTACCCGCGCGATAGCCGCGTTTATCGCCAAGCGGCGCAGCCAAGAAGAGACAGAATGATGAGGCCAGACGATTTCTTCCAATCCCAAGAGCGTCTTTCCGAACAGCACGGCAAAGTCCTCACCGACGACCTTGCTTTCGAGGTGCTCTCCGTCGTGTCAGAAATCCCAGAAGGCAAGGTCGCCTCGTATGGCCAGATTGCCCGCCTCATTGGCCGCGAGAAAAACTCGCGCCTCGTCGGCAAAATCTTGAGCCAAGCACAACACTACGGAGACTACCCCTGCCACCGAGTGGTCAATCATGCGGGCAGGCTGGCACCCGGCTTCACCGAGCAACGCGAACGGCTCCTAGCAGAGGGGGTCGCCTTCAGGGGCAACGGCAACGTGGACATGAAGCGCTTCCAGTGGGATGCCTAGCCGTAGACCCCGCAACGAGCACAAGCAGCGAGGCGCGCCCTCACTTCTTGCGCACAAACAGGAAATCGCAGGTCTGTCCGTCCACGCAAAGCGTGTGCTCCCGCCGGAACTCAATGCCGGGGATGTGACCGTAGTTGATGTCATCCGCATGGCAGAAGGCCGGCCCCAACTCGGGCGCGCCATACTTGTCAAAGAAGCCGGGGTAAATGCACTTCACGCACTCAAACTGCAGGTAGTCGCGGCTCTGGCTCTCCGGATGCCACACGTATTCCCAGCCAGCACCGCTCCCGTTGGCAAACATCTTGGGCAACATCTTGCCCAGCAGGCCGAAGACCCACGGCTTGCTGAAGAGCTTGCGATAGGTTGGCGCCGTCGTGGTTTCCACAACATCCCACATGGCTTGCGTCACGCGGTCATACGCCTCGTCCTTGGGAACACCGGCTTCCTGCAGCGCCTCGTACATGGCCAACGCGCTGAACATGTTGCACAAGTGTCCGTAGTTGCCCGCATCGCAGAACTCGCGATTCTCGCTGATAAGCTCGGCCACACGGGCCGTCACTCGCTCTTGCACGCTCGCATCCAGTGTGGAATACAGCCGCGCGCAGCGGCTCTCCTTAATCATCGGCCCTGGCTCGTATGTCTTCTTCCCCATGCTGCCCCTCTCCGCCACTGACAGAGTGTGGCTCACAAACGTTTACTCAAACTAACTTATTAGCATAGTAAACCGCACGTGGATGGACTGTTGGCGCAACATGTATATGCGTCGCGTTTGCGTAGGCTAACGGATACACCGAATCACTTCACAGCGTTGGGTCCGCAGAAAACCCGTCGGCAGGTAGCCGCAGACATCGTTGCGGTGTCACACGTTGTCTTCCCAGTAGTCGACAGCTGCTTCGTAGGCTTTGGGCTCGCCCAGTTCCTCAAAGTAAGCCATGGCGTCCTCGGCGTACTCATCGGGGTCGTCGTAGTCCAAGGGATCGGGTAACTCAGACTCTGTTTTTGGGGCCGGGACGACATCTCCCGAAGCCATCCGATTCGGGAGGTCTCGTTGCTCGAGAGAGTTCTCCACAGCCCAGTAGTTCTTATCGATATTCAGCCTTTCCATTGAAACCACTCGTCCGTCACGGACGAAAGCAACATAGACGTGATCGCCGGTACCGTTCTGCGCGTCCCAGTAGTAGGGCGTTGCTCCCTCCCGCCAGCTGTCGGTAGCCGCCTCACCAAGCTCATCATGGGCGCCCAGCCAAGTAGCGTCGATAAGGGAGGCGTCCATGTCCACCCAAGGAAGGGACTGCGAGACGGGCACCCCCTTCGGACTGGTTACCTCCGGGACAGTGCGGGAATCGTCCGGCGCATCAGTGGTTGGGGTGGGGTTCCCGGCCAGAGTCGGGTCCCCAGCCGGAGTCGGATCCCCAGTCCCCTCTGCCTTGTCGTCCGAGGTCGGTGTCATACGCACGGAGGCGGCCGCACCGGAACCCATGGGCTGCGTGGACTGCGTAGCCACCGGTTGAACGGCTACTTGCCCAGACGTAGGCGAGGGAGCAGCCTGGCAGGAAGCATGTGAAAGGAGAGTCGCCAACGCCAGAGCGGCAGCCGCAACCGCGCCAGCGATTTGCCCGCTCGACATATGGCCTCCTCCCTAACCAGTTTGTGAAGGGATGATACTCCTGTTGCCATTGCCTGACGTGAACCCAATCCAAGCCCAGCATACGTTTTGCAACAGATTCGCTCGTTTTGTTGTAGGTATGAGAACAAAACAGGCAAAGCACCGCACCACGCCAGTTGGGCGGCCTAGGATAGCCAATGCGGTATACAGAGCACGTACTTGGGGGTATGGCAGTAATGAGTTCGGCTGAAACTAAAACGACCGTCCCAACCACGACGAAAGCGCCGACGGCAGCGGAGGTGCTGGTTCGCTGCCTGGAGGCTGAGGGTGTGGAGTACATCTTCGGCATTCCCGGCGAGGAGAACCTGGAGGTATGCCAGGCCCTGGGCGAGTCCGGCATCAAGTTCGTGACCGTCCGCCACGAGCAGGGTGCGGCCTTCATGGCAGACGTGTACGGCCGCCTCACAGGCAAGGCCGGCGTGTGCTTGGCGACCCTGGGGCCCGGCGCCACCAACCTCATAACCGGCGTGGCCGACGCCAACTCCGACGGCGCGCCGGTGGTGGCCATAACCGGCCAGGTGGGCACGGACCGCATGCACCTCACTTCCCACCAGTACCTGGATCTGAACGGCCTGTATGCCCCCATCACCAAGCGCACCAAGCAGATCGTGCGGCCGGACTCCATCCCGGAGGTCGTGCGCATTGCCTTCAAGTACGCCCAGGCCGAGAAGCCCGGCGCCGCGCACATAGACTTCCCCTGCGACATTGCCGCCATGCCCGTGGAGCCCGGCCCGGCCACCACGCCCATCCTGCCTCCCCAGACGCGCGCCGAGTACCCGGACACCCGCGACGTTGCCGCCGCCGCGGCTCTGGTGAACGCGGCCAAGCACCCCGTCATCCTGGCGGGCAACGCCGCCGTGCGCGCGCACGCCGCGGAAGCCATCACGCAGTTTGCGGAGAGCCTGCGCATACCCGTGGTCACCACCATGATGGCCAAGGGCGTCATCCCCTACAGCAGCCCCTATTCCGCGGGCACCGTGGGCATTCCGCAGAAGGACTACCAGAACGAGATGCTGGACGAGGCAGACCTTGTCATCTGCATTGGCTACGACCTGGTGGAGTACGCCCCGCCCAAGTGGAACCACAAGCCCGGCAGGCCGCTGGTGCACATAGACGCCTCCATGGCGCACGTCAACAGCTACTACCAGCCCTCCGTCCAAGTGGTGGGCGACGTCTCCGCCGCGCTGGCGTGGATGCGCGAGCGTTGCAACCGCCACGAGGAACCCGTGTACGTGGAGCAGCTCCGCGCCAAGCGGAGGGAGGAGTTCCACAGCATTGCCGCGAGCGACGACTTCCCCGTGAAGCCCCAGCGCATCCTTGCCGACGTGCGCCGCGTGATGGGCCCGGACGACATCCTGCTTTCCGACGTGGGCGCCCACAAGATGTGGATTGCCCGCCACTACGGCTGCTACAAGCCCAATACCTGCATAATCTCCAACGGCTTCGCGAGCATGGGCATCGCCGTGCCGGGCGCCATCGCGGCCAAGCTGGTGCACCCCGAGCGCAACGTGCTTGCGGTGACGGGCGACGGCGGCTTCATGATGAACTGCCAGGAGATCGAGACGGCGGTGCGCCTGGGCGTGCCATTCGTGACGCTGATCTTCCACGACGACAGCTACGGCCTGATCAAGTGGAAGCAGGACGACCGCTACGGCGAGCACAAGTTCGTTGACTTTGGCAACCCGGATTTTGTGATGTTCGCACAGAGCATGCACGCCCGCGGCTACCGCATCACCAGCGCCGACGAGCTGGTACCCACCCTGCAGGATGCCTTCGCGTCCGGCCAAGTGTGCATCATCGACTGCCCGGTTGACTACGGCGAGAACGAGAAGCTCACGCAACGCCTGCAAGGGCTAACGACGGAGTTGGCGGGCTAGGCTGGCAATTCTCCACGGGCTTGTGGAGCAGCTTTCGCTCTTTTCGCTCCCGCGCTTCGCCTTCAGACGGCTACTGATAACTGATTTCGGGACCCCTACTCAAGGGGTCCCGAAAAGTTGTACACCTTAACTTCGCTTGTCTAATATTGATACGCTGCGGGCACGGTCTCTACCTGCGGAAACGCAAATCCCATTCCTGGCCATGCTCCCTCACAAGCCCTTGAGGTGTACAACTTTTTAGGACCGTCTGAGTACACCGTCCGCACGGCAACATCCGGCGCTCAATTTGGCCTCATTTTGCTATCACTTTCATCAATACCAAGGTCAAACGAAGGGCATTTCTGCCCGTTGCGGCCACAACAACCAGCTACAACGCGGCCGCCGCGCGCTCTCGCCACGATTCCAGCACGTCCCGGCCGTCCAACCGCGCATCCACGAGCACATCCTGCGCGTCGTAGACCACCTTGAGCGAGAAGAACGGCCGGCAGGGATCATCCAGCAAGGCGAGGAAGATCTCGTCCCCTTCCCAGTGGGGTAGGTCGTTCATCTGCGTCTTGGGCACCCACTTGAGCACGCCCTCATCGCACTGGTGCAGAGTGCCTTCCCAGCCGCTCACCGTGAACAGGTGCATGTACTCGGTCTCCGCGCGCCCGGAGACGAAGGTGACAATGCCGCGGTAGCGCCATTCGGTCGGCGTAAGGCCAGTTTCCTCGCGCGTCTCCCGAACCATGCACTCCTCGGGGGACTCGCCGTACTCGAACTTGCCGCCCACGCCAATCCATTTGCCGTGGCTCACGTCCACAGCCTCATCCTTCTTCACGCGGTGGAGCATCAGGTAGCATCCGTCGCGCTCCACGTACACCTGCGTCGTTTCCATCGGGCCCCTCTCGACTGTTCGCTCCGCGCTCATACTCTAGCAGGCACACAAGACTGGTCAGGAATCTGCAGGCATGAGCTCACAAGCAATGGCATTTGTCAGAGAATAAGGGTACCCCACGACCCGCAAGGAGCATGAACCATGACCATGTACATCTGCACGTACCCCAGCCCCGTCGGAGAGCTCACGCTGGCAAGCGACGGCCCACACCTGTGCGGCCTGTGGCTGGACGGCCAGAAGTACTTTGAGGAGAAGCTGCAGGTTCGCGTGCTGGGCTCCGCAAGCGACACGGACCAGACCGTGGAAGGCGAGGAGGCCGTAGCTGCCTCCTCGGCGCTGCAGGCGGCAATCAAGTGGCTGGACGTCTACTTCCAGGGCCACGACCCCGGCGCCCTGCCGCCCATCGCCCTGCACGGAACGCCCTTCCAGGAGCGCGTGTGGGACCAGATTGCGCAAATTCCTTATGGCCAGACCATCACGTACGGCGGCATCGCGAAGGCCCTTGCCGCGCAGAACGCCGACGGCAAGAAGGTCTCGGCCCGCGCCGTGGGCGTGGCGGTGGGCCGCAACCCGTGCTCCGTCATAGTGCCCTGCCACCGCGTGGTCGGCTCCACGGGCAGCCTGACCGGCTATTCCGGCGGCATCGCCCGCAAGGTCAAGCTGCTGCAGCTGGAGGGCGTGGACACCAGCCGCCTCAAGGTGCCCACCCGCGGCACGGCGTTGTAGGCGCGGGTCAAAGCGCAGGTCAACGAAGCAAGTCGCACAGGTAACCAGCCCGTGAAGAAGCGGGCCTCGGAGCAGCTCGCCCCATGGTCCCCTCTTTACTATGGGGATGCTTTATCCGCAGCGCATGCATTGCGTTGTAAAGGGAGGTCATTATGCACATACCTGAGAATTACCTGTCCCCCTCCACCTGTGGCGTCATGACGGTGGCCATGGTTCCCGTGTGGTACCACGCAGTCAAGGAGGTCCGTCGCACCGTTCCCAAGGAGCGAATCCCCCTTCTGGGCGTAGCAGCCGCATTCTGCTTCCTGGCAATGATGTTCAATGTCCCCCTGCCCGGCGGAACCACAGGCCACGCGGTGTGCGGAACCTTGGTGGCCATCCTCTTTGGCCCATGGGCGGCAACGTTGGCCGTCTCCATCGCTCTGGCCATCCAGGCGGTCTTCTTTGGTGACGGAGGCATCCTGGCCTTTGGTGCCAACTGCTTCAACATGGCCTTCGTGCTGCCCCTGCTGGGCTACACCATCTACAAGCTAATCGCCGGCAAGAACCCCGACCTGCGCCGAGAGCTCGTTGCCGCGGGCGTCGGCTCCTACGTGGGCATTAACGCGGCGGCCCTCTGCGCGGCCATCGAGTTTGGAATCCAGCCCCTGCTCTTCACCAATGCCGCAGGTCAGGCCCTGTATTGCCCCTACCCCATCTGGGTCTCCGTGCCGGCAATGATGGTGGGGCACCTCACGATCTTCGGCCTTGCGGAGGTCATCTTCACCGTGGGCATCCTGGCCTACGTACGCAAGACCGCGCCGTCCTTCTCGGCCGAGGCAAGCCAGCAGACCGCCGAGAAGCCCACGCGCCCTGTTGCCATCCTCATTGCGCTGCTTGTTGCCGCATGCCCCTTGGGCCTTCTGGCAGTGGGTGACGCCTGGGGCGAGTGGGGCACCGAGGACCTTGCCTCCCTGGTTGGCTACACGCCTGCGGGCCTGGCAGAGGGCTGGGAGTGGAGCTCCTTCTTCCCCGACTACTCCATCGGCGGCATGCCGGACTGGCTGGGCTACATTCTCTCCGCCGTCATCGGCGTCGCCCTGCTGGTGATCATCTTCCGTCTGATCTCTGGCACTGTGAAGTCGCAGGTTGCTTTTGGCGACCGATAAAGACAGCCCGCAACAATCCGTCACTCTGCCGGACTGGCTGCAGAAGTCCGAGGACTACCAGCCCGGCAGGGACCGCGACGGCTTCATAGCAAAGAGCATGCTTTCCGTGACGGGTGTGCTCGCGCGCCTGCGGCTGGACGACGGGGTAACATGGAGGTTCTCCCCGTCGGCCAGCTGCAAGCTCGTCTGCGGTTTTGTGTGCATTCTGCTCACGTCGCTCTCGCGCAACTATGCCTTTGTGCTGGTCATGCTTGCGCTCGTTCTGGGCCGCATGGCCCTCTTGCCCACCAAGATTCTGCGCAAGACGGCGTCGGTCGCCTTCACGGCGGCGGCACTCACAGCCCTTCTCATGCTGCCTGCCGTCCTTTTGGGACAGAACCATTCGGCCCTGCTGGTGGGCACAAAAGTCCTGGTCACGGTGTCTGTGGCCATGATTGTGGCGGGAACCACGCCCTTCCATGAGCTCACGTCCGCCCTGCGCGGCTTCCACATACCCGATGTCGTGATCATGACCGTGGACCTTGCCCTGCGGAGCATCGCCCGCCTGGGGCGCCTTGCCATACGTACGCTGACCGCGCTCCAGCTGCGAAGCGTTGGCGTCAACGGCAACAAGGGGCAGTCCGCCGGTGGCGTGGGCGGCGTGCTCTTCCTCAAGTCAAACGAGACTGCCCAGACCTCCCACGATGCCATGGTCTGCCGCGGCTTCACGGGCGAGTACCATCACGCGCCCGGCCGCCAACGGCGTAAGGTGGACCTCGTTTGGGCCGCGGGCACTGTGGCGCTGGCGGCACTCTTCTGCTACCTGCAAGCTTTGGGCTAGGGAGAACACATGCACACTTCTCAGCACCCGCAGAGCCTCCACAACCCGCACGCCGGCATGACCGCGGGCACGCGCCCCCTCATCGAGTTCGCCGACTTCTGCTATGCCTACGAGGCAACGCCAACCCTCAGCCACATTGACCTGACCATAGATGCCGGCGAGTCCGTGGTCCTCATGGGAGACAACGGCTCGGGCAAGTCCACCCTGCTCAAGGCCGTGAACGGCTTGATTCTGGCCCAACAGGGGTCCTACCGCTTTGACGACCAAGAGGTCAATGCATCCAGCATGCGAGACCCCGCGTTCTCCAAGCGCCTCCACCAGCGGGTGGGCTTCATCTTCCAAGATTCGGATGCCCAGCTCTTTTGCGCGAGCGTGGAAGACGAGATTGCCTTCGGCCCCCGCCAGATGCAGCTGTCGGAGGAAGAGGTCGCGCGCCGGGTGGACGACGTCTGCCAGCTCCTGGGCATTCAGAACCTGCGCGGGCGCGCGCCCTACAACCTATCGGGCGGCGAGCAGAAGAAGGTAGCCCTGGCCTGCATCCTCTCCATGAACCCCGACGTCTACTGCTTCGACGAGCCCCTGAACGGCTTGGACCAGAAGACGCGCGCCTGGCTGGTGGACTTCCTCAAGCAGCTCAAGGCGGCGGGCAAGACCCTGGTCATCGCCACGCACGACCAGTCCCTGGCCGACGAGGTGGCCGACTGGTTTGCCTACATGGGCGACTACCACGGCTACGAGGACCGGCCTCACGTGCACATTGGGGCCTGAGGCGTCCGTTCCTTGCCCACCGTCCGCAAGCACCCAACCGCCTGTCATAGTGCGCATTCCATAGAGTGTGCGCGCCTAAGTGCCAATAGTGCGCACGTGGTGACCCTGACGTGCTACAACTCCAGTTGGCAGTGTGTACATTCCAACCGCATGCACACTTCCGCCCTCCTTTAGCGCACGTTCCATGGAATGCGCGCGACCTGCCGCCAAGAACAGCGACGCAGTTCCGAAGCGCCTGCTTTCCTCCTGGTACGCGAAAACGGCACCCCCAAATCCGTCCCTATAAGTCCGTATCATCAACTATGGAACTAGATTTATCTGGGCTTTTGTGGGGGACATCAAAGTTATAGGGACGGATTTGGGGGTGCCGCTGGTGCGTACGGGCGGTTCCGCGCCCCGCAAACGCGCAGGTAGAGGCCCATGGATTCTGGGTGCCATCCCGCACTGTGGGGAAATGTCACCGGAATCCATGGGCATCTAGCTGGGGCTTTGCGTGTGCCCGTGCGCCACCGTGGCAATACGGCACGCCACCGATGGCACGTGCCAGGCCGTCTAGCTGGGCAAATTCACCAGAGGCGTTCTGAGCCCCGTTGCCGCTTCGGGCGGGCCTTGACCCCACCTGCCCCCGGAGCGGCCGTACAGCGCCTTCTGGTGAGGCCGCTTGTTGAAGGCCCCCAAAATGCAAAGTCGTTCAACAAACTATCCCCGGGATCTCGTGCGAATCCTTCGGCGTAAGCCGCCGTCAGTACCCCTGCTCGCTGGACTTCCGCAGGCGCAGCGGGCGCCAGCCGCACACGTCCTCGCGGTAGGCACTCACAAACGCGTTCACGACCTGCGTTGCCTGGTTGTGCCGGGTGGCCAGCACGCGCAGGGCCATGCCGCCCCCTCCCAGTAGCGAGACGCCCCATATGGCCTCTGACCTGCCCAAACCCGAGCAGGTGCCATCAATCGCAACCCTCATGTGCTCCACGGTGCGCCCGTCCACGGCCTCGTCTACGACCGTCACCTGGCGCAGCACCTCGTAGCCCTCGAAGTAGCCCAAACCAGCCATGGGATCCGACCCCGGCATCAGCAGCTGGTAGTCGTTGGAGACGAGCACACCCTCGCGACGCACCTGGGTATGCAGGCCCACGTCGCTAAAGCCAAAACCAGAAGCGTCCTCCGTCCAGCCCTTAGAAACGCCCTCTGCCAGGACCAACCGCGCGCCTCGGGCAAGGTCAACCCGGCAGTCCAGCCTAAAGACCGCGGTCGCGAAGGGGATCACGTCGTCCTGGTAGAACTCAAAATCCGCGTCCTCCCCCACCTGAATTCGCACGTCTTGGCTGGTCAGCCCCCCATGCGGGCACTTGAGCACGTAACTCGCGGCATTGGTGGTCACCGTGGCATGGCAGCGCGACGCCACCTGGTAACGCGCGGTGTACCGCTCGCCCTCCGTGAAGCCACCGCCCGAAGTCAGCACGTAGTAGTAGGGCTGCTCCCCCTCGCCAGTGACCATGCGCGACGAAATGTGCGAGTTGCCGCGCCTGAACCGCCGCGAGAGGATGACCTCTGGCTCCGCATCATGGGCACCGGCGGCCTCCTGGCTGGTGAAAACCATCTCCACCTCGCCGTCGGGCCTCTTTGCGCGCGCCTTCGCCAACGCCTCCGCGCTCTGCGGAGCCTGGAACTTACTCTGCGTCATCCTCAAGGTCCTCCAGCAGGCAGTCCTCCTTGATCCACTTGACCACCTTGTCCAGCCCCTCGTCCTTCATGAGGTTGGTGAAGAAGAAGCTGCCCGCGTCGCGGAACTTCTCGGAGTCCTGCCGCATGCGGTCCAGGTTGGCACCCACGTAGGGGGCCAGGTCAATCTTGTTGATGATGAAGAGGTCGCTCTTGATCATGCCTTGGCCGGCCTTGCGGGGAATCTTCTCGCCCTCGGCCACGTCGATCACATAGATGGAGAAGTCCACGAGCTCAGGTGAGAAGGTCGCGGCCAGGTTGTCGCCGCCCGACTCCACGAAAATCAGGTCCAGGTCCGGGAAGCGATGCTCCAGCTCGTCGATGGCCGCAAGGTTCATGGACGCGTCCTCGCGGATGGCCGTATGCGGGCAGCCACCCGTCTCCACGCCAATGATGCGGTCCTCGGGCAGGACGGAGTTCTTGATCATGTACTCCGCGTCTTCCAGTGTGTATATGTCATTAGTGATAACTGCCATGGAGTAGTCGTGTTCCATGGCGCGGGTCAGGCGCTCGATCAGCATGGTCTTGCCAGAGCCCACGGGGCCGCCCACGCCAATCCTCACCGCACGCTTGCTCATGTGATCCCTCGCTTTCCTGCCCAGGCTCGGCACCCGCCGCTAGCTGGGCGTAATTCTTTCTATGACATGAAGAGCCGCGCGCCCTGGGTCTCGTGGCGCATCTGCGCCAGCTCCAGCCCCGGCACGCACGCGCCCAAATAGCTGGCGTCCAAGCCCTCCACAAGCTCCCAAAGGGGCTCCAGCAAAGAGACGATCCTATCCAGCGCCACCTGGCCCTGCCGCTGACCCAGGGGAATGGCGCGCACGGCGTTCTGCGCCAGGGTCGAAGCAACGGAGTAGCCGTACATGACGAAGGCCTGGCGGGCATCCGCGCCGCTCGCGTGCGCCAGCAGAGAGAAGGCCAGCGCCGGGTTGCCGAAGCTCTCCCCCGCCGCCATGCGGTCAGCGTACTCCCCCAGCAGGGGCACCTGGCCGTGAAGCAGCCTGATGAGCGAGACCATCTGCTTGGCTATGAGCCTCGTGCCCTCGCGCGTCTCACGAGCGGGCGTGGAGCAATACATGACGCGGTCCAGATCCCAAACCCCCTGCACGTCGCCAGCGTCGAGCGCCTGGTACGTCAGCCGCACCAAAAGGCCCTCGCCAAAGGCGTACTGAGAGCGGAAGTAGGCCTCGAACCACTCCTCGAACTGCGGAGCCTTTTTGATGCGCCGGTCAGAGAGGTAGTTCTCCATGCCGAAGGAATGGTTGAAGGACCCGATGGGAAAGGTGGAGTCGCACACCTGGAAGAGGCGCGCGTAGGCCATCACGTCCAAGGCCGCGCCGGCCAAAGGTTCCTGCCCGACGGGCTCACTCGTGGTCATGGTGGTGGTCGTGATCGTGGTGGTGCTCATGCTCGTGATGGTAATGGTGGTGCGTCAGGTCCGCATAGCGCATGGCCTCCGTCAGCTGGCGCTTCTCCACCACGAAGGCCACGCCCTTCTCGCGCAGGGTGTCCTCCACCACGGGGTCACGCAACAGGGTGATGGTGCCGTCCGCAACCTGCACGGGTTTGTGGAGGTTGCCCAGCATGTGAGCAATGCGACCCATCTGGTCAATACCCCCGGGCGTGATGATCATAACCTCGTCAGGAATGACAGAGAGCATGAGCAGGTTGCCGTCGCCCAGGTCAAAGACGGTCCCAGCCTCCAGCGTCGGCTCGCCCTCGTCCAGGCGAATGCCGTAGCTGTTGCCGTGGTCCGTCTTCACACGAAGGATCCGCTTCAGCAGGTCGTCGCTCTTCACCATGGCGGTTTCCACGTGGTAGGAGTCCAGGTGGGGCACGTCGTGCGCATTCCCCAGGGCTTTGGTCAGAATCATGGTCTCTTCTCCTGTTTGTTGCGAATGCTTTGTTGCAGACGCCGGGACGCCCCCGCAGGCGCGGGAGCGTCCCCGGACGTCACCCGATTTGCCTGACGCTAGAACATGAAGTAGCGCTGGGCCAGCGGCACGTCGTCCACGGGCTCGCAGGTGACTTCCTCGCCGTCGATGGTGGTGACGAAGGTCTGCGGGTCAATCTTGATGCTGCTGGGCGCGTATTCGTTCAGCTTCATGTCGCGCTTCATGAGGTTGCGGCAGTTGTGCACCGGCAGCACGATCTTGGAAAGGCCCAGCTCCTCCTTGATGCCGTGGTCGTAGGCGTACTGGGACACGAAGGTCTTGAAGCAGGTGCCCAGCGCAGCGCCCTTGGCGCCGTAGAGCTCGCGCTCGAAGATGGGCTCGGGCGTGGGCAGGGAGGCCGAGGCGTCGCCCATGACGCCGTATACGATTGCGCCGTTGCCCAGAATCATCTTGGGCTTTGCGCCGAAGAACTTGGGGTCCCACAGCACCAGGTCCGCGTACTTGCCAACCTCGATGGAGCCAACGTAGTCAGAGATGCCAGCCACGATGGCCGGGTTGATGGTGTACTTGGCAACGTAGCGCTTGATGCGGTTGTTGTCGGAGTAGGCAAAGTCGCCGGGCAGGTAGCCGCGCTGGTCCTTCATCTTCGAGGCCAGCTGCCAGCAGCGCATGCCCACCTCGCCAATGCGGCCCATGGCCTGCGCGTCGGAGGTCATGACGGAGATGGCACCTAGGTCGTGCAGGACGTCCTCGGCGGCAATGGTCTGCTTGCGCACGCGGGACTCGGCAAAGGCCACGTCCTCCGGCACGTTCGGATCCAGGTTGTGGCAGACCATGGTCATGTCGAAGAGCTCGTCAATTACGTTGGCGGTGTAGGGGTCGGTGGGGTTGGTGGAGGAGGGCAGGATGTTCTGCTGGCCCACGCAGACCATGATGTCGGGGGCATGGCCGCCGCCGGCACCCTCGGAGTGGAAGGTGTGCACCGTGTTGCCGCCAAAGGCGGAGAGGGTGTTCTTGACGAAGCCGCCCTCGTTCAGCGAGTCCGTGTGCACCGCGTAGGAGACGTCATACTTGTTGCAGGCCTCAATTGAGTTTCTGATGCCAGATGCAGTGGCACCCCAGTCCTCGTGGGTCTTCACGCCGGCCGCGCCAGCCATGATCTGCTCGCCAATGGTCTCCGGCCGCGCGCCCGAGCCCTTGGCGTAGGCGCCGGCGTTCCAAGGCATGGCGTCGAAGGCCTCCAGCATGCGGTGGATGTTGTAGGCACCGGGGGTGCAGGTGGTGGAGCGGGTGCCCTCGGCCGGGCCGGTGCCGCCACCAAACACGGTGGTGATGCCGCCGTCCAGCGCGGCGTGGGGCAGATCGGCCGAGAGGTAATGCACGTGCAGGTCGATGCCGCCGGCGGTGAGGATGCAGCCCTCGCCGGAGATTGCCTCCGTGGAGGCACCAACCACGAAGTCCACGTTGTCCATGAGGTCGGGGTTGCCGCCCTTGCCGATGCCAGCGATCTTGCCGTCGCGGATGCCCACGTCCGCCTTGTAGATGCCGGTGTAGTCAATGATGACCGCGCCGGAGATGATCATGTCCACGACCTGCGGGTTCTCGGAGCGCAGCTCCGTGGCGCTCACGCCCATGCCGTCGCGCAGGACCTTGCCGCCGCCGTACTTGCACTCCTGGCCGTGCACGGTGTAGTCCTTCTCCACGCGCGCGTAAAGGTTGGTGTCACCCAGACGGACGGAGTCACCTTCCGCGGGGCCGAAGAGCTGGGCGTATTGCACGTGGTCCATGTTGAAAGCCATGGTTTGCCTCCCCTTCTATGCCTGCGGACGGTCAATGCCGTCCAGGTAGCCGTTTACCCTGTCGTTGAAGCCGAAGCAGCGGCGCTTGCCGCCAAAGTCCACCAGCGGAACCGTACGGGTCTGGCCCGGCTCGAAGCGGATGGCCGTGCCAGCCGCAATGTCCAGGTGCTTGCCGTAGGCGGCCTGGCGGTCGAACTTCAGGCCCTCCTCGTTCGCCTCATAAAAATGGAAATTGGACCCCACCTGCACGGCGCGGTCGCCAACGTTGGTGACCTCAATCTCCGTGGCCTCGTAGCCAATGTTGTAGGGCACGGGGCCCTCGGTAAGGTGATACTCTCCTGGAACCATGATTGCCTCCTTGGATGAGCCGGTTACTTGATGGGGTCGTGCACGGTCACGAGCTTGGTGCCGTCGGGGAAGGTGCACTCCACCTGGATCATGGGAATCATCTCCGGCACGCCCTCCATGACGTCGTCGCGCGTGAGGAGGGAGCCACCCTCCGCCATGAGGTCCGCCACGGTCTTGCCGGCACGGGCGCCCTCCATGATGTCCTTGGTTATGTAGGCAACGGCCTCCGGGTGGTTGAGTTTGAGGCCCGCCTCCTTGCGCTGCTCTGCGATGAAGCCTGCCAGCCAGGCCTCCATCTTCTCGCGTTCCTTCTCGGTGAGGTTCATGAGCGAGCACTCCCTTCTTGGTTGTGGGCTATCCGGTTTGACGAATACCGCCCAGGCCAGGCTGCCCGCAGGCAGGTGGCCGGGGCGGAGCGATGCCTACAGGGGCTACAGGGGCCAGACGCCCGTCAGCATGAGGAAGCCGGGAATCCACGCCGTGATGACGCCCTCGATGACGCCCAGGTAGCTGGGGAACTTGCCCAGGTCCTTGCCCAGGGTGCTGCCCAGGAAGCCCGTGAGCCAGAGCAGGCCCCACAGCCACCAGATGATTCCGTAGATGGGGCCGAACATGCCCACGAAGCCGGCCTTGCCGGCGTAGTTGACCCACGAGAGGATGCCGCAGGGGATGGAGTTGATGGCCACGAAGAGACTGAAGATGCCGTACAGGCGCTGGTCAAGCTCGAAGATGGTGTTGAAGGCGGAGTACAGGTACGTGAAAGCAAAGAGCAGGCCAGTGGCGCAGCCGTAGAACCACCAGCAGTCCTGGCCCGTGCATGCGCCGTAGATGATGACGGCAAAGTTGCAGACCACGCCCAAGCCGCCGGTGAAGATGTTCATGATTGCGCTGGACTTGTCCTCAATCCTGAGGAGGCCGCTCGCACCGTTGCTGATGAGCACGATGCCCACGTAGAGCAGAACCACTCCGAGCACGGTTCACCATCCCCTTCCACTTGGAGTTTTCGCGGCAGGTGGGGAGGCGAATCGCATGACGCCCGCCGTGGTTACAAGCGAAGAAGATAGCAGCCGCACATTTGGAGACCGTTACAGGGAGAAGACGGTAACGTGACAGGCCAGAAGCCGCAACACGGGGTTCTTATTTGGAGCGGCCGGAGTGAGCGAGTACCATAATGCAAGAGGCCGGCAGCAACGGAGGCATCATGCCAGGAATCAGCCAGGTATATCGCCAAATTGGAGAGTTTGCTCGGCAGAGAGGCGTACACCGCGTGATTCTGTACGGCTCACGCGCCCGAGGCACCAATGGGCCTAAGAGTGACATAGACATTGCCGCCGAGGGTTCGCGCAACTTTCGTGGCTTCGAAGAGGACGTGCAAGACCATTTGAACTCGCTTTTGGTAGTGGACCTGGTGAACCTCGACACCTGCCGCTCGAAGGCGCTACGCAGCGAAATTGCTCGGGACGGGAGAGTCATCTATGAAGAAGTATGACAACTTCTGCTCCAACCTAAGCGTCCTCTCACGCGCGGAGGAACAGGACCTTACGAATGAGTTCATACAGAGCGGAATCATCGACAAGTTCGCCCTGCAGTTCGAGCTTTCGTGGAAGCTGCTCGAGGCACTGCTTCAGTACGAGGGTGATCCCCTTGGCAGTACAGGTTCGCCTCGCGAGGTGCTGAAGGGCGCATACCGCTGCTATGACTTCATAGACGAAGACCTTTGGCTCGATATGCTGCACGATCGCAACGTAATCGAACATACCTACGATGCCGAAGAGTTATCCCGAATTCTGCAAGAGGTCTTAACGAGCTACATTCCAGCCTTCATAGCGCTTCGTGACGCCATCAGTGCGCACTATGGGAACGTGCTCGACAACATTGTGTAGGGAAAGCCACCTGACAGTTGCGGCACCGTCACTCGCGCATGCTTAGCAGCGCGGTAACCAGCTTACATGCGTCGGCGTTCACAGAGAGCGATTTGCCCGCCAGCGACTCCGGAATCTTACCCGCCCAGTTAAAGACGGGCTGGCCCTCGTAAGCCAGGATGACGCGCACCAGGAAGGCCCCTTCAAGGTTCGTGGTCAGCCGCTGGAAGGGCGTGCGGATGACGCCGGGGGTGCTCAGGCCCACGCCCATCTCCAACAGCAGCAGCTTACCGGTGGAGTGCTCTTCAATAAACCGCTGGTAGCGGGCATTGTCTTCATCCCAGTGGCCGGAATGCCTAAAGCAGAGGCGGGCGTCTGCGCCGCAGACGGGACACTTGGGAATGGTTTCCTCGCGGCACTCGAAGCTTTCGTGGTCAATGCCGGCCAGGGCGCGTTGGATGTCGTCGTGGTTGTCCCACGAAGGGACACCGCAACGCGCGCTGCAGCCAAAATCGTCGTAGTTGCCCTGAATCTCGAAGAAGCGGTCCGCAGGGAAGCCCGCACGCATGATCTGCCGGTCGCAGTTGGAGGTCACCACGAAGTAGTCCTTGCCCGAGAGAAGCGCCAAGAGGTCGGTGTACGCCTTGGCCACGGGGAAGACGTTGCGAACATAGTTGATGTGCGTGGCGGTGTACGCCCACTTGCGGCCGCGTGACCAGTTCTCGTCCCGCATGCCCACCAGCTCGTAGTCGCAGTGGTAGCCAAGACGGACCATCTCTGGGCAGTACTCCTGGAAGGTTTTGGTGTCGAAGTAGTCCAAGCCCGCACCAGCGGAGTAACCCGCGCCAAGGCCTACCAGCACCGCGTCGGCCTCGTCCAGCTTCTGCAGCAGCGTTGTGGCCACGCCGTCGTCCAGCTCAACACCAAACGTGCGGTACTCTTCCATGCACTCCTCCTCATCTTGACACAGTGTGCCAGGGGGACGTTTCCCGTTTGACACGCCCGTTTGTGCCTGTTTGCGTGTCAAACGGGAAACGTCCCCTATTGACACACCAGCTTCTCGAAGGCGACCCGTTCGCGCGTGCCCTCCGCGCCTGGCTCCAGCAGAATGATGCCGCATTCCGTGTAGCCCAGCCGCCGCATGAGGGTCCGCATGCGGATGTTGCCCTGGTGCGTGTCTATGCGCACGCTCGTCCTGCCCAGCTCCCTCGCCCGACCCTCCGCAAAGGCGAGCAAGGCCTTGGCCATGCCGCGGTGCGCGTGGTCTGCCGCCGTCGCAATGCGATGAACCACCAGGTAGTTGGGGTTGGACGAGTCGCTCCCAGTCAGCCAGGCTCCGTCGATGCTGTCGTAGGTGGGCTCTCCCCCAGCGCCAATCATGGCCACCCCGCCAATACCCTCCGCGTCGGCAACGACGAAGGTCTCTCCGCGGGCAACGTCCGCCTCAATCATGTCGCGCCTTGGCTGGCCGTTCTGCCACTGGTCAATGCCGAGCGCCGCGAGCGCCCGCCGACCGTCGGCGTATATCTCCATGAGGCGGCCCATCTCGCTGGCGACCGCAGGCCGAATCTGGAAGGGCTGGCAGGTAGCCCCTTGAACACCGTGCAGGTGCAGCTCGTACGAGGGGTGCATCAACCCGGTGGGCGCGTAGTACTCGGTTCCAATGGCGCTAAAGCCAAGCTTACCCAGCACATGCCCTGACCTGCTATTCATTGGGTGGTGACCCGCGAACAACACATCTGCGTCCAGGTTCTGCGCGGCAAACCGAACCACCCGCGCCGCAGCCTCGGACGCGTAGCCCCTTCCCCAGAACTCTGGCAGCAGGTGAAAGCCAAGCTCGTACTCGCCAGCCTTGCGCGGGTGCAGCCCGCAACACCCCACAAAGGTGCCCGTCTCGCGCTCGAACAGCGGCCAGTACTGGACGCCGCAGTGCTCCTGCAGCCCAATCTCAAGGGCGAGCCGCTTGGCAATTTCCTCCCCCGTGAAGGTTCCGGTCGCGCAAATGTACCTCGTGACCTGCGGGTTTCCCCAAAGCGACCGCGCCAGACCCAGGTCATCCTGCGTCCAGAAGGAAAACCGCAGCCTGTCGCTCTCCATGAGCCAATTCTGCCCGTCCGCCTGTGCCATTGGCATGCCTTCCCGTCCAGCCTCGCCGCCGGGCATCTTCGCAAGCGCCCGCCCCACTACTCTTGCACATGCAAGAAACGGGCACACCGCCTTTTCGCGATGCGCCCGAAAAAGTACTCGCCAAATACTCGCTCGCCAGCCGTCACAGCGCGGCCTCGCGCCCAGACCTAGAACGCCGGCAGCACGTCCTGGTCGTAGGTGTCAGAGAGGTACTGCTTGAAGTCGTCTGAGGTAAGCACCTCCACCAGGGCCTTGATGCGCTCGTCGTCCTGCTTGTCGGGCGTGGTCACGATGTAGTTGGCGTACTGCTCGACGGCCTTGCCCTCCTTGGATTCCACGGCAACGGCATCCTTCACGTGCAGGCCAGCCTCGATGGCGTAGTTGCCGTTGATGACGGCGAAGTCCACGTCCTGCAGCTGGCGCGGCACGGCGGCGGCCTCCACCTCAACGAACTGGATGTTGTGGGGGTTGTCCGCGATGTCCACCGGCGTGGCCTCCAGGTTCTCAGGGTCGGACAGCGTGATGAGCCCCTCCTGCTGCAGCAGCAGAAGAGCGCGGCCCTCGTTGGTGGGGTCATTGGGGACGGCAATCTGGGCGCCGTCGGCAATGGCGGCCAAGTCGGAGGACTTGCCCGCGTACACGCCGAAGGGCTCGTAGTGAATGGCAGCCACGCCCACCAGGTCGGTGCCGTTCTCCTTGTTGTAGTTGTTGAGGTAGTTGATGTGCTGGAAGTAGTTGGCATCAACCTCGCCGGAGCTGGTCACCTGGTTGGGAATGATGTAGTCCGTGTACTCCTTGACGGTGAGCTCAATGCCCTGCTCCTTGAGCTTGGGCACGGCAAAGTTGTTGAGAATCTCCGCGTGGGGTGCGGGGGACGCAGCCACGGTGAGCGTCTTGGCAGCGGCGGCGCTGGAGCCGGCGGAGTCGGAGCCGGCCGAGGTGCCACCGCAAGCGGCCAGCGCGCCGGTGGCAACGGCGGCGAACGAAGCGGCAACGAAGTTCCTACGGGTAATCATGGTTTGTTCCTTTCCTGCCGGCGGCTGCCGGCCTTTGGGCCCCGTTTGGGGCGCGTTTCATGTTGTCGGGCCAAGCCTGGCGTCCCGCGCCGGCAAGGCCAACGTACCTAGCGATGGTCAATGCGCTTGACCACGGCGTCACAGGTGCTCTGGATCACCTGCACCACCACAATGATGAGCACCAGCGTGAAGATCATGACCTCGTCCTCGTAGCGGTAGTAGCCGTAGCGAATGGCGATGTCACCCAAGCCGCCCGCGCCAACCGCGCCGGCAATGGCCGTGTAGCCCAGCACCGCAATGAGCGTGATGGACACGCCGCGCACGATGGAGGGAAGGGCCTCCGGCAGAAGGGCCGAGAAGACCACGCGGGGCAGGGAGGCTCCGCAGGCCACGGCCGCCTCGATGGAGTCGCGCGGGACCTCTGCCAGCGACTGCTCCACCATGCGGGCCACGAAGGGCGTGGTGGAGAGAACGAGCGGCGGAATGACGCCCGCCACGCCGGTGGTGGTGCCCACCAGGGCGCGGGTGAGGGGGAATGCCGTCACCAGCAGGATGATGAAGGGGATGGAGCGCGCGATGTTCACCACCCAGCCCAGCACGGCGTTGAGGATGCGCATGGGGTGCATGCCGCCCGGCGTGGTGACGTAGAGCACCACGCCCAGCACGATGCCGAACACGTACGAGATGGCCGTCGACGCAAGGAGCATGGCCATGGTGTCAACCAGGCCCTGCCCCACAAGCGGGCCGTACTGAGCAAAGAATTCGGGAAGGCTACTCATCCCAGCTCTCCCTTCCAAGCAGCTGACGCGTTACCTCGTGCTGGGGGTTGGCGAAGACCTGCTCCACGCTGCCCTGCTCCACCACTTGACCCTCAACGAGCACGGCAACGTTCTTGCAGACCTTCTCCACCACCTCCATGGAGTGGGTGATCACCACCAGGGTGACGCCGGTCTCCTCGTTGATCTGGCGCAGAAGCCGCAGGACCGAGGCGGTGCTCGCAGGGTCCAGCGCGGAGGTGGCCTCGTCGCACAGGATGTACTGGGGATGGCAGGCCAGGGCCCGGGCAATGGCCACGCGCTGCTTCTGGCCACCCGAAAGCTGCGCCGGGTAGGACTGCGCGCGGTCTGCCAGGCCCACGCGGTCCAGCAGGGCCAGGGCCTCCTTGCGGTTTTCCTCGGTCACCTTGCCCGAACTGGCGCGGTAGGGGAAGCAGACGTTCTCCAAGGCCGTCTTCTGGGCCAGCAGGCCGAAGTTCTGGAAGATCATGGCGACGCGGCGACGGTATTTGCGCAGGTCAGCGCCAGAGAGGGTCATGACGTCGGTGCCGTCCACAACCACCCGGCCGCTGGTTGGGCGCTCCAGGAGGTTGATGCAGCGCACCAGCGTGGACTTGCCTGCGCCCGAGATGCCGATGATGCCGAACACGTCCCCGTCTGGAATCGTGAGCGACACATCGCGCAGGGCGTGCACCTGCGCCTTGCCGTCGAACGTCTTTGTTATGTGTTCAAGAGATATCAAAAGAGGCTCCGCTTCGTGGGTTTGGTGGGCCAATCCCTGCCAGGCTTGGCCCTGAGGACGCCCGGTCCCACGCACGCGAAGCCCCGAGGGGCCTAGGGGCGCGGGTGCCCGGGCTTGGGCATGCACATGTACTCCATCGGGCCAAACCCGAAGGAGCAGCGCCGCAGGTGGACGCAGGTGGTATGTCCAAGACGCGTGTTCATCGTGTCATGATGGTATCCCGTACCTGAAAGCGCGGGAAATAGACAGTTCAGAACGGTGGCTATCTGTTTTGCTGATAGCCACCGTTGGTGCCGTTCTCGGCATGCGTCACATTTGAGTTGAGTCGCTAGGCTAGCCGATGCCAGACAGGTCCCCCGTACCCTTCAGGTAGTAGTCAAACCACTGCAGCACGATGCCGTTGAGCTTGACCATGAACTGCTCGTGGTCCACGTCACCCGAACCCAGCATGTTGGCCAGGAAGGGCGAGAGCAGGGGCAGGTCGGTGAAATCCATGTGCTCGGTGCCGCCGAAGCTCATGACGCGGGCGTCCTTGGCGCGCTCCACCACGTACTGGTTCACGTACTCGCTGCCGTCGGCGTTGCCCGTGGCGTAGCCCCTGCCATGCACCTCGTTGTTCAGGGCCAGCAGCGGCACCTGGAAGGGCTCGGGGTTGTAGGCGAACTTGCTGCCATCGGCCTTCTCCTCCCCCAGCATGGTGCCGTCAATGTCAATGACCGCACTGATGTCGTCGCGCTGGCGCGCCATGTCCATGCTCACCGCGCCACCAATGGAATGGCCCATGAGGCCGATCTTCTGAGTGTCCGTCATGCCAAGGGCACGCAGGACCCGGCCCGTTCGTCGTCGGAGTCGACGTGCCAGGTGTCGTCCAGAGTCCCGGAGTCCGCGGCCGTCTTCAGGGAGTCCAAGGCGAAGTTCATGTCTGCGTCGCGCAGGGTCATCCATTCGCTGATGACCTTGGCGTACTGGGCGTCGGTCACGGAGGTGTCACCCTCGGCGTTGGAGACCGTCATGACGTCGTTCATGAAGTCCATGTCCACGGGAATCGTCTGCCCCGCGGTGTCCGTGCTGAAGAGGGAGTAGTAGGGGTGCTCCACGACCACGACCACGTAGCCGTTGCTGGCCAGCTCCGTGTAGGTGGAGAAGTTGCTCTCGTGGTAGCCAAAGGATCCATGGTCGAACACTACCAGCGGGTACTGGTGGCTACCCTCGGAGGAGGCGTCATCGGGGTAGTAGAAGTAGGCGGGAACCTCGCGGTGGGAGCCGTCAGTCTCGAACTCCTCCAGGCGGGAGGGGTCCACCAGGATGGCATGGGCCTGGGCCACCTGGTAGGAGCCCGTGTTGGGCATGCCCTTGTAGCCAGTGAAGACCAGGGCGGGCACCGCGGCAATGGCCAGGGCCAGCACCGTGAAGATGGGCCCGGCGATGGCAGCCCCAAGCTTGCGGGTTCCCGTAACCTTCTTCCTACGCACGAAGTAGCTGACCAGGGCACAGGCAAAGAGCAGGCCCGCCATGCCCACAAGCAGGGAGAAGCGCCAGTTCTCGCCAAAAGCGGGGACCAGCCGAGCCACCAGGGCCACCGCCAGCTCAGTGCCGCGCAGGACAAGGCGGTCGCGCAGCCAGTCGGCCTTTGTTGCCTGGGCCTTGCGGGCCCGCACGGCAAAGGCGACCTCCGCCGCAACGAACAAAATCAAGAGTATCCCGAATGCCATGGCGTTCCTTCCTATTCCTCTCCAGCCATTGCGCTGGCGTGCGCCATCAAAAGGATTCGCGTACATTCCTGCTCGTCGTAGACCATGGCGTTATTTGCCAGAAGGCTTGCCATGCCATGTGCCACGACGAAGAGAAGCGAGAAGGCCTCTCTGGCCCGCGACTTTGAGCAGCCGGCAGCTTGTTGCACCAAGCCGAGCATCCCGTCGATTCCAGGGTCGTCCATCAGGTCGTCCAGGCTGTGACCGGCAAACTTGGCAGTCTGGAACAGGAATCTAAAGAGATGGGGCTCCTGGGCACCAAACCGAATGTAGTTGAGCCCGAGCTCCAGCAGGGGGTTCTGCGCCTCGTCCCCCGACGGGGCAATGAAGCGCGTGTGGAAGTCGTCCGCCACCTGGTAGACGGCATCACGAAGCTCTTCCACCGTCTTGAAGTTGTACATGATCGGCTGGGTGGAGCAGCCCAGGACCTCCGCGACCGCGCGGACGCTGAGGCTCTCGACGCCCTTCTCGCGCACGAGGCCAAAGGCCGCGTCCAGGATCATCTGCCGTGTGACCTTTGGCTTTGGCGGCATGGCAGGACCCCCCGTGATTACTGGTGTTACATAACACTTGTCATTATTATATGACAAAGGAGGCCAAAGGGGGACGTTTCTCTTTTGTCATGTGTCAAAAGAGAAACGTCCCCCTTGGCCTATTATGCTGAAGTTAGAGTAATCTAACTATGTGTCCAAGCGCTTTCCTCAGCCACGGCGAGGTTGGTGGGAAGGCCAGAGTCATTCCCCATGACGCATAGGCACAGGAAAAGGGGCGCGGAATGCTAGCCTACAAGTCCTCCTACTACAACATTGTGGTGCCCCTCATGGCGCACGCCATCACCAAGCGCTGCGGGCGAGAAGTAACCCGTGCATGCAAAAAGGACTCCCACCGCATCTACCGCGACCTGTTGACCAAAGCCCCCAACATCGGCAAGAACAACCCCATGGAGCACAACATATACATGGCCATCGCCCTCTTCTCCCTGCAGCTCTCCTCCAAGGGGGCGCTCAGCGTGGAGGACTTCAAGGCATGTGCGCAGGACATGATGGCCCTACCCATCATGCGCGTAATGGGCATCGGTCGCGACTTCAACGACCCCAAGACGCTGGCAAAGTACGACAAGACCTTCCACGAAGACGAGCAGTGGCGCCTCGACCACCTGGACCAGATCGACTGTAGCTGGGAGTACCACTTCGACGACAGGCACAAGGACGGCGTCTTTTACTACTGCACCCGCTGCCCCATCAATGACTTCTGCTGGGCCAACGGCCTGCTGCGGCTGCTGCCCGCCATGTGCGCGATTGACTACCCGATGTGCCGTCTGGAGCACGCCATACTCCACCGCGACCACACGCTGGCCGAAGGCGGCCCCTGCTGCGACTTCTGGATCGTGGGCGACAAGATAAAGAACCCGCACTAGCCGTGACAAAGGGGGACGTTTCCCTCATATGACATGGCTACTGGTCGCTTGCCTTCTTGCTGATCGCCGCCCGGCCGCGATGGGTGCGCGAGCGAAGCCCCTTGACGCGGGCCGAGACGTCCACGTTGATTCCCAGAATCATGCGCGCGAGCCACACGAAGAAGAGCACCACCAGTATGGGCACCACGCAGTCGGCCACGACCATCACGACGAGCTTCTCTACCAGGTCATTCAGCGTATCCCTTGCGGAGTCGACCAGCTTGGTCGCGCCCTCGCCCGCCGCATTGACGACATCGGTGGCGGCGCTCGTCACCGCGCTGCCCGCACCCGCAACCCAACCGGAAATGTTGCCCAAGAGGTCACCGTCCTGGGCGGAAGAACCGGCAGCATCGGCACTTTCCTGCGAGTCGCTGGTGCCAGCCTCGCTCGTTTCGCCGGAAGAGTCACTCTCCTGCTGGGCTTGCGACGCATCTTCCGCGGCAGTCTCGGAGATCTCTTCAATATTGTTGTCCTGCTCATACGTGGCCCAAATCATGTCCGAGGCCCAGACGCTCACGGGCACAACGAGCAGCCCCACCACCGCGAACACGAGAAGTTTGAAGGAGAGCTGGCCCCATATATGGTGCCATCTCGAACCCGGCGAGCTGATTGCCATGAGGACCACGGTGGCCAAGCCGAGCGGAACCAGGACGCGGCAGCTCACCATGCCCAAGATCGTGAGGAGGTATTTCTCGAGGTAGATGGCCCCGAGAACCACGGCGAAGTCGGTGCTCAGATCCACGAGCTTATCGGCAATGGGCGTTCCGATGTCGTCAGGCGCAAGCGACACGAGCGCCGATGCCGAAGTCGAGGTACCGACAAGAGCCATCACCGTAGAGGCCTTGGCGTCGAGCGCGGCAATCTGGTGCTCGTAGGTCGCAGGGTTGCCAAAGTGGTTTGCCAGCGGAAAGGCAGAAACAAGGGCAAGCACGGCGCAGACGGCCACGATGATGATCAGCCGCGTGCGGTTGCCGCCAGGAAGCCTTGGCCCGCTGGTGCTGGTGTCAGGTTCGTCGCCGGACGTGGAAAGCTCGGCGCTAGTTGGGACGTTCTTGAGCTCGGTATCCATACAATCGCCTCCAGGTTTGTTGGCCTGTGCACCATAGTGCCGCAGCCGGCGGTGATGACGCTGGTCGTGTACCGCCGGAGTCGCACAGTTGTAGGCCGAGTGGACAACTGGAGAAGGTGGGCGGTCTTGTATGGCAGGTGCTCGCAGGCGAGGGGAGCCACACGCGGAGGCCGCGGGGCCGCCTGGGCCTCGCGCCCGCATCCCAACTGTTAGGCATCTCTAACTCATCGTGATATGATGGTGCGAGTTAGCTTTACTTAACCTAGCTCAGCCGAGGTGACATCATGGCCGAAGAGCGAACCCTCGCCGGCGTGCCGGACACGACCTACATCCCGCTGGTCGCACGCATCTACGTTTCCAAGCGCTTCCCCGAGTACTTCCGCGACGAACAAGCGCTGGCGCTGGAGAGCCAGATTCCCGGCGACGCCATCCAGACCAACTCGGGCGAGTACGAGTGCATGGCCTCGGTGGCGCGCAGCCACGTGTTCGACAGCAAGTTGAGTGCGTTCCTGGCGCAGCATCCAACCGGCAACGTGGCATTCCTGGGCGGCGGGCTTGAGACCAACTGGAGCCGCGTGGGCGTACCCACGGCGCGGTGCTACCAGGTGGACCTGCCCGAGGTCCTTGACGTGCGCCGCCGCGCCCTCAGCCAAGCGGCAAACGAGGAGCTTATTGCGGGCGACATGCTTGCCATGGAGTGGGCCAAGCGCATGGACACCAGCCTGCCCACGCTGCTGGTGGTATCCGGCGTGTGGCAGTACTTCCACGAAGAGCAGATTCTTGCGATGATCGCCGACCTTAAGCGGCTCTTCCCCGCAGGCGAGCTGCTCTTTGACGCCACCGACACCGAGGGCCTCAAGTTCACCAACAAGTACGTGCAGAAGACGGGCAACACCGACGCCATGATGTACTTTGGCCTCGACGACCCGCAGGGCTTTGCCGAAAAGGCCGGCACGGAGCTGCTGAGCGTTGACGGCTTCTACGCCGACGCCCTCAAGCTGGGCCGCAAGCTCTCCATCCGCACGCGCGTCTTCATGTACTTTGCCGACAAGTGGGGCCGTGTGAAGGTGGTCCTCATGCGCCTCAACCCCTAGGCGCGTCAAACGTGTCAAAGGGGGACGTTTCTCTTTTGTCGTGACAATTGGGAAACGTCCCCTTTTGTCACCCCTTTTGTCATGCCAGCGCTTCGGCGACGGCCGTGCGCAGGGCGGGCAGGGTCTCCTCCTCAAACCAGGGGTTCTTCTTCATCCACAGCTGGTTGCGGGGCGACGGGTGCACCAGCGGGAAGTACTCCGGCTGCCACCGCTGCCAGTCGCGCACGACGCCCGTGAGCGGTACGGACTGCTTGAGCCCCAGGTAGCGGTGGACGGCGTAGGTACCCACCAGCACCGTCAGTCGCACCTGGGGCATCATGCCCAAGAGCACCGGGTGCCACTTCTCCGCGAAGCCCTTGCGGGGCGGCAGGTCGCCACCCTTGCCCTTGCCAGGGAAGTAGAAGTCCATGGGGACGATGGCCACCTGGTGCGGGTCATAGAAGGTGGCTCGGTCCACGCCCATCCAATCTCGCAGCCGGTCACCGGATTTGTCGTTCCAGGGAATGCGCGTATCCTGCGCAATGCGGCCCGGCGCCTGGCCAATCACCATCACGCGCGCGTCCGCGGCCACGGAGTACAGCGGGTCGATACCCGCCGCCGTATACTCCGCGTTCTGCGGGTCGGACTTTATGGCCCGGAAGACGTCGTCGAAGGTTTGAAGCTCGGTGCTGCGTGTCTCTTCTGTCATGATTCTCGCTCCCAAGAAGATGCGCCTGTAGCAAAGCGCTCGGTTTTCTCGCTACACCCTAGCGCATTGCGATAGCCATAATCAATCCGCCGTTTGGATCATTACGTTCGTTCAATAATTGATTACGTGCATCTGCTAGCTAGAGATGCCATTTTCCGCCCTCTAGCTCGCATTTCAACGTAATCAATTCTTTGCCGAACGTAACGATTGCGGCACATCGACGTAACGGTCACTTCAACGTAACGATTGCGGCACATCGGCGGATTGATCGCAAGACACCAACGCGCTGCCCGCGGCCGTCCATTCCGCTACACAACTTCCGTCAGCACCTTCACAAAGAAGAGCGCGACCACTGCAAGGATCATCGGCCGCGCCACCTTGGCGCCCTTGCGACTGAAGCTCCTTGCGCCCAGATAGCTGCCCAGCACAAGAAAGACGCCAGACAGCAGCCCCAACGGCACGTCGACGGACCCGTTTGCGAGCATCACCACCAGGCCCGCAAAGTTGGATGCGAGCGTCACGACCTTGCAGATGCCGTTGGACTCCTCGAGCGTCAGGTGCGCGAGCCCCGTGAGCAGCAAGAGCATGAACGTGCCCGACCCCGGCCCATAGAAGCCGTCGTAGAAGCCCATCAGTCCCGCAACGAATGCGATCAGCGCCATGGTCTTGCGAGGCGATGTTCGCATTCTGTCTGCTCCAGCCGCGGAGGGCTCTTCAGATGGGCCTACGGGTGCCGCGTCCGTCTTCCCAAACCCATGAAGGAGCACGTAGACAGCGGTCAGCGGCAGAACCACCAGCAGTGCGACCGTCAGAATCTTGGCATCGACCAGCAGGACCGCACGTGCCCCGATGGCCGAGGAAGCCAACGACACCACCACGCACACGACGGCCTCACGCCAGGGCACGAAGCCGCTCTTGGCGTACTTCCACGTGACAACCGAGACCCCGAGCATGGAGCTCAGTTTGCCCGTGCCAAGGGCGATGTGCACCGGCGCGCCAGCGATGAGGTAGGCCGGCAACGAGATGAGCCCGCCCCCGCCCGCGACGGCGTCGACGAAGCCGGCGGCGGCACAAAGGCCGCAGACGATGACAAGAGTCGGCAGGTCGGGCATGCTTGCTTCCCTTCACGTGGCAACAAATGTTTGGAGCGACCCATCAGGACCGCCCCTTCTGGGCCACATTGCTCATCCAGCTAATCGTACTCGCCCCACTCGCAGGCAACGCTTTCCGCCCGAATGTGGTGCACGACCATCTGCCCACTATGCCTTGTTAGAATGCAGTGACGCACCAGGCATTCAAACATGGCTGAAGTGACTACGAAAGGAACATCATGGCCGTTGGCAGTTCACCGAATACGTTGGGATTCTTCTCGACTGATCCGGAGCCAATTGCAAACGACAATGCGCTCCAGAGCCAGGTTGTCACCCTAGCTGAATGGCTACGTTGGGCAGATGCCGTGGTGGTCGGCGTGGGATCAGGCCTCTCCAGTGCGGGCGGCTGCAACCATTACCACACTGGCGACGCCTTCTTGCGCGGGTTCTCTGGGTTTGAGAAACGTCACGGCTTCTCGACCCTCATGGACGGCTACTACCATATGTATTCAAGCAACGAGGAGGAGTGGGGGTATCTTGCCAGCTACCTGGCCTTCATGATTGACGAGCCAGCATACGGACCTTATGTAGATCTGGCGGCGGTACTCCACGACAAGCCGCACTTTGTGCTCACAACGAACATTGACACGCAGGTCACGAAGGCCTTTCCCGAGAATGCTGTGTGGACGTTTCAGGGCGATGCGCGATTCCTGCAGTGTTGCCAGCCTTGCGGAGACGAGCTTCTCAACGCTGAGCCAGTAGTGCACCAAATATGCGCGTCCTTGGATGAGGAGCTTCGCTGCCCCACCGAGCTGCTTCCACGCTGCCCCCATTGTCATCGCATCATGCGGCCTTGGGTCCGCGATGAGACGTTCTTGGAGG
>OMVJ01000046.1 GCA_900314495.1 uncultured Olsenella sp.
CAAGATCATCGGCGACCACACCGACAAGTACGTCCAGGCCTACTTCCAGTACGACTCCAAGAAGACGGGCGGCGTGACCATCAGCCACCTGCGCTTCGGTGACAAGCCCATCCGCTCGCCGTACTACGTGACCAAGGCTGACTTCGTGGCCTGCCACAACCCCTCCTACATCGTCAAGGGCTTCAAGATGGTCCGCGACGTCAAGCCGGGCGGCACCTTCCTGGTCAACTGCCAGTGGGACGACGCCGAGTTCTCCGAGAAGATGCCTGCCGAGGGCAAGCGCTACATCGCCGAGAACAACATCTCCGTCTACCTGATTGACGCCATTGACCTCGCCGCCAAGGTCGGCATGGGCAAGCGCACCAACACCGTCCTGCAGTCCGCCTTCTTCGCCCTGGCCAAGGTCCTTCCCGCCGAGGACGCCCTCCAGTACATGAAGGACGCCGCGGAGAAGTCCTACGCCAAGAAGGGCCAGGCCATCGTCGAGGCCAACTGGAAGGCCATCGACGCCGGCGCCACCGCCTTCCGCAAGTTCGAGGTGCCCGCCGACTGGGCAACCGCGACGGACGAGAAGAAGGAGGTCGTGCTCGAGGGCCGCGACGCCATCGTCAAGCAGGTCAAGGAGCTCCTGACCCCCATCAACCTGATGGACGGCGACTCCCTGCCCGTCTCCGCCTTCAAGGACAACGCCGACGGCCAGTGGGAGCTTGGTGCCTCCGCATACGAGAAGCGCGGCACGGCCGTCATGGTCCCGCGTTGGGATCCCACCAAGTGCGTCCAGTGCAACACCTGCTCCTACGTGTGCCCGCACGCCACTATCCGCCCGATCGTCATGAACGCCGAGGAGGCCGCTGCGGCTCCTGAGTCCATGAAGACCACCGAGCTCAAGGTCCCCAAGGGCACCGGCTACACCTTCACCATCGCCGTCTCCCCGCTGGACTGCATGGGCTGCTACAACTGCCTGGCCGTCTGCCCCAAGAGCGACGTCAAGAACGGTGGCGCCCTCACCATGGTCCCGCAGGAGGAAGAGGCTGCGCAGGCCGAGGCTTGGGATTACGCCGTCAACAAGGTCTCCGAGAAGTCCGAGCTCGCCAACGACAAGAACGTCAAGGGCTCCCAGTTCCACAAGCCGCTGCTCGAATTCTCCGGCTCCTGCGCCGGCTGCGCCGAGACCAGCTACGCTCGCCTGGTGACCCAGCTCTTCGGTGACCGCATGTTCATCTCTAACGCCACCGGCTGCTCCTCCATCTGGGGCAACCCCGCGGCTACCGCTCCCTACACCGTCAACGCCAAGGGCCATGGCCCCGCGTGGAACAACTCCCTGTTCGAGGACAACGCAGAGCACGGCCTCGGCTTTGAGGTCGGCTACGCGGCCGAGCAGAACCGCCTGGTCGCTATGACCGAGCAGCTCCTGCAGGTCGAGGGCCTGCCCGAGTCCCTGAAGGACTCCGCCACCGCCTGGCTGGAGAACCGCAACACCAGCGGCGTCTCCAACGACGTCTCTGCGGCTTACGTTGCTGCCCTTGAGGGCACCGACGCCCCGCTTGCCAAGGCGATCCTGGCCGACAAGTCCTACCTGTCCAAGAAGTCCTTCTGGATCTTCGGCGGCGACGGCTGGGCATACGACATCGGCTTCGGCGGCCTGGACCACGTCCTCGCCTCTGGCCACAACGTCAACGTCTTCGTCTTCGACACCGAGGTCTACTCCAACACGGGTGGCCAGGCTTCCAAGGCTTCCAACATCGGCCAGGTCGCTCAGTTCGCGGCCGCCGGCAAGGAGACCAAGAAGAAGTCCCTCGCCGAGATCGAGATGTCCTACGGCTACGTCTACGTCGCTCAGGTCGCCATGGGCGCCAACCCCATGCAGACCCTCAAGGCCATCGCCGAGGCCGAGGCCTACGACGGCCCGTCCCTGATCATCGGCTACAGCCCCTGCGAGATGCACTCGCGCCGTCGAGTGCGGCTACTGGAACCTCTTCCGCTTCAACCCCGCCGCTCCGGAGGGCAAGAAGTTCACGCTGGATTCTAAGGAGCCGAAGGGTGGCTACCAGGAGTTCCTGATGAACGAGGCTCGTTACGCGCGTCTGACCCGCGAGTTCCCGGGCCGCGCCGAGGAGCTCTTCGCCAAGAACGAGGAAGCCGCCATGGCTCGCTACCAGCACCTGCTCAAGCTCAAGGACATGTACGCCCAGGCGTAAGTCCCGTGGGTAGCCAGCTGGCTGAGTAACAAAGGCCGGGCCGGGAGAAGTACTCCCAGCCCGGTTTTTTGTGCCGCTTGGCGAAGAAGGGCGCGCCAACGGGGTGTGACAAAAGGGAAACGTCCCCCTTTGTCACGCTACAGCTCGGCGCCCAGGCGCTCGCCCATGAGGTAGCCCATGACGGAGGCCATCATCAGGCCGTGCGTCCAGCCGGAGGAGTCGCCCAGGCAGTGCAGGTGCTCCACGCTGGTGTTGAAGTCCTTGTCCATGGTGATGCGGTTGCTGTAGAACTTGAGCTCCGGCGCATAGAGCAGGGTCTCCTCGGAGGCGAAGCCGGGAATGGCCTTGTCCACTGCCTGCATGAAGCCGATGATGCTGGTCATGGTGCGGTAGGGCAGGGCGGAGGTGATGTCGCCCGCCACCGCGTCAGGCAGGGTGGGCCGCACGTTGGAGTGCGAGAGCTCCTCCGGCCAGGTGCGCTTGCCGTCCAGCACGTCGCCGAAGCGCTGCACCAAGATGTGTCCGTCGCCAAGCATGTTGCACAGGCGGCCGATGTTCTGGGCGTAGGCAATGGGCTGGTTGAAGGGCGTGCGGAAGTGGTGCGTGCACAGGATGGCCAGGTTGGTGTTGTCGCTCTTGAGCTCCTTGTAGGAGTGGCCGTTCACCACCGCCAGGCCGCCGTCGTAGTTCTCCTGGGAAACAAATCCGCCCGGGTTCTGGCAGAAGGTGCGGACCTTGTTCTTGAAGGGGCCGCAGTAGCCAATGAGCTTGCCCTCGTACAGGACCTGGTTCACGTCCTCGATGACCTCGTTGCGCATCTCTATGCGCACGCCAATGTCCACAGGGCCGGGCTCGTGCTCTATGTGGTGGCGCGTGCAGGCGTCTTCCAGCCAGCTGGCACCGCGCCGGCCGGTGGCAACGATCACGGTGCGGGCGTCAAGCTGCTCGGGTCCGTCCGGCCCCACGGCCACCACGCCGCGGCAGACGCCGTCCTCAATCACCAGGTCCTGGCACTGGGTGCGGAAGCGCATCTCCACCCCGGCGTCCACAAGGTGGTGCTCAATGGCCAGGTAGAGCTCCTGGGCCTTCTCCGTCCCAAGGTGGCGGATGGGGCAGTCCACCAGCTTGAGGCCGGCCTTGATGGCGCGCAGGCGAATCTGCCGCACCTGGTCCTCGTGGCCGCGACCCTCCACGTGCTCGTCCGCGCCAAACTGCAGGTACAGTTTGTCCACGGTGTTTATGGTCTCCTGGGCGTGCTCGGTGCCTATGAGCTGGGGGAGGTCGCCGCCCACCTCGTAGGAGAGCGAGAGCTTGCCGTCCGAGAAGGCGCCCGCGCCAGAGAAGCCCGTTGTTATGTTGCAGGGGTCGCAGCCCAGGCAGCGGCCCGCGCGGATCTTGGGGCAGTGGCGGCGCTCTATGGGCAGGCCCTTCTCCAGCATGACTATGTGGGACTGGGGGCGCGCCTCAAGCAGCTTGAGGGCGCAGAAGATGCCGGACGGGCCGGCGCCGACTATGACGACGTCATACATGATGAGAAGACCTTTCCTGTGGTTGCGTGCCCGCTCGTGGGGACGTCGCCGTGGGCGCACCATCCGCGGGCGCATCGATTGTAGCAGCGTGGTGCCATGCCTTTCCCCCATGGGGGCGATGGCCCTGCTGCGTCGCGCGAGCGGGCAGCGCGCAAGCCCTCGTGTGCGCTGGCGTGCCGAACAGGCCTTCATTGCCGCTCACCGAAAAGATTCTGTGTTGTAATATTTGAAAGTGTGTGGCCATTGTGACGTGGCCGCGGCTGTTGCGTGGTGCGGCGCGCCACGAACGTCCCGTAACTGATGCATGGAGGCTTTGGCGGACTTGAATCCCGTAATCGTCATACCGTCCTACTGGGCCGAGGACGAGGCGGCACCAGGCCTTGGCGAGGTCGGCACATACGACCACGCAACGCCCATAGCCAAGCCGGTGCCGGAGCTGGAGACCTGCCTGGCCTCGCTGGACCAGGTCCGGGGCGTGCTGCGCGTTGTGGTCCTGCTTGTGGCGCCCCCCGCGTGCGAGGCCTCGGCCCGGGCGCGTGTCAACGGCATCTGCTCTGCCCACCCAGACCTCAACCCCCTCATCATTGGCTCGCGTGAGGCCAAGGAGATTGCGGACGCCATCCACGTGGTCGCGCCCAAGATGGCGGGCGAGACGGTCTCGCTTCGCGGCTACGGCGCCATCAGGAACATGGGTCTGGCGGTGGCGGCCGTCCTCAACCACGACATAGTGGTCTTCATGGACGATGACGAGGTTGCCCTTGACCAGGACTTCCTCATCGACGCCGTGTACGGCCTGGGCCTCCTTACCAGGCAGGACCTGCCCGTCTCGGCCAAGACGGGCTACTTCTTCGACCGCAACGACTCCTGCTTTGCGGACGAGTCCACCACCCGCTGGTGCGACCGCTTCTGGACCAAGAAGTCCGAGTTCAACCAGTGGATGCGCAAGGCGCAGGCCTCCACGCGCATCTCGCGCTCCAACTACGTGTGCGGCGGCTGCTTCGCGGTGCACGCGGACGCCTTCACCAAGGTGGCCTTCGACCCCTTCATCACGCGCGGTGAGGACCTGGACTACCTCTTCAACCTGCGCATGAACGGCCTGGACGTCTGGTTTGACAACGAGTGGGCCGTTCGCCACCTGCCGCCCAAGACGCCCTCCCTGGCCAGCCGCTTCATGCAGGACGTGTACCGCTGGAGCTACGAGTACGAGAAGATAGACGTCGCCAACCACCGCATTGGCCTGCACAAGGTCACGCCGGACTCCCTGCAGCCCTACCCGGCGCCGTGGATCAGCAAGGGTGTGCACCGCAGGATCTTCCTGACCTCCCTGCTGCGCGCCATTGCCGGCCCGGAGCGCAAGGAGTACTTCGACATCTGGTGGCACGCGCGCCGCGAGGCCGAGGTCTGGGCCTACCGGACCAAGGAGGAGTACCTGTCCTTCCAGACCTACTGGCCCGGCATGATGATCCAGCTGTGGGACGACACGCCCCTTGCCAACTCCATCCTCAGGACGGGAACGCCCCGCGTCCCTAGAGAGGGGGAGAACTGACGGTATGAGGCTCTGGGTAACCGAGCACTTCGCCCAGGTCGTGCACTGCGTGCTGGCGTTGGCTATGCTTGTTCTGTTGCTGCTGCTCTCGTGGGGAATCTCCACCAGCAACCTGGTGGCGGCGGTCATATCTGGCGCCGGCCTTGCCGTTTGCATTGTGCTGACGGGTTCCGCGCTGCTCATTCCCGACAACCTGCGCTCGCAGGCAACGGAGCGCACGCTGCGCCTTGCCTCCAGCACCCTCAACCACATGCGGGGCGGCCTTACGGAAGAGAACTGCCGTGCCGTCTGCCAGCTCCTCCTGCCGGAGACCCACGCGGTCGCCATTGCCATGACGGACACCGTGCGGGTGCTTGCCTACGTTGGCGAGCTGGCCGCAACCTTCCCGCCGGGCTCCCCCAACACGGACCCAACCAAGGAGGTCATAGAGAGCGGCCGCATGCAGACCTTCCTCTCGCGCGACGTGGACGGCACCTACGTGGAGCACGACCTGCCGGACGAGCACCCCTCGCACGGCTTCGGCCGCAACCGGGGCGTGGACGGCTTCCCCGCGGGAATCATCGTGCCGCTGGTCGTTGCGGACAGGCCGGTGGGCACGGTCAAGCTGTACTACCGCCACGCCCACCTCATAGACCGCACCCAGCTGCGCATTGCCCGCGGCCTGGCGGAGCTGCTCTCCACCCAGCTTTCCGCCTACGAGCTTGACAGGCAGGCGGAGCTGACGGCGCGCGCCGAGGTCAAGGCCCTGCAGGCGCAGATCAACCCCCACTTCCTCTTCAACACCCTCAACACCATTGCCTCCTTCACGCGCACGGACCCCACCAAGGCGCGCGACCTGCTGCGCGAGTTCTCCGTCTTCTACCGGCGCACGCTGGAGGGGGCGGAGTCCAACATTCCGCTCATTCGCGAGCTGGAGCAGGTGCGGCGCTACCTGAAGATCGAGCGGGCCCGCTTTGGCGACGACCGCATCGTGGAGTCCGAGTACGTGGAGCGCGGCCTGGAGGAGGTGCCCGTCCCCTCCTTCCTGATTCAGCCCATTGTGGAGAACGCTGTGCGCCACGCCATGCGCGACGAGGGCCCCCTCCACATAGACATCCACGTGGGCAGCGACGGCGGTGACGTGCTCATTGCCGTGCTGGACGACGGCCTGGGCATGGACGAGGACGTGGCGGAGCGGCTGCTGCACGGCGACGGCAAGACCACCGCCGGCGGTAAGGGAACGGGCATTGCCCTGCGCAACGTGGCGGAGCGGGTGGAGCGCTACTACGGCGTGGGCTCCGGCATAGAGATCATGTCCAAGCCCGGCGAGGGCACCAGCGTCACCCTCAGATTGGCCAACGCCGCAAGAGATTTGCGGAAGGCTGACGCATAATGGGAAGGAACAAGACTGATGCCGCCAAGGGCGACAAAGACGAGGTGATTGAACAGATGGCCAAGCTTCACGCAATGATCGTAGACGACGAGGCGCCCGCGCGCTCTGAGCTCAGGTACCTCCTTGAGGAGACGGGGAGGATCGAGTCCATAACCGAGGCCTCGAGCGCGCGCGAGGCGGTCAAGCTGCTCATGGACGGCCGCGTGGACGTCATGTTCCTGGACATCTCCATGCCCAAGACCACGGGCATGCAGCTGGCGGACGCCCTGCACAAGCTCAAGAACCCGCCCGCCATCGTCTTCGTCACCGCCTACAGCGAGTACGCCCTGGAGGCCTTTGACGTGGACGCCGTTGACTACCTCATGAAGCCGGTTGAGACGGACCGCCTGAACCAGGCGCTGGACAAGGTGCAGTCCCGCGTCAAGCCCCAGGCCGTCTCGCACGGCTCCGTGGAGCGCATCCCCGTTGAGAAGAGCGGCCGCAAGGTGCTGGTGCCCATCGACCAGATTCGCTACATCGAGGCCAAGGACGACTACTCCTGCATCTACACGGACGACGACCGCTACCTCTCCACCATCTCGCTGGCCAAGCTGGAGGCCAAGCTCAGCCCCAACGGCTTCTTCCGCGTGCACCGCGGCTACATCGTGAACCTGGCCTACGTGGAGGACGTGGAGGTCGTCTCCAGCGGCATCCTCCAGCTGGGCATAAACGGCATCGAGGGCAAGAAGATCTCGGTCTCGCGCCGCCGCGTGGTGGCGCTCAAGCGCGCGCTTGGTCTTTAGGCGCCGCGTTCTTGGGCGTGCCTTCGGGCGCTTGGTCTTTGGCATCTGGCCGCAGGGGGAGCGGATAACTATGGCAGGGGCGGACGCAGTCCGGTACGACATCATCGCAGACACGCACGGCGACCTCTCCAAGGAGCTGCTGGCGGCGCTGGAGGGGGCGGACGTCATTGTGCATGCCGGCGACTGCTGCTCCATCAGCGACTACGAGTGCCTGCGCCAGTTCTGCCGCGTGGTCATGTGCGTGGGCAACAACGACTGGGGCATTGATTACGGCCCCGAGGTCAAGCGCCTTACCCGCGCGTTCATGAGCGGCATGCGCTGGCAGGTTTGCCACTACGAGGACCAGCTTGACCTGGAGACCTGCGACATTGCCATTTGCGGCCACACCCACAGACCCTTCGTGCGCAAGGACGGCAACGTGCTGGTCATGAACCCGGGCAGCCCCACCTACCCGCGCACCCGCCAGGGCCCCACCATGGGCCGCATCGTCATTGCCGACAACCAGGTGCAGAGCGCGAAGATCATCCAGCTGGAGCCCGAGCGCGGCGAGTCCAAGCGCAAGCGGCTGTTCGGTGGCCTGGGGAACTTCTTCTAGGGCGCGCACGGCGCGGCGCGGGGGGCGCGCTGGCGGCCGGTGCGCGGCCGCGGGACCCGCTCACAATAACATGCGTGCCAGAAAGCGTGTTATTGAATCCGGTTAACACGCGCCCGAGATTCTCGGCTTCTAGCCAACTGGGACGATAGCAGGTCAGAACCGTGGCGCGTATGTTATTGGCGACCAACAACACGCGTGCTGGCGCGTATGTTATTTCCTGCCACCGTAATCCCCCAGGCTGCGCACGGCTGGACCGCGGCGCCAGGCCGCAGTCACAAGAAAGGGGTGAGAGCTCATGCAGCGAGAGGCTTCGCGTACGGGCGACGCGCGCAAGGTTGACGCGTCGGTGGAGAAGGCGCGGGTGGAGGTCCGGGCCCTCGCCAAGCGCGGCGTGTTGCTCTCGGGCAACGCGTTCTCGTCCGTGCTCTTTGCCAAGGGGGAGCTGAACGCGGAGGAGAAGGCCGGCGCGGCGCTGCTCTCCTGCGCGGACGGGCAGGCGCTGAGGGCGTCCCTTGCCGCGCTTGGCTATGCGCCGGAGGACTGGGCCGCCCTGGCCACGTGCGCGAACGGCGCGCCGCTGGACGAGGCCACGCTGCGGCTGGCGGTCGCGACGCTGGACCCGGCGACCGTCGTCCTGTGCGACGAGGCCGCGGCTGACGACTTCCGGGCGGCCTACGCGGAGGACCTCGCCGCGCTGGAGGGCTTTGACGAGGCCATGCTGGCTCCGGGCGTGGTGGCGCACGTCTGCGGCATGCGCGTCATGAACCTGGGCGGCTTCGAGGCGGCGCTGGGCGATTCCCACCAGAAGCAGGTCATGTGGGCGCGGCTCAAGAAGCTGCCGCCCTTGGGCGAGCCCTACTGAGCCGCCCCGCGCCCGCCCGCCCCGCGCCCGCCGCGTTCGGCGCACCTTGTAACTGGCGCTAACAAAAAACTATTGCAACCAACCGCAAGCCTGCACAAACCATACCGCCTGGGTTGGTACCATACTTTCCCATGTGCCAATTCAGTAGGGGGTAAAGCCATGCGCATCAGCGACGTCCTGTCCACCAAGCAGACCTTCTCGTGCGAGATCTTCCCGCCCAAGGGCGACATGTCGGTGGACACCGCGGCCGACATCGCCCATGGCATCTGCGAGACCAAGCCGGACTGGATCTCCGTCACCTTCTCGGCCGGCGGGTCCAACAACTCGGCCAACACGGCGCAGATCGCCGCCCGCATCCAGGGCGAGCTCGCGCCCACGGCCGCCCTGGCCCACCTTACCTGCCTGGGCTCGTCCAGGCGGAACGTGGACGAGTACGTGGAGAAGCTCCTGGCCAGCGGCGTGACCAACGTGCTGGCCCTGCGTGGCGACCGCGCTCCCGGCCGCGAGGTCATAGACTTCGAGTACGCGGCGGACCTGGTGGCCTACCTCAAGGCCAAGTATCCGCAGGTATGCATTGGTGCCGCCTGCTACCCGGAGGGTCACGTGGAGTGCGAGGACCTGAACGCGGACGTGGAGCACCTGAAGGCCAAGGTGGACGCCGGCGTGGACTTCCTGGTTACGCAGCTCTTCTTCAACAACGAGGACTTCTACCGCTTCCGCGACCGCTGCGCCCGCGCCCGCGTGAAGGTGCCCATCGTGGCGGGCATCATGCCCTTCACCAGCGTCAAGCAGATCCAGCGCATGGCCTTCAACTGCGGTGCCTCCATTCCGGCCACGGTTGTTAAGCGCCTGGTCGCGGCCGGGGACGACCCGGAGGCCCAGCGCCAGGCGGGCACGGAGTACGCCTGCGAGCAGCTGCGCGACCTCGCGCGCAACGGCGTGGACGGCATCCACATCTACAGCATGAACAAGCCCGTCGTGGCCAGGGACACGTATGATTGCCTGGTGGATTGCGGCTACATAAAGGGTTAGGGGCGAGGGGCGACGGTCCAGACGTACGACATAGCCTCCATCGATCGTGCAGAGGTCCTGCGCTACCTGGGCTACAAGGGCCAGGAGCTGAGCCCGGAGCTGGATGCGCGCATGGACGCGGTCATTGCCCGCTGCATTCAGGTGGCGCGGCCGGCCGGCAGCGTGCGCACGTTCCAGGTGGCGGGCCGCGGCCGGACGGCGGACGGCTGGCCCGAGCTGCGGCTTGAGGGCACGGCCCTGACGCTGGTGGGCACCTCCATCGCAGACCACATGGCCGGTGCCGTTGCCGTGGGCGTGCTGGCGGTGACCATTGGCATGGGCGTGGAGCGCGAGCTGCGCCGCTACTCCGTCATGCACGACTCCGTGGACGGCATGGTCTTCGACGCGGCGGCCACGACCCTGGTGGAGCGCGCGGCGGACGCGGCGGAGGCAAGCATCGTGCGCGCGGCGGCGGACCGCGGCCTCTTCACCAACTTCCGCTTCAGCCCCGGCTACGGCGACCTGCCCATGCAGACGCAGCCGGTGCTACTCTCTGCGCTGGACGCGCAACGCAGGCTGGGCATCACGCTCTCGGCCACCTACCTCATGACGCCCACCAAGAGCGTGACCGCCGTGGTGGGCATGTTCGCGGCGCGCCAGCCCTCCACGCACGCCAGCTGCGCCGGCTGCCCCTGCTTTGACTTCTGCACCATCCGCCCGACGGGAAGGACCTGCCGTGGATAAGCTCAACCTTGCCAACACCAACGCCGGCCCCGCCCTGCAGGCCCTGGCCGCCGGTCGCGCTGCTGCGGCAGCCCAAGGGCCCTTCGTGCGCCCCCGGCCGCGCTTTGGCACCTACGCCAAGCGCACCCTGCGCGTGCGGGACGCCCACCTGCAAGACGTGCTGGCAGGCCATGCCTTCCTGCAGTTTGACGGCGGAATGGGTACCCAGCTGCAGGCGCGTGGCCTGGCCGCGGGAGAGGTGCCGGAGCTCCTGTGCCTGACCAACCCGCAGGAGGTCACGGAGATTCACGCCGCCTACGTGGCCGCTGGGGCGGAGGTCGTGACCACCAACACCTTTGGTGCCAGCCGGCCCAAGCTGGAGGGTCAGGCCACGGTTGAGCAGGTCTTTTCGGCCGCGGTGGCATGCGCCCGGGCCGCCAACCCCCGCTACGTGGCCGCGGACATTGGCCCCACGGGCGCTTTGCTGGAGCCCATGGGCACCCTGCCCTTCGAGGACGCCTACGACCTCTTTGCGGAGCAGGTCATTGCGGCGGACGCGGCCGGGGCGGACCTGTTTGTTATCGAGACCATGGCGGACCTGGCGGAGGCCAAGGCCGCCGTCCTTGCCGCCAAGGAGAACTCCGACCTGCCCATCTTCTGCACCATGACCTTCGGCGAGGACGGCCGCACCTTCCTGGGCACCACGCCGGAGGTAGCCGCCGTCACGCTGAGCGCCCTGGGCGTGGACGCGCTGGGCATCAACTGCTCCCTGGGCCCGGCGGACGTGGCCCCGCTGGTGGCGCGCATGCTTCCCTGGAGCCGGGTGCCTGTCATGGCACAGGCAAACGCCGGCCTGCCCAGCGTGGTGGACGGCAAGACCGTCTTCAGCGTGAAGGCGCCGGAGTTCTGCCAGGCCGTTGCCGGCATGGTGGAGGGCGGCGTCAGCGTGGTGGGCGGCTGCTGCGGCACGGAGCCCAGCTACGTGGCGGGGGAGACCCAGCTGCTGGCAGGCCGCTCCGTCGCGCCGCGCACCGTGCGGGACGACTTCGTGGTTGCCAGCTCGCAGGAGATCTGCTCGCTGGGTGCGGGACAAGTGGGAGTTATTGGCGAGCGAATAAACCCCACGGGCAAGAAGAAGATGAAGGAGGCCCTGCGCAGCGGCAACTATGACTACATCATGGGCCTGGCAATTGAGCAGACGGAGTCGGGCGCCCAGATTCTGGACGTCAACGCCGGACTGCCCGAGATTGACGAGAAGGCCGTTCTGGCCCGCCTCATGCGCGACCTGCAGGGAGTGACCAACCTGCCCCTGCAGGTGGACTCCGCCGTGCCCCAGACCATAGAGGCCGCCGTGCGCGCCTACCCCGGCAAGGCGCTCATCAACTCCACCAACGGCAAGCAGGACGTGCTTGACGCCGTGGTGCCCATTGCCGCCCACTACGGCTGCGCCCTGGTGGGCCTGACCATAGACGAAGACGGCATTCCCGCCACGGCGGAGGGCCGCCTGGCAGTTGCCCGCAAGATTGTTGCCAAGACGGACGAGTGGGGCATCCCGCGGCAGGACGTGGCAATCGACTGCCTGACCATGGCCTGCTCCACGGACCAGACCGCCCCGCGCGCCATCTTGGACGGCATTCGCCTGGTCAAGCGCGAGCTGCCGGGCGTGCGCACGGTGCTGGGCGTGAGCAACATCAGCTTCGGCCTGCCCTTCCGCCCGCTGGTCAACGCCACGTTCCTGGCCGCGGCCTTCGCGGCGGGGCTTGATCTGGCCATCATCAACCCCAAGCAGCAGCGCATGATGGACGTGGTCAATTCCTGGCGCGTGCTTTCTGGCGAGGACGAGTCCGCGCAGGCGTACGTGGCGGGCTACGCGGGCCGCTCGGACGCGCCGGCCGCGGGTGGGGCTGCGGGCGGGGCAGGGTCCACCGCGGGCGCTGCCGCGCCGGC
>OMVJ01000028.1 GCA_900314495.1 uncultured Olsenella sp.
GTCCGTGAACTTCCCGTCCCTCAAGGCCTCTCCTTTCCTCGGGAGAAGCCGGCTGTTGTTAAGCGGGGGTCGAGTGTCTACCTTCTGGGGTCCACATCAAGCCGACCCGTTGCCCGTTCAAAAAAGTTCTTGCAATGGGTGAGCGGCTTCCCTATTATGGATTCTCGCATGGAGTCGCCAGCATAGCTCAGCTGGTAGAGCACCGCTCTCGTAAAGCGGGGGTCATCGGTTCGAGTCCGATTGCTGGCTCCATTACATTCTCGCAGGTCAGGGGCACAAAGCCGCTGGCCTGCTTTGTTTTGCGCGCCTTTTGCACCGCCTAAAAGGGGGCAAGTGCAAACGAGGTGCACATGATGTGAAAAAAGTTGCGACGTGGTCGAGAGGGCGATCGGCGATTACGCGAGGGCCCCCGCGGGCTACGCGGCCGACTTCGGCGTGAGCTCCGACGGGTGCACGCTGCTCGTTGAGGTGAAAGACGGCTACGCCTTGGGCTCCTACGGCCTGCAGCACAACCTGTACGCGCAGCTGCTGTCGGCGCGCTTGGCGGAGCTGGTCGGTGTGCCGGACGAGCTGGCCACGCTTGGGGTGCGGTAGGTGCGTGGCCGTGTGACTTTGCGGCGCTGCTGACCAACCGTGAGAGGTGTCCTAACCTGCCGTACCCGAAATCGCACCCGAAAAACCGTCGCACCTTGTCGATTTGTAGTACCGAGTTTGATGTGCCAACTGGGATTTTCCTGCGGCGTCCAGCGAAGGTGCGACGGTTCTTGGGAGGCGCGTTCTTGCGGGGCGCCGGGAACGCGCAGGTCAGAGGGGTCAGAAACAGGTGGGGTCTTCGCCCACGCGCGGTATGGGCACTCAGAGAACCGCAGGTCAGGGCACGTGTTTATGGGTCTCGATTGCGCCCACGGGCAAGGGGGCATCCTCCAAACCGCGTCGTGCCATGGGCATTCGCCCCATGAGACTCCGGACGCGACCTCAGAGGGGCTCTCAGTGGCTCGCGGTTTTCTGAAGCAACTTGGTTAGGTCGTTGTATCGTTCAACATGGGTGGAAAGTCTGGAGGTGGGGCCCATGGACGCTGTTGGAAGCGCTGACGGAACTGGAACCAAGGTCAGGTACGTGGGCGACTACTACAAGGTCATGTTCGAGAAGGGCAAGACCTATGACCTTCTGGGCATAGAGACCGCCCCGTTCGGCAAGGCGTACCGCGTCTATTCCCCCGCGTTCGAGGACGACGGGCTCTTCCCTTTGTCCGAGTTCGAGATCGTGGAGGGCGAAGAGGACGATGCACATGATGAACGGCAAAGCCAGGCGGCGGAGTCGTCCAACGTTGTTGCAAGCGCAAGCTTGAAGACAGGTTCAAATCTCTGGGGGGCACAGATGGTCAGGTATGAGCTCGAAGGCGCGGATGGGGACATCAAGCGCTACAGGTATTTCGTTGAAGAGGACAACGCTCACCCTGGAATGGTCGAATTCGACGAGGCGACGCGCGATGTGGAGTTGACGCAGGTATCGGATTTGGATCCATACAAGAGATATGCGCACCATCTTGTTAGCGCTCTGAAGGGCAGGCCAATACCAGATTCGGGCGTCGTCATGTGGTACTGACGCAACGTCGGGGAAGAGGGGCCAAATGACGAGGGATGAGGCAAAAACCTTTTTAGATCGTCGCGTGCGGATTATTCGTGCGAGAGCGACGCCCATTATTGGTACTGTTGTCGACGTTGAAAGCGTGGCAGACTGCTACCCAGACCCAGTCGGGATAAACCTCATTAAGGACAACGGCATCTTCACGTGGTGCGACCTTGCGGAAATCCGGGAGATAGAAATTGCAGAGCAGTCAAAGGAGTGAGGGACAGGACTCTGTCCAGGTAGTGCCGATGACTAACAGCACAATGCTATGGAGCGATTGAATGATTCCGGATAACTTGGCTAACCTGGCGAGAAAGTACAACGCTGACGAGGCGCAGATGGCGCAGCTGCAGGAGGCGTTCGACACGTTCGCGGCCGCTATTGATGCCATCCAGATGCGTTCGGACCAGCGCAGCCGTAAGAACGTGCTCGGTGGAGGCCTGGATAGGGAGCGCAGGGCCGTTGGCAGGGAGTATTCGGCGCAAGTGCGGAGGATACTCGGGTTGGACGGCCCAACAGACCAGTGGATGATTTATCCTCCACGAGCGGAGACAGGTGAGAATCATGATGGGCAGGTCAAAGATGTATGAGAAGTACATCGGGCTGACCCTCGACTCTGACCCGTCGTCTACGCGTTCGATTCCATGATGTCGCATACGGGTAACCTGAGTCGCATCGTCGTCATGTATGACGACGAGATGATGCGCTCTGTCCTTGATGACGAGGATTATGAGGCCTGGTTGAGTGCAAAGGCCGCCTACATGAGAGAGCGTGACGAGGCGTGATATTGACCTCGTCACGCTCTTGTGGCGGTTCAGGATGTCCATATGTTCTGCTGATATTGAACGACCCCGTGGCTTGGCGGAGCCACCCAGTCAGATGCGAGGGGCAGACGAAGGCGATTTCGCTGGTGTTACTCCGAATGCGACTCGCGCTTGCCCCAAACGGGCCGGCCTTGGCCCAAACCAAGGATTTCGTCGCATTTCTCCAGATAGTCCGCCGCTGCGTCCCTCCTCTCGCGGTCGAGGCTGCCGTCAAGGATTGGTCCACTCGTGAGCAGCCTTTCTCTCTCGCTTATGTCGTCGAGTCTGGACGCGAATTCGTCCACCGCCTTCTGAAGCTCAGAGATTTGTTCGCTGGTCGCGTTGTGCTCTCGTGCGAGAGCGGCTAAATTATCTGGAAGCATCCATCCGCTCCATTACTTTTTGATGTCCCTGATTGCCTGGGCGACCAACGTGCCAATCGCGGTTGCCGCGGTCGTCCGATTGGTACCTGAAGAATAACAGGCGGCGGTGAACGCACCTCTGTGTAGAATTGCCCTCTAGAAGCAGTGGTGGAATCCACCGATTCCCAGTGCGACGCAGGAGATGCGCATGAACTCGCGTGAGATTTGGCCATATGTGGGTACGACTGCGGAGCTGAGGCTAAACGACAGCGATACCATCTCGGGCTGGATTTCGTGCGTCGACCGGTCGGTGGACTTAGAGCCCGATGAAGTCCCTTACGTCTACGTTCAATGTGCGCCACACAAATACGATATCGCTATTGACATCAGTGAAGTGGTTGAGATTGTACCTATAGTCGATAACACAGTTGAATGACCCCGCTGTCTGGCAGGGTCGATCAACGTTGAAAAGAGTAACACCGACGTAAATGCCTACACGCATAAGGAGTTTGACGATGGCTGGAAAAAGATGGATAGCGGCGAGTCTGACTTCAAAACCCAGGCTTGACGTTTACAACCCCAACAAGTCGCAGATTCTCTCGTTCATGAAGAACGAGGGCAGAATAGATGGGGTGGCAGAGGGGTATGTCGTTAACTATCGGACATCGCTGCCTGTCGTGCCAAACAAGGTCGACCTCTCGTTTTCCATGGGCAACATGTGCTGGTGTCTGGAGGACGTCTGGAACCTCGAGCACAACGACATGGAGCTCAACCCAGAGTTCGTGGAGGCGGCGCTAGCGCACATCAACGGGACTGCTCACGATTAGCCACGGCATGGCTCGCTTGGGGCGAGTTCGGTGCTTCCCACGGATAGAATCGCGTGTCATTTTGCGCAAGTTCTGATGAGAAGGGCACCGATGACTGGGCCTGGCATATTCGAAGGGACCTTTGTCTGCGGCTCCCCTGCCCATGCCCGCTCCTAAAGAGGCCTCAGGAGGGCTCTCAGCGGCTCGACTTTTCCGATGAAAACCTGCCAAGCGGCAGGATTCCCAACGTGCGGCGACTGGCGGGCCCTCGCGAGGGTGCCGTATCGCCACGGTGCCGCGTGGGCACTCGCAAAACCCCAGCTAGAAGGCCATGAAGTTGGGCGGCATTTCCCCACCGGGCGGAGAGGCGGCCAGAATCCATGGGCCTCTACCTGCGCGTTTGCGGGGCGCGAAACCGCCCATACGCGCCTTCGGCACCCCCAAATCCGTCACAATAACTTTGATGCACCCCACAAAAGGCCAGATAAATCTCATTCAATAACTGATAAGAGCGACTTATAGGGACGGATTTGCGGGTGCCGTTTGCGCGTACTGGGAGGGACAGACGCTTCGGCCCCTGTACTCCGTGCCGAACGACTTCGTGAAAGAGCAGACTCCCTAAGAATGTTTCGACTATCACTAGGATCCGTCGGATGGGAGCGATGTGTATAGGCCTAGGGATAGCCCGCGACCGCCAGTCCATTGGAGTGGGTCTGCAGGCAATCGCTCCTTCCTGGAGAGTGACGACGTTGAGACGTCATCCCCTCCGCAGCCGTTGAAATGCTTCTTCCAAGTGGCAGGTTGCCCAACTCCAACTGTCATGAAGCTGGACGTCACCATGTACGACTTTGATTGTGCCGCGGTCTCCATTGGCCAGGTGCTACCATGCTTCCGACGGAGGTACGCTCGCCCAGCCAATTGGGGGAAATGGCCTCCGCCAACCCTTTTCGTGCCGATTGCCTCCGTGCTCTAGAGTGGGAACCCCAGATGGCGGAGTTGTTTGCAGAGGCGACGCCATTCGGATGGGTATGTGTCGCACCCAGACGAGCTCACGTACTCAGTTCCTCTGGCAACTCTAATGACCCAACAACGGCCGCCGATGAACGGGGCGTTGGCGGTGTACGAGCGTGACCAGTCCTCAAAACGCACCGACTTGAGTGTCTCGGCCAGCACATATGTCCCCTTTCTGTTCATAACGGCGACACGACGGAAGTCCGTGTAGAGACCCTGCTGGAGCCATATGGGCATGGTGCCATCGTCTTGGCGGATGGCGAGTATCGTCAGAATGTCAGATAGTGCGCAGTCATCGCCCTTGAAGAACCGGAACTCGATGAGTTCTGGGGCCCTGGTGACCGTCTTGCGGTTGCCCTTCTCTGCCTCCGTTAGCTCATCCAAGTCCGCGACAAAGCAGTCGACCAAATGCTGCGAGGCCCATGGGAGGTTTGGATCGAGCGTCAAGACGCTGCGGATACACGACGGGTCAGCCAGATTCCCGGTGACGTCTTCGTCGAAATCCCAAACGATGCACCACTGTCCCGTCGATTTTAGCCTTACCTTTGAAAACTCGTGTATCACGGGGTATTCCCTTCGTTCGCACGCGGCGCCCGGCGGCACGAACTGTCACCATGTTGCTGGCGAGCCTGCACCTGGGTGAGGAGCCGAGGCCCAGGCTCGCCCCATATACGCGCTGGCATCGGAGCTGATTTGGCTTGGCCAGCGCTTGGCACGTCAGGCGTATGCGCCGCCACGACGCCAACCCGCGCGGTGCCCGTTGGCACTTACGCCCTTTCAAGCGCGTTGCTGATTCGCTGGTAGAAGTCCTTGGGAACCACGGCGTCCGGCAACCCAGACACCTGGCCGTCGCCCGTCTCGATTATGGTCCAAGAACCGTCCTCGAGTTCCGCGTAGTCAACGGTGTAGAAGGGGCAGGCCCAGGAGGGCTGGCCACGCAGGTAGTCCTCCAGCGGCGCGGGCGCATCCGCTGGCTGGCCGGAGTTGGGCGCGAGCGAGATCTTCCGCCAGTTCCAAAAGTAGAACACGCGCCACTCGTTGGTGCGCCCCTCGTAGCGCCGGAGGTTCACGAACTCTTTGAGGACGATGCCGTCCGTGAGGAGGTCACCGCGCATCCGAATGAACTTCTCCACCAGGCAATCCAGCTCCGACTGCGTGATGGGCGTATCGATGCAGCTGGGGAAGTCCGTGTTCTTCTCGGACTTGACGTAGTCCTTGACCATGAAGCGCGCAAACGTGCGGTTGACCTCCTCGGCGTCAATGCTGACGCGGCCGTCAACCAGCGGATACGCCAAAAAGCGTGGCGTGTAACGTCCGCCCAGGCCCTCGGCCGCGTAAGGAAAGCAATGCATGGTCCTATAGCATTTGGGGCAGGTTATGGGCTCGAAGCCCAGCCCGGAGAGGTCGGAGTAAAAGCGCTCGTACTGGTCCGGCCGCATCATCCAACCGCGATAAATCAGCGACGTGGCCAGGCTGCCGGCGGGCGTTCCCAGCTTGAGCGGCACGCCCTCTATGTACTCGTCGAAGTTGAAGACCGCCACGTCGAGGTTGGGAAAGGCGGACGCTGCTTCGAACTCGGCGGCGTAGTTGTCGCACGGTCTTCTGGGGGAGAAGTAGTCGCTGGGAAAGAGTATTGTTGCGCGCATGGGGCCTCCAATCGTCTGCTTGGTTGAGTATCTCAAAGCGTCGGGACATGAATTGCCCTCCTTGGCACCGGTGAAACCAAGTTCAGCGCATCGCGCCACGTGTTTCCGCGCGGTGCCTGGCTACATGGCTGGAGCTTAGCTACCTCGACACGCGCATCCCGTAGAAGGATATGACCAGCAGCGGCAGATGGCACACGCCCATCCACCAGCTCTGCGGCTCGAACACGAACCAGGTCAGCATGTTCAGGATTCCAAAACAAAAGCCCAGGTAGGATATGGCGTGCAACGTGGGCGCGTGCACCTGCCTGCGGAACAGAATCAGGGTTCCTACCACCACGGGTGTAATCATGCAGTATGTGACGCCAGCCTCGTTGGCCAGCACGCCTTGGAGCGACGGCACAATGATTCCATACTTGATTGCGTATGGCATAAGAAGTGCAAGGACCATGAGCGGGATGACCCAGACGGACCCTCTGTCGAAGTCTTCCGGTGCCGTCTGGCTCTTGTCGCGCGCTACGTCGCCGACCACAAGGGCCGCCACAACAAGCTGTGCCAGCGAGTTCCCTGCCAGGAACGTGAAACCATACTGCGTGTTGGCCATGTTCTGAAAGATTGCAACTATCACCAGAATGGCAGCGTAGTAACCCAGCACAATCCTCGCGCCGTGCCTCCTCGCGAATGCGGGTGCCACCGCTGCAGCCAGTAAGGCGAGTTTGGCAATCGGCAGTACCCATGCAATTCGGGCAACGTAGGGGCTCATGAGCACTTGTGCAATCACGTTGATGGTGTATCGCGAGTCGAGGGGCACCTGAGTGTAGGCGGGCAGGAACATGACGAGGACAATGATGACCTTGAACCACCACTTGTAAACGAAGCTCTTCGTGCTCATGTCGCGCTCCCTGGCCTGGGTTGGAATCTGTCGCTGCGGGCTGGTGTTCTCCGGCAAAGCATTTGATGGCCTTGCTTGCCAAACTCCATGATGCGCGCGCAACTCTGTTGTATCCGCTGCTTTGGCTGGTCCTTACAAAGGCATGAAGCCGAGCGGACGCACGGGACGCGAAGCTTGCTGCGGCTCCTGGCCCATGCTCGCTCCTAAAGTGGCCTCAGAAGGGCTCTCAGCGGCTTGCCTTTTCCGGCGAAGACCCGCCGAACGGCAGGACCCCAAGGTCTGGGCGGCCAGCATGCCCCCCCCGCAAGGGTGCCGTACCGTCACGGTGGGGCGCGGGCACTCGCAAAACCCCAGCTAGACGGCCATGGATTTGGGTGGCGTCTCCTCACCGGGCGGGAAGGCGGCCAGAATCCACGGGCTCCTACCTGCGCGTTTGCGGGGCGCGGAACCGCCCATACGCACTCTCGGCACCCCAAAATCCGTCACAATAACTCCGATGCGCCCCACAAAAGCCCAGATGAATTCTGTTTGGCCCCGAGTAAAATCGACTTATAGGGACGGATTTGGGGGTGCCGTTTGCGCGTACTGGGAGGAAGGGGCCGCCTCCAGCCAGCACGGGCCGCAGGCCGCTCGCGATTCCCGCAACTAGCGGAAAGTCCGATTATGGCGCATCTGCCTGCGGCGTCGCGGTGTATCGTACTTGCCAGCGAACACGCCGCCCCTGGAGGCACAGCCATGACCACCACCGAATCCGATCACGCGTCGGCAATTTGCCAGTCCTTCGGCATTCAGGCCGCGGGCTTCGACAGCAAGGCCATGAACTTCACAAAACGGGAATTCCTGGACTACACCATCCAGGCAACGGGTTTCGGCGCGTCCGACCGCGTGCTGGAGGTTGCCGCGGGTACGTGCGCCTGCGGCCGCTCGATTGCGCCGCACGTGAGCCAGGTCGTCTGCCTGGACCTCACCCCGCAGATGCTGGCGGTGGGGGAGCGCGAGGCCGCCAAGCAGGGGCTTTCCAACATGCGGTTCGTGGTTGGCGACGCCGAGAACATCCCCTTTGAGGGCGGCAGCTTCAGCGTGGTCATTTCTCGGCTGGCGTTCCACCACATGCTGCATCCGGAACGGGTCTTCAGCCAGATGCTTCGCGTGCTCAAGCCTGGCGGCAAGCTGGTGCTGATCGACATGGAGGCCGCAGAGCCCGCCCTCCGCAGCACGGAGGACGAAATCGAGCGGCTGCGCGACTTCTCGCACGTAAGGAACCTCAGCAGGGACGAGATGCTGGGCCTGTACCGGCAGGCGGGCCTCACCGTCGCAAAGTGCGAGGTCACGAGGATCCCCGTCGCCCTTGACGCGTGGATGGAACTCACGCAGACCCCGTCCGAACTGCGCAAACAGATCACCGACCGCATGATGGCCGACATCCGCGGCGGGGCCAAGACGGGCTTCGGCCCCTACCTCGAGGGGGACAAGGTCTACTTCAACCAGAGGTGGATTCTGATTGTTGGCGTCAGCGTGCAACCTGAGTGACGCATCGGCAGGGGTGACCCCCGTGCTCCGCGCTACGTTACCAACGCGCGCAGATTCGTGCCAGCTGGCAGCAAGCGTCTAGACTGGTAACGTGAAACTGTTAACGCAAAGCCCCCAGCGTGGGGCGCGCTCACACCCTCAGCGGAGGCACCCCATGAAGGCACTGCAGCTCAAGCCCACCATCTACACCTTCAACACGTTCGCGGAGTTCGCGAGCGAGTTCCAGCTTGGCCCGCGCGACCTGGTGGTCACCAACAAGTGGCTTTACGACCCCTTTGTCGCCCCGCTCTCCAGCGGCACCAACGTGATCCTCGAGGAGAAGTACGGCAAGGGCGAGCCGTCCGACCTCATGGTGGACGCCATGCGCGCGGACGCCGCGGCCTTCCAGTATGACCGCATCATCGCGCTGGGTGGCGGCACCATCATGGACATTTGCAAGCTGCTGGCTCTGAAGGCGCCGGACCGCACCTGCCAGCTCTTTACTGGCGAGGCCGCGGCGCAGAAGGAGCGTGAGCTGGTCTGCATCCCCACCACCTGCGGCACGGGCTCCGAGGTCACTAACGTCTCTGTCATGGCCCTGCCCGAGCTTGGCACCAAGAAGGGCCTGGCAGTGGACGCAAACTTCGCGGACGCCGCGGTGGTCATCCCGGAGGTCATGCTCAGCCTGCCGCCCTACGTCTTTGCCACCAGCTCCATCGACGCGCTGGTGCACGCCACGGAGTCCTACCTCTCGCCCAAGGCATCGGCCTTCACGCAGATGTACTCCGTGCGCGCCATGGACCTCATTCTGGACGGCTACCTGCACATGGCCAATCGCGACATGTCCGTGGATGCACGCAACGAGCGCATGGCTGACTTCGCGCTGGCAGCAACCTGCGCGGGCATCGCCTTCGGTAACGCGGGCTGCGGCGCGGTACACGCGCTCTCGTACGCGCTGGGCGGCGTCTTCCACGTGCCGCACGGCGAGTCCAACTACCAGCTGTTCACGGCAGTCTTCAAGCGCTACGTGCAGAAGCAGCCCGAGGGCGGGATCGCCTGGCTCAACGCCCACCTGGCCAACAAGCTGGGCTGCGATGTGGAGGACGTGTACGACCAGCTGGATGCGCTTCTCAACCGCCTGATCGCCAAGAAGCACCTGCGAGAGTACGGCATGACGGAGGCGCAGATCGACGAGTTCACAGACATGACCATCGCCAACCAGCAGCGCCTGTTGGCCAACGAGTACACGGAGCTCACGCGCGATGACATCCGCGGCATCTACCGCAGCGTGTGGTAGGAGGTCCAGGCCAAGAACACAGGTACTGCCCATGTCGGAGCAAGGATGGATGACATACGAGGAGTCCCCTGGGAGGCAGATATGCCAGATGATTCTGGATGGCGCCGACCAGCCCACCTTGCGGGAGGGGATTGACCGCCTACTTGAGCATCGGGCGGAGGACGCGGGCAATCCCATAGGGGTGGGCAACGGGCTCAGGATGCTCATGCGCGAGGTACGCGACCAAGTCACCCTCACTTTCCCTGCCATCGCAGATTTCTTGCCGCTATCGTTTCTAGACATCGGCACCGGTGACAGCGCTTATCTGGTGCGCAGCTGCAGGGAGCGACTGCTGCGCCTTGCCAGAATAGCGTCGTGGGCGCGCCTGACCCAGAACGAAAAGGCGCGGGAGATGTGCCGCTACATCGTGAGCCACGTGGACGAGGACATCTCGCTCCACCAGATGGCGGAGCAGTTCTACATGAACGAGCGGTACCTCAGCGGCTTCTTTCACAAGCAGACGGGTCTCACCTTTCGCGGCTTTTGCACCCAGGTGCGCATCGAGCGGGCAAAGAAGCTCCTGAGCGATGGCGACAAGCGCGTGTACGAGATTGCGCAGATTCTGAACTTCAAAGATGTGGAGTACTTCAGTCGGGTCTTTAGGCAGCACGTTGGAGCCACGCCCAGCAACTACGTCTGGTCGCCCGAGGACGACCTGCCTCTCTACAGTGCCCCCGCGAAGAAGGTCGCTCAAAAGGGGGACATCCGGGTGGGAGTCCTGGGCAACTATACCGGTGCCTATGACTACTTGGATGGTGGCAAGCGGCAGCTGTACCAGCTGGCGGCGGACGAGATCAACCAGGCAGACGGCATCTGCGGGCGGAAACTGGCTCTGACTTACGTGGATTTGGCCTCCGACCTGTCCCTTGTTGAGGACAAGACCCAGGGGCTGATCAACAGCGGGGTCGACCTGCTGATCGGCGGTTTCCTCTCCTCTGCGCGAGAGATTATCAGGAAGGTTGTGGACACCAACCAAGTTCTGTACTTCTACGATTCCCTGTACGAGGGAGGGCTGGCCGACCACTACACCTTCACCTTTGCCAGCATGCCCGAGCAAAACCTGGATCCGGCAATTGAGCATCTTATGAGGCAAGCCAGGCGGCGATTCTACATCCTGGCCACGGACTACAACTACGGCATCCTTTCCTGCGAGTACGCAAAGCATCGCATTGAGGGGCTGGGCGGGGAGGTCGTGGCGACCGAGTACGTGCCGCTGCAGAAGGAGGGCTTCTCCGTCACCATAGAGAACATCAATGAGCTGCAGCCTGATGCCATAATTGCCTTCCTTGTGGGCGAGCGGCAGAACAGCTTCTTCCAGCAGCTGCACTCTGGCACGTGCGGCAAGATTCCGGTCATCTCCACCTCTGCCATTCCTCAGGAGCACCTGCACCTGAGCGCCCCCAAGGGGACCCTGCAGAACCTCTACTTCTGCGCGCCTTACACTCAGGAGCTGGGGACGACGGAATCTGCGGCCTGGCGGGAGAAGGTCCGTGCCAGGTATGACACCTCGCAGATTCCTTACTTGGGCAGCGACCAAGAGGCCGCCTATATCAGCCTGTTCTTTTACCGTGCGGCCGTGGAGCAATGCGGGTCCACGGAGGTCGAAGACGTGATTCACGCGCTGGAGTCTGGCCTGTCCTTGGAGACGCCCGGCGGTCCTGCCACCATCAACGGTGCCGACCATCAGCTGATCCGGACTGTAGGCGTCTACCGGGTGGACGCCGACAACAAGGTCCAAGAGTTGCAGCTGGTGCCGTCCGTGAAGCCCACCTTCGTGCAGGAGATTCTTTGGCATCAGTACCATGTGCGCGGCGGTCTGCGCGAGCTGGGCAGGCGGTCGCCCAACATCCAGTACAACGCCATGTTCTACCGGGTGTGAGCTCTGGGCTTGCGAGCCCCGAGTCGTGGGGGAGTCGTCGGGCTCAAGCACTGGTCTGCAAGTCTGAACTATGAGACCTGAACTTTTTCTAGGTATGGGGTGGAAAAAGTTCATTCAGCTGGCTCCCGCTCACCGTTAATTTATAACCATCAAGACCTGCAGGACTTGACTCAGAACTACCAAGGCACCAAGCACTGGCCCGCCAACGGGAGTCGGACGCAACCACGCGTCCTCAAGCACTTCCGCGGTGGGCACAAAAGCGAAGACAGAGGACCAGTCTGACCAGCGCAAACGGCGTCGCGGACAATTGCCTCTGCCCTCAGAATGGGAGGAATGAGCCATGCAGGTGAACAACGAGAAGATCGCAATGGGCCAGATTGTGGCCCTCCCCACCATCGAGGAGAACCTGGAGCAGTACAGCCAGATGATCGACGAGGCGGCAGAGAAGGGCGCAAAGCTGATTCTCTTCCCCGAGGTCGGCTTCTATCACTTCTTTCCGCAGCGGCACTTTGACACGTCCGCCTTCGACCTGGCGCAGCCCATCCCCGGCCCCATCACGGACTTCCTGAGCAAGAAGGCCAAGCAGAAGAACATCGTGGTCGTGGCCAGCATCCTCGAAGAGGGCTACAAGGGCGAGTACTACGACAGCGCTTTTGTGATCGATGCGGACGGTTCCCTGCTGGGTACTTCTCGCATGATGCATGTCTTTGACGGCATGGTGGCAAACGAGAAGTTCTACTACGGTCTGGGCGACACGGACTGGCCGGTCTACGAGACGGCTGCCGGCAAGCTCGGCCTGGCTATCTGCTACGACTCCTACTACCCCGAGGCCGTCCGCTGCCTGGCTCTGAACGGCGCCGAGATCATCCTCGTGCCGACCATGACCTGCGACGAGATGGCCGAGGCCTTCCCGCCCACCGACTTCGCCGACAACGCCGTCATCGAGATGATCGAGTTCGTGCAGAAGTCCAACGCCTTCTGCAACGGTGTCTTCGTCGCCTGGTGTAACCGCGCCGGCAAGGAGGAGCGAAACACCATGAGCGGCCACAGCATGGTTTTCGACCCCTACGGTCGCATCCTTGCCTCTGCGAACACCAAGACCAGCGAGGTCCTTGTCACCGACGTCGACTTCGAGAAGATCCGCACTGTGCGCAAAGCCTTCCACCTGATGTCCGACCGCAGGCCCGACTCCTACGCCGGCGTCCTCAAGCAGTATGGCAGCGAGCCCTACTATGATTCCGACCGCGTGACCGGCCGCAAGGCAGCCGACACCTTCTGCGGGAAGAACTACAGGTAAACAGGGGCAAGGAACCACAGCCAACGGTCTCGTGGCAAGCGAACCAAGAAGGAGCGAAACATGTTGAGAATCTCGACCGCGGCAATGCACTGCGAGCGCAGCAAGGAAGCCAACCTGAACAAGATGCTGGCACTGGTGGATGAGGCGGCCGACAACGGCGCGAACCTGCTGGTGCTCCCGGAGCAGGCCCTTCAGGGATACCTGACCTCCGTGGTTGCCATGGACTGCTCCGCGGACCTGGCAAAGAACGAATTCCTCTTCCAGTACCAGAACGCCGAGACCGTGCCTGACGGCCCGTCCGTGCGGGCAATTGCTCAGAAGGCCCAAGAGCGAAACATCTACGTCTGCTTTGGCATGACGGAGAAGGACGCCGAGGTTGACTGCAAGCTCTATAACACCGCCGTCTTGGTTGGGCCGGAGGGCTACATCGGCCGCTACCGCAAGGTGCACCAGCCAGCCGACGAGCTGCACGCCTACTACGGCGGCAAGGAGTTCCCCGTCTTTGACACCGCGATCGGCAAGCTCGGCATGATGATCTGCTACGATGCCTGGTTCCCGGAGTCTGGCAGGGAACTGGCCCTGCAAGGCGCCCAGATCATCCTCAAGCCCACCGCCACCTGCCACGGCACGCTGGACCACAACCTGGACGAGGACCAGGGCTACTACAGCTACGACCTTTGCGAGCGCGCGACCGCCCTGCACAACGGCTGCTTCTTCGTCTCGGCCAATCAGGTTGGCCTCTGCGGCGCGTCTGATTACTTTGGCCACAGCAACATCATCCACCCCAACGGGCGCATTGCACAGACGACTGGCGAGCAGGAGGGCATCGTCTACTTTGACGTGGACGACCCGGAGCAGGAGATCTTCAAGGCTCGCGAGGTGGGCTTCTCTGGCCTGTTCTTCCTCAAGGACCGTCACCCCGCCCTGTACACGCACGTGTGCGCACCGAACGAGTACAGCAACTACAACGGGTAGACTGCGGCGTTGGCCCTGGCCTGGGGCCAACCGCGTGGAACGCCAGCCCTGCCTGCGAGCCCGGCACCGCCTACGTTGGCGGACCGGGCTCGCTTGCGCCTACTGCTTGTCCCAGCACATCTGCCAGAAGTCGTACTCAAACTCGCTGCAGTCGCACACGATCTGTTCCAGGTGCGCCAGCTGCTTCTCGGTGTAGCTCTCGGACAGGCGGTCCAAGAGGGCGATGTCCGCGTCGTTGGACTGACGGTAGCAGTCGCTGGCGTAGGTCTGGCGCCACTGTCGGTAGAACTCGTCCTGGGTCTTGTCCTCGCGCGCCTCCAGCTTGTCGCCAATGTACTTGTAGCTCCACGAGCACGCGGTGACCAAAGATGGAATGAATGAGCGCGGCGAAGGCCTTGGCGTCGCGGTCGTTGTCGTGCTACGCCTGCGGTGCCTCCAGCATGTACTTGCTGCTGATGTCGAAGGCGTGGTTCATGGCCGGAGCCCTGGCCCAGGTCCAGCATGGCGGCCAGCGCGCCACTGATGTAGCCCTTGGCGCGCAGCACGGACTCGTCTGGCCGAAGCCCTTGGCAAGGTTGGCCGCGATAGCGCTGGAGAGGGTGCAGCCCGTGCCGTGCGTGTTGGGGTTGCTTATGCGCCGACCCCGATACCAGCGGAAACCTCCGTGGCGGAACAGCACGTCGGAGGCGTCGGCTAAGCCGTGGCCGCCCTTCACCAGCACGGAACAGCCAAAGCGCTCGCCAATGACCCGCGCAGCGGCCTCCATGTCCGCCTCGGTATCTATGGTCGCGCCGACGAGCACTTCGCTTCCGGTCGGTTGGGGGTGATGATGGTGGCGCGGGGCAGAAGGTTGCCGCGGATGACGTCTGGATGCACCTCGTCCATGAGACTCGTGGCCGTGCTGGTGCGCAGCCCGCTGGCGCCGGCACTCACGGGATCGAACAGGATTGTGTTTCCAAGCTCGCGCGCCTTGCGGCCCGCTGCATGCATGCCCTGAATGCTGCGCTGGTTGAGCGTGCCGATGTTGAGGTTGAGGCCGTTGCAGATGGAGGTGATGTCCTCCACATCCGCGGGCTCGTCGGACATGATGGGGCTGGCACCGATGGCCAGGATGGCATTTGCGACATCGTTTACGGTGACGTAGTTGGTGATGCTGTGCACGAGCGGATGCGCCGCGCGAACGTTGGCCAGGTACTTGCCGAGCATGTGCCCTCCTCGGTAGGGACCTGGGAGGTGCTGCGCGGGGTTATAGCCGCAGTGACCTGCGGCTATATACGTGCCGCATGCATTGCGTTCCTACGCTGGCATTACCCAGATCAGGTTCTTAGGGTCGGTGCCGCCGTGGGCGCCCTCTCAGCCGGCGTGCGCCAGCTCCCCGCTACTGGCCGCTATGGTAGCACTCTCTGCGCTTGAAAGACCGACCTCACCAGAAGGCGCTGGGCGGCCGCGACGAACGTCGGTGGACCTTTAGCCCATTGGGCCGGGAGCAGGCCTCAGAACGCCTCTGAGGAGTTTGCCCAGCTAGACGGCTTGCCGCGTGCCCTCGCAAGGGTGCCGCATCGCTACGGTGGGGCGCGGGCACCCGCAAAACCCCAGCTAGAAGGCTATGGATTTCGGTGCCGTTTCGCCACCGGGCGGAAAGGCGACCAAAATCCACGGGCTTCTAGCTGCGCGTTTGTGCGTCGAGGAACCGCCTATACGCACCTGCGGCACCGCAAAATCCGTCTCTATAACTTTGATATGCCTTGCAAAAGCCCAGATAAGCGTGCTTCAATAGTCGAAGAATATGAGTTATAGAGACGGATTCTGGGGGGTCATGTGCACGTACTAGTAGGTGCGACCGCGCTTCGGGCTCTACGGGCCGTGCGTTGCCGTGAGCTGAGCGTGAGACTGCCGCTTCCCGAGGCCGAACGGCCTCTTGTTTATCTGCCGGGTCAAGCGCGTGGGGAGCAGCTGGAGGCCCTCCTGGCCAAAGAGGAGGACTGGTGGGGCGGCCCGACCCTTGATGACGAGGGATTTCCCTTCGACAAGGCCGAGACAAACGCGGCCGTTGACCTTCATCGGCTGGGGGACGTGGGACATTTCACAAAGGATGCCCCGCTTGAGCTTGCGGTCTTTGACTACGCCCACCGGACGACTAGGAAAAAGACACACATCAGGGCGCTGTCTCCACAGCTTTCCGCCCAGGCGCTTGTCTGCGTCGATCCGACTCTTTATTTCGCGTGTCCCGAGCTTATCGTGCTGCAGATGGCCGCTCGCCTCAGTTCAGAAGCCTTGGCCATGATCATCATGGAGCTTTGCGGCTCCTATTCCTTGGCCCCTGACCCAGACGGGAAGGAAGGCGCAACGTTTGATATTGCGCCAGTCACCACCATCAACCGCATAAAGAGCGTCGCCAAGCACGTGCGGTCGCGCGGCGGCACGGAAACGCTCAGGCAGGCGCTGCGGTATGTCCTCGAGGGGTCGGCGTCCCCAGGGGAGACCACCCTTGCCCAGATGATGAGCATACCGGCTGAGGAGGGTGGTTACGGGTTTGGCCGGCCAATCTTGAACGGAAAGCTCGAGGTGCCTGTCGAGCTACAAGGTTGCGTTTCAGGAGGTGTCTACTACCCGGATTTATTCCTGCAGGATGCCTATGTTGACCTTGAGTATCAGAGCGCGGAGTTTCATCTTGACCCTGTGGCCGCGGCATCGCTGACGATTGCGCGGGAGGGGTTGCCAAATGCGGACCCGGGGCTTTCGGCTTGGCGCATCGCATTCATTGCAAAGGGCGACGCAGACCTCCGTCGCATGCGCGACCTGCAGTTTCTTGGCCTGCATGTGGTTCCGGTGACCAACTATGACCTCAAAGATATCTATCGGTTGGACAAAGTTGCCTGCGCCGTGGCAAGGCACTTGGACGCGGCGGGCCTTCTCAACTGGGAATCGTGGCACGAGAGCCTTGAAGCCTCCGGCTATCGCGGGTCACGCGTGCGGCTCCTGCGCCACTTGCGCCTGGCCCTACCCCCATCTGCCCGCTGACGGCTTACCGGCTCACGCGGCTGCCGAACTCCTTGTAGGTGACCATGGCCAGCCGGTCGTAGGTGTCCGTGGCGGGCGCGCCCTCGCTCGCTTGGTGCCAGCTGCCCTCCGCGTCCTTGAAGCCCATCAGGCTCACCGCCGGCATGCTCAGGCGCGCACCCAGGCTGGCCTGCTGGTAGCCGGAGAGCGGGGCACCTATGGCTTTGAGCGCCATGCTGCCCAGGTAGGCCGGGCTGGTCTCCACCTCGTCGCTCTGCTGGGCGTCGGCGGTCACCTCGTAGTTCGCCCACACAAAGTAGTCGGTCTTGTAAGTGCGCAGGGTGTGGGTCAGCTCGTCCTCGCCGGGGAAGAGGCCGTCGTTGTAGTCAACGGAGACGCTTGGCTGGTGGTCGCCAAAGAACACCAGCACTACCGGCCGGTCAAGCTCGCGCAGCTGGTCCATGAATGCGTGCAGGTCCGCGTCAGACGCCTGGATGCACGAGAGGTACTCGTTGAGCTGGGCGTTCTGCTCGCTGGTGAAGCCGGACGGGTCGTAATGGGTCAGCAGGTCCTCGGGAATGTTGTCCTGGTCGTAGGGGCTGTGGTTCTGCATGGTGACGTCGAAGATGAACTGCGGCCCGTCGTCCTGCTCCAGCAGCTCCATGATCTTCTGGTACGTGGCGGCGTCCGTCACGCCGGAGTGCAGCTCCTGGGCACCCCTAAAATCCTTGATGGAAAGGAAGCGGTCGAACCCGAACGCGGGGTACACCTCGTCGCGGTCCCAGTTGGAGGCCTTGTTGGGGTGGATGGCCGTGGTGGAGTAGCCCAGCGCCTTGAACTGCGAGGCCAGGGTCGGTGTGCCCTCCAGGTCATAGAGGGTGTAGGGGTACTTGCTGGGGCCCACGTAGGCGATGGGCACGCCGGTCAGGAACTCGAACTCGGTGTTGCAGGTGCCACCGCCGCGCACGGAGACGTCCAGGTCGCCCTGGAAGAGGGCGTCATCGATGGAGTTGAAGTAGGTGGGCCCCGTGTAGTAGCTGCCCAGGTTGCCGATGCGCGAGAGGTCAGAGAAGGTCTCGTTCATCACGCAGATGACGGTGGGCTGGACGGAAGAGAACTGCGACTGCGCCATGGCGTAGCGCCTGGCATCGCCCGTGGCGCGCTCGGTAGCCGACCATGCCTGGGCCAGCTGGTCCTCCGTTGCCTGAGCGGCCTCCGGTGTGTAGTCCTGCGGCACCCTGATGGGCATGTCCTGGCGGGCGGCCATGAAGCCAGTGAGAAATCCCTGCTCACGGTAAGTGTTTATGGCCTCGAAGAAGTCTATGCCAATGCCGTAGGTCCAGTAGTAGCTCGTGCCCATGGCAACCCAATGGGCGCCCCACAGACATGCCAGGGCAACCGCCACGTTCGCGCAGGCAAGCAGAGCCCTCCCGCGTCGGCTGCGAGACCAGGGCGTGCCTTGCGCGGCATGCCCTCCCTCGGGGTTGGCTTCCCCCTCGGCAACGTGCGGGGGCACCACGAAGGAGAGAAGACAGGTTGCCACGGCCTGAGCCGCGAGGCCAAGGAAGGTGCCCGTGCCCAGGTAGTAGCTGAAGTTTCCGCTCACGGCCGCGGCGGTGCCCAGGGCCAGGAGGTCCGAGGGCATGATGGCCCCGCCCTTGAACTCGAGCACGAAACTCTGGGTAACGCCCACCACTGCCAGTGCGAACGAGCCCACCGCCACGCCGATGCCCCTGCGTTGTCCCACGAAGTAGAGGGATAGCAGGAAGAGGCCGATCATCCCCAGCTCCAGGGCCGCACCCGTGGGGTTTATCGTGGCGAGCGCGTCGTTCCAGGGAAGCTCCAAAGCCAAGAAGCTCAGCCCGGTGGCTGTTGCCACGGCCACCAGGTCGCGCAAGACGCTCACCAGGCCCGGGTGGCGCGTGTGGCCGGCCGCACGGCGCGCCACATCCCAGCGCCACATGGAGGCCACGCCGCAGACAAGGCACGTCACCACGTAAAGAACCATGACACCAGCCGTGCCGGTGTAGAGGCCCGTCAGGCACCACACGGCCGCAAGCGCGAGGTAGGCAAGGTAGGCGCGCGCCCAGCCCGTCTTGCAGCGTGCTCCCGCGGGCACGGTGGCCGCGTGGTGCGTGCGCAGGCGCATGGCGGCTATGAGCAGTGCAATGCCCGCGATGGGCAGGAGGGCGAGTGCTTGCATTGGGTGTTGCTCCGGGTGGTGTGGCGCGGCGGCGCCGGGAACAGTGTATTTACACCCAGCTTACCTTGACAAGACTTTATGTTTGTCCAGCAACATCAGATGACCACGAGAGACACGGGGACGGTCCTTTTGTCTCATGCAAGCACGAGGGTGGCCAGCTGGAACACCAACGGTATGGTGACCACAGACAGCACCGTGGAGAAGCAGACCAGCTGCACCGCATGCACGTAGTCCCCGCCGAACTGCTGAGCGAAAATGGCCGTGTTGGCACCGATGGGGGCGCACGCGGCAATGAAGATGGACGCAGGCAGCGGGTCGGTGATGCTCAGCCGCAGAACCCACATGGCGGCAAGCGTGACCAGGGGAATTGCGAGCAGGCGAATGACCGAGGCAACCAGCGTCGCCCTGTCGCGCACCATTTTGCGCACGCTGGCCTTGGCAAGGTAGCTTCCCAGCACCAGCATGGCGACGGGCGTGTTCATGCTGCCGACCGCATCGATTGCGTTGTAGAGCACGGACGGGACGGGCAGCTGCAGAATGTACAGGACCACGCCCACGCCGCCCGAGAGAACCATGGGGTTGACCAGCAGCTGGCGTGCGGTGGGACGGGCGGCGTCATCCGCGGCAAGGAGCCGCACGCCGTACGTCCACACGAACACGTTGAGCAGGCAGATCAGGGGCGTGATGTAGAACACGGCCGCATCACCGAAGGTGGCCTGGATCAGCGGGATGCCTATGAAGCCTGCGTTGGAGAAGCACGCGCCGAAGTTGTCCACAGGTTGACGCCCGCCAAAGACCAGGTACGAGACGAGCATGGAGATTCCCAGCGTTCCCGCGCCGTACACGAAAGCCCAGAAGAGCGGCATGAGGCCGTCGTCTGCCATGGGAACGATGAAGGAGCGGACGGTCACGCAGGGGATGATGACCATGAGGAGCAGGTTGCTCAGGCGGGACGTGAACTCCTCCGTGAGCATGCCGCGCTTGGTGAGGAAGAGTCCGAGCCCCATGAGCAGGAGCATCGTGAGGGTCTGTTGGAAGAGGATGAGTGCCATGCATGCCTTTCGGGGTGAGACAGGGGGACGTACCTAGTGTCTCATTCGGATCCGGTGCAGGTATATGATGCTACGAAAGTTGCGCAGCGTTGGAGGGAGTCCATCATGCCCACGCTTGTTGAGGTCTGCTGCGGAAGTGCCGCCGACGTGGTGGCTGCCGAGCGGGGCGGAGCTGACCGCGCGGAGCTTAACTCTGCGCTTGCCCTGGGCGGACTTACGCCCACGCTGGCCACCCTGCGCTGCGCCAAGCGAGAGGCGACCATCCCCGTGTGCTGCATGGTGCGGCCACGCGGTGCGGGTTTCTGCTACTCGGAGGCGGAGTTCGCCCAGATGCTGGAGGAAGCCCGGCTGTTGCTTGCTAACGGCGCTGACGGAATCGTGTTCGGCTGCCTGCACGAGGACGCGAACCGTGGACGCGAATCGCGTGCGGCAGATGGTGGCGCTCGTGCACGCCCATGGTGCGGAGGTCGTGTTCCACCGTGCCATCGACGTCACACCAGACTTGCACGAAGCGTGCGCCAAGCTTGCGGCTGCGGGGATTGATCGCGTGCTCACCAGCGGTGGAGCGCCCACCGCGCTGGAGGGTGCGGAGGTCATCGCGGGACTACAGCGCGACTTTGGCCAGCGGATTCAGATTCTTGCGGGGTCGGGCGTGCGCGCCGGCAACGTTGCTGACCTCGTGCGCAAGACGTGCGTCACCCAGGTGCATTCCAGCTGCAAGGGCCATGCGGGTGATTCAACCACGTGCGGTGCCGGCGTTTCGTTTGCGTATCTGAATGGCGCGCTTGCACGCAGCTTCGAGGTGGTTGACGAGTATGAGGTCAGGCGGTTGGTCAGCGCCGCCAGATGAGACAAATGGTGCGTCCCCCTGTCTCATTGCTCTTTGCCGCCAATATTCGACCGTTGAGGTAACAACAAAAAAATAACCACCATTGGGTGCGCGATTAGGTTCAACATAAAGAATAATCGCGATGGGTTAATGTTGGTTAGCGAGGCGGTTCGACGGGCAGAGAGGGGCACTCACATGGGGAAGATCAGGGTTGGCATCAACGGTTTTGGCCGCATCGGCCGCGTCATCCTGCGCAGCTTGGCCTTGCGCAACACCAACATAGAGGTGGACGCCATTAACATTCACCATGCCGACCACGAGCGCATGGCCTACCAGTTTGAGTACGACTCCGTCTTCGGCCGCTTTGACGGGGACGTGTTCGCCACAGACGGCGGCATCTACGTGAAGGACCACGAGATTCACGTCTTCTCGGAGGACGATCCGGCGGACATCAACTGGGCAAGCCGCGGCATTGACTACGTGATCGAGTCCACGGGCAAGTTCCGCACCATCGAGGAGTGCTCGGCCCACTTCAAGGGCGGCGCCAAGCGCGTGGTGCTCACCGCGCCGGCAAAGGACGACATGCCCATGTTCGTGATGGGCGTGAACGAGGACACCTACGACTCGCACACCATGCGCGTTGTCTCCAACGCAAGCTGCACCACCAACTGCCTGGCGCCGCTGGCCAAGATCGTGAACGACGCGTTTGGCATCCAGAAGGGCCTCATGTCCACCATCCACGCCTCCACCTCCAAGCAGAAGGCGGTGGACTCCAACGGCGGGCGTGACTGGCGCACCGGCCGCTCCGTCTTCAACAACACCATCCCCTCCACCACCGGTGCCGCGCGCGCCGTGGGCAAGGTCATCCCGGAGCTCAACGGCAAGCTCACGGGCATGAGCTTCCGCGTTCCTTGCAACGACGTCTCCGTTGTGGACCTTACCTGCGAGCTTGCGACCTCCACCACCTACGAGGAAATCTGCCGTGCCGTGCGTGAGGCCGCGGCTGGCCCCATGAGGGGCATCGTGGAGTACAACCAGGACGAGCTTGTCTCCAGCGACCTGCGCGGCAACTACAACACCTGCATCTTCGACGAGAAGGCCGGCATCATGCTGGACGACACGTTCGTGAAGCTGATCGCCTGGTACGACAACGAGTGGGGCTACTCCAACAAGGTCATCGACCTGCTGCAGCATGTGATTGCCGCTGACGACGCCGCTGGACTGTAACGCCGCGCCTCTTGCTTGCCGCCACGCGTGGAACGGGTCTTGCGGGCGTAAGAGCCGGGGTGTGCCGTAACCGCACGGTCACCGAAGTATTGTACATTTGACGCATTGCCACCCGGCATCGCTGCGGGTGGCAAACTGTGCGGAATGGTGGTGTGCGGAACTGGGGGAGGCTCAATGGGCATAGTGGAGCGCGGCATCGAGCTGGGTCTGGAGAACAGCCGGTCCTACGCAAAGATTTTCGGCGGATCGCAGGAACGCCGCACCGCCGAGGAACGCAAGGCCGACGGCAAGGCCCTGCGCAAGCTGGTACCCCGCTCCAGCCACGCCCAGTGGAACCCGCCCGCCGACCGTCAGGACCCTGTGGCGCTCATTCGCTCCCAGGAGCAAACGCGTCTGCAGGACCTGCTGCCCGTGCGTCACGAGCGCATGGCCGCCTCTCCCTTCGCGTACTTCCGCGGGGCGGCGCTGCCCATGGCGGCGGACCTCTGCCACACGCCGACCACAAACATAAACGTCCAGCTCTGCGGTGACGCTCACATAGCCAACTTCGGCGTTTTCGGCACGCCGGAGCGCCACCTTGTGTTCGACATCAACGACTTCGACGAGACCCTGCCCGGCCCCTGGGAGTACGACGTCAAGCGCCTGGCAACTAGCATCGAGCTCTGTGGCCGGGACCGCAAGTTCGACGCCAGGTACCGGCAAGACGCGGTGCTCACGGCGGTGGGCTCCTACCGCCAGGCCATGGCGAAGTTCGCGAAGATGGGTGCCATGCAGGTTTACTACGAGCACGTGGACGTGGACGAACTGCTTCGCAGGCACCGGGACGCCTTCACCGACGGTCAGCTCGCGGCACTCAGGCGGCGGCTGGACAAGATTCGCGACAAGAACAGCGCCCGCGCCATCGACAAGCTGACGGAGACGGTGGACGGTCGCATGCGCATCAAGTCCAATCCGCCGCTGGTGGTGCCCATGCGCGACATGCAGACCCAACGGGACATTCGCGAGGCGTCGCTGGTCATGCGGCGGGCCCTCTTTGGCTACATGCGGTCGCTGTCGCCCGAGAGGCGCAACCTCCTGGAGCAGTACGAGGCCGTGGACGCCGCCCGCAAGGTGGTGGGCGTCGGGTCCGTGGGCACGCGCTGCTGGATCGTGGTCATGCAGGGGCCACAGGGGGCGGAGGTCGACCCGCTGGTTCTGCAGATCAAGGAGGCAAACGAGTCCGTGCTGGAGCCCTACCTGGGCAAGAGCCGCAGTCGCGAGCACGGGCAGCGCGTGGTGGAGGGCCAGCGCGCCATCCAGACCGCCGGCGACATCATGCTGGGTTGGACCAGCTGGATTGGCGACGACGGCAGGATCCGCGACTTCTACCTGCGCCAACTCTGGGACTCCAAGGGCTCGCCGGACTTGGACGACATCTCCGTGGACGGGCTGGTGGGCCTTTCCCGCCTGTGCGGCTGGGCCCTGGCACACGCGCACGCGCGCACGGGCGACCGCTTCATGATCAGCGGCTACCTGGGCAAGGGCGACGCCTTCGACCGCGCCGTCGCGGACTTCGCCGCGGCCTACGCAGACCAGAACGACCGTGACTACCAGGCCTTTGTTGCCAGCCTCAAGGACTAGCTGGCAAGCTTGTTGCTGACGCGCAGGAACTTGGCGGGAATGGGCCGCTGCAGCTTCCAGATGATGCTCATGGGGCGGGAGCCGGTGTGGCTACGGTAGCTCACCAGGCCGAGGAAGGTGTAGGGCGCGGTACCGCTCTCGTCAGTCTGGAACTCGCGCACAAAAAGAGCGACCTTGGTGCCCATGCGCTCGTGGTGAATGTAGCGCTGGCCGACGGCGGACTCCGGTGTGGTCCTGTTCTGGCTCTGCCAGTGGAAGAGCCACTCGTTTATGGAATAGTCCTCGTACATGGTGGTTGGGGAGTAGTCACGCTCGGCCTTGTTGAGGGTGTTCATCAGAACGTCAACGCCGTGCTCTGGCAGCCACTTCACGCCCTCGCGCACGTTGCCGGGCTGCAGGTAGTCCATGGCAACAAGCAGCTGGTCGCGGCTGTAGCGGCAGTGCAGGTCAAGCGGGCAGGCAAAGCCAAGGTCCACAGGCTCGTCCACGAAGTCTATGTGGTCCAGGTCGTACTCCAGAAGCTCTATGAGCTCGTCGCAGAGGGCTGGGTTGCGGTGCAGGCGTCGAACGCAGTCAAGCGGCGTCGCAAACCGGGGGTCCGCCCCCTCCTTGAAGGAGCCCGGCCACAGGGTCACCTGGAACATGTTGAGCATCCTGACCTGCTCTTCATTGAAGTCGGCCATCCTTGTGTTGGGCACCTCGTCGCGTAAGACCTCAAGCAGGAAGCGCAGCCAGCGCCGGGAGTCGATGCAGGCAAGGCGCGGGAAGGCCTTGGCCAGCGCCTCCTCGTCGGGATCATGGAAGTCTGCGACCAAGCCCGCCAGGGCCTTGAGCCTGGTGAAGCAGGGCTTGTTGCCGCGCCCGTATACGGAATGGACGTCAAGGCCGTAGAGGTCTAGGAAGTTTGCCAGCGTGAGGGGCTTCTCTGTGTCATGCGCGTAGCTGCGAAGCTTCTGCACGAGCTCGCTGCGCGTGCCGATTGCCTTTTGGATATTTGCGAGCACGTACTCCTGCGCCTTGCGCTCCAGCTGAATGTAGCAGCCGCGCGGGGCAGATGAGAAGCCACCTTCCACCTCGTCCCTCATGCTTCCGCGGCGCTTGCCGGTGATTGCAGCGAACTTCTGGTCAAAGCGGTAGTGCTTGTTGGCCTGGCCAATGAAGTCCAGCACGGTGCAGCACTCCTTGCCAGGACAGAGGCGCAGGCCGCGGCCAAGTTGCTGCAGGAAGACGGTCAGCGAATCGGTGGGACGCAGGAAGAGCAGGGTGTTGACTTCGGGAATGTCCACGCCCTCGTTGTAGATGTCCACCACGAAGACGAACTTGTACGTGCCTCCTACCAAGTCGTTCTGCACGGACTCTCGAAGCTCCTTGGGGCTGTCGCCCGTCAGGCAGGCGGAGGGAATGCCGGCCAGGTTGAACTGGTCTGCCATGAAGCTTGCATGCGCCTTGGAGACGCAGAATCCCAGGCCGCGCACGTCGCGAATGTCCGTCACGTAGCGCGCAACGGCGTCGATGATGAGCCTCGCACGCCGCTTGGCTACCTCGTGGGAGAACACGTACACGTCCTCCAGCTCAGAGGTTTCGTAGCCTCCTCGCGACCATTTGAGCCCGCTCAGGTCAACGGTGTCGCTCACGCCAAAGTACTGGAAGGGACACAGGAGCTTGTCGTCAATTGCCTCGGGAAGGCGCAGGTCGGCGGCTATGCGGTTGTCGAACCACGGCAGGATGCTGCGCCCGTCGGCACGCTCCGGCGTGGCGGTCAGGCCCAGCAGCACCTTGGGCCGGAAGTACTGCAGCAGCCTTTCGTAGGTTGAGGCCGCTGCGTGGTGCACCTCGTCCACGATGACGAAGTCGTAGAAGTCCTGGTCCACCACCTGGGTGAGGTCGCGTGACGTCAGCGTTTGGATGGAGACGAACAGGTGGTCAATCTGCGTCGGTCGGTGCGCGCCAACGAAGAGGTCCCCGAAGTTGGCGTCGCCGAGCACCCCGCGGAAGCAGCCAACACTTTGCTTCAGGATCTCCTCCCTGTGGGCAACGAAGAGGAGCCTGACCCTGGCCCTGCCGCCATGCCGCGCGCAATAGCGCTTGAAGTCGAAGGCGGAGATGACCGTCTTGCCGGTGCCCGTGGCGGCAACTACCAGGTTACGGTGGTAGCCCAGCACCTCGCGCTCCGCCCGCAGCTTCTCCAGAATGCGCTGCTGAAAGGGGTACGGAGTGACGTCAAAGTGGTACGAGATACCGTCCTGCAGGTCTATTCCCTTGCCGGTGTGCTTCTCCGCGTCCAGGGCGTGCCGAAGGCGGTCCGTCTGGCTGGGGTCGTAGAGCTCGAACTCGTCGGAGTTCCAGTAGCTTTCGAACGTCGCCTCAATCTTGTCAACGGTTTCCGGCTGGTCCTTGCGGGCAATCTTGATGTTCCACTCCAGGCCGCTGGACAGCGCCGCGTGCGAGAGGTTCGACGAGCCGACGTAGGCCGTCGTGAAGCCGGTATTGCGGTGGAACACGTAGCTCTTCGCATGCAGCCGGGTGGACTTGGTGTCGTACGTGATCTTGACTTGCGCGCCGGGAAGGGCGGCCAGCTCCGCGACCGCCTTCGCGTCCGTGGCACCCATGTAGGGCGTGGTTACCACGCGAAGTGTGCCGCCACGCTGGCAGAAGCCTCGCAGCTCATTGATGATGAGGCGCAGTCCGCTCCACATGACGAAGGAGACCAGGAGGTCTATGCGGTCTGCGGTCAGAATCTCACGTTTGAGTTCCTCGTACAGGTGGGGCTCGTGTACCGCGCCGGTAAAGAGGGAGCTGTGCGCAATGGAAGTCTCTGGCCGGGGAAGGCCCCTCTTGGCGGCGGTTTCGCGCGAGAGGCCCAGCGCGCTGTTGCGCGTGTCCGCCACCGAGAATAGCTGGCGCGCAGGTGCATTGACCTGCGACGCATTGAGTTCCGCCGCCACCTCCGCGTTGCCTTGCAGCTCGCTTGCCACG
>OMVJ01000015.1 GCA_900314495.1 uncultured Olsenella sp.
GCACGCCAACGAGTACTTTGGCTTCTTCGACATCTTTGGCAAGTACGCCGCCGTCATGGGCACCTTCATCGTGGGCACCATGACCGCCGCCACGGGCTCTGGCTCGCTGGGCGTCCTCTCCGTGGTGATCCTGTTCATCATCGGCTTCGTGCTCATGAGCCGCGTGCCGGAGCACCGCGACGTGGAGTAGGCCTGGCCGACACGGCTCCCATTCGGCACCTGCGTCATTGCGCTCGATAAGATTTGGCCCCGTTCGTATCATTCCAGACGATACAAACGGGGCTCATTTGTGGCAAGAATTCTCACGACCTGCGACTATAGCACGTGCACGATGCAATCCAACGCGAATTGTATCTTTGCTGCCCGCGCTTGCTCGCGGGCAGAGCGGCAACGGCGTACCACGGCCACGCCTAGTCCAGAACTTCCAGGTGCTTGAGCGAGAAGTCCAGGATGCCGCAGCTGTGCGTCAGCGCGCCAGACGAGATGTAGTCCACGTCCAGATCGGCCAGGCGCTTCACGGACTCCGCGGTCACGTTGCCGGAAATCTCGACCTTGGTGCGGTGGTCAATCATCTTGATGGCCTCCTGCATGGTCGCGTGGCTCATGTTGTCCAGCATGATCACGTCGGCACCGGCCTCCAGGGCATCGCGCACCATGTCCAGGGTCTCGCACTCCACCTCGATCTTCATCATGAAGGAGGCGCGCTCCTTGGCTGCCGCGACCGCAGGCTTCACGCCACCAGCGGCCTCGATGTGGTTGTCCTTCAGCAGCACGGCGTCCGAAAGGCCGGTCCTGTGGTTGCCGCCACCGCCGATGCGCACGGCCGCCTTGTCGAAGATGCGCATGCCGGGCGTGGTCTTGCGCGTGTCGACCAGCTGCGCGTGGGACCCGGCATCGGCCAGCATGTCCACCATCTTGCGGGTCAGCGTAGCCACGCCAGACATGTGCTGCAGGTAGTTGAGGGCCGTGCGCTCGCCCGAGAGGAGCGTCCGCACGTCGCCCTCCACGGAAGCCATGAGCTGGCCCTCGCGGATGCGCTCGCCGTCGCGCACCAGCGGGGTGACCACAGTGGTGGGGTCAAGAATCTCGAACACGCGGCGGAACACGGCCATGCCTGCCACGACGCCGTCCTGCTTGCAGATGAGCTCCACGCGCGCCTGCCGACGGTCGGTGAACACGGCATCCGTGGAGACGTCACCGGACGGCATGTCCTCGGCCAGCGAGTAGCGAATGTGCTGATCCATGACCACGCTCAGGGAGGACGGGTCCACCCTGGGGCGCTGCTCGCGCGTGTGGTCCTTCACAATCTTCTCGGCCGCACGACGAGCCCAGACTAGGCACTCCAGAAGCGAGTTGGAGGCCAGGCGGTTCTTGCCGTGCACGCCGGTGCAGGCGGTCTCGCCCACGGCGAAGAGGTGAGGCATGGTGGTCTCGGCGTTGGAGTCCACGTGGATGCCGCCCATGAAGTAGTGCTGCGCGGGCACGACGGGGATGGGCTCCTCCAAGATGTTGTAGCCCTTGGCCAGACAGTACTCGTAGATGTGCTTGAAGTGCGAGCGGATGACGTCGGGCGGAACCTTCTCGAAGCTCAGCCAGACGTGCTTGCTGCCCTCCTTCTCCATCTCCTTCTGGATGGCCGTAGCGACGACGTCGCGCGGCTGCAGCTCGTCCGTGAAGCGCTGCATCTTGGAGTTGAGCAGGATGGCGCCCTCGCCACGCGCGGATTCAGAAATCAGGAAGCAGCGGCCCGGCTTCTCGGAGTAGAGGACGGTGGGGTGAATCTGCACGTAGTCCATGTGCTCCAGCACCACGCCGTGCTTGTCGGCAATGGAGCAGCCGTCGCCCGTCATGATTGGGTAGTTGGTGGAGTGCTGGTAGTTGCCGCCAATGCCACCCGTGGCGAACACGGTGAAGCGAGAGAAGATCTCGAACTTCTCGCCCGTCTTGTTGTCCTCCGCCAGGACGCCCGTGCAGAAGCGCGTGCCGTCGCGGCCGGACTCGTCCAGCATGTCGGTCATGGTGGTGTTCTCGTAGATGGAGATGTTGGGCCGCGCGCGAACCTGCATGAGGAGGGTCTCCGTGATCTCTCGACCGGTGATGTCCTCGTGGAAGAGGATGCGCGCGCGGGAGTGGGCGCCCTCGCGCGTGTACTCCAGGTCGCCAGACGGGGTGCGATCGAAGCGCACGCCATAGCTGATCAGGTCGTTAATGACCGTACGGGAGTTGCGGATGAGGATGTCCACGCTTTCCGGGCGGTTCTCGTAGTGTCCCGCGCGCATGGTGTCCTCGTAGTACGAGTCGTAGTCGTCGTCGTCGCGCAGGCAGGCGATGCCGCCCTGCGCCAGCATGGAGTCGCAGGTCTGGATGTCGCCCTTGGCGAGCATGATGATGTTGTAGTTGCGCGGCAGCTTGAGGGCGGTGTAGAGGCCTGCGGCACCACAGCCGACGATGGCCACGTCACATTGCAGCTTTTTCATGGGAAGTGTCTCCTCGACGCACTGATTACCCTCCGCCCGGGCGCGCCGGGCGGAGCATTTACAAGACGTTCTTATTGGCGTGGTGTCACGCTACTTGGCAAGCTCGAGCATGAGGTTGAGCGACCTGCGGGCCGCCTCCGCATACTCGGGGTTGACCTCGACCTCGCCCGTACCGTTGCGCAGGCACGCGGCCACCTTCTCGCCCGTGACCTTTGCCATGTTGGGGCAGATGGGGGTGGTACGCGGGAAGTAGCAGTGCTTCTGCTGGGCCTGACCGGCGGCCGCAAGGTCCTTCTGGATCTGGTGGAGCACGCCGTGCACGGTGCAGATGATGTAGTCGGACTCGCTTCCGCTGGTCACGCGGCCGATGATGCCCGAGGTGGAGCCCACGTAGTCCGCAGCCTGAACCAGCCAGGTGGCGCACTCCGGGTGCACGCAGACGATGGCGCCGGGGTGCGCTGCCTTCAGGGCCTCCACCTCGCGCAGCTCAATGGCCTCGTGCGTGGGGCAGAAGCCGTCGTTGAGGATGACGTTCTTGCTGGGCACCTGCTCCTTGATGAAGTGGCCGAGGTGCATGTCCGGGATGAAGAGCACGTTGTGCTGCGGCAGGCGTTCCACGATGCGCTGGGCGTTGGAGGAGGTTACGCACACGTCCGACCAGGCCTTCATCTCCGTCGTGGAGTTCACGTAGCAGGCAACCGCAAGGTCGTCCCCGTACTCCGCGCGCGCCTCGTCAATGGTCGCCCTGGTCATCATGTGGGCCATGGGACAGTCCGCCGTGGGGTCTGGCATGAGGACGCGCTTTTTCGGCGAGAGGAGCTTGGCGCTTTCCGCCATGAACTCCACGCCGGCAAAAACCAACGTCTTGCAGTCCAGCGTTGCCGCCTTGCGGGCGAGGAAGTAGGAGTCACCGATGTAATCCGCCAGGTCTTGCGCGTCATCGGAGACGTAGTAGTGCGCGAGGATGACCGCGTCCTGTTCCTTCTTCAGGCGCGCGACCTCATCGCGAAGTTCGTCAGTTAGCATGTGAGCTCGATTCTCAGTCAGGTTCCTTGACAGTGCGCAAAATCATAGCACCATCAAATGGACCAGACTCACATGCTTTGTTGAGCACAGGTGGCATTTGTGCGAACGGGGGCAAATGCCCGCTTCTCACTGGACATTTGAGACACTTGGGGCCAGGCCCCAAGCGTCTCATGCGCCAGCTAGTCCGTCAGGTCCCCCACGATGCCGGTCAGGCGGTCGGCCATGGTGTCGATCTGCTCCTCCGTCACCACCAGAGGCGGCAGGAAGCGCAGGATGGAGTCGCCGATGTGGTTGAGCACCAGCCCGCGTTCCAGGCCAAGGTCCACGGCGTCGTTGGCAATGCGTACGTCGAACTGCGCACCCCGCATGAGGCCGGCGCCCCGTACCTCCGTCACGTGCGGCAGGGCCGCAAGCTTCTTTTCCAGGTAGGTGCCGGTGGCAATGACGTGCTCGCCAAAGCCCTCCTCCACCAGGGTCTCCACCGTGGCACGGCCAACGGCAGCCGCCAGCGGGTTGCCGCCGAAGGTGGATCCGTGGTCGCCCGCCTTGAGCAGCTTGGCGTACTCGCCGCGCGCCGCAAAGGCACCCATGGGGAAGCCCCCACCAATGCCCTTGGCCATGCTCACCACGTCAGGCTCGATGCCGGCGAGTTGGTAGGCAAAGGGCGCACCCGTGCGGAAGAAGCCCGTCTGGACCTCGTCGATGATGAGCAGGATGTCGTTCTCGTCGCAGATGCGGCGCACGCCCTGCAGGTACTCTGGCGTGGCAGGCCATACGCCACCCTCACCCTGGATACACTCCAGCATGACGGCGCAGATGCGACCCGTCTCCACGGACGGCTTCTTGAGCTTTGCCTCCAGCGCGTCCAGGTCGTTGAGCGGTACCGCGTCAAAGCCAGCAGGCATGGGCAGGAAGCTCTTGTGGAAGACCTTCTGACCCGTGGCAGAAAGCGTGGCAAGCGTACGCCCGTGGAAGCTGTTGACGGCCGTCAGGATTCCCGTGGCGCCGTTGAGGTTCTTCTCGCCCCAGCGGCGGGCGACCTTGATGGCACCCTCGTTGGCCTCCGCGCCAGAGTTGCAGAAGAAGAGCCGCCAGGCAGACCCCGTGGATCCCGTAACATGGCCCGCACCGTCCGTGATGGTGGAGAGAAGCTCGCCGACCTCACGGGCGAGCTCGTTGCGGTTCTCCTCGTAGAAGTAGTTGCCCACCTGCCAGAGCTTGCCCGCCTGGTCCTGCAGGGCGGCGACGACCCTGGGGTGGCAGTGGCCCACGCTCACGGCCCCGATGCCACCCAGGAAGTCCAAGTACTCCTTGCCCTCGGAATCCGTGAGGACGGCACCCCTGCCGCCCACAAACTCCACCGGCAGGCGTCCGTAGGTGTGCATCACGTATGTCTTGTCGTCCGCGACGACCTGCTGGGGAACGGTGCCCTTGATGGTTGCCATCTTCTGCCCCTTTCATCCGCCAAGAAGCGGTGCTTGGACCCTGGTCCAGTTGCCACCCCTGACCTTAGTCCTGTGTGAACATGGTGCCAATCCCGGAGTCGGTGAAGATCTCCAGCAGAAGCGAGTGCGGGAAGGTGCCGTTCAGGATGTGCACCTGCGGCACGCCCGCGTCCAGCGCGTTGGCGATGGAGCGGATCTTGGGAATCATGCCGGTGGTCAGCCGTCCAGACTCCAGCAGCTCGTGCGTCTCCGCCTTGCTGAGGCCGCTGACCAGCGAGTCCGGATCGTCCACGTCTGCGAAGAGGCCGTCGACGTCGGTGAGGTACACCAGCTTGTCCGCCTTGAGGGCAATGGCGACCTCGCTCGCCGCCACGTCCGCATTTACGTTGAAGAGGCCGTCGGGGCCGCAGCCAACGGAGGCGATGACGGGCACGTAGCCGTCATCCAGGATGGACTTGATGAGCGACGTGTCCACCTCCCGCACGCGGCCCACGCGGCCGAGGTCGGGGTCTATGGGCTCGCACTTGATGGTCTTGCCGTCCGCGCCAGAGATGCCCACGGCGTTGTGGCCGTACTCGTTGAGGGCCCATACCAGCTGCTGGTTGACCTTGCCTATGAGGACCTCCGCCACGGCCTCCATGGTCGCGTCGTCGGTCACGCGCAGGCCGTCCTTGAACTTGGTGGGAATGTTCAGGGCGGTGAGCAGCTTGTTGATGGCCTTGCCTCCGCCGTGCACCAGCACCACGTTCATGCCCATGAGCTTCAGCAGCTCCAGGTCCGCGATGACCTCGCGCATGAGGTCCTCGTTCTCCATCGCCGCGCCGCCATACTTGACGACGAGCGTCTTGCCGTTCATCTGGTGGATCCAGGGCATGGCCTCCATGAGGACGTTTGCCTTCTCCAGAGCCATCTCGCGCTGAATCCTGTCGCGTTTCTTCATTCCCTGCCGCCTCGCTCGCACCTAACTCGTCGCGTCCTCGTTCGCACCCGTCCGTTCTCAGGCCACCCGCGGGCGGCTACGTGCGGTAGTCACCGTTGATGGTCACGTAGTCGTGCGTGAGGTCGCACGTCCACATGCGGCAGGAGCTCTCGCCCATGCCCAGGCTGATGGCGATCTTGACCTCGGGATCCTCGAACCGACTTAGCATGTCGGCCTCGTCCATGGGGACGGTCAGGCCACCGCGGCAGACGGGCACGCCCAAGAGGTCGATGTCCACCTGGTACTGGTCGAAGGGGACGCCGCACTTGCCCGCCGCCGCGGCCACGCGGCCCCAGTTGGCATCGTGGCCGAAGATGGCCGTCTTGACCAGCGGAGAGTTGCAGATGGAGCGGCAGACCGTCTCCGCATCCGCGGGCGTCGCGGCACCCAGCACGTCCACGGTCACGAGCTTTGTGGAACCCTCGCCGTCCGCAGCGATCTTGCGGGCGAGGTCCTGGCACACGGCCTTGAGGGCAGCCGCCACTGCGGGAAAGTCCGGAGAGGCCTCGTCTATGGGCTCGCCGCCCGCCTCGCCCGTGGCGAAGAGGAAGCAGGAATCGTTGGTAGACGTGTCCGAGTCCACCGTCACCTTGTTGAAGGAGGACCTGACCGCGTCCAGCAGCGCCGCATGTGCCGCAGACGCCGTGAGTGGCGCGTCCGTGGAGACCACCGCCAGCATGGTGGCCATGTTGGGCTGAATCATGCCCGAGCCCTTGACGAAGCCGCCCACATGGACGGTCCGCCCAGAGACCTGGCCTGCGTAGGCGGCCTCCTTGGCAACCGTGTCAGTGGTCATGACGGCCTGCGCGGCATTGTGCGCGCCCTCCGCCGAGTGCGCGAGCTGCGCCACGATGGAGGGGACGCCCGTCACAAAGCAGTCGATGGCCAAGGGCACGCCGATGACACCCGTGGAGGCCACCAGCACTTCCTCTGGCGCGCAGCCCAGCGCCTGTGCGACGATCCGTGCGCTCTCCTCCGCGACCTGCACGCCCTGCTCGCCCGTGGACGCGTTGGCGTTGCCCGAGTTCAGCACCACCGCGCGGGCGCGACCTGCCGCCGCGCGCGGGCGCGAGACCTGCACCGGAGCGGCGCAGAAGCGGTTCTGGGTGAACGTGGCGGCGCAGGTGGCCGTCTTCCGTGCGACAACAAGGGCCAGGTCGCGACGGTCGGGGTTGCGCCTGAAGCCGGCGCTTATGCCGGCCGCCAGCATGCCCTCGGCAGCGCAGACGCCTCCCTCGCAGGGGGTGAATCCGTATACCAGCGCATCGTTGTCCTGCGCCGGCACCTGAAGCGGTTCGTATGCGGTCATGGTTCCTTCTCTCACCGGATGCCCGTACCACGCCACCCACCCGCGGCGGGCGGCGCGCAGTTGGTCCTCACGGTCGATTCTGAGTCTACGTTCCCCTGCCTTGCCCGGCGGCAAGGCTTCGGCCATATGCTGGCTCGGCCTACACCACTGGCGCCGTGAAGTCCAGCCCTTGGGTCTCGGGCAGGCCAAACACAATGTTGGCCGCCTGAACCGCCTGCGAGGCGGCACCCTTGCCCAGGTTGTCGATGGCGCAGGAAGCAATGAGGACGTGCTGCCTGCGGGCATCGAGCGCCACGCCCACCTGCGCACGGCCAGAGCCCGCGACGGAGCCCGTCTGCGGCATCTTGCCGGCGGGCAGCATGGTCACGAGCTTCTCCCCCGCATAGCGGCCCTGGTAGATGGCCTGCACCTGGTCTGCCGTGACGTCCTCTGCCACCTGCAGGTACACGGTCGCCAGGAGGCCACGCGTGAGCGGCGCCAAGTGCGGCGTGAACACGACGTCAATGGGGCTGCCGGCAAGCGCCGAGAGGGTCTGCTCAATCTCGGGCGTGTGGCGGTGCTTGGCCACGCCGTAGGCCTCCACGGACTCGTTGGCGTGGCAGTAGTGCGTGCGCGCGTTGGGGGTGCGGCCAGCGCCCGAGACGCCAGAGATGGCATCCGAGATGACCAAGCTGCTCGTGACGATGCCCGCCTCGAGCGCAGGGGCAGCCGCCAGCGTGGTGGCCGTTGGGTAGCAGCCCGGGGCCGCCACCAGCGCGGGTTTGCCTGCCGCACGCGCCTGCGCAAGGCTGACGAGCTGGGCACGGTTGACCTCCGGCAGGCCGTAGACGGCCTCCTTCAGCAAGTCCGTCGAGGTATGTTGCGTATCGTACCAGGCCTCGTACACCGCGGGGTCCTTGATGCGGTAGTCCGCGGAAAGGTCGATGACGGTCACGCCGGCAGCAATGAGCGCGGGCGTGACGGCCAGCGACGCCGTGTGCGGAACCGCCAGGAAGGCCACGTCGACAGCGGCCGCAATCGCCTCTGGCTCCGGGAGCGAGAGCGTTATATCGGTTATTCCCTCAAGGGTGGGGTAGATATCGGCAAGGCGCGTGCCAGCCTGTTTGCGGTCGGTGACCATGGTGAGCTCGAAGGTGGGGTGGTTGAGCACCAGGCGCGCCACTTCCACGCCCGCGTAACCCGTTGCGCCCACGACGCATGCGCGAATCTTGCCATTGTTTGTTGCCATTGATAAGACCTCTCTTCTTATCGCCGCTATTCTCGGAAGCCGGGGGGCACGTTGGTCGCAGCCACGCCGCGACGCGCCGAAGCGCGGGACCCCGCTCATACCGTTGCGAGTGACACTGCTCGCAGTGCAACGACACTAGCACACACAGGCGCCAAAACCCGTGCGGTATCACATGTTTTCACGTTTGTCATATTTCGCGCATGCGTGCGATTACGGCTATAGTTGCTCTTGCACATTCCGCGTAAGGGCTCGCCCTACGCTTGTTTTGCCTACCAAGGAGAATCATGCCTGCCTCCACCAAATACAGGACGTGCGACCTCAGCGCCCAGAGGGACGGACTCAGCATCTATGGCCAGCTCTACCTGCCCGGCGACTACGCGGGCGGAGCACTGCCCTGCGTGGTCTGCGCCCACGGCTTTGGCGCCAACTACCTGCACAACGTTCCCTATGCCTGGTACCTAGCCGAGCGAGGCTACGCCGTGTGCTGCTTCGACTTCTGCGGCGGCGGCTACGCCTCCAAGAGCAACGGCAATCCGCTGGACATGTCGCTTGCCACGGAGCTTGCGGACTACGAGGCCATCGTTCAGGTGCTGCGGGAGCGACCCGAGGTGGACGCCTCCAACCTCTACCTCATGGGAGAGGGCCAAGGCGGCTTCGTGGCCACCATGGTCGCGCACGAGCACCCAAGTTGGGCCAAGGGCCTCATCCTCCTCTACCCCGCCTTCCAGTTGCACGACGAGGCGCGCCGCGCCTTCCCCACCAAGAAGAACATTCCCGTCTCGTACCGGCTGTTCGGCATGCGCGTGGGCCGCGGCTACGGCTACGCCGTCTGGGACACCAACCCCTACACACAGATGCGCGACTACCCAGGCAACGTGCTGATCATCCACGGCGACGAGGACGCCACCTCGCTCATCGAATACTCCGAGCGCGCGGCCGACGTCTTCCCCTCCGCCCGGCTGGAGACCATCCACGGCGCCAAGCACATCTTCCGCGAGAGGTACCTGACGCGCGCGGCGCAGCTTCTGTACGAGTTCGTGCAGGCAGAGGTAGCGGGAGAGCCCTTCGAGCCCTCGAGCGAGGAGGACGCGGAGACTCTCGCCGCGGACGAGCCGCAACCTGCCCAGGCGCCCGTCGAGCCCGCTGCGTCAGCCGGGAAGGCCCCTGCTCACGCCAAGAAGCCTGACGCCCACATGCCGAGCATCAACAAGGACGCCGATGCGGATTCCGTCATCGCTGCCCTCTCTGCGGCTGGTGCCGTGGACGCAAGGCCCGAGGAACCGAAGAAGCGTGCGGTAGAGGCACCCAAGCCCGCGCACGCGGCCGCGGCAAAGCCTACCGACCAAGCATCGCGTCCCACGCACACAAGCACCCAACGTGCCCGCTACAACCCCAACTACGTGGCCAAGATCGCCTCCGCACGGCACTTCCGCCGCCAAGGGTAAGCAGCGTACGGCTGGCGGTTATCCCCAGTCTCCGGGATTACCTGTCGGTTTTGCCTGAATAGGGGAAAGCTGTAGCTTATCCCGCCTGGCCGGCCAAGACTCCGACACTCCAAACCCCGTACCCACCAAGCCCCGCACCCGCGTCTCCGCTGGTGCGGGGCTTCTCATACGTGGCGGCGTTTCAAGCCGCCTGCTACTTTTCAGCCTGCTCAGCCTCGCGCGCCTCGCGGCGCACGTCCGCGCCACGGCGGTTGTCGCCCTCCAGCTCTTGGATGTGCGTCACGTCCATGGTCGTCTCGAGCGCGCCCAGGTAGGTGCCGTCGGCATCGCGCACGGCAAAGTAGCGGATGTACACAAACTTGCCGTGCAGGTGGATCCAGAACTCGTAGGTGTCACGCGCGCCGGTGCGGAAGTCGTTGAAGACCTTGTGTACCATCTCCTGGCTCTTGGGCGGGTGGCAGTCGTACACGTCGCGCCCCAGGCAGCTCATGGGCCGTGCAAACAGGCGGTCAGATCCGTGCGAGAAGTAGCGGGTCTTGTCATCCGCATCCACGAAGGTGATGTCCATGGGGATGGTGTTGAGCACGGCCTCCAGCTGCTGGGGCGTAAAGGCACCCGTGGAGAGGTGTACCTTGCCGTCACCGGGAAGACCCGCGGTCGGCTGCACGGCAGGTGCCGCGGGCGCCTCCCCGCCAAGTTTGGCCGCGTTCACGGCCGCCTCCGCCAGCTCAATCATAGAAGGACGCCACTTGGGAGGCTCGTCGATGAGCACGTAGCCGTACTCGGCGCCGTCCTCGGCAACCTGCTTCCAATCGCGCGCGTCCAAGGTCTGCAGGGCAAGCGGAACGAGGACGTTCTCCTCCTTGGTGACCATGGATTCGGCCGCGTCGCAGGCCTCGGCCAGCTTCTGAGCGGCGACATGCGTGGAACCCGCGCCAGCGGCGGTGCGCGCAAGGCTCTCTGCCTGCTTCACCAGGCCACGCACCTCGTCGTCCTTGCCCCACATGACCTTGGAGGGCGCCGTCACGCCGTGCGCCTCAAGGTGGGGGAAGATGGTCTCCTCCTTGCGACGGTAATGGGTGCCGACCTTGGCAAGCTCCGTCACGTCCGCGCGGATGGCTTCTGCATCACCCTCTCCTGCCAGGGCAGCCGCGATGTGCGGGCGAATCGTGCCAGAGATGAGCTTGCCAAACGCCGCGTTCTCCTGCCGCATGATCCACACGGGATGGCCCGGAGCGTCCGCGGGGTCACTCGGCGTTCCCGCGCCGGGGGCGCAGGCGACGTGCCCCTCGAACAGCGTTGCATGAACGTCGCACAAGCGCTGCACCTCTTCCACGGGCACCCCGCCTGCAATGAGCGACTGCTCGGCAGCGGCAATCTCCCCACCGCTCACGTCCTTGAAGTTACGCGCGAAAATCTCCTTCACGTCGTCCACGGGGACGCCGTCCTGCAGCTGCAGAAGAAGAGACTTGAGTACCTGCTGGCGCTCCTCCGGCGTAGTGGCGGCGACAGGCGCGTCGCCAAGCGCATCCAGCGTAGCGTTTTCGGCTGCCGCAGGCGTCTCGAAGCCCTTCACGGCAAAGCCCGCGGCTTGGAAGGCAGCAACCATCTTGTTCAGGTCCACGCCCTTGTGCTCGGCGCCCTTGCGCAGAGTCATGAAGCGACCCATGGTCTGCAGGCGGCCCGGCTTGGTGATCTCGTCGAAGCCAATGCCTGCCATCACGTCCTTGACCTCGGGAAACTTGGTGCATGTCTCCAACACGGCTGCGTCCAGGTCGATGGTCTTCGAATCGATTTCGCCCATGATTCCTCGCAATCTTGTGGCGCCGTAGCGTCGTCCCCGCGTTCAACGCGTGCATATTATGTCGATGCCGCCAAGCATATCGTTGGACATCCAACGACTCATGTTAGCCGTTTCTTACTTCATGAATCATACACGGTATGGGTAAGGATGCGATGGAATCTGGCCACGGCGGCATGGTGGGCGCTGTCCCTCCTCGTGCCGCCTTGCCCTAGTCCACCGACTTCAGGCTCTCCACCATGTTCACGCGGTCCAGCTTGTGGCGCATGAGGATCACAATCAGCACCGCGAACCCCATGGTGATCAGGAAGGAGTACGCGTAGCTGGGCGCGTGGATCGCGCGGCCGAACATCACGTAGTCGACCTCCGCGGCGGTGATGGTGAAGGTCGCCAGCCACGTGCCCAGGAACATGCCCAGCGCGTCACCCAGAAAGGCCAAGAGCAGTATCTCCCTGAAGATGTAGGCGTACACCTCGCCACGTGTGAAGCCCAGCACCTTGAGGCTGGCAATCTCGCGCACGCGCTCCTCCACGTTGATGTTGGTCAGGTTGTACAGCACGATGAAGGCCAGCATGCCGGCGGAAACAACCAGCACCACCACGATGAGGTCAATGACCCGCAGCGCGCTGCTGTAGGTGTTGATGGTCTCGTCCGAGAAGATTACCGTGGATACCTCGGGCTCCTCGTGCAGCGCGTCGCCGACGACCTTGCGGTCGGCCTCCTCGCCAGAGACGGTTCCGAAGAGCGTGTTGTACGTGGGTGCCTCCTTGCCCGCCGCGTCCCACGCGTCGCGCCCCACGTACACGAGGTTGCCCACGTAGTTCTCCACCACGCCCGTCACCGTGAGGGAGTAGCCCTCGCCCTTGGCATTGCCCACGTTGTCCTGATCGAAGACCACGATCTGTTCCCCTACACCCACGCCGGTGAGCGACGAGAGCTTCTCCGTTATCAGGACCGCGTCGTCTTTGAAGTCCACGGGCTTGCCAGAGCGCCGATCGCGGAAGGTGATTGCGTGTTTGAGCTCATCCGCCGACTGCGGAACGACCGCAGTCACCTGGTAAGCCTTCTGGCCCGCGCCAGATGACGCCTGCATGTTGCTGCGCTGGACGCGAATCAGACCGCTCGCCTTGCCCGTGGACTCCAGGTAGGACCTGATGCGTAGAACGTCCTCCTCGCTCGCGTCGTCCTTGAGCCCGACGGTGGTGTTGTAGTGCGAGATGGGACCGTACTGAACGTTGATGATGTCCCAGATGGAGTCATGCAGGCCGAAGCCCACCAGCAGCAGGGCCGTGCAGCCCGAGATGCCGATGACCGTCATGAGCAGCCGCCGCTTGTACCGGAAGAGGTTGCGGAACGTGACCTTCCACGAGAAGGACATTCTGCTCCACAGGGGACGAATCCGCTCGAGGAGGATGCGCTTGCCCGCCTTCGGCGCACGTGGGAGCATGAGCGTGGCAGGCGTCGCCCTCAGGCTGGAGACTACGGCGAGCCATGTGGCCAGAAGCGTCACGCCCACGCCCAGACCACCCGCCGCGAGCGCGATGGACGGCAGGATTGGCATGGGCACGGGATGCACCGGCACCGCATAGATGATGGCGTAGGAGTTAATCACGATCTGCGGCAGCACCTGCGTAAGAACGAGGGTACCCACCACGGCTCCCACAACGGACGCGATGCCTGCGTAGGCCAAGTACTTGCTGGCAATGGTGGCCGTGCCATAGCCCAAGGCCTTGTAGGTACCAATCTGCACGCGGTCATCGTCCACCATGCGGGTCATGGTCGTGAGCGCGACAAGCGCCGCCACCAGGAAGAAGATGAACGGGAACACCGCCGCAATGTGGTCCATGCGCTCGGTGTCTGCCAGGTAGGTTGCCGCGCCCTCGCTCTGAGAGCGGTCCAGCACGTATATGTCGGGCGCCTCCAGCGCGTCGATGTCATCTTGCGCGTCCGCCAGCCTCGCCTCCGCGTCGGCGAACTCCTTGTCGGCATCCGCCCTGTTCCGCTCGTACAGGGAGAGACCGTCCAGGAACTTGGCACGGCCGTCCTGGTACTTGGCCAGCCCCTCCTGGTACTGGGAGAGACCGTCGTGGTACTTGGCCACGCCGTCGTTGTAGCGTGCACGTCCCGACTCCAGCTGACCCCTGGCCGAGGAGAGCTGCGCCGCAGAGGTATCCAGCTTGGCCTTGGCATCCGCCAGCTGCGCCGCGCCCGCACGGGACTGGTCCTCCAGCTGCTGCCTGCCGGCGTCCAGCCGCGTGGCACCGTCCTCGTACTGCCGCCAGCCATCGTCCAGCTGCTTGCGGGACGCCTCCAGCGCGGCAATGCCCTCCAGGCCCTTCTGCACGGAGGCAAGCTGGTCCTGGAGCTCCTTCTTCTTCTCCGCGGCAAGGGGTTCTGCGGCGGCCTTCTGCTGCTGCAGCTGTTCCAGCTGCGCCTGAAGCGCCGGGACCTTGGCTTCCAGCTCCTGCTGTGCGGCCTGTGCCTGGACGAGCCCCTCCTGCGCCCGCGCCAGCCCGGCGTCCACCTGCTCCTTCTGGGCCCGCAGCTGTGCCAGCGTCTGCTCGTCGGCACCTGCCGCCTCCACAGCGGCTATCTGCCCCGCCAGCTGCTCTGACGCCGCACTGAGCTGGGCCGCCTTGGCCTCAAGCTCTGCCGCCGTATCCTTGGCCTGCTCAAGGCCAGCCTGCGCCTGCTGGATGCCCTCCTGCAGCTGGGCAATGCCGTCATCCAGCTGCGCCAGGCCGTCGTCTATCTGCTTCAGGCCGTCGTCCATCTGCGTCTTGGCTGCCTCCAGCGCCGTCTTGGCCTGCGGCAGGCCCCCGGCCTCCATGCCCTGCTCCTTCAGCTGGGCAAGCAGTTGGGCCACGCCCGCGGCGTACCGCGCCTCGCCCTCGTCCAGCTGCGCCTTGGAGTCGGCAAGCCTCTGCTCCGAATCCGCAATCTGGGCCTGGCCGTCCGCCGTCCTCTGCTGGTACTCAGAGACGCCGCTCCTGTATTGCGCAAGGCCATCGTTGTACTGCGCGAGGCCGCTCTCGTACTGAGCCTGGCCCTCGTCCAGCTGCCTCTTGGAGCTTGCAAGCGTGGAGGCGGACTCGTCCAGGGTGGCCTTGGCGTCCGCAAGCTCCGCCTCGGAATCGTCCAGTTTGGCCTTGGAGTCGTCCAGCGTCTGCTTGGCATCCGCAAGCTCCCGCTCCGCGTCCGCCTTCTGGGACTCGTAGTCGGCGCGCTTCTCGTCCAGCTGGGACTGCGCGTCCGCGCGCAGGTCTTCCAGCCGGGCGCCCTCGAGCCCCACCAGCTGGTCCTCCACGCGGGCCTTGGTCTGGTCCGTCACGCGGAAGTAGTCGTCCGACTCCGAGGCCTCCGCCGCGGCGCCCGCCACCTTCACATAGATCTCCGTGTAGGGCATGCTGTCCACAAAGGCCTCGGGTGCCAGGTACAGGTACTGGTCAACCATGCCGGAGCCCAGCGTGGTGGAGCCGAAGCTCCCCGTGTAGGGGTAGTTGGAGGAGCTGACGGTACCCACGACCTTCAGCTGCCTGCTCTTCACCACGTCCCCAAGGTCCGAGGTGCCGTAGAGCAGGGTCACCGTGTCGCCCACGCCAAGCAGGTGGGAGGGGTCGTCCGCGGAGGCAACGCACTCGTCTGGCCCCGCGGGCCAGGTGCCCTCGCGCAGGAACAGCCTGTTGAGGTAGGCGTCGTTCTGGGAGTCCACCTCATAGGCGGAGACCACGGTGCTCGCCTTTGCGTCGGCCACGTCAAGCGAGCCCAGCCTCACCACGCTCTGCTCGCTGCCAAGGTGGGCCATGGCGTCGAAGGTGACGGAGGGCATGGCAGCCTCCACGCCCTCAATGCCCTCCACGCGCGCGACGTCGTCGTCCGAGAAGCCCAAGGTGGAGATGAGCCGCAGGTCCCACACGCCGGTGCCGTCGTACCAGGCGTCACCCGCGGCCCGCATGTCCGGCCCGCACATTTGCAAGCCCGCATAGAAGCCGCAGCCCAGGGCCACGATGCCCATTATTGCCAGGAAGCGGCCCAGCGTCCCCCGGATGCTGCGGGCAACCCCCTTTGCGAACGCGCTCCTCATTGCCGCCTACCACTCAACGGAAAGCGCGTCCTGCGGGTGCGCGTTCAGCTCCACGCGCTGGGCGCGTCCCTCGCGAATGTGGATCACGCGGTCCGCAATCTGCGTGAAGGCCATGTTGTGCGTCACAATGGCAACGGTACGGCCCGTATCGCGGCAGGTGTCCTGCAGAAGCTTCAGAATCTGATGTCCCGTCACGTAGTCCAAGGCGCCCGTGGGCTCGTCGCACAGGAGCAGCTTGGGGTTCTTTGCCAGGGCTCGGGCAATGGCCACGCGCTGCTGCTCTCCGCCGGAAAGCTGCGCCGGGAAGTTGTCCATGCGCTCTGCCAGGCCAACGTCACGCAACACCCGCTCCGCCGGAAGCGGGTCCTTGCAAATCTGGCTGGCAAGCTCCACGTTCTCGCGCGCGGTCAGGTTCTGCACCAGGTTGTAGAACTGGAACACGAAGCCGATGTCGTGCCTGCGGTACTGGGTGAGCTGCTTCTCGCTCATGGCGGAGACCTCCGCCCCGTCCAGCAGAATCGTGCCGGACGTGCACGAGTCCATGCCGCCCAGCATGTTGAGCACCGTGGTCTTGCCAGCGCCGGAAGGGCCGACAATCACCACGAGCTCCCCACGCTCTATGCAGAAGGTCATGCCGTCGACGGCACGCACCACCACGTCGCCCATCTGGTACGTCTTCCGCACGTCTATGAACTCGACAAACGCCATGGTGCACCTCCCGCAGTCCCTTTATTGTGCCACGCCAGCGGTCCGAGGCCAACGCGACGCCCACGCAGACGGCAACGGCAGGAGTCAGCAATCCCTAGTCCTGCGCCTCAAACCGCAGCGGCCGGTCCTCCCCCATGGTGATGACGTCGCCGTCGTGCAGGGGCCGCGGCTCTGAGTCCACGACAAGAGCACGGCCACCGGTGGTGGAGCCCAGGGAGGTGCCACCCTTGGCAAGGTTCGTGAGCATCCACTGGCCGTCCTGCCTGTCCAGGCGCATCTGCTTTGCCTCGACGCCGTGGAAGTAGCGCGCGTCCAGGCGAATGTTCACGTCCTCGGGCACCGGGCCGTTGTCGTCCACCGCGCCAATAACGTCACCGGGCCGCACCAGCATGCGGAAGCCGCGGCTGCCCACCAGCCACGCCTCGTCCGACAGGGGCGAATCCGCAGCCGCCTCCCCCTGGTCCTCTTCCAGCTGCGAGGCAATGTCCTCAGGCCGCATGACCCGCGTCTCGTCCGCGGCAGAGGCAGCGTCTTCGGCGTCCTCCGCAAAGGGGTCGGCCCAGACGGTGGCATCCAGCTCGGACCCAGCCGGCACCTCGACCTCGGGGTCCAGCGCCTCCATCTCCAGGGTGCCGCCAGCGGGCACCTCGGCCGTCTGCACGTGCAGGGAAGACGTGGCACCCGCCGCGGCCGTGTCCCCAGGCTGCCCCATCACGCGCGTCAGCCCCATTGCGGGCTGGGTGGCGTCGGTGTCCAGGCTCACACGGCCGCTTGCATACTCCCTGGCAGGCAGGAAGTCGTCACCGGCTATGCTCTCTGGCTCGGTCTGGGCGGCGGGCGCCGCCCTGTGCGGCACGTCCACGAAGGCCGACTCCGCCCTCACGCTGCCACGCTGCAGGGCCTCGTCCTCCACAAAGCTCACCTGAGGCCTGCCCGCAATCCACAGGCCCCTCTCGGACGCGCGACGCAGCAGGTAGGCGGCCACGCTTGCGCCCTTGCGGTCCTGGCAGACGCCCCAGTAGTCCTTCCAGTCCTCCTGGCTCACGTGCACCACGACGCCGTTGGGCGCCTCCGTGTAGTCGGGCCAGGCCCTGGTGTTGCGGCGCACCTCGCGCCAGGCGCACTCGTCCACGTCCATGGGCGAAAGCGGCCGGGCCTCCTCGGGCCCTCGCTGCACGAGCCTGCCGAACAGAGCCCGCGCGCCACGAGCGAGCCCCCTCGCGACGGGTGCCAAATCATCATCTGTAGGAAGAGCCATGCTCACTCCCATCTGCCCCGGGCCATGACCCTCGACGCGGGGCGAACAGTTGTCTCCTGGTTTGTCTATCTTTTCCCCAGCCACCGCAAACCTATACGGGATTATTCTTAAAGTTGTGTGATTGGCTCAGCGTAACCGTCCAAACAGCGCATTTTCGGCGCAACGCGCGCCGCGAACGGAGGAATTCATGGAATATCGGACCGAGCACGACTCCATGGGCCAGGTGCAGGTTCCCGCGGACGCCCTGTGGGGCGCCCAGACCCAGCGCTCCTACCAGAACTTCCGAATTGGGTCCGAGACCATGCCCGAGAACATCATTCGCGCCTTCGCCCTGCTCAAGAAGGCGGCCGCGCAGGCCAACGACGAGCTGGACGTCCTGCCCCACAACCAGGCCGTGCTCATCCAGCGCGTCTGCGACGAAATCCTGGCCGGCCAGCACCGCGACCAGTTCCCGCTAAAGATCTGGCAGACGGGCTCCGGCACGCAGACCAACATGAACTTCAACGAGGTCATCGCCAACCGGGGCAACCAGATTGCCGCCCAGGAGGGCGACGACTCGCGCCCGCTCCACCCCAACGACTCCGTCAACCGCAGCCAGTCGTCCAACGACACCTTCCCCACGGCGCTCCACATTGCCGCCGCCCTGGGCATCACGGAGCAGCTCATCCCCGCCGGCCAGCACCTCATCGGCACCTTCCACGACCTGGAGGTCAAGAACCAGGGCATCATCAAGTGCGGCCGCACACACCTGCAGGACGCCGTGCCCATCGCCTTCAGCCAAGAGATTCACGGGTGGCGCGGCCTGGTGCAGACCCCGCTGGACCAGTTCGTGTACGTGCTGCCCTTCCTTTACCGCATCGCGCTCGGTGGCACGGCGGTGGGCACGGGCCTCAACGCCCCCAAGGGCTTCGACACCCTGGTGGCAGATAAGCTCCACCAGCTGACGGGCCTGCCCTTCCGCACGGACCCCAACAAGTTCCACGCCCTGACGTCCAAGGACGCAATCGTCTTTGCCCACGCCTCCGTCAAGGCCCTGGCCTGCAACATGATGAAGGTGGCCAACGACGTGCGCTGGCTGGCCTCCGGCCCGCGCCTTGGCCTGGGAGAGATCACCATTCCCGCCAACGAGCCCGGCAGCTCCATCATGCCCGGCAAGGTCAACCCAACCCAGTGCGAGGCCGTCACCATGGTCGCCGTGCAGGTCATGGGCAACGACGCCGCCATCGGCTTCGCCGCCAGCCAGGGCAACTTCGAGCTCAACGTCTTCATGCCCGTCATCGCCTACGACTTCTGCCAGAGCGCGACGCTCCTCTCGGACGCAATGGAGAGCTTCAACATTCACTGCGCGCAGGGCATTGTGGCAAATCGAGAAAAGATGAGCCATAACCTGCATAACTCGCTTATGCTTGTTACTTGTCTGAACCCGTACATCGGGTACGAGAACGCAGCAAAGGTTGCCCAGAAGGCCTACAAGGAGGGTACGAGCCTGCGTGACGCCTGCGTCGCGTTGGGCTTCCTTACCGCGGAGGAGTTCGACAAGGTGTTCAAACCCGAGGAGATGGTCTAGAACCATGGACGAAACCAGCAAGAAGAGCCTTGAGCTGCACGAGCAGCTGCACGGCAAGATCGAGGTCATCAGCCGCGCCAAGGCAGAGACCAACGAGGACCTGGCGCTTCTGTACACGCCGGGCGTCGCCGAGCCCTGCCGCCAGATTCAGGCGGACTACAGCAAGTCCTGGGAGCTCACCCGCAGGTCCCACCTGGTCGCCGTCATCACCGACGGCACCGCCGTCCTGGGCCTGGGTGACATTGGCCCCGCAGCCGGCATGCCCGTCATGGAGGGCAAGTGCCTGCTCTTCAAGGAGTTCGGCGACGTGGACGCCATCCCCCTGTGCGTCGACACCCACGACGTGGACAAGTTCGTGGAGACCGTGTACCTCATCTCCAAGAGCTTCGGCGGCATCAACCTTGAGGACATTGCCGCCCCGCGCTGCTTCGAGATCGAGCGTCGCCTGAAGGAGATGTGCGACATCCCCGTCTTCCACGACGACCAGCACGGCACCGCCGTCGTCACCGCGGCCGGCCTCATCAACGCCGTCAAGGTCACCGGCAAGAAGATGGGCGAGCTCAAGATCGTCATGTCCGGCGCCGGTGCCGCGGGCATCGCCATCGCCACGCTGCTGGTGCACATGGGCTTTGGCAACGTCATCCTGACGGACCGCCACGGTGCCATCTACCAGGGCCGCGACAACCTCAACCCCCAGAAGGAGGAGGTTGCCAAGATCACCAACAAGGACAACGAGCAGGGCACCCTGGCCGACGTCCTGAAGGGTGCGGACGTCTTCATTGGCGTGTCCAAGCCGGGCCTGCTCACCAAGGAGATGGTGGCCACCATGAACGACGGCATCGTCTTCGCCTGCGCCAACCCCACGCCGGAGATCATGCCCGACGAGGCCAAGGCAGGCGGCGCCAAGGTCGTTGCCACGGGCCGCTCCGACTTCCCCAACCAGATCAACAACGTGCTGGTCTTCCCCGGCATCTTCAAGGGCGCCCTCGCCGCGCGCGCCGCGCAGATCACCGAGGACATGGAGATCGCCGCTGCCGAGGCCGTTGCCAGCCTGGTGCCCGAGGACCAGCTGGACGCCGACCACATCATCCCCAGCGCACTGGACAAGAGCGTGGCGGACGTCGTGGCCAAGGCCGTGGCCGACCGCGCGTAAGCCAAGCAGCGCACATACATCGCAGCAACGCACAGGCGGCCGGGAGATCGTTCCCCGGCCGCCTTCTTCTTGCGCATCACGCGCTTGGCGCGGCGTACTGCTCCCCGCCGAACACGGCCTCGCCGCCCCACAGCTCACGAAGCTCAACCGCCGCGGCGCGCACCTCCGTCGGCACGTCCACATGCGCGATGAAATCTTTGCCCCGCGGCCCATAGCCGTTCTCGTCGTCCGTCATGCGCTGCACCTCGGCCACCAGCAGCCCCAGGTACTCCGAGAGAGGCCACATGCCGTGCGGCACCGGGTCCAGGTATGCCAGCTCCCCGCCCGCAGGGCCTTCCCGCCAGGCCAGCTTGGCGTCGTAGTAGGCCCAGCACGCAACGCGCATGTGGGCGAACCTTGAGCGGTCCCGCACCTGGCGGCGCAGGGTCTCCAGCATGCGCCGCTGCATCACGGCATCCTGGCACATGACCAGCGTGTTGGGGATGTAGCCCTGCTCCTCCAGCGCATCCAGCATGAACGTGATGTTGTTGCCGCAGTTGGTGGAGCGCGTCTCCAGCCAGTCTGGCACGAGCCTGTGCTCCCGTCGCAGGTAGGCGGCCGTCATCTGGGCCTCGGAGTCCGTCTCTATGTCCAGACCCGCAAACTCCGGCGCGCCGGCCCCGCCGTTCAGGCGGATGTAGTCCCGCATGAACTCGCGCAGGCCCCAGGTGCTGTGGCCGACCCCGCCCACGACCGCATACTGGTGGGCCACGCCGGCCCGCATGGCCTGGGCCAGCACGTCGGCCCCCTCAACGACGCCGCCGCCGAACATGACCAGCAGGTCGGCGCAGTCGTCACCCAGTACGCGGTACACATCGTCCGGCTCCAGCGCGCGCATGTCCCGCAGGGCGCACCAGGCCTCGATGGTATTGGCCGCCGCCGCAATGCGACGCCCCGTCCTAGCGTCCACCAGTCTCCTCCTCGCCAAACCAAGTGGCATCCGCCCAGGCGTCACCGGCACCACCGGCGTCCGCAAAGTCCGCTTGCCACGCATCCTCGCCGTAAGGGCTGGCGTCCGGCGCCTCCAGGTCGTTGCCGCCCCATTCGTCCAGCGCCTCGGCCTCCACCTCTCGCTCCTTCTGGCGAAGGGCCTCGCGAAAGCCCTTCAGCGGGTCAAAGGGAGTGAAGATCTTTGCCCGCTCGCTCATGGGCATGCGCGGGTGCTGGGCCTCTGCGCTCACGCTACTCCTCTTCGCCACTGCGGTGCCCTCCAATCTGGGCGTGCCGTTCTCGCGCCGTCGCGCCCGGCATAAGGTCAATGCCGCGCAGCACGGCATTCTTGCCAAACTTGCGCTTGATGGCATTGATGGCCTCCTGGCGCTTGCGCTCCTCCGCACGCGCCTCCTGGTCGCTGAAGAGGTCCAGCTGCGTGCCCGGCGCATCTTCGGCCACCACGTCCAGTATGCCAACCCCCACGCGGTGCACCAGGCGGTTGCGAGACACCCCCTGGTCCCAGGCGCGCATGGCAGCCTCGCGCAGCTCTCGCAAGGAGCTGGTGGGACTGGCAAGCCGCGCGGAGCCCCCGCCCGAGGGCCCTCCGAAGAAGCGCACGTTGCCCTTGGCGCGCATCTCGTGCTTCTCGTCGTCGGTGAGGGCGTAGCCCGCCCACACGGAGACGCCCCCGGCCACCTGGCCCGCATCCACCAGCTGCAGGGAGAGGTCGTCCAGCATCTCCTTCACCACCAGGCGGGCCTCGTCGAAGCTCTTGTCCTGCCCGAAGACCTGCGCGCTGGAGAGCATGTGGTCGCGCGACCGGTAGGCCTTGATGTCCGCCATGGTGCAGGCCTCGACGCCCCACGCGTGGTCGATGAGAATCTCCGCGTCCTTGCCCAGCACCCGGTAGATGGGGTCCACCGGGGACATTGCCAGCTGGCCCATGGTGTAAATGCCCAGGTCCGCTAGGCGCCGCGCGATGCCGGGGCCCACGCGCCAGAAGTCCGTGATGGGCCGGTGGTTCCACAGGGTGGTCTTGTAGGTCTCCTCCGTGAGCTCGCCAAAGAAGCCGGGGCTGTGCTTTGCCGTGATGTCCAGCGCGACCTTTGCCAGGTAGAGGTTGGAGCCCAGCCCGCAGGTGGCGGGGATGCCGTTGCGCCGCACCACGTCCTCTCGCATGCGCTCGCCAAGCTCGCGCGCGGTCATGCCGTACAGGTCCAGGTAGGGCGTCACGTCGAAGAAGGCCTCGTCAATGGAGTAGACGTGGATGTCGCTCTTGCTTATCCACCGCAGGTAGGTGCCATATATCTCCGCCGACTTCTGGATGTAGCGCGCCATGCGCGGCGGTGCCATAACGTACTGGATGCCGGCGGGAATCTCGAACACGCGGCACCGGTTGCGCACGCCCAGGGCCTTCATGCTGGGGCTCACCGCCAGGCAGATGGTCTTCTCCGTGCGCGTGCCGTCGGCCACAACCAGGTTGGTGGTCATGGGGTCCAGCCCCCGGTCCGCGCACTCCACGCTGGCATAGAAGCTCTTCAGGTCAATGCAGAGGTACTGGCGGCCGCCGTTCTCCACGCCAAGACCACCCTCGTTCCCGACGGCCACCATGCACCTCCCGTTCGCAGTTCCAATGCTCCGAACAATTGTACGCTATTCGCTCCTGAGCGCCTCCACGGGATCGCGCTTTGCCGCAATGCTGGAGGGAATGAGGCCAGCAATCAGCGTCAGCACCACACTTATGCAAATAAGTATGAGGGCGTTCTGCGGTGTAAGCGCCATGATGTGCTCCACGTGGCGCCAGTTGTACACGAAGGCGTTCACCGGCACCTCCGCAATCAAGACCACCAGAATCGCGAAGACACCGGAAATCAGGCCCTCGATGAATGTCTCGGCGTTGAAGATGCTGGCCACGTTGAGCTTGGAGGCGCCCATGGCACGCAGGATGCCAATCTCCTTCTTGCGCTCCAAGACCGAGATGTAGGTGATGATGGCGATCATGATGGAGCTGACGACCAGTGAGATGGAGACGAAGGCAATCAGCACCGTGGAGATGGTGTTCACGATGCTGGTGACGCTGGTGAGCAGGGCACCCACCATGTCCGTGTAGCCAATGACCTTGTCCTCCTGGCCGGCATCCTTCATGCGCTGGTTGTAGTCGTCAATTATGTCCAGCACAACCTCCTTGTCGTCGAAGCTCTTGGGGTAGATGTCGATCTCCGTGGGCTTGGCCTCGTCGGCATACCCTAGCTTGGACAGGTTGTTGTCGTACGTGAGCTGGCTGGCGTTGGCGTAGTTGGTCAGGAGGGACGTGAGGTCGTCCTGCGTCAGGTTGAAATGGATGGCGTTCTGGAAGGCGTCCGCGTCCACGCTGAAGCCGCTCTGCAGCGCGTCCGCAAGGCCACCCATCTGCGACTGCATCTGCTGGGCAATGGCGGCGGAGAGCTGCGTGCCCAGCGACTGCGTGGCACTGGCGATGGTGGTCTGCAGCGCCTGGCCCATCTGTTGGGCCATCACTTGGGCCGCCTGGGTCATGAGTTGCTGCATCTGGGCCGAGAAGTACGGCGCGAACTGGTTCTGGATGTAGTCCTGCATGACCTCCTGCACCTTGCCCGAGAGGTTCTGCCCCTGCTCGGAAACCGCGGCGGTCAGGGCGGAGTAGAGCTGCCTGCCCTCGTCCGTGGCAATGTAGTCGTTCCACGCCGCTTCCATGTCATAGCTGGGAACCGGCAGGTCGGCGGGGGTGTTGCCCGGGGCCTCACCCGTCGCATCCCCTGCGGCGTCACCGCCCGCACCCCCGCCCGCTGCCCCATCGCCCGCGGGCGCGGTGGCGTACTTCTCGGCGTTTGCCATGAAGTAGCGCACGAAGCCTTCGGCCGTGGCCCGGCCGGTCTCCGTCACGGCCTGGCTTTGCGAGGGGTCCACCAGCCCCGCAAGTGAGCTGGGGTCAAACTGCGGCGCACCCTGAATGAGCTTCTGCATGGCCTCCGGGCTGAAGATGGAGCTGAGCGCGCTCGTGTCCACCTGGCTCATGTCTATGTTGGACATGTCCAGCCCAGAAAGGTCCATGCCAGACAAGTCCAGCCCGGAGAAGTCCATTCCCCCACCAGAGTCCATCGCGTTCTCCAGTGCGCTGGAGTCGAAGGAAAAGGCATTCTTCAGCGCCTCCTCGTCCACCGAGAAAATGGAGTTCATGTCGAAGGCGCTCGTGGTGCCGGACTGCAGCTCCTCGAAGGTCTTGCCCGTGAACACGTCTACGTCGGGGTTGGCCAGCTGCGCCTTCACGACGTCCGTCTGCGCGGCCTTGGCCATGAGCTCCTGCGTGAGCTCATGCGTGTAGGCAATGCCCTCCTGAAGCGAGACGTTCCTCGCGGTTGCGCTTGGGCGGATGACCCCGACGACCTTGACCGTTGTGGCGCCATCCACGGCGCCCCTCATGAAGTCCTGGTCGCCCGACATGTCCGTCCACGTGGAGGCCTCGGCATTGTATTGGTACAGCTGAGCGGGGCTCACGACCTTGAACGTCATGGCCAAGGCATCGTCGTAGGTAAAGTCAACGTGCGTGTCGGGCGTCTCCATCTTCTCGTCCGATGAGCTCACGGAGGTCACCATGTCCTCCAGCTCCTGCGGTTCCAAGACGCCGATGCAATACAGCGTATAGTCCGAGATGGACCCGTCGGTCCCGAGCACGAGCACAGCCTCGTCCGCGGCCTGCGGCCAGGTGCCCAGCACCACGTCGTACTGGGACGCCAGCAGCTCGCGGTCGTCCAGCATCTCCGTAAAGCCGGTTGCCCCCGCGCCGCCTGAGATTCCCAGGCTCATGCCGGCGGTCTGCATGCTGTTCATGGACCTCAGCAGCGGCGAACCAAGCTGGGTCACCTTGCTGGAAGTGTCGCTGGCATAGAACTGTGGAGTGACCCCGTACTTGTACCCAATGGTACTGACGTGCTGGTCAATATCGCTCTCCCCGCTCTCGAGGTACTCCTTGAAGGCAGAGAGGTCGTTGCTGCGCACCTGGCCAAACATGTCCGCCACCATGGTGGACTCCGGAATGAGGTCCGTGCCCCGGACGGTGGAGGGCCCGCTGGAACCCAGGTCGACGCCGGCATCGCCATGGTCCCCAGAGTCCGCCGAATCGTCCGAATCACCCGAGGCGGCCATCATCAGGCCCGTGATGTCCGCGGAGCTCTGCGTGATGGTCAGCGGGAAGCTGGAGAGCGCGTCCTGCTCGGTCTTGGCAATGTAGTTGTTGACGCCGTTGGAGAGCGCCAGGATCGCCGCGATGCCGATGATGCCGATGGAACCCGCGAAGGCCGTGAGAATCGTGCGGCCCTTCTTGCTCATGAGGTTGTTGGCCGAGAGGGCAAGGGCCGTCAGGAAGCTCATGGACGCGTGCCTGCTGGACTTGCCGCTTTCGCGCGCGTCTGAGACAGGGGGACGGTTCTCGTGTCTCATTGTGCTGACCTCAGCACCCTCGCTCGCATCCGCGGCCGCCGTCGGCATCGCCATAGTCTTACCATCCAGCGGCTCTGTGGAGGCAGCTGCCGGCGAGTGCGGTGCCACCGCGCCCACCGCAAGCTCCTCGGGGCGAATGGGGTACGTGTCACCCTCGATGCACCCGTCGCGCACCCGCACGATGCGGGTTGCGTACTGCTCCGCCAACTCCGGGTTGTGCGTGACCATGACAACCAGGCGGTCCCTGGCAACGTCCTTCAGGATGTCCATGACCTGCACGCTGGTCTGCGTGTCCAGGGCGCCCGTGGGCTCGTCCGCCAGGACGATGTCCGGGTCGTTCACCAGGGCGCGCGCGATGGCCACGCGCTGCATCTGCCCGCCAGAGAGCTGCGAGGGCCTCTTGCGAACGTGGTCCCCCAGGCCCACGGCCTCCAGCGCCCTCTTGGCCCGCTCGCGCCGCTCCGCCCGGCCGATGCCGGACAGCGTGAGCGCCAGCTCCACGTTGGAGAGAACGGACTGGTGGGGTATCAGGTTGTAGCTCTGGAAGATGAAGCCGACCCTGTGGTTGCGGTAGGTGTCCCAGTCCTTGGACTTGTAGTCCTTGGTGGAGACCCCGTTGATCACTATGTCACCGGAGTCAGCGTGGTCCAGGCCGCCCAGTATGTTCAGCATGGTGGTCTTGCCCGAGCCCGAGGGGCCCAGGATGGCCACGAACTCGTTGTCCCTGAACATTACCGAGACGTCATCCAGCGCCACCTGCGTGAAGTCTGCGGTCTTATAGGACTTGCTTATGTGTTTGAGCTCAAGCATGTGCCATTCACCAATACTGCGCCAGGGGCGCTGCGGTCGATAATGGTCTAGCTTACCCACTCGGGGGCATTCTAGACGTTTGGTGCATGGCAAAACCATAGCGGGACGGGTGCCACCGCGCGCACCCGCCCCGCTCGTCGTCGGCTATTGGCAACCGCCCCGGCGGCCACCCGCCTAAACCTGGATGTCGTACGTGGACTCGATGCTCCTCAGCAGGTTGAACATGACCTCGTTGTAGGGGGCCTCTATGCCCTTGGCGCGCGCCTTGGCAACCAGGCCGCCGTTGATGGAGGAGCACTCGGTGCGCCGCTTGGCCATGACGTCCTGCAGCATGGACGTGCAGTGGTTCTTCTCGGGACCAAAGATCTTGGTGCGCAGGTCGCGCTTGACCTTGCTGGCGTCGGCCTCTATGCCGTACGCCACGGCAATTCCGCAGGCCTCGTCAATGATGTCGTTGCAGAGGTCCATGCCCTTGTTCATGATGCCCATGCCGCCGCACGGAACGCGGCAGACGGCGGAGGTGGCGTTGAGCGCCGCGTTGTAGGCGCACTTCTGCCAGATGTCCGCCCAGATGTCCTCGTGCGCCTCCACGTCGATGCCGGCCCCGGCAAGCGCGTCCACCACGCTCTGCACGTACGGGCCGACCACGCCGTCCGCCGGCATGAACTTGACGATGCCCTGGTTGGAGGTCCTGACGGTGAAAAGACCCTCGCGGTCCGAGTTGATGGTGGTGATGCCCACCAGAATGTGCTCTTCCCCCATGTACCTGCGCAGCATCTCCGCGTTGCCAAGGCCGTTTTGCAGCGTGAGGAAGCTGGTGTGCTCGCCCACGATGTGCATGCACTGGTCAAGCGCGCGCTCGGAGTCATAGGTCTTCACGAACAGGATGACCAAGTCCACCGGCGCCATCTGCGTCTCGGGGCGACAGATGGGCACGGCCTGGTGCGTCACGTCTTCGCCGTCATATGTCTTGACCGTGATGCCGTTCTCCTGAACGGCGTCTATGGTGCGCTCGTCAACCTCAAGGAGTGTTACGTCATTGCCCGACTGTTGGAGCAGCGCGCCAAAGAGCTGCCCCATGGCGCCGGCACCGACAATTGCAATCCTCATGCTCACGTTCCCCTTCTACTTACTGGTTGGCGTCCCCGGGCGCCGGAAGTGCCTCGCAGCAGCTTCCGCCCATGGGGCCACGTCCACCGCGACCTCGCGAAACCCCGTAGTGCTAGGACTCTGTTATGTGCTGTAGGATGCCCGCAAATCGCCAAATCTAACTTCGTTCACCTCGATTTAACGTTCCTTGCGCATATCTTGCACAATTTTTGCAGGTTTGTTGGCGTATCCACGCCCAAGGCAAACGCCGCACACCCAAAGGGACGCGCGGCGCTCGGGAAGGGGTGACGCCAGGGGGCTACAGGCGGTCGGCCATGTTGAGGATGAACTGGGCAGTCTTGTCCCAACCCAGGCAGGGGTCGGTGATGGACTTGCCGTACGTGCCGCCATTCACCGGCTGGTTGCCGTCCTCGATGTAGGACTCCACCATGAAGCCGCGGAAGATCTTCGCGATGTCTGTGGACCTGCCGCAGGAGTCCAGCACCTCGTTGGCAATGCGAATCTGCTCCAGCGGCCGCTTGCCGGAGTTGTCGTGGTTGCAGTCCACGATGACGGCGGGGTTGGCGTACTTCTCGGGCAGGTAGACGGCAGCGAGGCGCTCCAGGTACTCGTAGTGGTAGTTGGGGTAGTTAATGCCGTCCAGGCCCACGTAGCCGCGCAGGATTGCGTGCGCCAGCTTGTTGCCGGTGGTCTCCACCTCCCAGTTGCGGTAGATGAAGGTCTGCTCGGCCTGGGCCGCGTACACGGAGTTGAGCATGACGTCGGTGCTGCCGCCCGTGGGGTTCTTCATGCCCACCGGCACGGGGATGCCGCTGGCCACAAGGCGGTGCTCCTGGTTCTCCACGGAGCGCGCGCCCACGGCAACGTAGCCCAGCACGTCAATCAGGTACTGGAAGTTGGCGGGGTACAGCATCTCGTCCGCGGTGAACATGCCCGTCTCCTCCGCCACGGCAAGGTGCATGTGGCGGATGGCCTTCACGCCCTCAAGCAGGTCGTCCCCGCCCTCCGGGTCCGGGTTGTGCAGCAGGCCCTTGTAGCCCACGCCCTTGGTGCGCGGCTTGTTGGTGTACACGCGCGGGATGATGAGAATCTTGTCGCGCACCTGCTCCTGAATGTGGGCCAGGCGCGACATGTAGTCCAGCACGGAATCCTCGCGGTCGGCGGAGCACGGGCCAATGATCAGCAGCTTCTTGCTGCTCTCGCCCTTGATGATGGCCGCGACCTCGGCGTCGAAGGCGGGCTTGGTGGCCGCGAGCTCCGGCGAGAGGGGCATGGCCTCGCGAATCTCCTTGGGGATGGGCAGACGGCGCTTGAACTCCATGGACATGATGGCACCTCTCATAACCGCGCGGGCCCCAGGGCGGGCCCGCGCCCATTGGCATTCATGTAGGTGCACATGATACGCAGTGTTTTGCCTTCACGTCAGGCATGTTTCTTGCCGTTAACATACCGTTTCAGGCATATGACGCACGGAACTACAGGTCCATGGAGAGGTAGCGCTCGCCCGTGTCCGGAAGGATGGCAACGATGGTCTTGCCTGCGTACTCGGGGCGCTCCGCAAGCTCCATGGCGGCTGCGACGGAGGCGCCGGACGAGATGCCCACCAGCAGGCCAAAGTCCACCGCCAGCTGCTTCTTCACGTCAATGGCGCGCTGGGAGGCAACGGGCATGACCTCGTCCACCACGGAGGCGTCGTAGGTCTTGGGAACGAAGCCTGCGCCAATGCCCTGAATCTTGTGGGCGCCGGACGGCTTGCCCTCCAGCACGGCGCTCTCCGCGGGCTCCACGGCAATGCCCTTGACCTCGGGGTTCTTCTCCTTGAGGTAGCGGGAGGTGCCAGAGATGGTACCGCCCGTGCCCACGCCGGCCACAATGGCGTCCACGGTGCCCTCGGTGGCGTCCCAGACCTCCGGGCCAGTGGTCTGGTAGTGGGCCTGTGGGTTGGCCGGGTTCACGAACTGGCCAGCGATGATGGCGCCCGGCGTCTTCTCCTTGAGCTCGTCGGCGTGCCTGACGGCACCTGCCATGCCCTCCTTGCCCGGGGTCAGGACGATCTGGGCACCGTAGGAGGCCGCGAGCTTGCGGCGCTCAATGGACATGGTCTCCGGCATGACCAGGATCATCTTGTAGCCGCGCGCGGCAGCCAGCATGGCAAGGCCGACGCCCGTATTGCCGCTGGTGGGCTCTATGACGGTGCCGCCGGGCTTCAGCGAGCCGTCCTCCTCCGCCGCGTCCAGCATGGCGCGCGCAATTCGGTCCTTGACGGAGCCACCGGGGTTGGTGGCCTCGTACTTGCCCAGGATCTTGGCCTTGCCATCCACCAGGGCAGAAAGGTCGATGAGCGGGGTCTTGCCGATGATTCCATCAATATGGTTAGCGACCTGCATGGTTCCTCTCCTAACGTGACGGGCCCCGCGGCTCTGGGTGAGTCGCCGTATGGGCCCGGTTCGACGCTGTCTAAGATGCCACTTTATTTCCTAGTTCGCAAGTAGGTTTTTCGGGGTGCACCACGGCCTCATCCTAGGGCTTATCAATATGTAGCTATCGGTTTTTCAGAACGCGTGTCAGGGGGACGTGTCAGGGGGACGTTTCCCAAATGACACACGGCCGCGGCCGGCGGCCCGCGTGCTAGGGTCTACTGCGCCTTCAGGCTGCCGAAGCCCTGGCCAAAGGCCTCGTGCACGTCCGATATGAACACGATCGCGTTGGGGTCCACCTGCGAGACGAGCGCCTTGAGCTCCGCGGTCTCGGAGCGGCTCAGCACCACCATCAGCACCGGGCGCTCCTCCCCCGTGTAGGCACCGCGCGCAAGCAGCTCCGTGCAGCCGCGGTCAAGGTCGGTCAGGATGAGCGGCTTGAGCTCACGCCACTTGTCGCTGACGATGTACGCCGCGCGCCGTGCGTTCATGCCGTCCACCACGAGGTCGATCACGTAGCCGCTGATGTACATGGCGACGACGGCGTACAGGGCGTTCTCCAGGCCGAAAACGGGAATGGACACGCCGATGACCAGGCAATCCACCGCAAACATGGTCGCCCCGTTGGAGAAGGGCAGGCGCTTGCTCAGCAGCTGAGCCAGGATGTCCGTCCCGCCCGTGTTGCCGCCCACGCGGAAGACGAGGCCAAGGCCCAGACCCGTGATCACGCCGCCCCAAAGTGCGCATAGAAGCAGGTCACCGCTGCCCAACACCGGCAACACAGGTGCAAGCACGTCCACAAAGATGGAGCTCGCGAACACGCCGACGATGGTCCGGTAGGCATAGCGCAGGCCGCCAGTGCGAAAGACCAGCGCCAACAGCACCACGTTCATGGCAATGACCTGCAAGCCAACGGGCAGCGTTATGCCATACGGGCGTGCCACCGCCGCAAGAACGGTGGCAAGGCCGGTGGCACCGCCCGCGGCTATGCCATTGGGAATCTCGAACATGTCGATGCCGAGTGCAAACACAAGGCAACCCAAGACGATCAGGAACGTATCCCTCACATTGGTGCGCTTCAGAAACCTTCCCATTCAGACCACCTCCGCTGTCTTAGCGACCTGCATTCCCTTGGTGCTCGTTCCGCGCGAGCGGTTGGCCACGCAGGCAACAAAGCGCCGCCCGTCACGGGCCCAACAGCACGCCATGTTAACAATGTTTCAAGTCTGTTTCACATCATCACAAATTTCACTAACAAAGGGTGCCGATGGAGGCTCCGCGCAAGCTTCGTGCCGCGTTCGTGCGCGCCCTCTTGCCAGCGAGCCCTTGCGTCGTATGATGAACGGGCAACAAGCATCAAACCAACGACGCGGCAGCCAACTCCCAAGAGCAGTGCTGCCACGCACCAAGCAGACGGGAGGAAGCATGCCCTGCACAACCCTGTTGGTAGGAAAGAAGGCCAGCTACGACGGCTCGACCATCATCGCCCGCAACGAGGACTCCCCCTCCGGGGTCTTCGAGCCCAAGAAGTTCGTTGTCGTGGAGCCCAGCCAGCAGCCGCGCCACTACGTCAGCGTGCTCGGCCACACCGCCATAGACCTGCCAGACAACCCCATGCGCTACACGGCTCTGCCCAACGCCATAGCCACGGACGGCATTTGGGCGGCGGCTGGCGTTAACTCCGCCAACGTGGATATGACGGCCACCGAGACCCTGACCACCAACGAGCGCGTGCTCGGCGCCGACCCCTTTGTCAGCTTCGTGCCAGCCCAGGGCGAGCCCGGCCAGGCCGGCTACGTTCCCGAGCAGCCGGGCGGCATCTCCGAGGAGGACATGGTCACCATCACGCTGCCCTACGTTCGCAGCGCCCGCGAGGGCGTGCGGCGCCTGGGTTCCCTCCTGCAGGAGTTTGGCACCTACGAGATGAACGGCATCGCCTTCAGCGACCTGGACGAGGTCTGGTGGCTGGAGACCGTGGGCGGCCACCACTGGATCGCCCGCCGAGTGCCGGACGACGCCTACGTCACCATGCCCAACCAGCTGGGCATTGACCAGTTCGACCTGGACGACGCTCTGGGCCCGCAGGAGAACTTCATGTGCTCGCCCGACCTGCGCGAGTTCGTCCTGGCCAACCACCTGGACCTCTCGCTGGACGGCCAGCTCAACCCGCGCGACGCCTTCGGCAGCCATTCGGACGCGGACCATGTGTACAACACGCCGCGCGCCTGGGTCATGCAGCGCTTCCTCAACCCGCACAGCAACATCTGGGACGGCCCCGACGCAGACTACCGCCCCGAGGACGACGACATTCCCTGGTGCCGCGTGCCCGAGCGCAAGGTCACCATCGAGGACGTGAAGTACGCGCTCTCCCTCCACTACCAGGGCACGCCGTTCGACCCCTATGGCACCCACGGCCCGTCCGACCGCCGCGGAGCGTACCGTCCCATCGGCATCAACAGGAACAGCCAGCTTCACGTCATTCAGCTGCGACCCTACGAGCCCGAGGCCACGCGCGCCCTGGAATGGCTGGCCTTCAGCAGCAACGCTTTCAACGCGCTTGTCCCCTTCTACGCCAACGTGGACCGCACGCCCGAATACCTTGCGAACACGACCGCGCACGTCACCACGGAGAGCTTCTATTGGGCCAACCGCATTGTCGCAGGCCTGGCCGACGCGCACTTCAGCGCCTGCGCGCCGCACGTGGAGCGCTACCAGCAGGCCGTTCCCGCCCGCGCGTACCAGGTTCTGCGCGCCACCGACGCCGCCGTGCGCGAGGACGGCACCGGCTACTGCGAGGCCGCGGCAACCCTGGCGGCAGCCAACGACCAGATTGCCGCCATGCTGCGGGAAGAGACGGACAAGCTGCTGGACAACGTGCTGCTCACCGCCGGCAACGGAATGAGGAACGGCTTCAGCCGCAGCGACGGGTAGAGCTGCTGGCAGGAACCATTGCTGGGCGGCCGCGCAAGGCGGCCGCTCGCGTATGAGATCGCAACGTTCGCGCTATTAAGTCTCTAACTTGGTATATTTAAGCGTTGCACCGCGCTATCCCTGCCGCACGCAGGAATGCAAGTCGATACCGGAGGCACCACTGATGGACAAGATGGAATCCCGCGGCACGTACACCGAGTACCTGCCCAGCTACACCGTCGGCGTGGACGCGTATCTCGCCGTCCCGCACGTCACCCGCTACTTTGGCACCAAAGCCGTCGTCATTGGCGGCGAAACCGCAATGAGCAAGGGCAGGCAGCGCCTGCTCAATGCCATCGTCGGCTCCCAGCTACAGATCACAGACTGGATCTGCTTCGGCGGCCAATCCACCCACAAGCGCGCCCATGAGCTGGCCGAGCTGCCGCAGGTCAAGGATGCCGACATGCTCTTTGCCATGGGCGGTGGCCGCGCCATCGACACCGTGAAGGAAGTCGCCACCATCGTCGACAAGCCCTACTTCGCGTTCCCCACGCTGGCGTCCAACTGCGCGCCCGTCACGTGCATCGGCGTGTTCTACCACGACGACGGCTCGGCAGATGTTTACTTCATCCCGCAGGAGCCGCCCGTCCACTGCTTCATCGACACCAAGATTATCGTGGAAAGCCCCGACGAGTACTTCTGGGCGGGCATCGGCGACGCCCTCAGCAAGGGTCCCGAGGTGGAGCTCGCCTCGCGAGACGTGGACCTGGTGCATAGCCCGCTCATGGGCCGCGCCCTCGCATCCGGCGCCTGCTCGGAGCCCCTGTTCGACTTCGCCGTCCAGGCGCTGGCAGACAAGCGCGCCCACAAGGCCTCGGACGCCTTCGAGCGCGTAGTCGTGAACATCATCGTCACGGCAGGTCTCGTCTCGAACATGTGCACCAACCTTGGCGCTGAGCGCTGCCCCTACTACTTCAACTCTGCCACCGGCCATGCCTTCTACAACGGCTACACCATCCTGGGCGAGCGCGCCGAGAAGCACCTGCACGGCGAGGTGGTCTCGTTTGGCATGAACGTGTTCTACGCCTTTGACGCCAGGCCAGAGGAGCTTGCCCGCGAAGTCCGCATTAACCAGGAGCTCGGCCTGCCCGTCATGCTTGCGGACATCGACTGTACCCCCGACGACCTGGACCGCATTGTGGAGCACGCCCAGAAGTGCAATGAGTGGGGCCGCGCGCCCTATGGCTACACCCCAGAGCGGTTCAAGCAGGCCTGCCTGGACGCCGATGCCTACGGCCGCGCATTCAAGGCCGGCGACGAGGCTGGCATGAGGGCCGCCCTGCAGGCGGTACTCGACCACAAGGTCACCGAGTCAACGCGCGCCCCGCGCAAGCTGCAGGCGTAGGTACCGTGGACCATGCGCTGGGCACGCCGCCTACAGCGTGTCCAGCGGCAGCTGGCGCATCTCCACCTGGCCAGCGGCGTCGTGCGCCAGGATGTTCACGTGCGTGAAGCCGCACTCCATGGCCTTGGACACGGCCACGTCAAAGCCCCCGTTGAGCTTCTCCCTCTGGTGGGCGTCCGCGTTGATGAAGATCTGCCCGCCAAAGTCGTGCAAGGCACGAAGCAGCTCCGTGCGAGGGTACAGCTCCGCCTTGCGCCCGCGGTTGACCGCGCCGCAGTTGATCTCGAACGGAACACCCTCCCCCACCAGGTACTCCATGGCCTCCAGCGCGGGGCCAAGGTAGGCGCGGGAGGTCTCGTCCACGAAGTGCATGTCGTCGTTGAAGCGTGTGACCAAGTCAAAGTGGCCCACGAAGGTGCAGTGCAGCTTGTCGTAGACCTGGGCCTCAAGCTCGTAGTAGGCGCGGCACAGGGCCAGCCAGTCGCCGCCGTAGTACTCGCGGCACAGCTGCTCCATAATCTCCGGGCTGTTGTCCACGCTCATGGGGGTGGGGGTCTCCACGTCCAGGAAGTGGGTGGAGCCAATCACGAACTCGGCGCCGGGGCAGCAGGCGGGGTCGTAAACGTTGTCCAGCTCCACGCCCATGAGTATGTCCAGCTGGCCCGCGTACGCGCGCTTCAGGCGCGTGATCTCCGCCACGTAGGCCGGCCAGTCCATGTGGATGTCCGGGTCCATGTGGCCCGAGAACCCCAACTGCTCAAACCCCAGCGCCAGCGCCTGCTGCACCATCTCCTCCGCGGTGTTGGTGCCGTCGCAGAACACGGTGTGGGTGTGGAAGTTGGCTCGCAGCATGCGCCGCCCCTCTCTGACGAAGGCGTGTCACTTGGGAAACGTCCCCAAGTGACACGCGTGCTTACGCGTTGAAGACCTGCTCGTCCAGGCGCCTGAAGGCCTCCTGCACACGGCCCAGCGGCAGCGCCAGGTTCATGCGAATGTGCGTGGGGCCGTTGAACATGGCACCGTCCTGCCAGGCCACGCCCACGTCCCAGCCGGCCTTCAGCAGCTCGTGCTGGGTCTTGCCGTGCTCCTGCAGCCAGCCGGCACAATCAAGGAACAGCATGTAGGTGCCCTCGGGCCTGAAGACGCTCACCCCACCAAAGTGCTGCTCAATGTAGTCGCAGGCGTAATCGCGGTTGCCCCGCAGCACGGGCAGAAGCTGGTCGAGCCAGCTGGAGCCCTCGTCGCTGTAGGCGCCAATGAGGGCGCGCTCGCTCAGGCAGTTCATGTTGTTGTAGTGGGTGCTGTCCGCCACGCTGTTCAGGCGGTCGCGCAGGCGCTTGTTGTACACCACGTGGTAGCTGCCGATGAGGCCCGCCAGGTTGAAGGTCTTGCTGGGCGCGTAGAAGCTGAGCACGTTCTGGCGCGCCCACTCGCTCACGGACTGCGTGGTCACGAAGGGGCGGTCCTGCTCAAGAATGAGGTCGCTCCAAATCTCGTCGTTGATGACCACGCACTCGTACTTCTGGTACAGGGCCATGGCGCGCTCTATCTCCCACTGCTCCCACACGCGGCCGCAGGGGTTGAAGGGCGAGCAGAAGATGGCCAGGTGAATGTTCTGGTCGCGTAGCTTGCGCTCCATGTCGTCGAAGTCCATGCGCCAGACGCCGGCCTCGTCGCGCACCAGGTCGCTCAGGACCATCTTGCGGCCAAGGTTGTTGACCGTGCCTTGGAAGCCGATGTAGGTGGGAGAATGCAGCAGGATCTTGTCACCGGGGGCCGAGAAAGCAGTTATGGCGCTTGCCACGCCGCCCAGTACGCCGTTCTCGTACCCAATGTGCTCCTTCTCCAGCCCGGACGTCACGCCCTTGCGCGCCGCGTGCCAGCGAATGATGGCGTCGCAATACTCGTCGGACGGGCTGAAGTAGCCGAAGGCCGGGTGCTTGGCGCGCTCCACCACCGCGTCCACAACGCTCTGCGGGCCGGGGAAGTTCATGTCTGCCACCCACATGGGAATGACGTCCCAACCCTCCTTGGGTGCCTCTGGCGCGAAGCCGAACCCCTCGGGCGTGCCAATGGCGTCAATGGCAATGGCGTGGGTGCCGGAACGGTCAAGAATCGAATCAAAATCGTACTGCAATGTGTCTCCCTATTGACAAGCCGAAGTAAACGTACGCAACGCTAGCCGCGCTTGATGCCACGGGCGCGAACGTACTTATAAAGTGTACCCTGAGAAATGCCTGCGGCTTCGCAAACGGCCTTCACGGGTTCCCCATTCTTGTAACGTTCCAGAGCGTCGTCGATTATCGCGGCGTCGATGCTGGCACGCCCGCGACGGCCCCCCGCGGTGGCGCGCCCACCGGCGGCGGCGCGCTCGACGCGGTGCCGCGGGACGGCCTCGGGCTTGGGCTCCTCCAGGGCAAGCTTGTAAATGGCATCGATGGTACGGTAGACGTCTGGTGAGGTACGAGAGTCAAGATCGGACCCGTTGCAGACGAAGTCCGCCCCGCGGTCGTGAATGCTCTCGATCACGGCAAGCGCGTCGCGCATGCTGGGGCCCGCGTTGTAGAACTCATGGAACACAACGACGTCGCCCGCCTGCACGGTGTCAAGAAGCGACTTCACATCGTACTCAAAGTGGTCGCAGTGCACGGCATTAAATGCATCCAGCTGCGCCTTTGCATCGGACTTATCACTGAAGAAGCCAATAACAGACATGGGCAACCCCCTCCTGTTGCTTTTGCATGCATTGGAATCTTTATATAATGTCCGTCTCACGTTTGCAAGGTGTAACAGCATTATAAATGTGAGGGAAGGCGAGTCGCCCCCCGGCGCCGCAAGCCCAGGCGGGCGGCGCCACTTCTTGCGCGTCACGCCACGTTCCCACCCCATGCGGGCTAGAATCGTGCACAGGACCCGTGCCGCCACCCGCGCCGCCTCAGCGCGCCGCCAAGACGCCTCACTCCCCAAGCGCCAACCTGAAAGGACCGACCATGAACGACTTCGTCTTCCAGTCACCCACCAAGTTCGTCTTTGGCAGGGGCTATGTGGACCGCACGGGCGCAGAGGTCAAGGCCCTGAACGCCAAGCGCGTGCTTCTGGTCTGCGGCGGCAGCTCGGCTCGAAGCACCGGCGTGCTGCAGCGCGTTGAGAAGTCCCTGGCGGACGCGGGAATCAAGTTCCTGGAGCTGGGCGGCGTGCGCCCCAACCCGGAGGTCAAGTTCGTGCGGCAGGGCATCGACCTCGCGCGCGACAACAGGATCGACCTCATTCTTGCCGTGGGCGGCGGCTCGGCAATAGATTGCGCCAAGGCCATTTCCTTCGGCGTGCCGTCCAACCGCGACGTGTGGGACTTCTTCGAGGGCCGCGCCCGCATCAAGAAGGCGCTTCCCGTAGTCGCCGTGCTCACCATTCCGGCGGCTGGCTCGGAGGCCTCTGGCTCTTGCGTCATCTCCAACGACGCGCTGCAGCTCAAGCGCGGCGTCAACGGCGACGTCTTCCGCCCGCGCGTGGCAATCATGGACCCAGAGGTCACCTTCACCCTGCCGCCCTACCAGACGGCGGCGGGCGTGACGGACATGATCTGTCATATCTGCGAGCGCTACTTCAGTGGCACCGGCAGCGTGCCCGTCACCGACGGCATCTGCACCTCGCTCATTCGCTCCGTCATGGACGCGGCCCGCACCGTCATGCAGGCTCCCGACGACTACGACGCGCGCGCCACCATCATGTGGGTGGGCACGCTTGCCCACAACGACCTCTGCGGTTGCGGCCGCGCCACCGCGCCCCAGAAGCGGGCCGGCGGCTGGGAGAGCCATGGCCTGGAGCACGAGATTTCCGCCCACAACCCCGAGGTCACACACGGTGCCGGCCTCGCCGTCATCCTGCCCGCCTGGATGCGCCACGTGTGGCGCGCGCACCCGGAGCGCTTCCTGGCGTTCGCGCGCGACGTGTTCGGCGTGGAGCCCGCAGACCAGACGGAGGAGGCCGTCGCGCAGGCCGTCACCCGTGGCATAGACGAGCTGCAGGGCTTCTTCGTGCAGATGGGCATGCCGCGGACGCTGGACGACCTTGACTGCGGGCGCGACGAGATAGACGCCTGGCTGCGCACCCTGCGCCGCAACAAGGGCGAGAGGTTCGGCGAGTTCATGCCGCTGACCATGGACGACGCGCGCGCCATCTACGAGTCCGCCTTCTAGGGCAGCCTCATGCGCATCTTCAAGCCACTCACAGGCGGCCAGGCCGCAGACCCCGCCTCCCTGGAGAAGGACTTCGCTGCCGCAAGCGTCGTCGCAGAGTCCCGCGTGGGCTCGCTTGCCGTGTTCCCCCGTTCGGAGGCGCGTGTGCGCACCGCAGACTACCTCCCCCTTTGCGACATTGCCTCCGCGGAGGCAACCAAGCGCCTCATGAGCTGCGGGGGTTGAGGCGGCCCCCGCCTGCGACCGTGCGTCGTCCTGCAGCTGACCCCAGAGGCTGCCACCTCCGCCCACCAGCGCGAGATTGAGGTGGGCATGGAGAGCCTTGCCTCCGCACGCGCGCTGGCAGATGCAGTCTCCGGCGCAATCGGGCGCTGAGAGCACACATGGCACGCCCCAAAGGCAGAATCTGACCGCTTGCCTCCAAGAATCCCGCCAGCAAGTGGATAGAAACTCTCCGTCGGGGGAATAAGACCCACAAGCACACGAGGCGCCAGCAGCTCTGTGCCGGCTGGCAGTAAGGAAAGGCAGAACCATGGCAGAAGTTACCATCACTTCCGCAAACTTCGGTCAAGAGGTGCTCAAGTCTGACAAGCCCGTTCTTCTCGACTTCTGGGCAACCTGGTGCGGGCCCTGCCGCGCCCTCAGCCCCGTCATCGAGGAGATTGCCAACGAGCACCCAGAGATCAAGGTTGGCAAGGTCAACGTGGACGACGAGCCAGAGCTCGCGCAGCAGTTCAGGGTCATGAGCATCCCCACCCTCTTCGTCTTCAAGAACGGCGAGGCCACCGCTCGCGCGGTGGGCGCCCGTCCCAAGGACGACATTCTTGCCATGATCTAGCCAGGCGTGCGCTTGGGGTCAGGCTTCAGCCGTCACAGGGAAGGCGGGACCGGTGCAAGCCGGCCCCGCCTTTCTTCTTGCGACGGTGCTTCATTCATGCCGCCCCGCCATGACTTGCGGGCCGCAAGCGCCCCTATCGCATCATGCGGCTGAACTTCAGCCATATGGCCGAGAGAATGGAGAGCGCGACGGCCAGGATGAAGGGGAAGATCCACGAGTTCTCAAGCGGAAGTGGCGTGTTCATGCCATAGAAGCTGAAGACCATGGTCGGCATGGAAAGCACCAAAGTAATGACCGCAAGCGTGCGCATGGTGAAGTTGAGGTTGTTGTTGATGAGCGAGCCAAAGGTCTCCATGGTCTCCTCGAGGATGGAGCTGTAGATGTCGCACATCTCGATGGCCTGGCGGACCTCGATGTCCACGTCGTCCAGCAGGTCCCGGTCGTCCTCGCGCAGCATGACAACGCGGCCATAGCCAATGCGCTGGATGGTGGTGTCCAGGCCCTTGAGCGAGGTGGAGAAGTATTCCAGGGACTTCTCGAAGCCGAGCATCTTCATGAGGTCGGTGTTGCGCAGGCTGCTGCGGAGCTTGCGCTCGTTCTCGCGGAACTGACGGTTGATGGACCGAAGGTCAACCAGGTAGCGCTGGGAGATGTGAAGCAGGAACTGCAGGAGCATGCGCGCGTGGTGGTCCGTGTCCATGCCGCGCAGGCGGCCCTCCGTCGCCGCGGCGACCGTCGCGTCCATGCGCAGGCTCACCGTGACGCACAGGTCGCTGTCACGCAGGAAGATCATGGAAAGCGGGTGCGTGTCGTACTGCACGATGGAGGGGTCCTCCAGGTCCGCCTGCTCCTCGACGGCAGGGCAGTCCACGATGACGAGCACCTGGTTGGTGTCTTCGTCGAAGTCCACGTGCGACGTCTCTTCGTCGTCGAGCGCGGAGCGAACGAACTCCTCGACGATGCCAAGGTCCTGCGTGAGCCATGCCCGCTCCGCCTCCGTGGGGGCGACCACGTTGACCCAGCAGCCCTCTGAAAGGTGATTCACGCGGTCGGTCTTCGTGACGGCAGTTCCCTCGGGCGTCTCTTGAACCGTCGTCTTGAAGAATTCAATCATGCGACACCCCCGCCAACCCAACGAAGCCGCTTACGTCCACGTGACAACTCCCAGCTCTTTAGCGTAGACCTAACACGCCACGAGCGCCAGACTTGCAATCATTCGCATTATGGTGCAGAGGCACCATGGCCCGCTGTCGCGTCGGAACACCTTACACGCAACTCGCCGCAGGCATGCATTCCGCTTACCAACGGCCCGCCGCGGTCTGGCACATGGCGGCTGCCGTCGCGCAAGACTTTCTCCCTATTCATATTGATATATTTCAATTCATAAATATACTGTCAACAAGCAGGCATACGCCTGCTGCGCTCGGCACCATCACGTCGTCGCACACCGAACCGGCAGCGAGGGGTTCACATGGGCAAGAAGATTCGTCTCTACATCCTCACGGGGTTTCTTGGCTCCGGCAAGACCACCTTTCTCAGGCATGTCCTCACCCAACTGCCCGGCAGGAGGGTCGGCGTGCTGCAGAACGAGTTCGGCAAGCTCTCCATAGACGGCGACATCCTGCGCAGCGGTGACATTCAGATGAGGGAGCTCTCCAGCGGCTCCATCTTCTGCTCCTGCCTGCAGCTCAAGTTCGTGCAGGCCCTGGCAGAGATGAGCGACCAGGAGCTTGACTGCCTCTTCGTGGAGAGCTCCGGCCTCGCGGACCCATCGAACCTCTTTGAGATTCTGGACGCCGTGAACGTGCTGCGTCCCAACCAGCCCTACGAGCTTGCCGGCACCATCTGCCTTGTGGACGCCGTCGCCTTCCTGCGGGACGCGTCGGAGCTGGAGGCCGTGGTGCGCCAGGTGGTCCACTGCAACATCGCCCTGGTCAACAAGTGTGACCTGGTTGACCAGCAGCGCGTTGACCAAGTCCACGCGCAGATCCGCGAGTGGAACGCCAACTGCCTGGTCGTGGACACGGTCAACGCGGCAATCAGCACCTCCCTCCTGGACCAAGACCTCTCCCACTACGAGTGGGCACCCAGCGAGAACACCACCAACAGCGTGGACACCAAGCCCAAGACCTTCTCCATAGAGTTCGGCGACGTTCCGCGCGGCCGCATGTCCGCCTTCCTGGATTCCGTCGGCCCCAGCTGCTACCGCATCAAGGGCTTCGGCATCCTGGACGGCAGCTGGCAGCAAATCGACGTTGCCGCAGGTCGCACGGACTACAAGCCCTGCGCGGACCAGGGCACGGGGCGCCTGGTATTCATCTCCCGCATTGGCATCAGGCTCATTCGCCAGATCAAGGACGACTGGGACCGCCTGGTGCAGCTACCCGTAACCTTGCACAACTAGGCCCGACCCAAGGCCACGTTCCAGCAGTGGCAACAGGCGCCAGGAGGCAGTCATGAACATCAAGGTCATCGGAACCGGGTGCGACAAGTGCGACGCACTCTACGCCAACGTGCAGGAGGCAGTCGCCAACCTCGGCCTTCAGGCAGACATCGAGAAGGTGGAGGATCTGGTCCAGATCGTCCGACTGGGTGTCATGCAGTCCCCTTCCCTCATGGTGGATGGCAGGCTCGTCTCCGCGGGGAGGGAGCTCAAGACCAAACAGGTGGAGAAGCTCCTCAAGAAGGCTCTGTAGCATGGCTGCGCTTGAGGCCATGGGCCCCTTTGTGCTGGACCAACTGCTCAAGATGCAGTGGCTTTCCCTCTTGGTGGCGCGGCTCCTGGGCACCGTGGGGGTGGACACCACCTCCAAGCTCGGCGGGACCCTGCAGTTCTTCGTCTATGACACCGTCAAGATCGTCATCCTCCTCTGCGTGCTCATCTTCGTCGTCAGCTGGGTCCAGAGCTACTTCCCACCCGAGCGCAGCCGCAAGATAATGGGTCGCTTCTCGGGCATGGGCGGCAACGTTGTGGGTGCCCTGCTTGGCACGGTCACACCCTTCTGCAGCTGTTCCTCCATTCCCATCTTCATGGGCTTTACGCGTGCGGGCCTGCCGCTGGGCGTCACGTTTTCCTTCCTCATCAGCTCCCCCATGGTCGATCTTGGGTCGCTGGTGCTCATCATGTCCGTCTTTGGTCCCGGCGTCGCGGTGGCATACACGGCAGTCGGGCTGGCCATCGCGGTGGTGGGCGGGGGCATCATCCAGCACCTGCACATGGAAGACCAGCTCGCGGACTTCGTGCGCGGTGAGGCCCCGGCGGACATCCAGAGCGTGGCCCTTACCAAGGCGGATCGCGCCCGCTACGCCGCCAGCGAAACCTGGTCCACGTTCAAGAAGGTCGGACCTTACATCCTGCTCGGCGTGGGCATGGGGGCGCTCATCCACAACTGGATTCCGCGCCAGCTCGTGGAGGCAGTCCTTGGCGGCGCGAACCCCCTTGCGGTGCCGCTTGCCACTCTGGTAGGCGCGCCCATCTACGCCGACACGTTTGGCGCCATCCCCATTGCCGAGGCCCTCTTCCTCAAGGGCGTCGGACTCGGCACCGTGCTGGCCTTCATGATGAGCGTGACCACGCTCTCCATCCCATCGCTCACCATGCTCTCGCGCGCCATCAGGCCACGCCTCATGGCGGCCTTTGTCGGCGTCTGCCTGGTTGGCATGGTCATCAGCGGCTACGTTTTCAACTCCATCCAACCACTCCTCGGGTAAGGAGATAGCCCATGGACCTTGCGGCAGCCTTCAAGGCAATAGGCGAGGAAAAGCGCCTGGCGATACTCCTCGCAATTTGCTCGCACGACGACATCTGCGCCTGCAACCTCATCAGCAGGTTCGACGTCTCGCAGCCAACGCTTTCCCACCACCTCTCCATTCTGGAGAAGGCGGGACTGGTGACCACCCGCAAGGAAGGCCGCTGGGTCCACTACACCGCCAACCGAGACAACCTGCGCCAGCTTTCCACTGCCCTTACCGACCTGGCGAACACGGACGGCAAGAACCCTTGCTGCTAGCCTGCGAGAAGCGTCTTCTCCAGAAGGAGGAGGTCCCTCTGCTGAAGCTCGCCAAGCGAGGCAAGCACCGCCAGGTCCGTCTGCGGGGGAACGGTACGCGTCATCCCGATGGCAGACTCAATGAGCCTGACTGAGTTTTCATCCGGCTGCGTAGCGGAGTCGGGCATGGTAACAAGTAGGGAGCAGTAAGGCACGATTCCGGGTCTCAGGCTGTCTGCAAGCGGATGCGCCAGAATCTTCGCCCCCTGCCTTGCCATGTCACGTATGCGCTCAAGCAGGAGCAGGTAGCTCTGCGGAACGTAGTCGACCTCATACTGGCGCGAAAGACGCCTTGCAACCAGCGGGTTGTTCGTCATTATGACCCTGCGCGCACCGTCAGCCATGTTCCCTCCCAGCAGACCGCCTTGCCCCCCCGAAAGGCGCAAGAAGAATTGTTTATGCAGCTCCCATCAGTCTAAGGCATGGATGCGACCTTTGCCTCCACAAACCACCGCGGGCCCTCGTACCACAGGTACGTAAGGCTCCCCCCAACGCTCACCGTGTAGCGAATGCCCGTACCGCCCACCTTCAACGAATGTGCCTGGCGCGCGTCCAGCACCTTATCCACCTCAAAATGGCGTCCGTCACTCCAGATGACCTCAAGCGGCCGCATGCGACCGTCCTTGTCGGTATCCGACATGACCTCTACGTAGCGCTTCTCCCGCGAAGTGGTATCCACCATGGCGCACCCCCAAGCCCTTGCTTGTGGGTAGTATAGAACATACGTTCGTTCAATGCACGTCCTATTTGCGGGGACTTTGCCGGGAACCGCCAAAGGGCGCGGGACTCCCCCAGCCGAAGGTCTACCTCGCGTGCTTGCCAACAGGCTCCTTTTGGCGCGTTGCCACGAAGCTCAGGATTGACCCCGTGACCACCATGAACAGGCCCACCCAGAACGTCACGCCAAGCGAGACCTGCAAGATGATTGCACTCGCAATGCCGTTGCAGACGGGCGTCATGTACGAGACGATGGACAGCACCCGCATGCTGCCGCGCAGGATGCCCACGTTCCAGCAATAGTAGCCGCCGACCAGCACGAGCGCAGCCAGAACGGGTGCCACGAACGACACGGGCGAGATTGACCCCGGCTCCGGCAGCAGCCAACCCGTTGCCAGGCTCGTGACCAGCCAGATGGTCCACGTGCTGAGCATGGTTGCCATGAAGCAGTACGGCAGCGCGTTCTTGCCCTTGGAGATGCGCGGCGTGACCACGGAATAGGTGGTCCAGCTGCAGGCGTCCAGCAGCGCAAGCAGGTATGGCAGCGGGTTGGAGCCCACGTTGGCGACGATGCCCGCCAGGTTGAAGCCGGAGTCCCCGCCCACGACCGTCGCCACACCCAGGGTGGCAAGCAGCGTGCCTGGGACTATGAGCCAGTTGGCATGGGTGTTGCGGTCCACCGCCAGGTTCGCAAGCACTACGAGGGTCGGCCACAGGTAGTTGACGATGCTCACCTCCACCACCTGCTGGGGCGTGGTGGAGAGACCGACGGAAAACGCAAAGAAGATGTCCGTCATCGCAAACGTGGCACCGCTGAAGAGGATGTACTTCCAGCCGTAGGCCGAAGGACGCTCCGGCCGCATGAGCAGGAAGACCAGAGCCACGGCGAACAGGTACATGACAGCCGCGCCCAGCTGCGTGCCAAATGTCTGGGTGGTAAGCCGTTCGAACCCCGCGACCATACCCCAGAACACCACGGACAGAGAACCCATGACCGTGTAGCGATTATCCGACGTCGACTGCCCCTGCACCATTCCACTCCTCATATCCGTTTTCTACGCACTGATTACCAAATCATGCCACAACAGAGCCCGCGTCACATGCGGCAGTTGACGACGCGGCTCGCGATTGGTTGCAGCGAAGCAGCCAGCACAACGACAGAAAGAATTCGCCCCGCACCAGCAATGGGCACGGAGCGAATTTTCCCCAAGAGCATCTATGGGCTGGGAAATCCCAGTCTGCCCTTACGCGAACAGCCTGCCAGCCGAGATGGGCGTGCGCGCAAAGGCGTCGGAGATCTGGACCCCGTCGAACGCAACCTGCCAGTTGGTGGACTCGATGATTTTGCCAGCACCCAGGTATATTGCGACGTGCCCCGTGTAGAACAGCAGGTCACCGCGGCGAGCGCTGGAGACGGAGATCCTCTGGATCTTGCCGTCGTTGCGCATGTTGGCGGCGTCGTGGTCCTGCCAAGGGTCATACATGTGGTCGTAGGAGTTGTACACGGACTGGATGCCCACGGCCTGCATGCACTGCATGACCAGGCCGGAGCAGTCCACGCCCACGCCGGGCGCCAACGCGTAGTCCCATCTGTACGGGGTACCCAGGTAGCCCTTTGCGCAGGCGATGAATGCCTCCACCACCTGGTCGCGCGTGTACTCCGGGCGGATGGTGGATGCCGTGAGGTAGGCAAACCTGCCCTGTGCGTACGAGGGCAGCGTGGCGTTGTTGGCGCTCACCTGGTACATCCAGCTGGGGTTCTGATAGCCGACCTTGCCCGTGGGCAGGTAGGCCAGTTTGCCGTCCTCACCTGCCCAGTACCACTTGCCATCCAAACGCACCGACCCCGAAGCAAGCTCATAACCCTTGTCCAAGAGGCCAAAGTACTGGTTTCCGCCCTGGGTGAAGACACCTATGCGAACCCTGTTGCCGTTTTCGATGTAATACAGGTGACGCGCATGGTCCTCGGAGAACTCCGCGGTCCAAACGAACCCATTTCCCGTGAGCAACGTACCATCCTTCTTGCCCACCATCACGTGATTGTCGTCCACCTGCATCACACGGTCGACCATTGCACCCGAAGGCGACACGTACACGGAGTGGCTGTAACCCGTACCCTCGGACGGTGAGACGTAGCGGGACTTGGCTAGGCTGCCATCGCTCTGAATCCAGTAGCGACCATCTTTGATACCCCAGGAGGACGAATCCAACCACTGCGCCTCTTGGGGCACGTAGTCGGTCGCCGAGCCAGTGGCCCAGGTCCCAGCGCCAGCTTCCAGCTTCCAACCTCGTTCAGACGTCAGCACGGAAACCTCATGGGAATCACGGGTGTAAAGGTGTTGGCCAGTTCCTGGGTCGTAAAGCCGGACGAGCCTGTAGGGGCCGGCACCATACCATGCAGTGCCCTCGTCATTCCAGCCCCCGCGTCCCAAGAGGACGCGCTTCTCGTTGGCGTCCGTGGTCCACAGATGCATACCTGAGGTGCGCTCGTAGAGCCTCCAAACGGCCTGGCCCGTCGTTGAGGAGGCTGTGAAGCCAACACCCTCCCACTGCCAGCCCTGCTCGGAGGCGATGATCAGCGCCTCACGCCGGTCCTTGGTATAAAGGTGCTCGCCGTTCACGGGATTGAAAAGCCGATAGACGTTTGCCTTGTCGGCGATGCCCGTAGACGCCTCCGGCTCGGCAGTAGGAGCCTGCGTGGGCGCTACGGAAGTATTGTTGGCCGAATTGACAGCGATTGCGGGTTTCTCCGTGGCCTCTGGATTGCTCGTGGTAGTCTTTTCCGTTAGGGATTCAGACTTCTGGCTGGTCGTGGGCTCGACAGCAGGCTCCGGTGCCTCTCCGGCATCGCTAGTGGCCACGAGGTCGGCCTCAGCTGGGGCGATTACCTCAGAGGTCCCGGCCTCAGCCTTGGAGGCGGGTTCAGTGGTATCGGCGACTGAGTCCGTAACATCCGCATCCGCGGCGGGATTGGCAGCTGTCGCCTCTTCTACAGGGACCTCATCTGCTGCCACAGCGGCAACACTCAGCACGGCGGAAGAGGCATCGTCGGTGACTGCGACATCCGCCTGCTCGCCGATGACCGCAGCGCCCTCCTCCACGCCAACGGCAAGCGCCAGCGTCGGCGCCGCCACAACGGTCACGGACAGAGCGACGGCGGCGCCAAGGCCGGCGAAGCGTGCCCCAACTGCCACGCGCCCATCAAGTACGCGATTCCTCATCAAGAACTCCAATGCTCCAAGTATGAAACCGGGCAGGGAGGCCACAGGCCGCGGAAGCCCGCCCAGGACATGTCGTGATAGCTGCACACACGCACGAAAGTCTACCACCTTGTGTCGCTCGCAAATGCATTCGCGGGACGAATGCCACGTGGGAGTACCATGGCAGTTGGTTGGGCCATGCCCAACCGCACGCGGAACGAGGTGTGAACCATGAGCAGCCTTCTTGACCTTGCGCCAGACCACCCGGCGCGGATGCTGGCAAACGAGAACTCGGCGTTTCGCAAGCTGGTGGCACATGTGCGCGCGGACGCGCAGGATGCGTGTGACCTTCCGGACAGCGAGCTGGACCCGGCACTTGCCTACTCCATCGCCAACGACACCATTGCCCTGGGCCGCTGCGTGAACCACTACCGCCTGAAGGAGGAGTCCCTGGTGCCCGCCCTGGCGGACCGCGGGGAGACCCACGTTCAGACGTGCGTGCAGAACGAGGACGACCGCGTGCGCACCTGCATCTGGATGGCGGAGGCCTTGCTCCAGGGCGCTGTGGAGCGTCCGAGTGGCGCGAACCTGGAGTCCGTGGCCTTCCAGCTGCAAGATGCGTGCGATCAGATCGAGACCGTTGCGGACCACGAGGACGAGGGCCTCATTCCCCTGGCGCTGGAGATTCTGGACGAGAAGGCCTGGCGCCACATTGCAAGCGAGACGAAGCGCCCGGAGTACCTGCCCTCCGCCCACGTGGACCTTTGGACCTCGCCCATCGACCGCGCGGAAGCCGCCATCAGGCGCGCCATAGCCAGCGGCAAGCTGCCGGGCGCAGCCGGCTAGGCAGCCGCAGGCGACAAGCAACCGAAAGGGCAGCCCATGCAGCAGACCGAGGCGGAGCTCCGCGCGCTCGCGGACACCACGACGGAATACCGCGAGTTCAACACCAAGATCGTCGCCACGGTCGCTCCCGAGCGGGTGATGGGCGTGCGCGTGCCGGCAGTCAGGAAGCTGGCGCGCAGGCTTGCCCGCTCCGACCTGCGCGACGCCTTCCTTGCGGAGCTCCCCCACCCCTGGTTTGAGGAGGACGAGCTGCACGCCTTCGTCCTTTGCCTAGAACGCGACTATGCGCAGGCGGTACGGCTGGTGGACGAGTTCCTGCCCTACGTGGACAACTGGGCGGTCTGCGACGCGCTCAACCCGATGGCGTTCAAGTCGGCGGGGGCCAACGTGCTGCATGCGGATGCGCGGCGCTGGATGGCGTCCGACCACACGTACACGCGCCGCTTTGGCATTGGCGTGCTCATGCGCCACCTGCTGGAAGACGGCTTCCAGCCCACCATGCTTGCGGAGGCGGCCGCCGCGGACAACGGCGACTACTACGTGCGCATGGGTATTGCCTGGTACTTTGCCACCGCGCTGGACAAGCGCTGGGACGAGGCCATTCCGTGGATCGAACAGCGGCGCATGGAACCCTGGGTGCACAACAAGTCAATCCAGAAGGCAGTAGAGTCGCGCGTCATTCCCGCCGAACGCAAGGACTACCTGCGCACCCTGCGCGTACACAGGCGCTAGCGGTGGCGACGCGCGCTCGCGCTTACCAGCTCAGCAGCTCGTAGCCGTCGTCCGTCACCACCAGCTGGACCTCCCACTGCGCGGAGGGGCTGCCGTCCTTGGTCCGCACAATCCAGCCGTTGTCCTTGTCCGTGGTGATGTCCGGCGCACCCATGTTGACCATAGGCTCAATGGTGAAGCACATGCCCGGGAACATGATGGGGCCGGTACCGGCCTCCGTGGTGAAGCCCACCCACGGGTCCTCGTGGAACTCCTTGCCAATGCCGTGGCCGCCGTACTCGCGCACCACGGAGAAGCCCGCCTCCGTGCAGACCTTGTTCACGGCAGCGCCCACGTCGCCCAGGTGGGCCCAGGGCTTGACGACGGCAAGACCGGCCTTCACGGACTCGTGGCAGGTCTCCACCAGGCGGCGCCACTCCGGGTCCACGTTGCCAATGCAGTACATGCGGCTGGAATCGCTGAAGTAACCGCCCTTTATGGTGGACATGTCAACGTTGATGATGTCGCCGTCTTTGAGCACGTCGTCCTTGTTGGGGAAGCCGTGGCAGATGACGGAGTTGATGGACGTGCACACGCTGTAGGGGTAGCCCTCAAAGTTGAGGTCCGCGGAGACGGCGTCGTGCGCGGCCAGGTAGTCGTTCACCCAATCGTTGATGTCCATGGTGGAGACACCCGCCTGGATGTGCTCGCCCACGTAGTCCAGGATACCCTTGTTGACCTCCGCGGAAACCTTGATGCCCTCGATGTCCTCGCGAGACTTCCACAGCTCGCGCGGAAGGACCTCCTCGCCGTCGGCCCAAAGGCGCTCGCAGCGCTTGTCAAACTCGTAGTGGCACTTCTTGTACTTCTTGCCGCTGCCGCACCAGCAGGCGTCGTTGCGCCCGGGAGTGGGCATGCCGTCGTAGCTCATCCTTCACCTCCAATGAGACGGGGGGACGCACCTTTTGTCTCATTTGCATGAGACAAAAGGTGCGTCCCCCCGTCTCATGCGTTCTTGCCCGTCTTAAGCCCATATATGGTACTCCACGGATGCGCTCGCGTAAGTGTTAGTTGTGGTGCACTTATTTGTCAATGGGGTGTCAATGGGGGACGTTTCCCTTCTGACACACCCCGTGACAAAAGGGAAACGTCCCCCATTGACACACGCTATACTGTCTCGCGGTCAACTCGCACGCAAGGAGCACGGAATGCCAGTCATCGACGCGCACGCGCACATTTACCCCAGCAAGATTGCCGCAAAGGCGGTGCGAGCCGTCAGCGACTTCTACACCATGGCGGAGAGCGAGACCGGCATGCGCGGCGACGGCACGCCCGAGGGCCTGTTGCAGGTAACCAAGGGCTCCCCCATAACCCACTTCATCGTGCACTCCGTGGCCACCACCGCGCGCTCCGTGACCTCCATCAATGATTTCCTGGCACAGCAGCAGCGCCTGCATCCGGAATTCATTGCCTTCGGCACCATGCACCAGGACTTCCCCAACAAGGAGGCCGAGGTGGAGCGCGCACTGGCCATGGGCTTGCACGGCTTCAAGCTGCACCCCGACACCCAGCGCGTCAACATGGACGACCCGCGCCTGATGGAGTTCTACGAGATCATCGCCGGCCGCGTGCCCGTGGTCATCCATTGTGGTGACTACCGCTTTGGCTATTCCACGCCCGAGCGCCTGAAGCACGTGCTGCGCAGCTTCCCCAACCTGGTGGTGGACGCCGCGCACTTTGCCGGCTGGTCCATCTTCGACCGCGCCTTCGACTCGCTGCACGAGGATGACGCGCGCGACCTCGCCCGCTCCGAGCGGCTGTTCGTTGACTCTTCCAGCACCGTGGCGTGGACCGGCAGCCGCCACCTGGCGGAGCTCGTGAACCTGTGGGGCGTGGACCACGTGATGTTCGGCAGCGACTTCCCCATGTGGGACCCCGTGGAGGAGCTGCAGAACGAGATCCTCGGCCAGCCGGAGGGCACCTTCACCAGTGACGAGCTGGACAAGCTCCTGTACAAGAACGCTATGCGCTTCTGCGGCATGAGACAAGGGGACGCACCTTTTGTCTCATGTGAATAAGTTGCCCCACGACCCCATGCTGGTACGCGACTCCGTTTTGACCCAGTCGCCAGCTGCACTGGACGCTCCCTCGCCCAGAAATGCGATAGCTGTTGCACCGTCACTGCAGCTGGGACGCCTTCCGAAGGCGTCCCGATAACCAGCCACAGGCCTTGTACTCGAGGGGTCCCTAAAAGTTGTACACCTCAAATGCCTCGAGATGCCTTTCGGGCCATCTTCGCCCCTTCGCCAACTGCGGAAACGTGCCCTCAAACCTTGACCAAACCCGTTAAGGTGTACAACTTTTCGAGCGCCCTCTAGTACCGTTGCCGAAGGACCCCCTTCGAAGCAAACTTGCCCGAATTTCGTTATCTGTTTCGTCAATACCGCCTGGCAATTCGACCGCCGTTGAATCTGGCTTGCCAAAACCGTCCCAAAGCTCGTCCATCCGCGAGCAAAGCGGCAAAATTCATGGTTGACGCGGCCCACTGCTGACACTAGTATTACCTCTCGTTGGGCCCGTAGCTCAGTTGGTCAGAGCGTCCGGCTGATAACCGGGAGGTCACAAGTTCGAACCTTGTCGGGCCCACCAACTTCGCCAATAGCCGCCCCAGAGTGAGCCGAGTCGCCTCTGGGGCGGTTATTTATGTCGCGGGCTTTGTTGCCGCAGTACACCAAGCCGCGCACCCTCCCCATGTACAAACCAGCCCGTTTGCACCCCTCTCGCCCGCCTCGGCGTGGCGCGCGTTGGCGTCGGTCGTAAAATCAGCGCTGAAAACGCAATGACCACGGGAGGGATTTCCATGGCAGAAACCGCACTCATCACTGGCGCGTCGAGCGGCCTCGGGCTCGACTTCGCGCATATCTTCGCCCGCGAGGGCTACGACGTGGTCCTCGTCGCCCGCAACAAGGAGCGGCTCCAGTCCCTAGCTGCGGAGCTGCGCAGCTCCTACGGCGTGAAGGCTCACGTGGTGGCCACGGACCTGGCACAACCGCTGGGCATTGTGGAGGTGGCGGACTACATCGACGAGAACCGGCTGGCCATTGACGTGCTGGTCAACGATGCCGGCTTCGGCGACCACGGCGCCTTCGCCACCGCGGACATCCAGAAGCAGGACCAGATGATCGAGCTCAACGTGCGCGCACTCACGGACCTGACGTATTGGTGCTTGGGTCCCATGCTGGACCGCGGCAAGGGCAAGATCCTCAACCTGGCCTCCGTGGCGGGCTTCATGCCCGGCCCGTACATGTCCGTCTACTTTGCCACCAAGGCGTACGTGCTCTCGCTGACCGAGTCGCTTGCAGCAGAGTTGCGCGGAACTGGCGTCAGCGTCACCGCGCTCTGCCCCGGTCCGACGGATACCAGCTTCTGGAGTGTGGCGGGCACTGGAACCAGCGGCGCGTTCGGCAAGATCCAGTATGCCACCTCGCTCGATGTGGCGGAATATGGCTACAAGGCGCTCATGAGCGGCAAGGTGGTCGCCGTGCCAAGTGCCACCAACAAAGTGCTGGTAGCGGTCCCGCGCTTCCTCCCCCGCTCCGCAATGCGCGCCCTGACCGCACTCTTCCTGAAGGGCTAGCAGCATGGGCAGCCAAGAGACACGGCCCGCCACGGCGGAGAAAGTCCTCGTCACCCTGCCGCTTGAGGGCGACGAACCGCAGCAGTTCCAGGCAGTCATGCCCGAAGCCACTTTCGCCTTCCGCGCGCCCGGTCACGCCACGCGGACGGACGTTGCCGAGGCCACGGTCATCATCGGCGCCGTGCCTGCGGGGTACATCAAGGCGTCACCCCGCCTGCGCTGGATTCAGCTGGCAACCGCGGGCGCAGACCGCTTCGTCACCCCCGGCATTCTTGCACCAAACACGCAGCTCACGTGCTCTGCCGGCGCCTACGGCCAGGCGGTTTCCGAACACTGCCTCGCCAGTCTGCTCGCCCTCATGAAGAAGCTGCACCTTTACCGAGACCACCAGCGAGACTGCAGCTGGCAGGACGAGGGTCCCGTCGTCACACTCCGCGGCGCCCGCGTGCTCGTGGTCGGCGCGGGTGACCTTGGCCTGCACTTCGCGCAACTCTGCCACGCGCTGGGTGCCAGCTGTGTGGGTGTCCGCCGCAACGCCGCTGCCAGCGACTCGCCAGCCTACCGTGAGGCATTCTCCTCCATGCACGCAACCCGTGACCTTCGCGCGGACCTGCCCGCCCTGCTGCCAGCCGCAGACGTAGTCGCCTGCTTCCTGCCCAGCACACCGCAGACGCGCAACCTGGCCGACGCCAGCTTCTTCCAAGCCATGCGGCCTGGCAGCTACTTCGTCAACGCCGGCCGCGGAGACCTCGTGGACCAAGACGCCCTCTGCGACGCCCTGGAGTCCGGTCACCTTGCTGGCGCGACCATAGACGTGACCTCGCCCGAGCCCCTTCCCGCAGACTCCCGCCTGTGGATTCAGAAAAACGCGCTGGTCACACCCCATGTTGCAGGTTTCTGGCACCTGCCCGTCACGCGCGAGAACGTCCGCGACCTCGCGCTGGAAAACCTGCGCCGCTACGCACGCGGAGAAGAGCTCCGCAACGTGGTGGAACACTAGGGCAACGGCTACTCGCCACCAATCTCGCGCCTTTCCTCGCCGGAGGTGTCATACATGACCACAGCAAAGACCTTCCGCATGACCGCGGGTCCCTACATTCCGCCCGAGCACGAGCAGTACGACCTGCTGCCGTACCGCCGTGCAAACGGCGGCGAGGTCTTCTCCTACCCGGCGGAACTCAACGCAGTGGAGGACATGCTGTTCGAGCGCGAGTTCCCAAACGGAAGCGACAGCCGCACTGCGCAGCTCATCCCCTACGGCATGGCCAGCTATGCCGAGTACTTTGACCTGCTGGCAAGTATCAAGAACAAGTATCGCGAAACCGATCCCGAGCTGGCGGACGCCCTCGGCTGGCTGGCAGAGGCTGTCAAGCGAATGAACGTGAAGGAGGAGTGGTCCGTGGTGCGCTACGTGGGCGACGAATGCACCGACTCGATGACCACCCTCACTAAGGGCCGGTGCTACTACTGGCCATGCTCGCGCGAACACCCCATGTACGAGGGCGTCATTGACGACGAGGAGTTCACTTCGTACCTGTACCCCTGCGACCCTACAAGCTGGGAGATTGTGCTGGACCCCATGGGCATGGCGGCGCGGGCACTCAGCGGCGAGGCAGAGACAGTCAGCTCGTGGTACATATTCTGAAAATGACGGTCAGCGGCTTCGCAAGGCAGCAGGGAATGCTCGCTGCGGATTCCGTCTGCAAAGTCAACTTCGTTCGCGCCGAGTCTGATACGCTGCTATTCAATATTGACCTTGAGGGACGCAGTATGAATGCCGAGCTGCCCCTGGGTGCATACGGTTTCTATGCTACGGCGCTTGGAAGGTCTTCGGCTGGTGTCGAGCAACCTTGTTCGCCACTTACTGCTCCCCATCAAGCACCTGGAAGACCGCCACGTCGAGCGCGTACCGTCGCCGCACCCTGTACCAGTTTTCCTCGTCAAGCTCATCAGCCTTGCAGACCCGCATCACCACGCACACGAGCTCATCGCCGTCGCGCGACACGTTTTCGCATCGCTGGATACCGCGCGCATCAGGTGGAACTCCATGCGGAGGTACCAAGGGCAACGGTTCACCCTTTTCAGACACGAACTCTGGCCATGCGTATTCGTAGTCGTCTTCCTCACCAATTCGCCACACCAACCGCAACCGAGTACCCGGCTTGAGACTTTCCAACGCATCCGCAGGCTTACGTTTCTCGTCAAACACCTCCTTAGCGTATGACTTCCCACAGAGGAAAATAACTCCCAACCACTGGGCCCCCTCGGGCACACTGACACGCATCTGACCTGAAGTCAGTCCCCCACTCAAGCGGCGCGCAATTCTCAGCCGCTGCACTGCCGTCAAGCCAGCGGAGGACGTCGCGGCGCCTCCTGCTGGACGAATTGCCAGTGAACTCCGTAAGACCGTACGCTCGCCACCACCATGTCGCACCGAAAGGTTGGCCAGCGCCTCACCCAACTGCCCATCCTTGGCATATTCAATGTCTATGCCATAAAGCTCTTCAAGGTCCTCGGCAATCTCCCCTGGCGAGAGCTCCTGCCAAACTATGTCATCGGCATGCATGGCCTCGTCACACGCCAACTTAGTCACATCCGCATAGGAATCTTGCGGAGCTTCGTCCGCCACGTCCACCTGGTCCAAGCACCAGCGACCTCGCCAAGTTTGCGATTGGTACCATGGCGAGAACAGCGAAGGAATAGGATCAGCCCGCGCCAGCCACACACGACCATCACGGCGGCAAATTCCCGTGACCGTGGTATGAGAAAGGTCGACGTACTCCCTGCGCGTCCGATTAATGCAATATCGACGACGTGAAGGCACCAAATCAAAGGGGCCACTGTAGGGCACCTCGTCCCAATCAAACCACGGGCCACGAGTGGACGGGTGCCACTCCTTGTGTAAGTGACCGCGTGCTTGCACAAGAATGCCCGTGATGTCCGTGCAATCTCTAAGCCAGTTTGATGAGACATCAATGTCGTAGCGTTCCAGCGCCTTCTCCAAGCGATGAGGAGAAAGGGCGTGCGGCCAACCGTTGCAGAGACAGAACACGGGGTCTCCAGACCATCGCTCCCCTATGAGCGCGAGCACAGCGCCTGTCGACAGCGGAGTCAGCACGCTCGTTATGCCATAATCGTTACCGTACTCGCCGAACGGAATATGGTTGAGAAACTCATGCCGTTTGGGGTTCATCCAGTAATAGCGCTGATCCGCCATCGTCCTCACCCTCCCTTGGCTGGTACGCAAACTGAGTAGCACGACGAGCTGCCACTACACCACGTGCACAAGGTGTGTCACTGAAACGAAAGTAAAGTTTCGGACGCCTAGTTCAACAGTTTCCTTCGCACCTGCTTTAGATAGTTCTTCTTGAACTGCGTCGACAGACCAAAGAATCTCTTGTCAGTCTCCGTGGCTTCACCGCGCACATACTTCAGTGCTGCTAGTTCGACCATGCAAACGTAGTCCGCGACCTGCGACAATCGGTACTTCTGGTAACCAGTTGATCGATACACCACTACGCCACGCGACAGCACGTATTCCATTGCGGCGTGCAGGGCACCCGTCACCGTTGGCTGGCCGTTGTCGTAATAGATCTTCACCTGGTCAAACCTCTGGAAGTATTCCAAGTGGTCAAACAGATAGTTGATGATGTCCCTCTTAAGGGACAATAGGAGACCTTCCCGACCGGCCACGTTGTCGCTTCGATAGGAGAAAGTCACATAGTGTACGGGGAGCCGCCTCACGAACGCGGAAAATGATACGAGCTCCTGGTGCCTTGTACTCGGAGTTAGCTGCGTGTACGCCCCATGCGCCCTCATGAGTGGCTCGGCATGAAACGGAATGTCCGGAAGACCACGCTCCCTCAGGGAATGCTCATACGCCGCAAGATACGACTGCAAATCATCCTCCTGGTCGTGGAAAACCAAAGTGACAAGATAGTACTCGGAAGTACCTTCCTGCGTTCCAGACTCATCTACAAAGACGCTTAGCTCACGCATTGGCACCCCCCAAAGACAAAAAATGGAGGCTTCGGTAGTTTGTGTGACAAGGGGCTAGCCTAGGCAGCAACGCTCTTCGCTCCCTTCACGCCCTTCTTCCTCGCCTTCACCGGGCGACCCGG